>JBGASC010000078.1:0-16635 GCA_044229935.1 Planctomycetota bacterium | reverse complement strand
CTTCGACGAGAACCTGCCCACCAGCGGCATGCGCGCCAAGCAGCAGGCCTGGGCGCGCGAGGATCCCGACCTCGCCACGCTGCGCGGCGAGAAACGCTTCGAGGCGCTGCTGGCCCGCTGAGAGTTCGTGAACGAATCGATTCTACGAACTCTCCGTGCTCGCTGGGCTGCGGCGCAGAGCGCCGCAGCCTCCAGAGAGCGTGATTTCATCACGCTCTCTGAGGCGCGGAAGGTCAAGATGTGCGGATGAGCTCCGTGCGCCTGACCGCCAAGGGACGCCGCTGGATCGACGGCGGACATCCCTGGATCTACCGTGACGATCTCGCCGGCGCCGACGCCGAGGGCGGCACGCTGGTCGCCGTCGAGGACCCGCAGGGCCGCGTGCTCGGCTGGGGCACCTACAGCGCGCACTCGCGCATCGCCGTGCGCCTCCTGACGCGCGCCGCTCCCGAGCCGGGCCCCGAGTTCTGGCGCGAGCGCGTCGGCCGCGCGCTGGCGCTGCGCACGCGCCTGGGGCTCGATGCACCGGAGAACGCCGCGCGCCTGGTCGCGGGCGACGCCGACGGCATCCCGGGCCTGGTGATCGACCGCTACGCCTCGGTGCTGGTCGTGCAGAGCGGCACGCTCGCCGCGGACCGCCTGGTGCCGACGATCCTCGGCTGCGTGCGCGAGACGCTCGCCACGCCGGTCAGCGCCGTGCTCGAGCGCTCCGACTCGAGCGTGCGCAAGCTCGAGGGCCTCGAGGAGCGCAAGGTGCTGCTCGAGGGCAAGCTGCCCGAGGAGCTGCTCGTGCGCGAGGAGGGCCTGGTGTACGAGGTCGACGTGCTCGCGGGCCACAAGACCGGGCACTACCTCGACCAGCGCGAGAACCGCCGCCGCGCCGCGCGGCACGCGCGCGGGCGCAGCGTGCTCGACGTGTTCAGCTACGACGGCCTCTTCGGCGTGCGCGCCGCGCTGGCGGGCGCCGAGCGCGTGCTGTGCGTCGACCAGTCGGTGCAGGCGCTCGAGCGCGCGCGCCGCAACGCCGCGCGCAACGGCGTCGAGAAGCAGCTCTCGACCGAGAAGGCCGACGCGCTCGACGACCTGCGCGCGCGCTCATCGCGCGGCGAGCGCTGGGGCAGCGTGATCGTCGACCCGCCGGCCTTCGCCAAGAACCGCTCGCAGGTCGAGGGCGCGATGCGCGGCTACATCGAGCTCAACCGCCGCGCGCTCGAGATCGTCGAGCCGGGCGGCGAGCTCGTCAGCGCCTCGTGCTCGTACAACCTGCGCGCCTGGGAGTTCGTCGACCTGCTGGCGCAAGCCTCGGCCGCGGCGAAGCGACCGGCCTGGCTGGAGGAACTCGCGGGCGCGGCGGCGGATCACCCGCACCTTCTGACGCTGCCCGAGACGCACTACTTGAAGTGCGCGTTCGTGCGCGTCGGGTGAACGCGGCGGTCGCTAGAGGTTCGGACCCGGACGGTGGGCGCGCCGCTGGTGCATGCGCCACTCCCAGACGTTGCTGACCAGATCGACGGTGAGGATTCCGCCGGCCAGGAGATCCATGCCGAGGAGCATCTCGTCGGGCATGTCCGAGGTGATCAGCCGCCGCTCCGCGATCGCCTGGCGCTTGGGGCTCTCGTGGATCAGCACGATTCCCAGGACTATCGGACGCTGTTCGCCCGAGCGTCCCGAACTCGCCGTGCCCACCACGCAGGAGTCGACCATCGGCAACCCGAGCTCTGCCGCGATGTCCTCACGGATCGCGGTGTGCGTGCAGCCCGTATCCACGACCGCACGCAGCTTGCGCCAATGCACCGTGTTCAGATCCGTTCCCTCCGGATGTGGTCTGGTCATCCACACGTCCTGGATGATCTCGCTGTTGACGACGTTTCCGCCCAGGCTCACGTAGTGGGGAAGCCCGCGCCGATGGCGTTCCCATTGCCTGCGCTCCGAGCGCCTCCTCGCCATGCCTCACGCTCGACGACGCTTCGGCGCCATGCGGTGGATGATGATCCGCTCGTCCGCCTCGCGGATCTCCTTCACGAGGAACGGATTGTTGCCGAACGCCCGCAAGCCGGCCGCATACGCAGCGCTCATGTCGGGGAAGAAGGAGAGGATGGCATCCGCCTTCATGGCGACCCACTTCCCGGCGAGCCCGGCCGCGATCCACTCCGCGCGCTTGCTGTTGAACGCCGCGATCTCCTCCTGAAGCGGGAGCTGGGCGGACTTGGGATCTCTGCGTCTCTCCCTCATGCGGGGATTCTCCCACATCGCCGGCTCCTCGTGAAGATCCGCGGGCGCGGCGGCGGATCACCGGCACTTCTTGACCTGGTCCGAGACGAACAACTGGACGAGCGCGTTCGTGCGCGTCGGTTGAGCGCGATCCGCGCTACTCCCGCACACGCTCGCCATCGACGTACTCGCCGCTGCGCGCGGCGTCGAGGCTGCCGTCCTCACTCCAGAACGACACGCGGCCCACGAGCCGGCCATCCTCACACGAGCCCTCGCAGGCCTTCTGCCCGTTGGCGTGCCAGCCCTGCCAGAATCCCGTCGCGCGTCCGTGGTGGTAGCTGCCTTCGAGTTCGATCGCTCCCGTCGCGGCGCGGTAGATCCACGGGCCTTCCTTCTCGCCGCGGAGATAGGCGCCTTCCTCGAGCACGCAGCCGTCGGGAGCCCGCTTGCGGAAGTAGCCGTCGCGCGGGAGCTCCGCAGGCTCGGCGCTCGCGACGGTTCCTCGCAGCGCATGGGCGAGGAGCGCACTCGCACGTCGCAGCGGCACCTCCTCGGCGGTCTCGAGCGGCTCGGCGGCGCGCAGCGGTGTCGGCGGCTTCGACGCGGCGATCGGCGAGGGCACGCCTGGGGCCGGCGGACGGCGCTGCAGAGCAAGCGCTGCGACGATCGCCGCGGCGGCCGCGAGCGCGAGAGAGAGCAGGAGGACCGGCCGCGCCATCGCGCTCAGCTTACGTCCGCGCGGCGGAGCTCGTTTCCGGTTCCTCGCGGCGCGCAGCGCATGGATCGCGGGAGGCTGTTGTGCGACAATGCGCGGCCTTCGTTCCGCCCCATGCAGATCCCGATCGAGGTCAACGGCGTCGCGCGCGAGGTGCCCGAGGGCACCAGTGTCGCCGCGCTGGTCGAGCTGCTCGAGCTGCGGCCCGAGCAGGTCGCGGTCGAGCGCAACGCGCAGCTCGTGCGCCGGAGCGAGCGCGCCACGACGCGGCTCGCCGCGGGCGATCGCGTCGAGGTCGTGACGCTGGTGGGCGGCGGGTAGGAGATCCATGACACGCACCGAGACATCCGCCCACCTCGCCGACGAACCGCTGGTCCTCGGCTCGACCACGCTGACCTCGCGCCTGCTCGTCGGCACGGGCAAGTACAAGAGCTTCGAGGAGACCGCGCAGGCGCTCGCGATCAGCGGCACGCAGTGCGTCACGGTCGCGGTGCGGCGCGTCAACCTCGACAAGAACGCGGGCCCCTCGCTGCTCGACCACATCGACCGCAAGCGCTACGCGGTCCTGCCCAACACCGCCGGCTGCTTCGACGCGGCGAGCGCGATCCGCACCGCGGAGCTCGCGCGCGACGTGCTCGACACGAAGCTGGTCAAGCTCGAGGTGCTCGGCGACCCCAAGACGCTCCTGCCCGATCCCGTCGGCACGCTCGAGGCGACGCGCGAGCTCGTGCGGCAGGGCTTCGAGGTGCTGGTCTACTGCTCCGACGATCCACGCCTGTGCGTGCACCTGGCCGAGCTCGGCGCGAAGAGCGTGATGCCCGCCGGCTCGCCGATCGGCTCGGGCCAGGGCGTGCTCAACCCCAACGCGATCCGCATCATCCTCGAGCTGGTCAACGTGCCGGTGATCGTCGATGCGGGCGTGGGCACCGCCTCCGACGTCGCCTTCGCGATGGAGCTGGGCGTCGCGGGCGTGCTGCTCAACACCGGCATCGCCTCGGCGCGCGAGCCGCTGCGCATGGCGGCCGCGATGCGCGACGCGTGCAGCGCCGGACGGCAGGCGTACCTCGCCGGGCGCATCCCGCGCCGGCTCTACGCCAACGCGTCCTCGCCGACCGAAGGGCTGATCGCGGGCGCGGGCCCCAAGGCGCCCTGAGTCGATGCACGACGCACCTCGAGCCGCGGAGCTGACCGACCTGGGCTGCATCGGCCTGGCGCTGCTCGCCTCGTCGCTCGCGCTCGCGCCGCTGGTGCTGCTGATCGTGCGGCGGCTCTTCCCCGGTCGCAACGTCGTGTTCCGGCGCTGGGGCTTCTCGCACCTGGTGCTGATCGTGCTGGTGATCGCGGGCGTGCTCGCCCTCGGCGCGAAGCTCGTCCCGCCGCGCGAGGGCGGAGACGACCTCGTCTCCGGCCTGACGCGCATGGCGCTGGCGATGGGCGCGGGCACGCTGGTGTTCGCCTTCCACGCGCGGCGCGTCGAGCCCGACGGCCTGCGCGCGCTCGGCATTCCCGTCGGCCGCCACGGCGAGGCGCTGCTCGCGGGCGTGACGAGCTACGTCCTGCTCCTGCCGGGTCTGTTCGGGCTGATGCTCGCCTGGGCCTGGGCGATGCAGCACCTCTCGCCGGGCAGCGGACCGCAGCCCGTGCTCAAGCTCGCGCTCGAGCTGCCGCACGAGCAGCGCTGGATCGCGGTCGTGCTGGGCGTGCTGGTCGTGCCGCTCTTCGAGGAGCTGCTCTTCCGCGCCTTCCTGCAGCCGCTGCTCGTGCAGAACCTGCGCGACCGCGGCGGCCTGACCGTGACCGCGGCCTGCTTCGCGCTCCTGCACGGGCCCGAGGTGGCCGTGCCGATCTTCGGCCTGGCGCTGATCCTGGGCGGGTTGATGCTGCGAACGCAGCGCCTGGTCGCCAGCTGGAGCGTGCACGCGCTGCACAACGGGCTGACCTTCGCGCTGGTGTTCCTCTTCCCGAGCGCGCCGCACAGCTTGTACGGCCAGGGCCTCTTGTTCCTCTTCTGAACGTCCGGCGTGCACCTGCGATCTCCCTTGAGCTCCCTCCGCCACGACACGCGAGCACGAGCATGAGCACCTTCCCGCGCCGCGGCCTGATGCGACCCGTCGAGGGCGGCGCCCACGCCGCCGCCAACGCGATCCTGACCGGCGAGGTCACGCTCGGCGCACAGGCCAGCGTGTGGTTCGGCTGCGTGCTGCGCGGCGACGACGCGCCGATCACGATCGGCGCGCGCACGAACATCCAGGACTTGACGATGGTGCACGCCGACCCGGGCGTGCCGAGCGTGATCGGCGAGGACGTCACGGTCGGCCACCGCTGCGTGCTGCACGGCGCGCGCATCGAGGACCGCTGCCTGATCGGGATGGGCGCGATCCTGCTCGGCGGCTCCGTGATCGGCCGCGAGTCGCTCGTCGCCGCGGGTTCGGTCGTCAAGGAGAACTTCGTCGTGCCGCCGCGCTCGCTGGTCGCCGGCGTGCCGGCCAAGGTGCTGCGCACGCTCTCCGACGAGGAGGTCGCGCGCATCTTCAGCAGCGCCGACGGCTACGTGAAGAAGGTCGCGCAGTACCTGCCGTGAACGTCGCGCGCGAGATCCCCGACCACGCCGAGCGCCGCACGCGCCTCTACGCCTCGCTGCGCGAGCTCGAGAGCGTCGCCGTCGCCTACTCCGGCGGCGTCGACTCGGCCGTGCTGCTGCACGCGGCGCACGCCGTGCTGGGGGAGCAGGCCTGCGGCGTGATCGCCGACTCGCCCTCGCTGCCGCGGCGCGAGCTGGCCGAGGCGCTCGCGCTCGCGGCCTCGATCGGCGCGCGCGTCGAGGTGATCGCGACCCACGAGCTCTCCGACGAGCGCTACCGCGCCAACGCCGGCGACCGCTGCTACTTCTGCAAGAGCGCGCTCTTCGGCGCGATGGAGCCCTGGGCGCGCGCGCAGGGTTTCCGTGCGCTGGCCTTCGGCGAGATCACCGACGACCTCCTCGACGTGCGCCCCGGCGCGCGCGCCGCGAAGGAGTTCGGCGTCGTCGCGCCGCTCTCGGGCGCGGGCTTCTCGAAGGAGGACGTGCGGCGCTACGCGCGCGAGGCGGGGCTGGTGGTCGCGGACAAGCCCTCGTCGGCGTGTCTTGCGTCCAGGCTGCCGGTCGGCACGCCCGTGACGGCGGAGCGCCTCGGCAGGATCGAGCGCGCGGAGGAGGCGTTGAAGCAGCTGGGACTGCGCCAGGTGCGCGTGCGCGATCTCGGCGAGCATGCGCGCGTCGAGGTCGGCCGCGACGAGCTCGCGTTCGCGCGTGCGAACGCCGCGTTCCTCGCCTCGGCCCTCGCCGCCGAGGGGTTCGCGCAGCACGAGCTGGCGGCGTATCTCAGCCCGGCGGAACGCGCAGCCCCCCGTTCCTGAGAACCCGCGCAGCGTGTATGTTCGAGCTCTCCCCCCGGAGCTCCCCATGCGCATCGCGATCCTCCTCTCCGCCCTCCCGCTCCTCGCTCCCGCCGCGCGCGCCTTCCAGGAAGCGCCGCTGCATTCGCACGACGAGGTGCGCGTCCACGACACGGGCCTGGTCGCGAACGACGGCCCGACGCGGCGCGTGGTCGCCTCCTTCAGCGTCGATTCGCCCGGCGCGGACTGGCTGCGGCTCTCGTTCGCCGAGGTCACGCTCGGCGGCGACGAGGAGCTCGGCACGGGCGCCTACCTGCGCATCACCTCGATGCTCGACGGCGCGAGCCAGACGCTGCACGCGCGGCACGTGCGCGAGTGGCGCAACAGCAGCGCCTACTTCAACGGCGATGCGCTGCTCGTCGAGCTCGTCGCCGAGCCGGGCAGCGGTCGGAGCCGCGTGCGCCTCTCGAGCGTCACGATCGGCGACGCGACGCTGCAGGGCTTCACGCAGTGCGGCGCTACCGACGACCGGGTGCTCTCGAGCGATCCGCGCCAGGGGCGCGCGCTGCCGGTCGGGTGCACGGCCTGGATGATCAACGACTGCGGGCACTGCTTCCTCAGCGCGGGGCACTGCCTCGCGGGCACGCTCGACGTGGTCGAGTTCAACGTGCCGCCCTCGACCGGCAGCGGCGCGCTGCAGCATCCGCCGCCGCAGGACCAGTACGCCAGCGATCCCTCCTCGAAGCAGTTCACCAACGGCGGCCTGGGCAACGACTGGGGCACCTTCGGCTGCTTCCCCAACTCCGTCACCAACCTGACGCCCTTCCAGAAGCAGCAGGCGAGCTACGTGCTCGTCGCGCCGCCGCCGGTGAGCTCGTCGGTCACCGTGCGCATCACGGGCTACGGCGTCGACAGCACGCCCTCGACCGCGAACCAGGTGCAGCAGACCAGCACCGGTCCGTTCTGGAACCA
Organism: Planctomycetota bacterium; assembly: GCA_044229935.1. GTDB lineage: Bacteria > Planctomycetota > UBA1135 > UBA1135 > JADJLZ01. Next base: position 9,362 of record JBGASC010000078.1, on the reverse strand, counting down.
GGCCGGCACGCAGCTCGAGTACCAGGTCGACACCGAGGGCGGCAACTCGGGCTCGCCCGTCGCGTGGAGCCAGGCCAACCTCGCCTTCGGCATCCACACGCACGGCGGCTGCTCGACCAGCTCGACCTCGTACAACAGCGGCACCGCGAGCACGAACGCGGGCCTGCAGGCGGCGCTCGCCAGCCCGCACGGCGTGTGCAACACGGCCTGCACGGCGAGCACGTGGAGCTACTGCACGGCCAAGGTCAACTCGCAGGGCTGCACGCCGCAGATCACGAGCAGCGGCAGCCCGAGCGCGAGCGGCGGAGCGGGCAGCTTCTCGATCCACGCCGCGAGCGTGATCAACCACAAGACGGGCCTCCTGCTCTACGCGATCCAGCCCGCGAGCACGCCGTTCCAGGGCGGAACGCTGTGCCTGGCGAACCCGCTCGTGCGCACGGGCGTGCAGAACTCGGGCGGCAACCCCGGGGCGGACGACTGCTCGGGCGCGTACCACTTCGACATGGGCGCGCGCATCGCGTCGGGCGTCGATGCCAACCTGCACGTGGGCACGACGGCCTACGCGCAGTGGTACCAGCGCGATCCGGCCAGCGCGAGCGCGCCGGTGGGCCTGACCGCGGGCCTCGCGTTCACGATCGGGCCGTAGGGCGCGGGCGCGGCCGGCGGGCGCTCAAGCCCGCGCGGGATCGGGCCGATGGGGGCGGTGCGAGATCCGCCCCATGCACGACCCCGAGCCCGTTTCGATCCCTGGTCTGTCCCGCGAGCTGCCGTCGCACACCGGCCGAGCGCGCCCCGGCGCTGCCGCGCCGGCGGTCGAGCGCGGCCCGTGCGTCGCGACCACGCCGGGCTTCGTCTTCGCGCCCGAGTTCGTGAGCGGGGGACGCCAGACGCTTCCGAGCGGTCAGCCGCCGAGCGCGCTGCCGCGCGCCGCCGACGCGCGGTCGGCGTGCGAGAGCTTCGGGACGCTGCCCTAGGCCCGCGTCGCGCCTCCCGTCGCCGTCGCCTGCGCTCGCCGAGCGCGCGGCCGGAGCCCAATCCCGTACCCACGGAGCTCCCTCGGCCGCTACGCTAGCGGCCCCATGATCGTCGCTCTCTCCCTGAGCCTGCTCCTCAGCCCGGCCTGCTCCCCCTCGCTCCCGCTCGCCACGCTGCTCTCGGCCCAGGATCCCGGACTCGACGCGAAGATCGCCGCGGCCGGCAAGGACGTCGCGAAGCTGCTCGAGCTCGCCGCTGCCTCGTCGAAGGCCGGCGCGGAGGAGGACGCGCGCAAGGTCTACCGCAAGGTGCTCGAGCTGGACGCGAACAACGAGGCCGCGCACAAGGGGCTGCGCCACCAGTCCTACGACGGCAGGTGGTTCGAGAGCTTCGCCGAGCTCTCGAAGTACAAGCGCGAGGAAGCGGCGCGCATGAAGCAGAAGGGGCTCGCGCGCTACAAGGACGAGTGGGTGCCCGAGGCCGACCTGCCCTTCCTCAACATGGGCTGGAAGAAGGACGAGAAGGGCGCGTTCCAGAACCCGGCCGTGCTCGCGCGCGCCAAGCAGGTCGCGGAGTTCACCGAGGCCGGGTTCAAGTTCCGCGCGGACGATTCGAGCTGGGTCGGCCCCGACGAGATGGACAAGTGGGCCGCGCTGCTGTGGAAGTGCGGCGAGGACTGGGTCGACCTCGCCAAGGCCAACGAGTTCCACGCCAAGCCCGAGCAGGCCTGGCTGCTCTCGGGCGACCACTTCGAGGTCGAGACGACGATGGACTGGGAGGGCGGCGACCTCGCGCGCTGGCACACCCAGAAGCTCTGGCCCGAGCTCGTGCGCATCTTCGGCCTCGAGCCCGCGGGCCGGCTGCACGTGGTCGTGCTCAACAGCCTCGAGCAGTACAACACGGTCGCGGGCAACACGCCGGCGCTGCCGGAGTTCGAGGGCTTCTCCTCGCTGCACGGCGCGTACTTCGCGGACCTGTACTTCGACGATTCGGCCAAGCCCCCGCAGTTCCTGGGTTGCGGCGTGTCGTACTGGGTGCGCAAGGATCCCAAGGGCGAGATCTGGGGCCCGCTCTGGCTGCGCTGGGCCGCCGCGCAGAGCTACGTCGACGCGATCGATCCCTCCTGGGCCGCGATCGGCGAGAGGATCGGCAGCGGCGGCAGCCTGGAGAACGCCTCCTTCGCCTCGAGCTTCTGGAACGAGAAGAGGATCCCGCGCTGGCTGCGCTACGGCGCCGCCTCGTACGTCGAGCGCTTCGAGCGCGACCCGCTCGCCGCCGAGGGCGCCGATCCCTGGACGCTGCGCACCTTCGCCTTCGGCGAGCTCAAGAAGACCGGCGGGCTGCGGAAGCTCGACGAGCTCTTCAACTTCAACCTCGACATCAAGGACGTGCCCGGCTCGACGCGCATGTACCACGAGGCGGGCCTGGTCGTGGCCTACCTGCTCGACGGCGCGCCGAACGACAAGGAGCTCGCGGAGAAGCACCAGGCCTTCAAGACGGCGCTGAAGACGGGCAAGCGCGCCGACATCGCGGCCGCCGCGGCCGCGCTGCAGAAGTCGCTCGCGAAGCACGACAAGGACATCCGGCGCTTCGCCGGGCTGTAGCTCACCTCGGCAGCACCGCTTCCGCCGCGCGGCGCCAGCGCATCACGTCCGAGCGCTCCCACGCGGCGGGGTTGCCGCCGGTGAGCTGCGTCCAGTTCGCCATGCCGCGCGCATAGCACTCGCGCGCCGCGTCGTTCTGGCCGACGTGGCTGTAGATCAGCGAGCGCACGAAGTCGAAGGCGCCGGGAGTCATCAGCAGCAGCGTGGGCGACTCGAAGTGCTCGCGGAACGCGGCCAGCGCGCCCTGCCAGTCCTCGATCTGGATCCTCGCCATCGCCTCGACCAGGAAGCGCCAGTCCGCGCCTTCGAGCGCCGCCGCGTTCTGCGCCAGCGTGCGCAGCACGAGCTCGGGGTCGCGCTGCAGCGGGTTGGGGTTCTCGAGCAGGCCCCAGCAGTAGGTCGCGATGCCCTGCGGCGTGCCCTCGGCCGCGAGCGCGCGCTCGAGGTCGGCCTTGCTCGCCTGGCCGCCGATGCAGCGCAGGACGAGCAGGTCGGTCGCGCGGTTGGAATCGTCCTCGAGCTCGAGCGAACGCGCGACGCTGGCGAGCGCGCCGGCGTAGTCGCCGAGCTGCACGAGCGTCATGCCCAGGTTGTAGTGCGCCATCGCGTTGTTCGGCGCGGCCGCGATGCAGGCGCGCGCGGCACCCTCGGCATCCGTCAATCGTCCGAGGAAGAACAGCGCGTCGCCGACGCGCAGGCGCGCGTTCAGGTCGTCCGGACGCAGGCTGAGCGCCGCCGTGCGGCAGACCATCGAGGCCTCGTAGCGGCCGGCCAGCTGGTAGATGTTCCCGCCGACCGCCTGCAGCAGGAAGTCGCCCGGGTAGAGGTGCTGCGCCTGGTCGTACATGCGGTAGACGTCCGGGCGGTGGTCGGGGAAGCGGTCCCAGAGCGTCGCGGAGAGCACCCAGATCGAGCCCGGCGCGAGCTTCGAGAGGTTCTGCGGCTCGGCGAGCTCGAGCAGCACCTTGAGGTCGTTGTCGAAGATCGCCTGGCGCAGCGCGAGGCGGCCCGGGTCCTTGTCGAGGTCCATCGCGAGGTAGAGCAGGTTCTCGGCCTTCTCCGACTTCGGCCCGTGCACGCGCCGGCGCAGCCGGCCCCAGTCGTCGAGCGCCAGCGCGACCTCCTCGGCGATCGCGCGCTCGCGGATGCGCGCGAGCGCGGGCACGATGTCGTCGCCCTCGAGGTCGACGCCGTAGTCCGCGAAGGCCTTGGCGAAGTCCGCGTCGAGCTCGCGCTCGCGCTTGGCGTTGCCGAGCGTCTCGATCTGCTCCAGGCGCAGGTCGACCAGGCGCTTGCGCAGCGTCTCGTCCTTCTCGTGCAGCGCGCGCTCGCGTTCGGCTGCGCCGGCGTCCTGCTCGGCCGTGGCGACGAAGCTCTTCGCTCGCGCGAGCATCTCCGCGTCCGCGCCGCCGCTCTCGACGATCGAGAGCGCGCGCCGCGCCGCGGCGAGCGCCTCGGCGCTCTTGCCTGCGCGCGCGAACTCCATCGACTCGCCGTAGGCCGCGTCGACGGACTTGCGCACCTGCTCGGCGCGCTGCGAGCGCTCGCGGCCGACCCACCAGAAGCCGCCGCCGCCCAGGACGAGCGCCAGCACGATCGTGCCGCCGAGGGCGACCGCGAGCCGGCGCGCGCGGCGCTCCTCGGCCGCCTTGATGCGCGCCTCGGCCGCGGCGAGCTCGGCCTTCGCGGCGCGCTCCTCGGTCGAGGTGAGGTACTCGTGCAGCGCCTTCGCGACCTCCTCGGCGTTGGCCGGACGCGCCACGCGCGCGGGCATCAGGCAGTCCAGGCACAGGCGCTTGAGCGCCGCGTCCGCGTCGCAGGCCTCGATGCGCGCGCGCGCCGGATCGAGCTCCGCACGCGCGGCCAGCGAGACCAGGTGCTTGCCCTCGACCGCCTCGTAGGGCGGCCTGCCGGTCAGCAGCTCGCACAGGATCGCGCCGAGCGAGAACACGTCGGCGCGCTCGTCGAGCTTCTCGATCTCGCCCTGCGCCTGCTCGGGCGCCATGTAGGCGGGCGTGCCCATGACGGAGCCGACCATCGAGTCCGAGCCCGAGGATCCCGGCCCGCTGCGCACGGTCGCGATCACGGTGTGCACGCTCTCCTTGGCGCGCTTCTCGTCGGCGATGCCGCCACGGCGCAGCACCTTGGCCAGGCCCCAGTCGACGACCTGCACCTCGCCGAAGGCGCCGACCATCACGTTGGCGGGCTTCAAGTCGCGGTGCAGCACGCCCTTCGAATGCGCGTAGGCGACCGTCTGGCAGACCGACTCGAAGATCGAGAGCAGGCGTCCGCGGTTGTCGCCCGGCTGCTTGCGCTGCGCGAAGAGCGCCGCGAGCGTGCGGCCCTTGATCAGCTTCATCGTGAAGTACGGCCGCTCGTCGGACATCAAGCCGAGCTCGTACACGGGCACGATGCCCGGGTGCTGCAGCTGTCCGCCGATCTGCGCTTCCTCGACGAAGCGCTGCACGACCTCGGGGCGCTTCGACAGCTCGCCGTCGAGCACCTTGACCGCGACGTCGCGGCCGAGGTCGGTGTCGTGGCCCTTCAGGATCACGCCCATGCCGCCGCGCGCGATCTCGCCCAGCAGCTGGTAGTTGCCGCGCCCCTGCGGCACGAGCTTCGACGCCGCGCCGGGCGCGACGACCGGCGAGCCGCCGTGCTCCGAGTCGGAGTCGGGCAGCAGCACGTGCGCGGCGAGGCCCGTCTTCGCGCCGAGGATCTGCAGCACGGAGCGCTGCGACTTGGGCTCTTCGTTGGGGGATTGAGGCATGGTGCTCGCTCTACTTCCTCTCCAGCGCGGCCTCCGCCTCGCGCCGCCAGCGCATCGCGTCCGAACGTTCCCAGCTCTCGGCCTGGTCGCGCGTCAGCTCGTTCCACTCGTTCATCGCGCGCTGGTAGGCCTGCTGCGCCTCGACGCTGCGCCCCAGGCGCGCGTGGACGAGAGCGTCGAGGAACCCGTAGCAGACCGGCGTCATCAGCGGCAGGAACGGGCGCTGGAAGTTGTTCTCCAGGATCGCCACCGCGCCCTCCCAGTCCTCCAGGCGGATGCACGCGACCAGCTGGACGGCGCGGATCCAGCGCTGGGTGCCCAGCAGCGGCGCGCGCTCGGCGAGGATGCGCTGCACCCACGCGGGATCGCGCTGGGCGGGAACCGGGTGGTCGAGCAGCGCGAAAAGCAGCGTCGCGAAGTTCGGCGGGTTGAACTCGGACTCGGCGCGGCGCTCGATCTCCGCGCGGCCGATCAGGCCGTTGTAGAACTGGGCCATGGCGAGGTCGACCGACATGTTCGCGTCGGCCGCGATCTCCGGCACACGCGAGAGGCTCGCGAGCGAGCCGACGAAGTCGCCGAGGTTGCACTGCACGCAGCCGAGGAGGTAGTTCGAATCCACGCTCGCCGGCTCGGCCGCCAGGCAGGCACGCACGGCCGCCTGCGCGTCGACCATCCGTCCGAGCCAGAAGAGCGACTCCGCGACCTTGACGCGCATGCCGATGTCGCCCGGGCGCAGGGCCAGGGCCGCGGAGCGGCTGGCGAGCGCCTGCTCGTAGCGGCTGGCCTCCTGGTAGAAGTAGCCGCTCGCGGCCTGCAGCACGAAGTCGCCGGGATAGAGCGCGCGTGCCTCTCCGAGGATGCGCAACACCTCGGGCCGGCGTGCCTCGGCCCCGTCGCCCCACAGCTCGGCGGCGGTGACGAAGATCGACCCGGGCTCGAGATGCGGCAGGTTCAGCGGGCTGACCAGCTCGCGCAGCACGTCCTGGTCGCGCGCGGCGATCGCCTCGCGCATGCGCATGCGCACGGGGTCGGGGTCGAGGTCCTTGGCCAGCACGGAGAGGTTCTCGGCCTTGTCCGAGTTCGAGCCCTGGACCTTGCGCCGCAGCCGGCCCCAGTCGTCGAGCGCGAGCGCGACCTCGCGCGCGATCGAGCGTTCGCGGATGCGCTTCAGGGCGGGCACGAGGTCGTCGCCCTCGAGATCGACGCCGTAGTCCTGGAAGGCCTTCGTGAAGGACGCGTCGAGCTCGGCTTCGTGCTTGGGATCGCCGATCGAGGCGATCTGCTTCAGGCGCAGGTCGACCAGCTGCGAGAGCAGCGCCTTGTCCTTGTCGAGCTGGGCGCGCTCGCGCGCGGCGGCGTCGACGTCCTGCTCGGCCTTGGCGACGAAGGCGCGCACGTGCTCGAGCAGGGCGGCATCGGCGCCGCCCGACTCGGCCAGCGCCTGCGCGCGCTTCGCGGACTTGAGCGCCTCGGACGTCTTGCCCGCCTGGCTGAAGTCGACGGCCTCGTTCTGCGCCGCCTCGACCTCGCTGCGCGTCTGCTCGCGGCGTTTGGCGCGCTCCTGGTTGACCCACCAGAAGCCGCCGCCGCCGAGCGCGAGCGCCAGCGCGATCGCGCCGCAGAGCGCCAGCGTCAAACGCCGCGCGCGGCGCTCCTCGGCGGCCTGGATGCTGGCCTTGGCCGCGGCGAGCTCGGCCTTCGCGGCGCGCTCCTCGACCGAGGCGAGGAACTCGTGCACCGCCTTGGCCACGATCGCCGCGTTGGCCGGGCGCGTCTCGCGCGCGGTCATCAGGCAGTCCAGGCAGAGCTGCTTCAGCGCGGGATCCGCCTCGCAGCCCTCGATGCGCGCGCGCGCCGGCCCGAGCTTCGCGCGCGCCGCCTGCGAGACGAGCGTCTCGCCCTCGACGTTCTCGTAGGGCGGCCTGCCGGTCAGCAGCTCGCACAGGATCGCGCCGAGCGAGAACACGTCGGCGCGCTCGTCGAGCATCTCGATCTCGCCCTGCGCCTGCTCGGGCGCCATGTAGGCCGGCGTGCCCATCACCGAGCCGACCATCGAGTCGGAGCCGGAGGAGCCCGGACCGCTGCGCACGGTCTCGATCACGCTGTGGATCGTGTCCTGCGCGCGCTTCTCGTCGGCGACGCCGCCGCGGCGCAGCACCTTGGCGAGGCCCCAGTCGACGACCTGCACCTCGCCGAAGGCGCCGACCATCACGTTGGCGGGCTTCAAGTCGCGGTGCAGCACGCCCTTCGAATGCGCGTAGGCGACCGTCTGGCAGATCGACTCGAAGATCGAGAGCAGCTTGCCGCGCTCGTCGGTCGGGTTCCTGCGCTGCGCGAAGAGCGCCGCGAGCGTCAGGCCCTTGACGAGCTTCATCGTGAAGTACGGGCTCTCGTCGGCCATCAGGCCGAGCTCGTAGACGGGCACGATGCCCGGGTGCTGCAGCTGCCCGCCGATCTGCGCCTCCTCGACGAAGCGCTGCACGACCTCGGGACGCTGCGCGAGCCTGCTGTCGAGCACCTTGACCGCGACGTCGCGTCCGAGGTCGGTGTCGTGGCCCTTGAGGATCACGCCCATGCCGCCGCGCGCGATCTCGCCCAGCAGCTGGTAGTTGCCGCGGCCCTGCGGCACGAGCTTCGACGCCGCGCCGGGCGCGACGACCGGCGAGCCGCCGTGCTCCGAGTCGGAGTCGGGCAGCAGCACGTGCGAGGCGAGGCCGGTCTTGCGGGAGAGGATCTGCAGCACCGAGCGCTGCGTGTTGGGCTGGTCGGGAGGTTGGGGGGGCACGGAGCGGCCTCGCGCGGAGCGTGGAGCGGATCGCGGGGTTCGCGAGTGTAGGGTCGACGACGCGCGAGCGCCGTCCCAATCATCCAGCGCGGCGATCCGCCGCGGCGCTCAGCCGTCCTTGTACCACTCGCTCGCCTTGCCCTGGTGCTCGCCGGCGCGCCTGGCGATGTCGTCCAGCGCGGCCTGGCCGAGATCGGGAAGCACCGCGGCTCCGCGCGCCTCGTCCCAGTGCGCGAGCGTGTCCGCACCCGGCACGGCGACGCACACGCCGTCCTGCTGGAGCGACCAGCGCAGGAGCTCGACGGCCGTGACCTTCGCGCCCGGCTTCACCAGCGCGCCGCCGGCGTAGACCTTCATCGCCACGACGGCGACGCCCTTCTCCTTCGCCTTGGGCAGGAACTGCTTGACGAACGAGAGGTGCTGCACGTCGATCGCGTTGACCGGCACGAGCGCGCTGACGAAGGCGTGGCGTTCGAGCGCGGCGAGCGCGTACTTGGGATCGCGGTGGCAGGTGAAGCCCAGGCCGCGGATCTTCTTCTGCGCCAGCGCCTTCTCGAGCGCGTCGACCACGCCGCCGGGCTGGAAGACCGACTCGAGGTCGTCGTGCAGCTCGTGCACCTGCACGCAGTCGACGTAGTCCAGGCCCAGGCGCTCGAGCGAACGCTCGAGCTCGGCCAGCGCGGCGTCGCCGTCGCGCTGCAGCGTCTTGGTCGCGACATAGAGCTCGCGCCGCTCGAGGCCCTTCAGCCCGCGGCCGACGCGCCGCTCGCTCGCGCCGTCGGCGTACGAGGGCGCCGTGTCGAAGTAGCGCGCGCCCGAGTCGTACGCGCGGCGCACGATCGCGGCCGCGTCGTCCTCGCTGGCGAGGTTGCCGAGCGGGAAGCAGCCCAGCCCGAGCACGGGCAGCTCGCGCCCGCTGCGGCCGAAGGCGCGCGAGGGGATCGCGGGCGGGTCGATCACCTCGGCGTAACCGAGCTCGCCCAGCCGGCGCTTGTCGTCCGGATCCTGCGCGAAGGCGCGCGCGGCGACGAGGCCGGCACCCGCGGCGAGCGTGGCGCGCAACAGTCCGCGTCGGTCGAGCGAGGTCATCTCACTCCTGCTCCTTGCGCCGCAGCGCGACCAGCAGCACGACGGCGACGACGACCACGATCAGGATCTCGAGGACTCCGATGCTGGCGAGCATGCCCCCAGCGTACACGGCGCGGGCGCCGCTGCCTGCGGGCAGGAG
>JBGASC010000077.1:0-17118 GCA_044229935.1 Planctomycetota bacterium | reverse complement strand
CGGTTCGGCCCTGGATTCGTACGGCTTCCAGGTCCTTCTCGGTGGCAGCGGAGGCGAGAGCGGATTCAATCCCGCGATCGAGGATGACCTGCGGCAAGCGGCTGGCGGCGGCGGAGGCGTGCTTGGTCCGGATCTTCCCCCCCTCCTCAACCTGCCTCCCCTCAGTCCGCTGCGGATCGGTCGCATCGCGCAGGATGGGTTCCCGGGAGCCGCCACGGCGACCGGCGTGCTCAGCGGCCTGCCGCTGCCGCAGGGCGGAGCCAAAGGGCCGAGTCCGTTCGTCGACGGCAACCCCGCGAACGACTTCTGGGGCCGCAAGCTCGATCCGCTGACGGGCACGGTCGTCGTCGGCGAACTGGGCCAGCCGCTCGCAGGTCGCGGCGGTGGAGCGGGCGGGAACTCGATCCAGGCCGGCAGCTACCCGCCCACGAGCCCCTGGACGTCCGATGGCGATGAGAAGGGTTGCGGCGGCGGCGGCGGCGGCGGATTGGGGATCGTCTCCGCACTCGGTATCCGCGTCGGCAGCGTCGGCAGGATCCTCTGCAACGGCGGCAATGGCGGCCTGGGCGAGCTCAGCCTCGGCGGCGGCATCGTCCCGAGCGGCGGGAGTTCGGGCGGCGGCTCCGGGGGGATGATCGTGTTGCAGGCGCGCCTGATCGACCTACGGCAGTGCTCGTCGCGCGCGATCACCGCGCTCGGCGGCAATGGCGGCGCAGGTCACGACAACCAGTACGACCAGGCCGGCGCGGGCGGCGACGGCGGACCGGGCATCATCCAACTGCACGTTCCCGATCCCAGCCGCGTGCTGCTGCTCCCCAGCCAGCAGCTCGATCGCATCAGCGTCCCGCCGGCGCACGTGCTGCTGCCGGAAGTCCTGCCCTAGCAGGCACTCGCGACCGATTCGTGCCCGGACAGGCTGCGGGCGCTTGACTTATGTGCCGACTGCATATATGCTCTAGGTACAGAAGTCGCCCATGAGCAAGCACCCGCAGCCCCCCGCCTCCGCCGACGACGAGAACGCCTTCCTGGCCGCCTACGACGCGGCCGAGTTCCAGGCTGCGGGCGCTTGACTTATGTGCCGACTGCATATATGCTCTAGGTACAGAAGTCGCCCATGAGCAAGCACCCGCAGCCCCCCGCCTCCGCCGACGACGAGAACGCCTTCCTGGCCGCCTACGACGCGGCCGAGTTCCCGCACCCCTCGGTGACGGTGGACGTGGCCCTGATCACGGTGGTACAGCGCAGCCTGCGCGTGCTGCTCGCGCGCCGCGCCGCGCCGCCGCAGCAGGGACGCTGGGGGCTGGCCGGCACCTTCGTCGGGATGCGCGAGACGCTCGACGACGCCGCCGCGCGCGTGGTGGCGACCAGGCTCGGGCTCGCGCGCATCTTCCTCGAGCAGCTCTGCACCTTCGGCGCGGTCGATCGCGATCCGCGCACCCGCGTGATCAGCGTGGCCTACTACGCGCTGGTCGACGCGGCGCGCCTGGAGCGCGCGCAGCCGGCGCAGGGCGAGGTGCAACTGTGCCGGCTCGACGTGCCGTGGGAGGGCGAGCGCGGCGGCCCCGTGCGCGCGCTCGACGAGCGCGGCGGGTCCCTGCCGCTGGCCTTCGACCACGCCGAGATGCTCGGCCTGGTCGTCAAGCGCCTGCGCGGCAAGCTCGACTACGCGCCGATCGGCTTCCAGCTCCTGCCGCGCCGCTTCACGCTGCGCGAGCTGCAGGAGATCCACGAGGCCGTGCTCGGCCGCGAACTGAACAAGCACTCGTTCCGCCGCAGCGTGCTGGCCCGCGGGCTGGTCGCCGCGACGGGCGAGCTGGAACGCGACGTCCCCTACCGGCCCGCGGAGCTCTTCCGCTACGCGAAGCCGACCGACACCTGAACCCAAGGAGGGAACCATGGCACAGATCATCCGCTTCCTCTTCACCCGCCACCTGCGCAGCGACCCCAGCCACCACGTGCTGCACTTCCGCCACGGCAAGCTGGTGCGCAGCGGGCGCGGCGTCGCCTACTGGTTCATGCCGCTCGCGGCGAGCATCGCCGAGGTGCCCTGCGACGACCGCGACCAGGCCTTCGTCTTCCACGCGCGCAGCGCCGACTACCAGGACGTCACCACGCAGGGCGTGATCACCTACCGCGTGGTCGACCCCGAGAAGCTCGCGCTGCGCGTCGACTTCTCGATCGACGTCGCGCGCGGCGTCTGGAAGCAGAGCCCGCTCGAGCAGATCGGGCAGCTCCTGACCCAGCTCGCGCAGCAGTTCGCCTGGGAGTACGTGGCCCACGCGCCGGTGCGCGCCGTGCTGGCCGAGGGCATGGACCAGGTCTCCGAGCGCATCCGCGCCGGCTTCGCCGCGCACGCGCCGCTCGCCGAGATGGGCCTGGCGATCGTCGCGGTGCGCATCACCGGCGTGGCGCCCAGCGCCGAGCTCGAGAAGGCGCTGCAGACCCCGACACGCGAGTCGATCCAGCAGCAGGCCGACGAGGCCACCTTCCAGCGCCGCGCGCTGGCGGTCGAGAAGGAGCGCGCGATCCAGGAGAACGAGCTGCAGAGCAGGATCGAGCTCGCCAAGCGCGAGGAGCTGCTGATCAGCCAGCAGGGCGCGAACGAGAAGCGCCTCGCGCGCGAGAAGACCGAGGCCGAGGCGATCCAGGCCGAGGCCGCCGCGGCGCGCAAGCGCCTGGAGGCCGCCGTCGACGCCGATGCGGCGCGCATCTCCGCCGAGGCGGGGGCCGCCGGGCTGCGGCTGCAATCGGGCGCCGACGCCGACGGCATCCGCGTCGTGCAGCAGGCCAAGGTCGAGGCCGAGCGCGCGCGCATGGAGATCTACCGCGAGCTGCCCTCGCAGGTGCTGCTGGGCCTCGCCGCGCGGCGCTTCGCGGGCAAGCTGCAGCGCATCGACCACCTCAACCTCGGCGGCGACGCGCTCGGGGGCGCGCTCTCCGACCTGATCGAGGCCGGGACCCGGCGTCTGGCCGGCGCGCAGGGCGCGGGGAAGGGAGCCAAGTGAGATGAACGCGGCCCGCGTTCCGCGCGTGGTGCTCGTGACGCGCCCGACCGAGCTCGAGCGGCTCGTGGCGCGCCACGGCACGCGCGCGCAGGCCGAGTTCTTCCTCAAGACGCGCGCGCAGTCGCTGGCCGAGGTCGAGGCGCGCCACGCGGCCTTCGAACGCGCGCTGGCGACCGCCTCGAACGCGATCCCTGCCGCGTGGCGCCGCAACCGCATCGATCGCGCCGAGCTCGACCGCTTCCTCTTCGCCCCCGACGACATCGTCGTCGCGCTCGGGCAGGACGGGCTGGTCGCGAACGTCGCCAAGTACCTCGCCGGCCAGCCCGTGATCGGCCTCAACCCCGCGCCCGAGCAGAACGAGGGCGTGCTCGTCCCCCACCGTCCCGAGGCCGCGGCCGAGCTGCTGCAGCTCGCGGCTGCCGGGCGCGGGACCTACCAGGAGCGCACGATGGTCGAGGCCGCGCTCGACGACGGCCAGCATCTGGTCGCGCTCAACGAGATCTTCGTCGGCCACCGCTCGCACCAGTCCGCGCGCTACCGCATCCGCTGGGGCGAGGCGAGCGAGCGCCACTCCTCCTCGGGCCTGATCGCAGCCACGGGCACGGGCGCCAGCGGCTGGGCGCGCTCGATCCTGCGCGAGCGCGCGCAGAAGCTCGCGCTGCCCGACCCGGCCTCGGGCGAGCTCGTCTTCTTCGTGCGCGAGGCCTGGCCCAGCCTCGCCACCGGCACGACGATCACCGAGGCGCGGATGCCCGCGGGCTCGGCGCTCGAGGTCGTCTCCGAGATGGACGACGACGGCGCGATCTTCGGCGACGGCATCGAGTCCGACAGGCTCGAGTTCGGCTGGGGCCGGCGCGTCACGCTGCGCACGGCGGAGCAGCGCCTGCGGCTGCTCGTCGGTTGAGCGAGGTGCGCTGCGCGGAGAGCAGCAGCGGCGCGGCGGCTCAGTACACCGCCGCGCTGCTGACGTAGTCGCGCCACTTGCGCTTGGCGCGCAGCTCGCTCATCAGCTCGGCGAACTCCTCGAGCTCGTCCGCCAGCGTGTAGAAGTGCGGCGAGACGCGGATGCCCGCGCCGGGACGGTGGTCGACCAGCACCCCGCGCGCCTCGAGCGCCTTGACCCAGGCCGGGCCCTGCTCGTCGGGCTCGAGCGCGATCGTCAGCGTGCCGCCGCGGCGCGCCGGGTCGCTCGGGCTGTGGATCTTGAAGCCGCGGCCGAGCATGTCGTGGCGCAGCGCCTCGGTCAGCGCGATCGAGTGCGCGCGGATGTTCGCCACGCCGGCCTCGAGCACGAGCTCGTAGCCGGCCGTGGCCGCGTAGTAGCTCGACACCGGCGGCGAGCCGTTGAGGAAGCGGCGGATGCCCTTGGCGTAGCGCTGCTGCCCGGTCTCGAACGCGAACGGCGCCGCGTGCGCGGCCCAGCCGGTGATGCGCGGCTCGAGCTTGTCCTGCAGGTCCGGCCGCACGTAGAGGTAGCCCGCGCCCGGCCCGCCGCAGAGCCACTTGACGGACCCGCCGCAGAGCATGTCGACGCCGAGCGCCTGCACGTCGACCGGAACCGTGCCGAGCGACTGGTACGTGTCGAGCAGCACCAGCGCGCCGACCGAGCGCGCCTTGTCGCAGACCGCCTTCGCGTCGACCAGGAAGTGGCTCTTGAAGCAGACGTGGCTGAGCGGGACGAGCAGCGTCTCCTCGTCGATCGCATCGAGCAGGCGCTCGAGGTCGACGCTGACGCCGTCGGTGGGCACGCACTCGATGCGCGCGCCGAAGCGGCGCTGGCCCTCCCAGACGTACATGTTCGTCGGGAACTCCTGGTCGGTGTAGACCACCTTGTTGCGCTTGCCGGAGAAGTCGAGCGCGCTGGCGATCACCGACTGCACCGTCGAGACGTTGGGGTGCATCACGATCGAGTCGGCCGGCGCGTGCGCGATCTTGGCGAGGACGTTGCCGACGTCGACCGGCGCGCTCCACCAGCCCTCGCCCCAGGCGCGCACGCCGCGCGTGGCCCACTGCTCGGCGAACTCGTGCAGCTTGCCCGCGACCGTCGCCGGCATCGCGCCGAGCGAGTGGTTGACGAGGTAGGTCGTGTCCTCGACGATCGGGAAGCGGGAGCGGAAGCGTTCGGGGTCGAAGTGCATGCGCGGGGGGACCCGTCGTGGACGGGCGGCACACTCTAGCACCTGCGGGCGCCGCTCAACTCCCCGCCGCGAGGTCCTTGGGCAGGTCGACGCCCATCGCCGCCGCCGAGGGCATCGTCAGGTGACAGCTCGCCATCAGCGGCTTCAACTCCTCGACGTACTGGCGCAGCGACTCGGCGCAGCGCTGCTTGCGCAGCCCGAGCTGGAAGGCGCGCTCGTCGCCCTTCGTGCCGGGCCGGCCCATCGCGGTGATCGTGATCGCGAGCCAGCGCTGGAACATCTGCTGCGCGGCGTGGCGGTTGCCGGACTCGGCGCAGAAGCCCTTGAAGAGCTCCTCGCCCTGGCGCGTGCTGGTGCGGTCCATGCTGAGCACGGAGAGCGCGATCGCGGCGAACTCGCTCGAGCTGCTCTCGACGTAGCTCTCGGCCGCGACGCGCTCGGCGCGGTCGCACAGCGCGAGGCAGATCGCGAGCTCCAGGCGCGAGCTGGGGTACGGGATGCGCTCCATCTTGTCGCGCACGGCCATGACCAGGTCCGTGCCGCCGAGCTCGGCGTAGAGCAGCTCGATCTGCAGCATCAGGCGCAGCGAGTGCACGATGTCCTCGGCCAGCAGGATCTGCGCATCGATCTCCGGCACGAACTTGAGGCCGTGGCCGCGGATCTTCTCGACCATCAGCTGCCGGTAGGCCTGGCGCTCGACGATCTTGCGCAGGAGGGATTTCGATTCCTCGTCGATCTCGTGCGTGCTCATGCTCTCTCCTCGGGCGGGAACCTCAGGCGGGACGGGCCGACTTCGCGTGCGCGGGATCGATCCCCGTGAGCTCCGCGTCCGGGATGACCAGGCGCGCGACGGGCTTTCCGCCCAGGATGTGCGACTGGATGATCTCGTCGACGTCCGCGGGCGTGACGTGGCCGTACCAGACCTGCTCGGGATAGACGACCAGCGCGACGCCGTGCGCGCACTGGTCGAGGCAGCCGGCCTTGTTCGGGCGCACGATGCGCTTCAGGCCGACGTCGTGGAGCCTCTTCTTGAAGGCCTCGACCACCTCCTGCGCGCCGCGCGCCGCGCAGCAGCCGCGCGCATCGGAGGGATCGCGTTCGTTGGTGCAGATGAAGACGTGGCGCTGGAACTTGGGCATGGGGAGATCGCATTCTACCACGCGGCCGGGCTCAGCCCCCGCCGAGCAGTTCCTTCGCCAGCACGAGCTTCTGGATCTCGCTCGTGCCCTCGTAGATGCGCAGGGCGCGCACGTCGCGGTAGAGGCGCTCGACCACGCTGCCCTTCTTCACGCCCAGGCCGCCGAAGTGCTGCACGGCGCGGTCGCAGATCCAGCCGGCACCTTCCGTGGCGAAGAGCTTGGCCCGCGCGACGGCCGCGGTCGCGTTCGCGCCGGCGTCGCAGAGCGCGGCCGCCTCGTCCGTCAGCAGCTGCGCGGCGCGCAGGCGCACGTCCATCTCGGCGAGGTCGAAGCGCAGCGCCTGGAAGCTCGCCAGCGCGCGGCCGAACTGCCGGCGCTGCGCGAGGTGCGCGCGCGACTCGTCCAGCGCGCGGCGCGCGAAGCCGTTGGCGGCGGCCGCGACACCGGTGCGGAAGCGCGCCAGCGTCGCCAGCGCGATCCCCAGGCCCGCGTGCTCGCTGCCGAGCAGCCGGCCCTCGCCCACCTCGACGCCGTCGAAGCGCACGTCGCCGATCGGATGCGGCGCGAGCACCTCGAAGGGCTCGACCGAGAGCCCGCGCGCGTCGGCGTCGACGCAGAACATCGAGAGGCCGTCCTCGCCGACCTCGCCGCGCGTGCGCGCGAGCACCGTGTAGAACTGCGCGATGCCCGCGTTGGTGATGAAGGTCTTGTGCCCGTCCAGGCGCCAGCCGTTGCGCGTGCGCGTCGCGCGCGTCGCGATGTCGTTGAGCGACGAGCCGGCGCCCGGCTCGGTCAGCGCGAAGGCCGCGATGCGTGTCCCGCGCGCGACGGCGGGCAGGATCTCGGCACGCAGCGCAGCCGTGCCGCCCAGCACGAGCGGGAACGAGCCCAGGCCCTGCTCGACCAGCATCAGGTCGAGCAGCCCGTGCTGCCAGGCGAGCTCGTCGCGCAGCGCGCACAGCGCGCGCACGCTGATCGTGTCGGGCGCCGCCAGGCCGCGCGTGTCGGCGCCGCCGTCGCGCTGCGGCACGCTGAAGGCGGTCAGGCCCGCGCCGCGCACGATCTCGAGCGCCGCGAGCGCGGCCTCGCGCTCGCCGAGGGGCTCGAGCCGCGCCTCCGCGCCGCGCGCCGCATCGCGTGCGCGCTCGACCAGCTCCGCCAGGCGCGCGTCGGCCGCGCTCACGCGCGCACCTTCGCGCCGGGCCAGTTCTGCACGAAGTTCGCCGGGCGCTTCGCGACGAAGGCCTCGTAGGCCTCGCGGTAGTCCGGATGCGCCATGCACTCGGCCTGGATCCAGGCCTCGGCCGAGAGCGCCTGCTCGAGCGACATCGAGCTCTCCGCGTTGAGCATGCGCTTGGTCGCGGCGAGGCCCAGGCTCGGTCCGCTGGCGAGCTTGCGGGCCCACTCGGCCGTCGCGGCCTCGAGCTCGGCGTCGGGCACGACCTTGTTGTAGAGGCCGACCTCCTTCGCGCGCTGCGCGGAGATGAAGTCGCCCAGCATCAGGAGCTCGGTCGCGTTCGAGAGCCCGACGATGCGCGGCAGGAGCCACGCGGCGCCCATGTCCGCGCCGCACAAGCCGACCTTGGTGAAGAGGAACGCGATCTTCGCGCTCTCGGCCGCGATGCGCAGGTCCGCGGCGGTCGCGATCACCGCGCCCGCGCCGCAGGTCGTGCCGTTGAGCGAGGCGAGGATCGGCTTCTCGAGCTTGCGCATGTTCTCGATCAGCTTGCAGGTCATGCGCGTGAAGGCGTGCACGTCCGCCTCGGGCACGTCGAAGAGCTTGCCGATGATGTCGAGCACGTCGCCGCCGGTGCAGAAGGCGCGCGGCCCCGTGCCGGTGATCACCACGCAGCGCACGCTGTCGCGCTTGGCCAGCGCGGCGAAGGTCTCGGTCAGCTCGGCGTAGCTCGCGAAGGTGAGCGCGTTCATGCGCTCGGGACGGTCGAGCCGGATCGTGCCGACGCCGTCGGCCTCGCTGTAGCGGAAGGTCTTGGGGTTCATGGCGCGCGGATGATAGCGCCGTTGCCCTCGCAGAGGCCCCCCGCAGCGACGACCTTCCGCCCTCTCTCGGGCTGCGAGCGCACGATGGGCGCGGGCACGGTGACTCCGGGCGCTCAGCAACCCAGCCGCGCGGCCAACTCGCGGAGCGCGCTCAACTGTGCGCTGGGGAAGTCGTGCTCGACCCACATTGCCCGATAACCGTCGAGCCCATGCTCGTCCAGGACCCGTTGCAAGGCGTCGCGCATGGCGGCCGCGAACGAGGGCAACTCACACTTCCCGTCGAGGATCAGCTGGCCCTTGTCGTCCGGGAGTTCACCCCAGAGCTCCGGGAACGCGAGGATCCGGATGCGAACGTGAGTCCCCTCGTGTTGCAGGATCCAGCGGTACTCGCCGGGCTCCTCGTCGAAGCTGCAGCGCGCCTCAGACGCCCCGCGCAGCAGCAGTAGGGCCGCATCTGCGAGCGCGGCGAGACAGTCCGAAAGGTAGGACCCGCTGACCGTCACTCGCACGGCGTCGAGTTCGATCGAGCATGTCGACCAGCCGGTGCCGACGAGCCGGTAGTCGATCGCGCAGGATCGCGTCACGGAACCGCGGCCACCGCCTCGAGCTCGAGCAGCGCTGATTCCCCTGGCACGTCGCCGCCGGTGCAGAAGGCGCGCGGCCCCGTGCCGGTGATCACCACGCAGCGCACGCTGTCGCGCTTGCCCAGCGCGGCGAAGGTCTCGGTCAGCTCGGCATAGCTCGCGAAGGTGAGCGCGTTCATGCGCTCGGGACGGTCGAGCCGGATCGTGCCGACGCCGTCGGCCTCGCTGTAGCGGAAGGTCTTGGGGTTCATGGCGGCGGGATCATACCGCCGCAGGGCTCACCAGAAGACGCGCAGCGAGTTCGTGATGTTGTACGTGCCGCCGCTCGGCGCGGGGCAGAAGCCCGCGCTCGGATCGCGGTAGTAGACCTGGTAGTAGCGCCGGTCGCCGATCGGGATCGCATCCCCCAGCGCGGCCGAGCGCTGCGTGATCGAGGGATCGCCGGCGGCGGGGGCGCTCACGGCCCCGCTGCTCGCGTTCTTCGTGTAGAGACGCTTGAGCACGCCGCCCGTGCAGCGCAGACCGTCGCCGAAGGCGACCGGCGCGACGTTCGCGGTGCCCTGCAGGAAGATCGAGGTCGCGTTCGGGAGCAGGCCGCTCGCGTTCAGCACCAGCGTGTCGGGCACGGTGTTGCCGCTCCAGCCGAGCAGGCCGCCGCCCGTGCCGACCGAGTTCTCGCAGCCGTGGCCGCCCACGCCGCTGTTCGCGCACGGACACGCGCCGAGCGTCCCGTCGCCGGCGCACATCGGGAGCACGTCGGGATCCAGGCGCACCAGCTGCACGCCCTGCACGTAGACCTGGTCGAAGAAGCCGCTGGGCCAGATCTGCACGCTGAGCGTCCCGCCGGTCACGTTCACGCTCTGCCGCGCGTAGTTGCCCAGGCCTCCGCTCCCGACCGAACCGAGCACGTAGCTGCCGCCCCAGTTGCCCGCCACGAAGAGATCCGGATCGGGACTGCCCGGCACGTGCACCTGCAGCGCGAAGACGTTGCCGAGATCGAGCAGCACCGTGTACACGGCGTAGTTCCCCGGCGCGAGGCCGCTGAACACGAGATCGCAGCTGGACCAGTTGGCGCGCAGGAAGTCGTCGAGCAGGGCCTCGTCCGGCGCGAGAGCGAAGTCGTGCTGCTCGAAGGACAGGTCCGGCAGGCTCGTGACGACGCTCAGGCCGACGCCGGTCGCTGCGCCGGCGGTCGAGAGCAGCCCCGAGCTGCTCGCGCTCGTCACCGCGTTCCAGACGCCGGGCGACGAGGCCGGCCCGGCGTAGCTCGCGGGCACCGTGCCCACCGTCGAGCTCGCGGGCTGGAAGTCGACGTTGATGTTCTGGGCCGAGAGCGAGCCGGCGAGCATGCACGAGGCGAGCAGGGGGAGGGCGTTCATGGTGACCCGACTAGGCGCACGGGAGGAGCACCTGGACGCTACCCCGAAGTCGCCGGTTCGGCCATGTGCCTCGTGTCGCAGTCGGATCACGCCCGACGGCACCTCGCTTGCATTTGCGCTCCGCGCAGGCGCTGGCCGGCGACTGCAGGCACCTTCCCCCGCTCCCGAAGCTCCCCATGCGCCCTCCGTACGGTCCGTCGTTCGGCTTCGCACTGTCGCTGTTCGCCCTCGCTCCCGTCGCACGCGGTCAGTGCCCCAACTGGTCGCAGGCGCTCGGCGCTGCCGGTGCCAACGGAAACGTGCTGGCCCTGGTGCGCGACGACGCAGCCGGCGCAACGCGGCTCTTCGCGGGCGGCGAGTTCAGCTCGATCGGCGGAGCGAGCGCGCAGCACGTCGCGCTCTGGGACGGCGCGCAGTGGAGCGCGCTGGGCGCCGGCACGGACGGCCTCGTGCGCGCGCTGGTGTTCCTCGACGACGGCACGGGGCGCAAGCTCTACGCGGCGGGCAGCTTCGCGCACGCAGGCGGCGTGCTCGTCAACGGCGTCGCGCGCTGGGACGGGACGAGCTGGTCGGCGCTGACCAGCGCGGCGGGCTCGCTGCTCGGCGAGGTGCGCACGATCGCCGTGCACGACGACGGCTTCGGCGCGCGGCTGTACGCCGGCGGCAACATCCTGCTCGCGGGCGGGGTCGCGACCAACAACGTCGCGGTGTGGGTCGGCGCGAGCTGGTATCCCGTCGGCAGCGGGCTCGACAACACGGTCGAGGCGCTGACGAGCTACGACGACGGAACGGGAGCGCAGCTGGTCGCGGGCGGAGCGCTGCTGCTCAGCGCGCGCGGCGTCGCGCGCTGGAACGGCTCGGTCTGGTCGCCGCTCGCGGGCGGGTTGAACGACGCGGTCTACGCGCTGTGCGCGCACGACGAGGGCAGCGGCCCGCTGCTCTTCGCCGGCGGCGTGTTCAGCTCGGCCGTCGGCGGCGGCGCGGCCGCGGGCATCGCGCGCTGGGACGGCGTGAGCTGGTCCGCGCTCGGTTCCGGCGTGCACGGCGGGACGTACCCGGAGAACGGCGTGCGCGCGCTGTGCAGCCTGGAGACGAACGTGCTCGCCGTCGGCGGCGGCTTCACGCAGGCCGGCGCGGGCGCAGCGAGCCGTGTCGCGCTGTGGAGCAGCGGGAGCTGGTCGGCCGCGGGCAGCGGCACCGACGGCCGCGTGCGCGCGCTCGCGAGCGTGGCCGGCCCGGTCGGCGCGCGCCTGGTCGCGGGCGGCGAGTTCCTGCTCGCCGGCGGCGCGAGCGCGCCGCACCTCGCGCTGCGCGAGCACTGCCCGAGCTACGTCGCGACCTGCTTCGGCGACGGGACGCTCGGTGCGTGTCCGTGCGCGAACGCCGGCGCCAACGGACACGGCTGCGCGAGCTCGACCAACCCCGAGGGCGCGCTGCTCGTCCCCTCGGGCGGCACGGAGCCCGACACGCTCTCGCTCGCGTGCAGCAGCATGTTCCCGACCAGCCCCAGCGTGCTGATCCAGGGCACGCAGCCGATCGCGCCGAGCGTGTTCGGCGACGGACTGCGCTGCGCCGGCGGCACGCTGCGGCGGCTCTTCGTGCACCCGGCCAACATCGGCAACACGGTCTTCCCCGGCGTCGGCGACCCGTCGATCACGCAGCGTTCGGCGGCCAAGGGCGACGTGCTCGCGCCCGGCGTGCTGCGCGCCTACTTCGTGCACTACCGCGACGCGAGCGCCGCCTGGTGCCCGCCGCCGCAGGGGAGCACGTGGAACGCGAGCAACGGCGTGGTCGTAAGCTGGTGAGGGCCCCGGGATCGGATTCCCGACAACGCCCGCAACGGCGTGCTCATCCCGCGCAAGGAGCGACCCCGCTCCCTCCCGTCCCCTTCGAGAGGCTCCCCCATGCCGGTCTCCCACGTGCGCGTGTTCGCCGCCCTGTTGTTCACCTGCGTTCCCGCGCTGGCCGCGCAGTCCACGCCGTGCAGCACGGGCTGGGACCCGAACTTCGCCGCCTACCCCTACGGCATCGCACCGGACGGTCCGGTCTACTCCTCCGCCGTCTTCGACGACGGCTCCGGCCCCAAGCTCTACGTCGGCGGCGACTTCGGGCGCATCGGCAACCGGCTGTGCCGCAGCCTCGCGTGCTGGGACGGGCACGAGTGGTCGGCGCTCGGCGACATGTGGTCGCCCGACGGTTCCGGTGCGGGCATCGGACGCTCGGTGCGTGCCCTGGCGGTGTACGACGACGGCAGCGGGCCCGCGTTGTACGCCGGCGGCACGTTCACGACCGGACACGCGACCAACCCGGCGGTGCACATCGCGCGCTGGAACGGGACGAGCTGGTCCGTGCCCGGCGCGGGCATCTCCGCCGAGGTGCGCGCGCTGCTCGTGCACGACGACGGCAGCGGACAGAAGCTCTTCGCCGGCGGGACGTTCAACACGGCGGGCGGTCTGCCCGCCTCGCATCTTGCGAGCTGGAACGGCACCAGCTGGTCGCCCGTCGGCAGCGGCTCCGGAGGCGTCGCCGGCACGTTCGTCGAGTCGCTCGCGAGCTACGACGACGGCGCCGGACGCAAGCTCTTCGTCGGCGGGAAGTTCAGCTCCGCGGGCGGCGTCGCCGCGAACAACATCGCGCGCTGGGACGGATCGAGCTGGTCCGCGCTGGGCACGGGCGTCGTCGCGCCGACGAACGGCGGCGTGCTCGCGCTGCACGTCTACGACGACGGCAGCGGCGGGAAGCTGTGCGTGGGCGGCTCCTTCGTGCAGGCCGGCGGCCAGGCCGTGTCCAACATCGCGCGCTGGGACGGCGCGAGCTGGTCGACGCTCGGCACCGGCTTCGTCGGCGATGTGCGCGCACTGGCGCACTTCGACGACGGCGGCGGGATGCGCTTGTACGCCGGCGGCTTCTGCTTCGTGTCGGGACAGCCCGAGTTCGGCTTCTACCGCTGGGACGGAGCGGTCTGGTCGGGCGTCGGCGGCGGGGTGACGGTCGCAGCGGTCGAGTGCCTGCAGCTCTTCGACGACGGCGGCGGCGCGCGACTCCTGGTCGGCGGAGGCTTCCTCGGGACCGGAACGCTGAGCACGCCGAACATCGCAGCCTGGGGCGCGGGCGGCTGGAGCAGCATGGGCACGCTGCACGCGCAGCAGGGCCCGAACGGTCTGGTGGCGGCGCTCGCCGCGCACGACGACGGCAGCGGACCGGCGCTGTTCGCGGGCGGGTACTTCGGGGGAGCGGGCGGCACGGACGCGATCGAGGTCGCGCGCTGGAACGGAGTCGGCTGGTCGGCGCTGGGCGCCGGCCTCCAGGGCGGCACGGTCGAGGTGCTGGCCTCGTTCGACGACGGCAGCGGATCCGCGCTCTATGCCGGCGGCGCGTTCACGAACACGGGCGCGGTCTCGCTGAACCACGTCGCGCGCTGGAACGGCTCGAGCTGGAGCCCCGTCGCCGGCGGATTGGGCGGCGCCTTCGCCCGCATCTGCGCGATGCAGGTGTTCGACGACGGCTCAGGGCCGGCGCTGTATGCGGCGGGCACGTGCTCCGCCTCGGCGGGCAACCCGATGCTGAACATCGCGCGCTGGAACGGGAGCGCCTGGAGCGCACTCGCGGGCGGCGTCGGCGCTCCGGCCAACCAGGTGCGCGCGCTGTGCGTCTTCGACGACGGCAGCGGACCGGCGTTGTACGCCGGCGGCAACCTCGCGGTCGCCGACGGCGTGCCCGTCCACAACATCGCCCGCTGGAACGGCACGAGCTGGTCGGCGGTGGGCGGCGGCGTCGGGACGGGAGGGACCGCGGACTTCGTCGCGGCGCTGTGCGTCTTCGACGACGGCAGCGGACCCGCGCTGTACGCCGGCGGCGCGTTCCTCCAGGCCGACGGCGTGAGCGCGAACGCGCTCGCACGCTGGAACGGCACGAGCTGGTCGGCCGTGCCCGGCGCGCTCTCGCCGGCCCCGCAGAACGCACAGCCCGTGGTCTTCTCGTTGCGCGTGGTCGACGACGGCAGCGGCCCGGCGCTCAGCGTCGGCGGCCGCTTCTCCGCGGCGGGCACGACCGTGGCGAGCTGCCTCGCGCGCTGGAACGGCTCGAGCTGGACGAGCCTGGGCGACGGGCTGGGTGACGACAGCCCGACCGTGCTCTGCCAGGAGTTCTTCGACGACGGCAGCGGCGGCGGCGCGGATCTGTACGTCGGCGGGAGCTTCTTCTCGGCCGGCGGGTACATCTCGAACGACTTCGCGCGCTGGAACACCTGCGCCGAGACGTACCCGAGCTTCTGCGCGGGCGACGCGTCGCTCGCGCCGTGTCCGTGCGCGAACACGGGCCTGGCGGGACACGGCTGCGAGAACTCCGCCGCGACCGGCGGTTCCCTGCTCGCGGCCTCCGGCCTGGTCGCCGACGACAGCGTCGTTCTCGCGGCCAGCGGCGAGCTCCCCAGCGCGCTGACGATCTTCCTGCAGGGCGACGTGCAGATCGCGCCCGCCGCGTTCGGCGACGGACTGCGCTGCGTCGGCGGCGCCTTGAAGCGCTTGTACGCGAAGAACGCGACGGGCGGAGCCGCGAGCGCGCCGCAAGCCGGCGACGCGCCGATCCGCGCGCGCTCCGCCGCGCTGGGCGACGTGATCCTGCCCGGCGAGCTGCGCCGCTACCAGGCCTACTACCGCGACGCCAACGCGGGCTTCTGCCCCGCGCCGCTGGGCTCCACCTTCAACGTCTCCAACGGCGTCGCGATCCGCTGGTAGACGAGGTCCGGTCTCGCCTCGCCCCTCCACTCGACGCCGAGGTCGACTGGAGGCTGCGAGAAGCGCGCACTTGCGCGCAACAGCGGGCACGGGTCGAGGAAGATGGTGCGTCCTCGATCCCCTCGCCCCACCGAGAGACCCCATGCCCCTGCGCCATCTCTGCCTCGCGACCGCCCTGCTCCTCGCGCCCCTGCACGCCTTCGCTCTCCAATCCGCTGCGCCGTGCAGCACGGGTTGGGATCCGGGCTTCGCGTACACCGCCTACGCCTCTGCGCCCGACGGCGTGGTTCGCGCCGCGGCTGTGTTCGACGACGGCTCGGGTCCGAAGCTCTACATCGGCGGCGACTTCGGTCGCATCGGGAACCGCCTCTGCCGCGGCATCGCGTGCTGGGACGGACACGCCTGGTCCTCCGTGGGCGAGGCCTGGGCCCTCGACGGCGCACCCGCGACCAGCTTCCGCGCCGTGCGCGCGCTGGCGGTGTACGACGACGGCAGCGGACCGGCACTCTACGCGGGTGGCCCGTTCTACACCGGGCACGACAGTTCGTCGCTCGCGACGCTTGCGCGCTGGAACGGGACGAGCTGGTCCGTGCCGGGCGGCGGAGTCGACGGCGAGGTGCGCGCGCTCGCCGTGCACGACGACGGCAGCGGGGCGAAGCTGTACGTCGGCGGGACGCTGACGACGGCCGGCGGGCTCCCCGCGCAGCGGATCGCGAGCTGGAACGGCAGCACCTGGTCCGCGCTGGGCACGGGCCTGGGCGGGGTCGCGAACCCCGTCGTCGATGCGCTGGCGAGCTACGACGATGGCGCGGGGCGCAAGCTCTTCGCCGGCGGCCGCTTCACCACCGCAGGCGGTGCAGCCGCCAACAACATCGCGCGCTGGGACGGCGCGAGCTGGTCCGCGCTGGGCGCCGGCATCGGCACGGCGTCGGCCGGAGACGCGCTCGCGCTGGACGTGTACGACGACGGCACGGGCGAGAAGCTCTACGTCGCAGGCTCGTTCACGCTGGCCGGCGGACTGTCCGCGGGCCGTGTCGCGTGCTGGAACGGCGCCCAGTGGTCGACGCTCGGCGCGGGCCTCGTCGGCGAGGTGCGCGCGCTCAGCCATTTCGATGATGGCAGCGGCATGCGCTTGTATGCCGGCGGCTTCTGCTTCGCGTCGGGACAGCCCGAGTTCGGCTTCTACCGCTGGGACGGTGCGAGCTGGTCGGGCGTCGGCGGCGGGGTGATCTCCGACGCCGTCGACTGCCTGCAGGTGCACGACGACGGCAGCGGAGCGAAGCTCTACGTCGGCGGCCACTATCTCGGCACAGCCACGCTCACCACGCCGAAGTTCAGCGCCTGGAGCGCGAGCGGCTGGTCCACGGTCGGGGCGCCGCAGCCCGCGAACGGCATGAACTCCATCGTGCAGGCCCTCACGACGCACGACGACGGTTCGGGGCCGTCGCTGTTCGCGGGCGGCTCCTTCTTCGCGGTCGGCGGCCAGCCGATGAATCGCGTCGCGCGCTGGAACGGCAGCAACTGGAGTGCGCTCGGCACGGGACTCGATCTCGCGTGCATCGCGCTCACGACGTTCGACGAGGGCAGCGGACCGAGGCTCTTCGCGGGCGGATACTTCACGGTCGCTGGAGGTCTCGCCGCGGACCACGTCGCGCGCTGGGACGGGACGAGCTGGAGCGCCGTCGGCGGCGGTCTGCTCGGAGCCTTCTCCGCCATCTTCGCGCTGCAGAGCTTCGACGACGGATCCGGACCGGCCTTGTTCGCCGCGGGTACCTGCTCGAGCTCGAACGGCGTGCCGGTGATGAACATCGCACGCTGGGATGGTCTGGCCTGGGGTCCGCTCGCGGGCGGTCTGGGCGTGCAGGGCAGCATGGTGCGCGCGCTCTGCGTCTTCGACGACGGCAACGGCCCGGCACTCTACGCGGCCGGGACCTTCGGCATCGCGAGCGGCGTGCCCGTCAACAACATCGCGCGCTGGGACGGCACGAGCTGGTCCGCGCTGGGCAGCGGCATCGGCATCGGGATCAGCGCCGACATGGTGAACGCGCTGTGCGTCTTCGACGACGGCAGCGGTCCCGCACTCTACGCGGGTGGGCGCTTCCTGCAGGCCGGCGGCGTGAGCGCGAACGCGCTCGC
>JBGASC010000076.1:0-18123 GCA_044229935.1 Planctomycetota bacterium | reverse complement strand
GAGCGTGGACGCATGTCGGCGCTCCCGGGCCTGCCGCCGCTGCCGGCCACGTACGAGCTCACGAGCTCGTCGCACGGCGCGTGCGCCCGACACGGTGAGTGGAGCGCCCTGCTCGAGGGCGCGAGCTACTCCCTCAGGACAGAACCGTCGACGCGCGCGAGCACGCTCGCGGGTCGCCGGCCGCTGGAGGAGCTCGCGACGCCGCGCGGGACGCTGCTGCTGCGGCGCTTCACGCACGGCGGGCTCCTGCGCAGCGTGACCGGCTCGCGCTTCCGCGATCCCGCGCGGCCGTTCCACGAGCTCGTGCTCGCCGCAGCGCTCGCCGAACGCGGGATCGCGACCCCGCTCGTCGTCGGCGCCCGTGCGCGCGCGGTGCCGGGCGGCGGATGGCAACTGGACCTGCTCAGCCTGCGCGTCGAGGGTGCACGCGACCTCGAGAGCCTGCTCGTCGAGCTGCGCAGCGGCGTCCCCAGGCCTGCGCGATTCGACCTCGTGCTGCGCGGTGCGGGCGCGTTCGTGCGCCGCATGCACGACGCAGGGCTCGTCCACGTCGACCTGACGCCCAAGAACCTGCTGGTCGACCTGCGCGGCGACGTCCCGCGGTTCCTCGTGCTCGATCTCGACCGATCGTTCCTCGTCGAACGGCTCGGGCCGGAGCTTCGCGAGCGCAACCTGCGGCGCCTGCTGCGTTTCGTGCTGCGACGCGAGGCGCGCGGCGCGCGCGCGCTCGGGGCGCGCGACTACCTCGCCTTCCTCGCCGGCTACGAGCCCGATCCGCGGGCTCGCCGCGCGCTCGCGCGAGGGGTCTGGAGCGCGCACCGGCGCTCGCTCGGCTGGCATCAGCTGGGTTGGGGCCTCGAGCGCCTCTTCCGGCGCTAGTCGCGCACGCGCGGCGCGCGCGCGATCTCCCACAACGGCACGAGCGTCATCGTCAGCAGCGACGGCGCCAGCAGCAGGCGTCCTGCGATCTTGACCCAGGCACACGCGAGGCCGCCGTGGATCACCAGCCAGGGCGCCGCGAGATCGCAGGCCGCGCCGACGAAGCCCGCCAGCACCACCCAGCGCCGCTGGCGCATGCCGGGCCAGCGGCACATCAGGAACACGTGCCCGAGCACGAACAGCAGCATCGGCATGCTGAAGAGGTGGAAGTGCGTCAGCTCGAGCAGCTCGCCCGCGGGCTTGCCTTCGTCGGGGTGTGCGCCGGCATAGTAGGTGTGGATCGACTCGGGCGTCAGGCCCGAGCGCGAGAGCCCGAGCAGCAGCATCACGACGTAGCTCGCGAGCGCGAAGCCGAGCAGTAGCGCGAGCGAGAAGCGCGTCGCCGGCTGCAGGACGGAGAGCCCGCGGTTGGCCGGCTGCAGGAACTCCCTCACGGCCGCTGGCCCTCCATCGCGGCCTGCAGGCTCGCGTTCGTGTGCAGCGAACCGTCGCCCTCGAGCACGAGCGCGGCCAGCCCGTGCTCCTCCGCTCGCGGGAGCCCCTCGGCTCCGAGCACGTACAGCGCGGTCGACCAGGCATCCGCCAGCGTCGCCGAGCGGCACAGCACGCTCGCCGCGAGCCGGCCCTGGACGAGCGTTCCGCGCCGGGGATCGCAGACATGCGAGCAGGAGCGGCCCTCGATCACGACGCCCTGCTGGTCGTCGGAGGTGGTCGAGAGCGAGGCGTCGGCAAGGGCGAACTCCGCCAGCGCGGCGCGTTCCGGGCCGCGCGGATCGCGCAGCAGGACCGGCCAGCCGCGCGCGCCGCGCGGCGCCTCGAGCGCCAGGAACTGTCCGCCGAAGTCGAGCAGGGCGCGCGTCTGGCCGCGCTGGCGCAGCATCGCGGCGGCACGCTCGAGCGCGAAGCCCTTGCCGATGCCGCCCAGGTCCAGCGCCATGCCTGCGCGCACCAGACGCGCCTGGTGCGCGCCCCGGTCCAGCTCGAGCCCGCGCCAACCCACGAGGGCCGCCGCGCGCTGCTCCTCGGCTGGTGTCGGCAGCACCGAGCGGCTGCGGACGCTGCGCCACAGCGCCACCAGCGGGCCCACGCTGACGTCGAAGGCCCCGTCGCTCTCGCGCGAGACGCTGCAGGCCTGCGCCAGGACCTCCTCGAGCTCCGGGCCGAGCGCTTGCGCGGCTCCACCGGCGGAACGGTTCAACGCGCTGAGCTCGCTGTCGGCATCCCAGTCGGAGAGCAGGCCCTCCAGGCGCTTGACCTCGGCGAAGGCGGCCGCGAGTGCCGCCTCGGCGCGCTCGTCCGCCTCGGCGTCGAGCGTGATCGTGAGCGTGGTGCCCATCAGCAGCTGGCAGCGTCGCAGCGCGGCCCCGCCCGGAGCGAGTTCACCGAGCGCGGGGGCGAGCGGAAGTGCCGGCGCCGCCGGCGCACCCGCGGGCCGCTGGGCCGCCTCGCGCGCGACCGCGCGGCGCAGGGCCTCCAGGCGCACGCGCACGCCGTTGGTCAAGCTGCGGCACGAGATCGTCGCGCCCGCGATGTTGCGCACGTCGCGCCCCACGCGCAGCGGCGACTGCGGATCCTTGCCGACGAACTGTGCGCGCCAGTCGGCGCGGCGGATCTCGCCGCCGTGGGTCTCGCGGTAGGCCAGGATCTCGACCGCGCGCACGCGCAGGTCCGCGTCGGTCGAGAGCAGGAACGTGATCGGCTGGGCCTTGCCCGGCACGTCGTCGATGCAGGCGTAGCCCAGGCATTCGCTCCCGCGCGTGAAGCGCCACCAGGTCAGGGTCGCCGGGATCTCGCTGGAGCCGCAGTGCTCGCGCATCTCGCGCAGCTCGCTCTCGTCGAAGCGCGTCAGGTGCTCCGCGCGGGCCTCGGCTGCGGGGCAGGCCAGGTGCAACGCCTCCTCGCGCGAGAGGTAGACCTCCGCGCGCGCGCTCGGGAGGCCGGCGACGACGATCAGCGCGAGAACGGCAAGACGCAGCATCGACCGCTCCTAGAATTGCCAGCCCAGGCCGAGGTTGATGCGCTCGGGCAGGCCCTCGGCGCTGCGGTCGTCGCGGATCTGGTAGTCGGCCTTGAACACGAGGTTCGACACCGGCAGGAACGACACGCCGAGCGTGAGCACCTCGCGCTCGCCACGCGGATCCGCCGCGGCTCCGCCGGGGAGCTCGCGCTGCGTGTCCAGCGACTCGTAGCGCGCGAAGAGCAGCGCGTCCGCGTCCGCCAGGCGGCCCTGCTTGCAGCCGTCGGGCAGGAAGTGCCAGGCGCTCTCGACGTACCAGCCCTGCATGCGGCTCGCGATCCCCGGCGCGAGCGTGTCGGCGCCGCTGATCCAGTCACAGGCGAACAGTCCGCGCAGGTCGAAGCGTCCGAGGCTCCACTGCGCATCGGCACACAGCACGGTCGCGCTGGCGTCGTTGCCCGGGTTGACGCCCTCCTCGCCGTTGTCGAGTCCGCCGTGGAAGAAGCCCAACCCGGTGCGCAGATCGCTGACGGGCGTCCAGTCGACGCGGCCCGAGAGCGCGGGCTGGTCCAGGCCGGGCTGGCCTTCCTGCCGACTCTCGTGCAGGCCCTCGACGGGATCGAGGCCGCTGCCCGAGAGGCTGGAGCCGAGGTAGAGCTGGTACTTCCAGTCCGCACCGAGCTCGCCGAAGCAGCCCAGACCGTCGCCCGACCAGGTGCTGGGCACGAGGAAGGTCTCGACGTCCGGGCGCTCGACGCCCAGGAAGGTCGGCGGCTCGTGGCGCTGGTTGACGATGCCGAGCGGCTCGAGGTAGCGGCCGACGCGCAGGTTGAAGCCCGGCGTGAAGAGCAGGTCGACGTGCAGCTGCTCGACCGAGACCTCGCCGCGATCACCCTCGACGAAGCCGTGCTCGATCTCGGTCTCGGAGTGCAGCTGGATCCAGTCGGCGAAGTCGTAGCCCAGGTAGAGCACGAAGCGCGAGAGGTCGATCTTCTCGCCCCCCGGACCCGACTCCTGGTCGAAGTGGATCTCGCCGTAGCCGCCGAAGTGGAAGTGCTGCAGCACGTCCGCGGCAGGGGCGGGCTGCGCGGGCAGTGCGTCCGGGTGCTGGAGGAGGAGCGTCATGCCTTCCGAGGATGCGTTCTCTTCGGTTCGCGGTCCAGTAGAAATTGAGATCCAGTCTCAATTAGATCGCGTAGTCCGGCGGTGTCGAAGTTCGTAGTCGGGCTCACTCGGCCCGCTCGGCGGGGCTCAGGTGGGCGCGCGGGTAGATCGGGCCCTCGGGCGAGAGGACGGCCTCCAGCAGGCGTTCGGCGGCGCGCGCATGGCGCAGCTTGAAGAGCGGGGAGCGCATGCGCGAGGTCTCGTCGCGGATGCGCGCGCGCAGCCGCTCCGTCAGTCGAGCGGCCTCGTCGGCGCGGCCGAGCGTGGACAGGACCAGGGCGCGCGTCCCGGTGATCACGATGCGGTCGTGCAACTCGGCGCCGAAGCGCTCGAGCATGGTCATCGCATCGTCGGTCAGCGCTGCGGCGCGCGGCAGGGCGCCGGCCTCGCGGTGCACGCGGGCCTGCAGCGCATGGCTGACCGCCGCGATGCGGTTCAGCCCGATCGCGGTGGCGAGCTCCGACACGCCCTCGAGCGTACGCAGCGCCTCGGGGTCGGCCTGCTCCCAGAGCAGGATGCCGAGGAACATGCGCGCCAGAACCTGCCCGCGCCGGTCCTCGATCTCCTCCGAGAGCCGCAGCGCCTCGCGCAGGCGCGACTCGGCTTCCGCGGGCCGGTCGACGTCGAGCAGCAGGCCGCCCAGGCGCGCGATCGCCTCGGCCAGCAGGCGGCGCTCGCCGGCGACCTCGGCCAGGCGAACGGCGGCGGAGGCCAGCGCGCGCGCCGGCGAACCCGAGATGCGGTGCACGCGCGCGCGCAACAGGTAGGCCGCCGCGTGCGCGCCGGGCATGTGGTACCCGCGGTCCTTGCGCAGCAGCACGAGCGCCTGTTCCGCGTGCTCGAGCGCGCTCTCGAGCTTGTCCTCGAGCACGTCGATCACGCCCAGCGCGTTGTGCGCCAGCGCGCGCTGGGCGTCGACCTGAGCGCCGTCGAGTGCCGCGAGCGCGAGCTCGCGCGCCTCGGCCAGCTCGCCGACGTGCGCCTGCACCAGCGCCAGGCGCCGCAGGGCCTCGCTCTGTTCCTGCGCGCTGCGGCTCTTCTCGAAGAGCTGCACCGCGTTGCGCAGCATCCCGCGCGCCAGCCCGTACTGGCCCGTGCTGACCGCGTAGCGGCCGTGCAGCAGGTAGACGCGGCCGACGGACTCCGGGTCGAGATCGGGATCGAACTCGAGGTCGGCCAGCTGGTCGAGCAGATCGCGTTGTCCCTCGCGGAAGCCCAGGCGGTCGGCGGCGTCGACCGCGGCCTCGAGCAGCTCGATGCGCTGCCGGTCGGTCTCGCGCGTGTGCGGCAGCTCGGCCAAAGCCTCCAGCCCCCAGGTCGCCAGCGAGTGGATGCGCTGCGGCTGACCCGCCCGCAGCAGGCGCGGCAGCAGCCCGTGCAGGCTCTCCAGCAGTTCCGCGTGGCGACCCGCGGCGCGCAGGTGGAACGCGCGCTGGAAGGCGTCCTCGAAGCCGGGCAGCTCGCCCTCCGCCGGGCGCAGCGCATCGGCCGCGGCGCCGTGCAGCTTGACGCGCTGCTCGCGCGTCAGCCCGCGGTAGACCGCCTCGCGCAGGGCCGGGCGCGCGAAGCGGTAGCGGCCGCCCGCCGGAACCAGCCAGCCGGCGCGCGTCAGCTTCGCCAGCACCTCGTCGACCTCCGCGCGGTGCTTGGGCAGGAAGGCGCGCTGCAGGAAGCCCGTCTCGATGCGCCCGCCCGCGACGGCCAGGCGTCGCAGCCACGTGCGCTCCGAGAGCGAGAGCCGGCGGTAGGACTCCTGGATCGCCTTCGAGAGCGAGGGCGGCAGCGGCAGCTCGTCGGGCGGGATCGCCAGGACCAGCCCGCCGCCTTCGGGGTGCGGCCGCGCCTCGCCGCGCGCCAGCAGGCCGCGCAGGATCTCGCCCAGGTGCGCGGCGTTGCCGCGGCTGCGCTGCCAGAGCACGCGCGCGAGGTGCAGCTTGGGCGAGGTGTGGTGGAAGAGGCGCTCGACCAGCTCGGCCACCGCGCGCTCGTCGAGCGGAGCGAGCTCCAGGCGCCACAGCGGAACCTCGGCCGCGATGCGCGTCGCCAGGCGCGCGAGCGACTCGCTGGCGCGCGGCGCCGCGCCGCTGCGCTGGGCCAGGATCAGCAACAGGCGCGTGCCCGCGAGCTTCTCCGCGACCAGGGCCAGCACCTCGAGCGTGTCCTCGCCGGCCCAGTGCACGTCGTCGAGGAACACCACCAGCGGCAGCTCGCGTCCGACCGCGACCAGCCAGACCGCCAGCGCCACGGGGATCGAGATCGGGCCCGTTCCCTCGTGCGCCGGATCGAGCGCGTTGGCGAGCGTCTCCGCCACGCGCGGCGGCACGAGCCGGCCGAGCAGCGCGCGCTCGCGCTCGCGCGGCGCCGTTCCGGCCGGCAGGCGCAGGTACTTCTCGAGCAGGCGCAGCACCGGCTGGCAGGGGCGCTCCTCGTCGAGCTCGCGGCAGCGGCTGTAGAGGTACAGCGGCGGATCGTCGCTCGTGCGCGCGCGCGAGGCGAACTCGTTGACCAGGCGCGATTTCCCCAGCCCCGCCTCGGCCTGGATCCAGGCGCACGCGCCGAGGAAGGCGCGCGGCGTCGCGGGCCTGACCGTCGGGGCGCTGCCGAGCTCGTCGAGCGATCGCCCGCGCACGCCGCAGTCGTACGCGGCGAAGAGCGTGCGCATCTCCTCCTCGCGGCCGACCAGCGGCGTCAGGTGGCGCGCGTCGCTCTCGCCCGAGCCGCCGCGGCGCTCGCCCGCCTCGAAGTGCACTTCCGAGCGCCACCACTCGCCGGTCTCCTGCTCCTGCAGGCGCCGCGCGAGCTCCGCGCTCGAGGGGCGCCGCTCGGGATCGCGCGCGAGCGCCAGCTCGAGCAGGCGGTCGAGGAAGGGCGAGATCTGCGGCACGCGCCGCGAGGGCGGCACGAAGCGCGCGGTGGCGATCGCGGCCAGGAGGCGGTCGGCGTCGGGTCGCTCGAGCGCGGCGCGCGCGACGGCTCCGCTCGAGCCGCTGCCCTCGAGCAGGGGATGCGGCGCGGGGCGGTTGTCGCTGCGCGCGGCGAGCGCGAAGGGGTGCAGACCCGTCGCGATCTCGTACAGCACGACACCCAGCGCGAACACGTCGCTCTCGGGGCTGGCCGCCTCGCCGCGTGCCTGCTCGGGGGCGAGGTAGGGCAGGCTGCCCGGCCCCGGTGCGAGCCCCCGCTCGCGCGCGCGGCCGCCCGGCTCCAGCGCGCGCGCGAAGCCGAGGTCGAGCAGCACCGCGTTGCCCTCCGCGTCCATGCGGATGTTCTCGGGCTTGAGGTCGCCGTGCAGGAAGCCGGCCGCGTGCAGCGCGGCGAGCGCGCCGGCGATCTGCGCGCCGAGCGAGCGCACCAGCGGCTCGGGCACCGCGCCGCTCTCGCGCAGCACCTCGCGCAGCGAGCGGCCCGCGACGAAGCGCATCACGAGGAAGTGGCCCTTCGCGTCGCGGCCGCGCGCGAGCACCTCGACCAGCCCGGGATGCTGCGCCGCGAGGCCGGCGCGCGCCTCGGTCTCGAAGGCCTCGAGCGCGGTCGGATCGTTCTCCAGGCGCTGGTGCAGGTACTTGACCGCCAGCTCCGTGCCGGCCGGGTGCACGCCCCAGGCCTCGCCGAGCACGCCGTGCCAGACGCGGCCGGACGTGCCGGTGCCGAGCTCGCGGTCGAGGCGGAATCGAGGCTGTGCGGGAGGGGTCACGGGCGCTCCACTGAGCCCCTCATTCTGCCAGGAACGCGCGCCTACTTCCCGCCCGGCGCGGCCGCTCCCGGCGCGAGCGCGAGCTTCTCCTTGTCCAGGATCTCGAACACGGCCAGCGTGTCGAAACGCGCACGCACCGGGGCGTTCTCGCGCGCGCCGGCCGCCGGCGCCGCGCCCTCGCGCGCGGGATCGGCGCCGGGGAAGGACAGCCGCGGCCCGGAGCTCTTGAGGTTCTCCAGGCGCAACTCGAGCGCCAGCGTGCGCGCGCTCGGGTCGAGCCGGCAGCGCGTCACGCCCGCGAGC
The DNA here is from genome assembly GCA_044229935.1 of Planctomycetota bacterium. Taxonomy (GTDB): domain Bacteria; phylum Planctomycetota; class UBA1135; order UBA1135; genus JADJLZ01. Next base: position 10,066 of record JBGASC010000076.1, on the reverse strand, counting down.
CGCGCGATCGCCTTCTCCGCGCGCGCGGCGGCCTTGGCGTCGAGCGGCTCGGCCAGCGTCCAGTGGAGGCGCTCCTCGGCCACGTGCCCCGGGTCGCCGCTGCCGAAGGGGCCGAAGAGCTTCGCGTAGCGGTCGGCGATCTCCTTCGCGCCGAGCTTGCCGGCGAGGGAGTAGAACTGCCGCCAGCCTCCTTGCGCGTCGTACCAGCGCACCTCGCCGCTCATGCCGAGCACGAAGTCGCGCGCGCCCATGCCCAGGAAGCCCTGGCCCTCGGCGTTCGCGCCGAGCGTGCTCGAGCCGCCCTCGAAGCACGTCACCGCCAGCGCGCTGACGCCTTCGCAGCCCTTGCGCAGCGCGGGCAGGAGCTCCTTGGTGCCCACGCTCGCGGGCGCCTCGACGGCAACGAACTGCGCGCCCGGCCGGGCCGGCGTCTGGCGCGGACCGCAGACCAGGGCGCAGCTCGCATCCTTCGTCGAGAGCTCGGAGAGCGCCTTGCGCAGCGGCTCGGCCTCGAGCTTGCCGTCGAGCAGGAAGAACAGGACGTGCGTCGCCGGCCGTTCGGGCGGATAGAGCTCGGGCGCGGGTTTCGCCGCGGGCTGTTGCGCAACGGCCAGGAGGGCGAGCAGCGGGGCGAGCACGGGTCGGGTTGGCATCGGATCCTCCGGGAGTTGGCGCGCGCGGGGCGTTAACCTCTGCGCCCCAGCATACGATTCCCTGTCCCACGCGACGCGCCGCGATCATGGCTCTCCAGGTCTACAACACGCTCACCCGTCAGAAGGAAGAGTTCCGCACGCTCGAGCCCGGGGTGGTGCGCATGTACAACTGCGGCCCGACCGTCTACGGCCGCGCGCACATCGGCAACCTGCGCTCCTTCCTCTTCGCCGACACGCTGCGGCGCTGGCTGGAGTACCGCGGCTTCCGCGTCGAGCAGGTGATGAACATCACCGATGTCGGCCACATCCTCGCCGACGCCGACGCGGGCGAGGACAAGATCGAGGCCCAGGCGCGCAAGGAGAACAGGGACCCCTGGGCGATCAGCCGCGCCTGGACCGAGCTCTTCTTCCAGGACCTCGCCGCGCTCGGCTTCCGCAAGGCGCGGCAGAACCCGCGCGCGAGCGAGCACATCCCCGAGATGCTCGAGATCATCGAGGGCCTGATCGCGAAGGGCTACGCCTACCAGACCGGCGGCGACGTCTACTTCGAGGTCGCGAAGTTCCCGCGCTACGGCCGGCTCTCGGGCAACAAGGTCGAGGAGCTCGACGCGGGCAACCGCATCGAGGTGCGCGAGGAGAAGCGCCATCCGGCCGACTTCGCGCTGTGGAAGAGCGATCCCAAGCACCTGATGAAGTGGCCGAGCCGCTTCGGCCCCGACGGCTTCCCGGGCTGGCACATCGAGTGCTCCGCGATGTCGCGCAAGCACCTGGGCGACCAGCTCGACATCCACACCGGCGGCGAGGACAACATCTTCCCGCACCACGAGTGCGAGATCGCGCAGACCGAGGCCTTCACCGGCCGGCCCTTCGCGAGCTACTGGATGCACGCCAAGTTCCTGCAGGTCGACGGCGGCAAGATGTCGAAGTCGCTCGGCAACGTCTGGAGCCTCGACGACATCCGCGCGCGCGGCTTCCAGCCGCGCCAGCTGCGCTTCTGCCTGATCCGCGGCCACTACCGCGCGCCGCTCAACTTCACCTGGGACATCCTCAAGGAGTCCGCCGCCGCGCTCGAGAACCTCGACGACCTCGTCGTGCGCCTGCGCAAGGCCGCGCGCGGCGAGGGCGCCAGCGCCAGCGCCGACGACGGCCTCGAGTCGGTGGGGGAGGCGCGCGCCGAGTTCGAGGCCGCGATGGACGACGATTTGAACGTGCCGCGCGCGCTCGCGCCGCTCTTCAAGCTGCGCACGCTCGCGCTCGAGCAGCGCCTCGGCCAGAGCGCGGCCGCCGCGGCGCTGCAGTTCGTGACGAAGGCGAACGAGGTCCTCGGCGTGATGCAGGTCGAGGAGGAGATGGTCGGCGACGACATCCAGAAGCTGATCGATGCGCGCCAGGACGCGCGCAAGCGCAAGGACTTCAAGGAGTCGGATCGCATCCGCGACTACCTGCTCGGGCAGGGGATCGTGCTCGAGGACACGCCCAAGGGCGTGACGTGGAAGAAGAAGGGCTGAGCGCGCGCGCTCAGACCTCCGCCCGAGAGCTCCACTCCGCGCCCTGACCCGCCTCGCATGGTGCGTAGCGCATGTTGCGCTTCAGGCGAAGCTGGACGTACGCGACCGTGGCGCAGAGCAGGAGCAGCCGAAGGACGCAGTCGAGGTAGCCGCTGGCGTAGGCCGCCAGGAAGAGCACGCCGGGCACGTAGCGGTCGATGGCCTTGCCTTGGCCGTTCACTTCGGCGAAGCGCGAGACCTGCGCGCCCCACTCGAAGGGCCAGAAGAAGCACAGGATCGGCACGAGGTGCATCCACACGGACTTGGCGGGAGTGATCGGGTAGAGCCCGCCCGTGGCGTTCCGCAACTGCACGTGCAGGCCGTGAACTGCCCGCAGGTAGCATGCGAACCCGAGCAGGGAACCGCAGAGCAGCGCCGCGCGCGAGGTCCGCGCGTCCATCTGTTCACCCCGCAGCTCGATCCAGACCTCGATCGCGAGGCCCGCGGCCACGACGAGAGCCCAGGGCCAGAGGCTGGGCAGACCTCGCAGATCGAGCGGCGCGACCTGCGCGAGCGAGGTCACACGGACCTCGGGTGCGGATTCGCGCGACGGCTTCGCGAGCGAGCGCAACTCGTCCTCGAGGCGTTCCAGATCGAGGTTTCGCGCGCGCGCCTCCGCCTTGGCCACGAGCAGCGCCTGGACGCGGTGGTTGTCCGCGTCCAACGTCAGCATCCGCGCCAGTTCCAGGTCTCCCAGCGCCGTGATGCGCGCACGAAGTTGCGAGTCGTCTTCGGCCACGAGCAGCCTCCCGACGCGGGATTGTAGCGCCGCTCGGGGATCAGATGCCCTTCAACAACTCCGCCGCCTGCGCGCCCGGGTCCTTGGTGTCGATCGCCTGCTCGATCTTGCCGTCGGCGCCGATCACGTAGGTGTAGCGCTTGGCGTACTTGTCCTTGGGGTGCTCGATCGCCTTGTACGCGAGCGCCACGCTGCCGCCGACGTCGCACAGGAGCGGGTACTCGAGCTTGAACTTGTCCGCGAAGGCCTTGTTGTCCGCGACCGAGTCGAGGCTGATGCCCAGCGTCGGCACGCCCTTCTTCCGGTACTCCGCCGTCGCGTCGCGGAAGCCGCAGGCCTGCTTGGTGCAGCCCGGCGTGTCGGCCTTCGGATAGAAGAACAGCACGACGCGCTTGCCCTTGAAGTCGGCGAGCTTGACGGTGCGGCCGAGGTGGTCCTGCAACTCGAAGGACGGAGCGACGGTTCCCGCCTGCAGCATGGGACGCGATCCTTTGCGGAAGAGTTCGCCGAAGAGGTAGCGCAGCACGCGCGCGATTCTACTCGCGGGGGCGCGGCGGCGTGTCGTCGTCCGCGACGGCGTCGTCGTCGTCGAGCGCGTACTCGTCGACCTCGCCGTCCTCTGTCTCGCCGTCGAGGTCGTCCTCTCCGTCGTCTCCGTCGAGGGCGGCCGCCTCGGCTGCCGACTTCGCCTGCGCGGCGAGCTCGGCGGGCGAGGGCTGGTCCTCGCGCACCTTGGCGAACTCGTTCTCGGTGCCCAGGCTCGGGTTGATCGTGCGGTCGCGCGCGCGTGCCTCGCGGATCAGGCGCTCCATCTCGGCCGCCTGCTCGCTCGAGCCGTCGAAGATCCAGTGCAGGATCGGCGTGCGGCGCGTCTCGAGCACGCGCGCGACCTGGCGCTGGATGAAGCCGGTCGCGTGCTCGAGCATGTGCTCGGCCTTGCTCTTGTCCGACTCGCCGCCGAGCACCGAGTAGAAGATCTTGGCGTGCCCGAAGTCGCCCGAGAGCTCGACGCGCGTGATCGTGATGAAGGCGGCGCGCGGGTCGCGGATCTCGAACTGGAGGCAGTAGGCGGCGCGCTCCTGGATGCGGGCCTGGAGCTTGGCGATCGTGCGCGGGTTGGCCATCGGTGGGGGCGTGACGCGGGCGCGGCGCCCGCCGGAGGGATCAGCCCGTCTTCTCGCCCAGCGTGCGGCGCTTCTTGACGATGCGGTAGGCCTCGATCTGGTCGCCGACCTCGTAGTCCTGGAAGTCGCGCACGGTCAGGCCGCACTCGAAGCCCTCGCGCACTTCCTTGGCGTCGTCCTTCTCGCGGCGCAGCGAGGAGAGCGCGCCCTCGTGCAGGCGCTTGCCGCCGCGCGTGAGGCGCACCTTGCTGTCGCGGAAGAGCGAGCCGTCGAGCACGGCGCAGCCGGCGATGTTGCCGATCTTCGAGGACTTGAACACGGCGCGCACCTCGGCGTGGCCGGTGATCTCCTCGACCATCTCGGGCGAGAGCAGGCCCTCCATCAGGTCGCGCACGTGGTCGAGCAGCTCGTAGATGATCTCGTAGTAGCGGATCTCGACGCCCTCGCGCTCGGCGGCGATGCGGCCCTTGTCGTTGACGCTGCAGTGGAAGGCGATCACGGTCGCGCCGGTGGTCGCGGCCAGCAGCACGTCGCTCTCGGTCACCGAGCCGACGCCGGCGTGCAGCACCTTGACCTCGACCTCCTCGTGCTTGAGCTCGGAGAGGGCGGAGCGCAGCACTTCGACCGAGCCCTGCACGTCCGCGCGCACGATCAGGTTGATCGCGTGGCGCTTGGCGTCGTCGACGGCCTTCTGCAGCGAGGCCGCCGTGACCGGCGAGCGCTCGGAGAGCGAGAGGGCGCGGTTCTTGCGCGCGCGTTCCTCGGCCACTTCCTTGGCCTGCGCGAGGTCCTCGACCACGTAGAAGGTCTCGCCCACGCCCGGCAGCGCCGTCAGGCCCGAGACTTCGACCGGCATCGAGGGCGGCGCCTCGGCGACGACCTTGTTGCGGTCGTCGTGCATCGAGCGCACCTTGCCGTAGCCTTCGCCGGCGAGGATCACGTCGCCGCGGCGCAGCGTGCCGTCCTGCACGAGCAGGTGCGCCACGATGCCCTTGCCCTCGCTGATCTCGGCCTCGAGCACGACGCCCTGCGCCGGACCCTCGGGGTGGCACTTCAGCTCGAGCACTTCCGACTCGAGGAAGACGCGGTCGAGCAGCTCCTCGACGCCCTGCTTCTTGACCGCGCTGACCTTCATGAAGGCCGTCGGGCCGCCCCATTCCTCGGGGGTCACCTCGAGGCGCGCGAGCTGCTCCATGCACTTCTGCGGGTTGGCCTCGGGCTTGTCCATCTTGGTCAGCGCGACGACCAGCGGCACCTTGGCGGCGCGCGCGTGGGCGAGCGCCTCCTCGGTCGAGGGCATCACGCCGTCGTCGGCGGCGACGACGAGCACGACGATGTCGACCGCCTTGGCGCCGCGTGCGCGCATGGCGGTGAAGGCCGCGTGGCCGGGCGTGTCGATGATCGTCAGCTTGTGGCCCGACTTGGTCTCGACCTGGTAGGCGCCGATGTGCTGCGTGATGCCGCCGGCCTCGCCCTCGGCGACGCGCGAGCTGCGGATGGCGTCGATCAGCGTGGTCTTGCCGTGGTCGACGTGGCCCAGGAAGGCGACCGTCGGCGCGCGCAGCTCGAGCTTCTCGGCCCCGATGTCGGCGCGCTTCTTCTTGATGTCGGCGACCAGCTCCTTCTCGGCGCCGGACTCCTGCGCGATCACGAGCTCCACGCCGAACTCCTGCGAGAGCAGCACGGCCGTGTCCTCGTCGAGCAGCGCGTTGATGGTCACCTTGAGCGGCGACATCCCCAGGCGCTGCATCGCGACCTTGATCACCTCGCCGGTCTTGACCGAGAGCACGTCGGCGAGCTTCTTGACCGAGATCGGCATGCCGACCTCGACCTTGGTGCCGGAGTAGGGCGAGACGGCTTCGCCGCGGCGCTGGCGCTCGGGGCCGCCGGGGCCGCCGTGCGAGGGAGCGCCCGGGGCGCCCGGCTGTCCGCCGCGGGTGTTGGCGCGCCGCAGGAAGCGCGAGGACTGCGCCTCGCGCAGCTGGCCCGCGGTCATCGAGCCGCGCGCGTTGCGATCGCCGCGCAGGAGCGCCTTCTTCTTGTCGGCGCCCAGCGTGGGCTGCACGTTGAGCGTGACGTCGTCGTTCGAGCGCAGCCGGCGCGACTCCTGCTTGCGCGGGACGGGCTGGCTCTTGATCTTCGAGAGGTCGATGAAGCCGACCACCTTGCCGCCGGCCTTGCGCACGGGGGTGGCGGGCGGGACGGTCGGTGCGGCGGGCGCGGCGGCTGCCGCCGCGGGAGCCGCGGGCGCTGCCGGGGCCGCGCTCGGCGCGGGGGCTGCGGCTGCCGTCGCGGCTGCGGGTGCAGTGACCGGCTCGACCGCTGCGGGGGCAGCCTGGGCCGCGATCTCCTGCGGAGCGGGCTCGCTCTCGATCGGTTCGGCCGGCGTGGGCTCGACGGCCACGGGCTCGGAGACGGGCGCAGGCGCGGGCGCCTCGGGTTCGATCGGGGCGCTGGGCTGCTCGCTCTCGATCGGGATGGGACGCGCGGGGTGCGGCTTGGCCGGCGGCGGAACGATCTCCTCGACCGCGGGTGCGGCGGGCGCGATCGCCGCGGGCGGCGTGGGCTCGGGCGCGGGAGCCGCGGCTTCCTCGACGGGCGCGTCCCCGCCGTCGAGCAGCGGCTTCTTCTTCTTCTTCTTGAGGATCAGGCCGCCACCAGCGTCCTGCGTCTCGGCGCCCGCGCGCTGCTGCAGCGGCGTGTGACCTTCGGCTTCGAGCAGACCCTGGATCTGCAGGACCTCGAAATCGTCCAGGGCGGTCATGTGTCCCTTGATCTGGCTGAACCCGCGGTCACGCAGGTGCTTGGCCAGATCCTGGCCGGACATGCCGTACTCCTTGGCGAGGTCGTAGATGCGCTTCTTCTGGGTCAAGTGTGGGGGTCTCGGGCGCGGGCGGTGTTTTGGTCGGCTGATTGTCCGGGGCGGATGGCGCGAGCGCTAGGAAATCGCTAGCTGGCTGCTGTGGCGCGTGGCGCCCCTTCTTCCGAGGAGTCGCCTTCCTCGCTCGGGCCACCCTCCTCGCTCTGTCCTTCGCTCTCGGGCTCACGCGGCGGCGGCGTCATGCCCAGGGCCTCGGCCTCGAACTCGGCGCGCGTCTTGATTTCGATCTCCCAGCCGCACAGGCGGCTGGCCAGGCGCACGTTCTGGCCCTTCTTGCCGATCGCGAGCGACTGCTGGTCCTCGTCGACGACGACGGCGGCCGAGCGCGACTCGACGTCGGGGTAGATGTTCTCGAGGTGGATCGTCGCCGGCTTGAGGCCGTTCATGATCAGCTGCTCGAGCGAGTCGCTCCACTTGATGATGTCGATGCGCTCGCCGCGCAGCTCGTCGATCACGGCCTTGATGCGCGAACCGCGCACGCCGACGCAGGCGCCGATCGAGTCGATCTTGGGGTCGTTCGAGGCGACCGCCATCTTGGTGCGGTAGCCCGGCTCGCGCACGACACGCTTGATCTCGATGATGCCGTCGGCGATCTCGGGCACCTCGAGCTCGAAGAGGCGCTTGACGAGGTCCGGGTGCGTGCGGCTGACCAGGATGCGCACCTTCGAGCCTTCCTTGCGCACCTCGACGATGATCGCGCGGATCCTGTCGCCGGGGTTGAAGGTCTCGCCGCGCACGCGATCTTCCTTGCCCAGGTACGCCTCGACCTTGCCCAGGTTGACGACCTGGTAGTCACCCTCGAAGCGCTGCACCAGGCCGTTGACCAGCTGGCCGACGCGCGTCTCGTATTCCTCGTAGAGCACGTCGCGCTCGGCCTCGCGCAGGCGCTGCATCAGGCCCTGCTTGACCGCCTGCGCGGCGATGCGGCCGAGCTCCTGCAGGTCGAACTCGTACTCCTCCTCGGCGTCCTCCATCTTCACCTCGCCCGACTTGCGGTCGATGTGGACGACGAGGTCCTCGCCCACGCCCAGGCGCTTGCGCACGCCGGCGGCGATCGCGTCCTCGAGAGCGCGGAAGATGACCTCCTTGGGGATGTCCTTCTCGCGGTGGAGCACATCCACCATGCGCATCAGTTCGTCGAGGTTCATGTGGGGAGAGGTGGGGTTGGGCGCGCGCGACGCGGGAAGCGTCGAACGCCTTGGACAGAGGGCGGTCAATATACGCAAGGAAGCGGGTTTCCCCGCTTCCCTGCCTGGACGGTGGATCGGACTCTCGACCTTGCGGCCGAGATCCGCCATTGTGAACAGGACGGAGTGGGGAGTCAACCTCGGGCAGGTGCGAAGCGCCGCCGGGGTGATCTCCCGGCGCGAGAGCGGAGGACGCGCACTGCACCGATGGACTGGATCGCCGCGAACAGCCCGGCCGGCCGGGAGCTCGAGAGCCTGCTCGCGCGGGTCAGCGGGAGCTCCGTCCCAGTGCTGATCCAGGGCGAGAGCGGCTCGGGCAAGTCCGCCGTGGCCCGCGAGATCCACCGCCGCTCGGCCCGGGCCGGGGAGCCGCTGGTGGAAACCCAGCTCGCCACCCTCGCCCCGACGCTGCTCGAGTCGGAGCTGTTCGGGCACGCCGCGGGCGCGTTCACCGGGGCCCAACGCTCGCGCGAGGGGCGGTTCCAGCGCGCGGGCGAGGGCACGATCGTGCTCGATGGCGTCGAGGCGCTGGCCGAGGAGCTGCAGGCGAAGCTCCTGCGCGTGCTGCAGGAGCGCGAGATCGAGCCCGTCGGCGCGGAGTCGAGCGTGCCGCTGCGCGCGCGCGTGATCGCAACCTCCAGCCGCGACCTGCGCGAGGAGGTGCGCCTGGGACGCTTCCGCGGCGACCTCTACTTCCGCCTGGCCGTGGTGGTGCTCGAGCTCCCGCCGCTGCGCACGCGGCCCGAGGACCTGCAGCCCTTCGCCGAAGCGATCCTGGCGCGCGCCGCCGCGCGCCTCTCGACGCCGGTGCGGCGCCTCTCGCCGGCGGCGCTGGAGCGCCTGGTCGGCTGGAGCTGGCCGGGGAACCTGCGCGAGCTCGAGAACGCGCTCGAGCGCGTGCTCGTGCTGGGGGCGACGCGCGGCGAGACGATCGAGACCGAGGAGCTCGCGTTCCTGGCCGAGGCGCGCGGCGACGCGCTGCAGCCGCTGGTGCGCGGACTGCTCGCGCAGGGCGCGGGGCTGCACGAGGTCGAGCGCGCGCTGATCGCCGCGGCGCTGCGCGAGAGCCAAGGGAACGTCTCGGCGGCCGCGCGCGCTCTCGGGCTCTCCCGTCGCGCGCTCGAACTGCGCCTCGCGCGCACGGAGGAGCCGCCGCCGTGAACGTGCTCCTGCTCTGCGCCGCGCTGCTCGTCCAGGAACTGCCCGCGCGGGTGCTCGAGGGCCGCGGCGAGCGCGCCGACGTCCCGGCCGTCCTGGCCGCGCTGCCGGCGCAGCCATCCGCCGCGCGCCGCGCGGAGCTGGCGCACTTCCTCGGCCGGCCCGACCTGGGCGCCGAGGGGCTCCCCGCGCGACTGGACATGCTCGAGGCCTTGGCGCTGCAAGACGCGGCGCGCGAGGTGCGCGAGGCCGCGGTCGCCGCGCTGGCCGAATCCTGGCAGCGCGCGGCCTGGGAGCGCCTCGACGCGCTGCTCGACCGCGGCGACGCCGAGCTGCGACCGCTGGTCGCGCGCACGATCCTCGAGCGCGCGCACCTCGCGCCGCTCGTCGTCGCGCGCCTGCTCGCCGCGGCCGGTGCGCCGGGCGAGGACCCGCGCGTGCTCGTGCCGCTGGTGGCGGCCTCCGGCCGCGCGCTGGCCGACCTCCCGCACGGAGGCGAGGATCCGCGCGAGCGTGCGGCGCTGCTCGCGCTGGCACGCGCCGGCGATGCGCGCGTGGCGCTGGCCGCGCGCGGCGCGCTCGAGGATCTCTTCAACCGGCTGCGCGCGCTGGCCGAACCCGAGCGCGCGCTGTCGCTGACGCGCGCCTTCGCGGCGCAGGGCGCCGAACCGGACTGGGGCGCGCTGCAGCGCGCGCACACGGCGCTGCTCGTCGGCACCGACGCAGCCGACGCCCTGCTCGCCGCGCGCGAGCTGCTCGTCCGCGCACAGCGGCGCG
>JBGASC010000012.1:0-115972 GCA_044229935.1 Planctomycetota bacterium | reverse complement strand
CTCGGCGACGGCCAGAGCGTGCTGGCCGACCTCGTCGGCGACGACCCGGCCAGCGATCTGGCGCTGCTGCGGCTGCCGCGCGGCTGCGCGCTCCCGGCGGCGGAGCTCGGCGACTCCAACGGGCTGCGCGTCGGCGACGTCGCGCTGGCGATGGGTTCGCCGCTGGGGCTCGCGCGCACGGTGACGTTGGGCATCGTCAGCGCGCTCGGGCGCACGCTCGCGAGCCAGCTGCCCGGCCGGCGCATCGAGGGCGTGATCCAGACCGACGCGCCGCTCAACCCGGGCAATTCCGGCGGCCCGCTCTGCGACGGTCGCGGCACCGTCGTCGGCATCAACACCGCGGTCGTCGCCGGCGCGCAGGGCCTGTGCTTCGCCGTGCCCTCGAACACGGCGGCCTACGTCAAGAACGAGATCCTCGCGCACGGCCGCGTGCGGCGCGCCTGGCTCGGGCTCGGGCTCGAGGAGGTGCTGCTCGCGCGCGAGGCGCGCGAACGCCACGGGCTGACCGAGCCGCGCGCCCTCGCGGTGCGCAGCGTCGAGGAGGCGAGCCCCGCCTCGCACGCGGGCGTGCGCGTGCGCGACGTGCTGCTCACGCTCGACGGCCAGACGCTGCGCTCGGTCTCGGACCTGCAGCGCTCGCTCGGGGCGGACGCCATCCGTCGCCGACTCGCGCTGCGCGTGCTGCGCGGGGCGGAGCTCGTCGCGCTGACGGTCGAGCCGCGCGAGCTCGCGCGTCCGCCGCGGCGCGGGTGAGACCGTCGCTCAGGGCTTGGCCGGCGCGGCGACGAGCGTCGCGTTGCACTCCGCGTCGAGCTTCCACATCGCGCCGGTCAGCGGATCGACGATCAGCATGCCGATCAGGCCGCCGAAGACGATGTTGCCCCAGAACCACGGATCCAGGCGGGCCGCGAGCGGACGCGAGAGCGGCGCGTAGCCGTCGAGCGCGTAGTCGACCGTGTAGTCGGCCTTGTCCATGTAGCCGGCGCTGGAGTGCAGCGTGATCGTCGCGGGCGTGACGCCCTTGTGCACGATCGCGCCCTCCTGGTTGGTCACCGTGAAGGCCGCGCCCGGAGGCGTCGACGTGAAGGACACGGGGTAGTCCGACTTGCGCACGATCGAGCAGCAGCCCGTACAGACGATCGAGAGCGCGACGAGCGCGGAGAGTTGGCGGACGAGGGACATGCGAACCACCTTTCGGGCCGCGCGGGAGAAGGCACGGCCTGGATCCGGTCCACGCTAGGCAGCTCGCCCGTTCGTCGCGATGCCCCCTAGGGCGCAGAACGCACGCAGGCCGCGCGGATGCGCGGCCTGCGGCGTCGGAAGCACTGTTCGATCGGATCAGCGCAGCATGGTCAGCGGGCCGTCGGACTTCTTCTCGTCCTTGGCCGGCTCCTGCGTCTTCGGCGCATCGCCCAGGCGCCAGCTGTTCTTGACCGCGCCCTTCGCGTCGAAGACGCTGACCACGAACTCGCCCGACTTCTCGTCGACGGCCATGCGCGCGCTGGCGCGGCCGTCGCGGTTGTGGAACGTCAGGCCCGGCGTCTCCGAGCTGTACGCGTCGACCGTGACGCGCGTGCGGCCGGACGGATCGTGGATCACCAGGCGCTCGCCGGTGACCGTGTCGCAGACCAGCTTGGCGCTGGCGAGCCCGACCAGGCCCAGGCCGAGCGCGAGGCCGGCGCCCCAGCGCTTCAGGCGCTTGTTCTGCAGTTCGAGACGCTCGAGACGGACGGCGAGATCACGCGATTCGTTGCTCATGGTTTCCTCCCAGGGATGTGTGTCCTGCACGAGGGGAATCGGAATCGAGCTCCCCGCGCGCGAGGTACACCAGACGCCGCCAGTATCCCGTCCCGCAAGGGAAGTTCCGAAAAACCTGGGTTGAAGCTCGCGCGCGGGACGCCGCGGGCCGGGCGCGGGCCTGCCCGGGCGCACGCTCAGCCGCAGGTGTCCAGGTCCGCGGCGCCCGACTCGCGCTCGCGCCGCTGCTGGCTCTTGAGCGACTTCTCGAAGCGCAGGACGAGGTCCTCGCGGCCGGCCTTGGCCAGCGCCTCGAGCACCAGCGCCTTGGACTCGGGCGCCTTCCAGCGCACCAGCGCCTTCTGCGTGCGCCGTTCGCGCTCGCCGCGCGGCACGTGCAGCTCCTCGTAGGTGAGCGGGTCCTTGCCCGTGACGAACTGCACGCAGGCGCGCGTCATCGGCAGCGGGATGAACTCCTGCACCTGCTCGGGCGAGTAGTTGCGCTCGAGCAGCTTCTCGAAGAGGTCGATCGCATCCGCCAGGCTCGTGCCCGGGTGGCCGACGATGAAGTAGTTGACCAGGTGCTGGTCCTTGCCAGCCGAGCGGCACTCGTCCTTGTACTCCTTCTCGTACTGCTCGTAGACCTCGAAGCGCGGCTTGTTCATCGCGCGCAGCGTCGCGTCCGAGGCGTGCTCGGGCGCGAGCTTCATGCGCCCCGGCACGTGGTGCGCGACGAGGTCGTGGTGCAGCGGCAACAGCTCGCCGTTCTTCCCGCGCAGCATGTCGAAGCGGATGCCGCTGGAGACGAAGGCGTGCTTGATGCCCTTGGTCGTGCGCACGAGGCCGAGCAGCCGGCGGTAGCCCTCGCTGGTCTTGTCCAGTCGCAGCGCGGGACACGGATCGGGCGTCAGGCAGTCGCGGCCCAGACAGGGTTCGCCCTTCTCAAGCAGCTTGCAGCCCAGGCCCCACATGTTCGCCGTCGGCCCGCCGACGTCGGTGATCGTGCCGCGGAAGTCGTGGCTGGCGGCGAGGGCCGCGGCCTCCTTCAGGATCGAGGCCTCGCTGCGGCTCTGGATCGAGCGGCCCTGGTGGAACGTGATCGAACAGAACGAGCAGTCGGCCATGCAGCCGCGGTGCGTGTTGATCGACCAGCGCACCGGCTCGAGCGCCGCGATCCCGCCGGCCGCGTCGTGCGCGGGATGCCAGCGTCGCTGGAAGGGCAGGTCGTAGTACGAGTCGACCTCGGCCTCGCTCGCCGGAGCCGGCGGCGGGTGCTGCAGCACGACGCGCTCGCCGTGCGGCTGCGCGAGCACGCGCGAGCTCGGGCTGTTCTCCTCGCGCACGGCGTGGAAGAGCTCGATCAGCTTGTCCGCGTCGGCGGCGAGCTCCTCGAACGAGGGCACGACGCGCGCTGAAGCGGGCACGTCGGCGCGTTTGACGAGCTCGCAGGTGCCCGGGATGCCCGAGAGGCTCGCGCCGCGCTCCAGACGCCGCGAGACCTCGAGTGCCGCGCGCTCGCCCATCCCCCACACGAGCAGGTCGGCCTTGGCGTCGACCAGGATCGAGCGGCGCATCTTCTCTTCCCAGTAGTCCCAGTACACCAGGCGCCGCGGCCCGGCCTCCAGGCCGCCGACGATCACCGGGACGCCGGGGAAGTGGTGCCGCGCGAGCGCCGTGTAGGCGATCGTCGCGCGGTTGGGGCGGCCGATCCTGCTGCCCGGGCGGTAGACGTCGATGCTGCGCTTCTTCTTCGAGGCCGTGTAGTTGGTGACCATCGAGTCGATGGTCCCGGCCGTCACGCCGACCCACAGGCGCGGGGCGGGCAGGCGCGTCCAGCCCGAGCCGTCGGGCTCCAGGTCCGGGCAGTCGAGCATGCCGACGCGGTAGCCCTGGCTCTCGAGGTAGCGCCCGATCACCGCGTGGCCGAAGCTCGGATGGTCGACGTAGCCGTCGCCGGTGACGATCAGCACGTCGAGCTCCTCCCAGCCAAGCTCGCGCATCTCGGCGCGCGTGCGCGGAAGGAACGGGGCCGGAGCGGGGGTGGGCTTCATGGGACGGACTTCTCGCGAGCGGGCGCGAAGGCGCCGTGGCTAGCCCCGGGCACGGGCGGCTGGCAGAGGCGCGCTCAGATCTTGCCGTGGCGGCGGCGCTGGCGGCGGTTGGTCTTGCGCCCGCCCTTGGTCTTCTGGCGCGTGCGGTAGCCGGTCTGCTTCTTGTGCTTGGTGGTGGAGAGGCGGATCTTGGTGTGCATAGGGGGCGAAGAGTCTAGCCGCGCCTCTGCGGGAAGCGCCAGGGTGCGCTACTTCTTGGCCAGGATGCGCTGCAGGATCTCGCGCACGGCCGGCGACCCCTCGTGGGCGAGCCAGTTCTGCACGGCCTCGCGCTCCTCGGCCGCGAGAGCGCGCGCCTCGAGGACCTTGGCGACCGCCCTGCGCGCGAAGCAGTTGCTGGCGAGCTTCTCGACCAGGCCGAGCAGCTCGCCGTTCGACTTGGGCTCGAACTCCTTGGCGCGGTCCTCGACCGTCCCGCCCAGGTAGCCCAGCGATTCGAGCTGCCGGACCGTGGCCGGCGACAGCTTCCCCACCGTGCCGCCCAGGCCCTCCTTCGCGCGGCGCTGGCCCAGCTGCGAGAGGCGCCGCTCGCGCTCGGGCTCGCGCCCGATCAGGTTGAGGCGCGCCTCGGGGTCGCGGCGCAGGTCGTAGAGCTGGTTGGGCAGGTCGAAGTCGCACTTGCCGACCTCGCTGACCTGGATCAGCTGGAAGGAGTCCTGGTCGATGATCGAGTCGTTGTAGCGCGAGTGCGTGAAGACCGCCGGGACGAGCGCGTCCGTGTCGCGCGGATCGCCGAGCAGCGGCACGAGGCTCTGGCCCTGGTGCTGCGAGAGCGGCGGGATCCCGGCGAGCGCGAGCAGCGTCGGCGCGATGTCGACGTTCTCGACCCAGCCCGCGACGCGCGCGGCGGGCAGGCCCGGCGCGTGCACGATCAGCGGCACGTGGATCAGCTCGCGGTAGACCTGGCTGCCGTGCGTCATCTGCAGCGTGTTGAAGAGCGTCGGCGGCTGGCCTTCCTCGGCCGCGCGCTTGCGCGTGCCGCTGTAGTACTGCTCGTGCGTGAAGAGCCCCTCGCCGTGGTCGGCGCACAGGACGAGCAGCGTGTCCTCCCAGATGCCGAGCGACTTCAGCTCGCGCAGGATCTCGCCCACGCGGGCGTCCTCGCAGCGCACCTCGTCCTCGTACGAGCCGGCCTCCTCCTGCATGCGCTCCAGGCTCTTCTCGCGCTCGACCAGCTTCAGCGACTGCGCCAGGCCGTCGTAGTAGCTCATCCGCTCCGGCGCAAAGGGCTCGCGCGCGTCGCGGTACTTGCGCCAGGTGCTCTCGGGCTGCGGGCGGTAGGCGCTCCAGCCGTCGACGAGCTCGTCGTGGTCCTCGTTGAGGTGGATCCAGGTGAAGCTGCGCTCGTCCTTGTGCGCGCGCAGCCACTCCAGGATCGGCGCGTTCGAGCCGTAGGGCTCGAGCTGCCCCTCGTACACGTCGAAGCCGCGGTCGAAGCCCGGATCGCCGTCCTTGTTCGGGCTGAGGATGTTGTTGCAGACGAAGCCGCCGGTCTTCCAGCCCGCGTTGCGGAAGCACTCGCCCAGCGGGACGGTCTCCGGCGGGATGCTCATCAGCTCGGCCGACACGTAGCAGCCGGTGAACATCGAGAGCATGCTCGGCGAGGTCCACGAGGCCTGCGAGGCGCAGCGCTCGAACAGCACCGACTCCTGCGCCAGCGCGTCGATCGAGGGCGAGAGCGGCCGGGGGAACCCGTAGCAGCCCAGCCGGTCCGCGCGCTGCGTGTCGATCGAGAGCAGCACCACGTGCTTCACGGCCTTGGGCGCCGGCTTGGGGCAGCCCGCGAGGAACGGACAGACGATCGCGCCGGCCAGCACGGCCCGGCGCCACGCACGAGGATGGACCATCGCTCGAAGTCTAGCGCACCGCGCGGCCGTTCTTCGATGCCTGGCGCCCGGACGGCTTCTGCGTCGCCTGCAGCGCGCTCTTGAGGTCGGCGATGATGTCGCTCGGGCTCTCCAGGCCGATCGAGAGGCGCACGGCGGAGCCGGCCTTGCCGTAGCTGCTGTGCGTCATGCTCGCGGGGAGCTCGATCAGCGTCTTCGTGTGCCCCAGGCTGACCGCGAGCGTGACCGAGTAGGCCGAGCGCGCGATCTCGTCGACGAAGCTCTCGGCCTCGACGATCTTCGGATCGAGCTCGAAGTAGAGCATGTTGCCCGGGGCGAAGTCGCCGTCGACGTCGACCAGCTGCTTCTCCGCCAGCTTGCGCTGCGGGTAGCTCGCGAGACCGGGATACACGACGCGCGCGACGCCGGGCTGCTTCTCGAGGAAGGCCGCGACCTTCTTCGCCGTGTACTGCTGGCGCTTGAGGCGCACCGCCAGCGTCGGCAGGCCGTAGACCAGGATCGCCCAGGCCGACTTGGCCGAGAGGATCGCGCCGAAGTCCTTGCGGTAGAGCATCAGCCGCGCGAGCAGCGCCTTGGGGCAGATCACCGCGCCGCCGACCTCGGTGCCGAAGCCGCCCAGGTTCTTGGTCAGGCTGTGCACCACGATGTCCGCGCCCAGCGGGAGCGGCCGCTGCGCGAAGGGCGTCGCGAAGGTGTTGTCGATCACGATCCAGAGCCTGCGCTCGGGCTTGCGCGCGGCGTTGACCTCGTCGGCGAGCGTGCGCAGCGCGCCGATGTCGATCAGCTCGAGCGAGGGGTTGACCGGCGACTCGAGGTAGAGCACGCGCGTCCTGTCGCCGATCGCGCGGCGCAGCTTCGCGACGTCGTTCATGTCGATGCGCTGCACGCCGAAGCCCTGGCGCGGATACCAGTTGGTGAAGAGCGAGTGCGTGCAGCCGTAGAGCACCGGGTGCGCGATCACCTCGTCGCCCTTCTCGAGCAGCGAGCCCAGGCAGCCCGAGATCGCCGCCATGCCCGAGGCGAAGGTCGCGCAGGCCTCGCCGCCCTCCATGTCGGCGAGCTCGCCCTCGAGGATCGAGCGCGTCGGCTCGTCGAGGCGGTCGTAGATGTAGACGGGCGCCTCGCCGGTGTCGCTGACGAGCTGGCCGAACTCCTGGAAGCCGCGCGCGCCGCGCTTGGCGCTGTCGAGGCGGTAGGTCGTCGAGGAGGAGAGCGGCGGGACGACGTGGTGCGAGAAGTCCCACTTGGCCGAGTGCTCGGGGCCGTGGACGAGGCGTGTGGTGAGCTTGTAGTCCTGCTTCTTGGCCATGATGCTCCGAGCGTACCCCTCGAGCCCGGAGCCGGACCTACGCACGATCGCGGAGTTGCGCTACTTGTCTGGACCCACGGTCAGGCGCGTGGTCGTTCCCGCACGCAGACGCAGCTCCCGTGTCTGCTGGATCCCGTCGGCGAAGATGCGAATCGAGGTGAGCGCCTCCGGAACCGGATCGAGGATCACGCCCTGCTCGCAGCTGCCCGCCTGGATCGGGAGCTCGACGGTGCGGGTCTCGCCGAAACGGACCGACCAGAGCACGCTCGCGTTGCCACGACATGCATCCGGAGCAAAGCTCACATCGACCCGGGCGCAACGCACCTCGTTCGGACCCTCGAGCGTCCCCAGGCCGAGCGTGATCCACGTCCCCTCGGGACTCGTGGTCCCGAACACCAGGCGCGTCGGTGGCCGCGTCAGATCCCAGAGTTCGAAGCTGCCGTCGGCGTGCACGGGGAACCGCGGTCCGACGCCACCGCCCGGGATCGGACAGTCCTGCGCGCCGAAGAAGGGCATCACGCGCACGTGCTCGGGTTCGATCCCCACGCACCCCACGCGGCCGGTGGCGTGCTCGATCCGGCCTCCGGCAGTGCGCAGGTCGAGCTCGGTCGTCGTGTTCGCCGCGATCCGGATCTCGTCGAGCGGCAGTCCCTGCGCCTCGCGCAGGGACTGCAGGTCCAGTTCCTCCTGCGTGCCGACCGCGTAGACGCCGACCGGCAGCGAGGAGAACAGGAGTCCCTCCGGCGAGCGGGTCGCCGGATACTTCGCGCCGCCGCGCCGCTGACAGCGCACGTCGGCGGGGTCCTGCGCACCCAGACGGACGAGCAGCGTTCCCGTCGAGAGGCGCACGAGCAGCGGACCCGACGCGGCCGCGGGTTCGGGATGCGCGAGGATGTCCTCCGGCGCGCTCGAACCGCAGACCACCAGCCCCTCGTCGGGGACGCCGACCGCGGGCACGAGACCGGCGAGGCTCGGCTTCGTGCAGAGGAGCAGCGACTTCGAGCGGGCCTCGCGGATCCAGACCGTGTGCGTGTAGGGCGTACCCTCGGAGGCGACCAGGCGCAGGTCGCGCGTCGCCATCGGCTCGAGGAACACCGTCGCCGATCCGTCCCTCGGGATCGCGTGCCGCGGATCCACGAGCGCCGCCGACTGGTAGCCCGGTGCGGACGCGACGATTCGCAAGTTCTCGTTCGCTTCGTATCCGTCGAGGCGAAGCCGAGCCAGCGCGAAGCGCCCGTCGCGCGCCTCGAGCGGTATCGGCGGGCCATTGCGATGCCAGCCGCTGAGGTCGGGATGATCGGGGAAGTCCGCGTAGAGCTCGGTCAGGATGCTGCAGCGCTCCAGCGCGGCTTGCGTGCGTGCATCGCGCACCTCGAGGAAGCGCCGCGGCAGGCTCGTCGCAGGGAGCCAGATGGCCTCACCTCCCTCCGCGATGTCGATCACGATCGAGGCGAGCGGGCCGCGTGCAGCGTCTTCGCTCGGTCGCGAACCGTCCTTGCTGGACACGAGTTCGACGCCTTCGTCGAGCGTGCGGACCGAGTAGCGGCCAGGCGGGAGCGAGTCGAAGGCGACGCCGTCCGCGGCGGTGCGCGCGACGAAGGATCCGCGTGCCGAAGCCGTCAGGGGAACGGCAACCAGCGTCGTGTCCGGCAAGGGCAGGCGGGTGTCCACATCGCTGACCGCGACCGGCGGCGTCGAGCGCTCCGCGAGGACGAGCTTCATGCTTCCCTCGCCCGGATACCAGGGGATCGCCGCGCTCCAGCGTCCGCTCGTGCGTGCGGCGAGGATCACGCGGCGCGCGAGTGCGAGCACGACCCGGCCCTTCGAGTCCGTCTTCCCGAGTTCGCGAACGGATGGAGCGGGCTTCGTGCGGTCGAACACGAGCTGCGGCACGGAGAGCACGAGCGCATCCGGGCAGGGCCTGCCATCCGGTTCCACGACCTCGATCGTCACGCTTCCCGCGGGCTCGAGCGCCAGCGTTCCCAGTTCGCCCGAAGCGGGGAACTGCGCCGAATCCAGGACGCGCGTCGTGTAGCCGCGAGCGCGCAGCTCGAGTCGGCCTGCGGATGCGCTCGCGAGCGCGAGATCGAATTCTCCCGTCGCCTCGTCGGTGAGGATGCGCAGGGATCCGAGTCCGACCTCAGCCGCGAGAGCGGAGCGCGTGTCAGATCCGATGACCTGCCCGTGCACGTGCGCAGGCAGTGCGATCGACGCAGGCTTCTCGACCTCGCGCGACGGAGCGGGCAGCAGACCGGAGACGTCGACCGCCGGGGCGTCGGCGGCCCGGGAAACCGGAACGGCGACGGGCACAGGCTCGGAAGGACCCGATCGGCCCGCGAGCCAGACCAGGAGCGCCAGCGCGAACGCGAGGGGGAAGATCCACGCGAGACGTCGCATCACTTGCTGGTCTCAGCCCCCGCCCGCTCCCCCGCCGCTGGGCCCGACCATCTTGCTCGGCACGACGGCCTTCCGGAACTGCTCCGCGGTCAGGAGTCCGAGCGACACGACCGCCTCCTCGAGCGTCGTGCCCTCGTGGTACGCGTGCTTGGCTGCCTTGGCCGCGTTGTCGTAGCCGATGTGGCGGTTGAGCGCGGTCACCAGCATCAGCGACTGGCGCATCAGCGCGTCGACGCGCTTCTCGTCGAGCTCCAGCCCGTCGATGCAGTTCGAGCGGAACGAGTCGCAGGCGTCCGCGATCAGGCGGATCGACTGCAGCACGTTGTGGATCATCACCGGCTTGAACACGTTGAGCTCGAAGTTGCCCTGCGAGCCGGCGAAGGCGACGGCGGAGTGGTTGCCGAAGACCTGCACGCAGACCATCGTCAGCGCCTCGCACTGCGTCGGGTTGACCTTGCCGGGCATGATCGAGCTGCCGGGCTCGTTCTGCGGCAGCTTGAGCTCGCCGATGCCGCAGCGCGGGCCCGAGCCGAGCCAGCGCACGTCGTTGGCGATCTTCATCAGAGCCATCGCGGTCGTCTGGAACGTGCCCGAGAGGAAGACCAGCGCGTCGTGCGCCGCGAGCGCGGAGAACTTGTTCGGCGCGCTCTTGAACGCGAGGCCGGTCTCGGCCGCGATCTTCTTCGCGACCAGCGCGGCGTACTTGGGGTGCGTGTTGAGGCCCGTGCCGACGGCCGTGCCGCCGAGCGCGAGCTCGTGCACGGCGGGCAGCGCGGCCTTGATCGCGCGCTGCGCGTCCTTGAGCTGCTGCACGTAGCCCGAGAACTCCTGGCCGACGGTCAGCGGCGTCGCGTCCTGCAGGTGCGTGCGGCCGATCTTGACCACGTTCTTCCACTGCCGGGCCTTGCCGTCGAGCGCCTTCTCGAGCAGGTGCAGCGCGGGCAGCAGGCGGTGCGCGCACTCCTCGGCCGCGGCGACGTGCATCGCGGTCGGGAAGGCGTCGTTCGAGCTCTGCGAGCGGTTGACGTGGTCGTTGGGGTGGATCGGCTTCTTCGAGCCGAGCGTGCCGCCGAGCATCTCGATCGCGCGATTGCTGATCACCTCGTTGGCGTTCATGTTCGTCTGCGTGCCCGAACCGGTCTGCCAGACGACCAGCGGGAAGTGCTCGTCCCACTTGCCCGCGATCACCTCGTCGCAGGCGTCGAGCAGCGCCTTCTGCTCCTTCTTGCCGAGCATCTCCAGCTCGCCGAGCTCGGCGTTGGCGAGCGCCGCGCACTTCTTGACGATGCCCAGCGCGCGGATCAGCGCGCGCGGGAAGGTGTGTCCGCCGATCTTGAAGTTCTCCTTGGAGCGCTGCGTCTGCGCGCCCCAGAGCGCGTCGACGGGCACCTGGATCGGACCGAAGGAGTCGCTCTCGGTGCGCGTGGCGGTCTGGATCGCGGGCTCGACGGTCTTGGGCTTCTTCGGCGTGGAGGTGGTCATGCTTGGGATCTTCCGTTTCGCTCGGGCGGACGCAATGGGGCGAAGAGGATAGGGCGGCGCGAGAGAGGGCTCAACCGCGCCGCAGGTGGCCGCGGCAGGCTCAGGTCGAGCTCCAGCCCGCCGCGCAGGCGCGCAGCTCGGCCCAGACCGGATCGCCCGCGGGCCGAGGCGTCACGAGGAAGAGCAGCGCGCCGCGCGGCGAGCCCGGCGCGTGGCGGGCTCGCACCTCGACGTGCAGCACGATCGGCGCGCCGGTGACGAACGGGTCGTAGCTCGCGACGTCGCCGGCGAGGAACTCGCCCTGCTCGTCGTGCTCGCGGCGCAGCTCGGCGCGGAAGCGCGCCGGATCGAATGCGTACTTCGTGCCGCCGACCGCCTGCGCGAGGCCGCGGAAGTACGTGCCGAGCGCATCGGAGAGGACGCGCGCGTCGAGTGCGGGCACGTCCTCCAGCCACCAGGCGAAGTCGTAGCTCCAGTACGTGGCCGACGCGGGCTGGAAGAAGCCCGGCGCGAAGCGCAGTTCCTCGACGCCGCGGAAGGGGAGCTCGGGCGCGAAGTCGAGCGGGAACGGGATCGTCTCGTGCTTCCAGCCCGCGGGCACGGGCCAGGTGAAGCTCGCGGCCTCGCGCGCCGGCGGCGCGGCGTGGCAGGCGACGAGGAGGAGCGTGGCGGCAAGGAGCGGGCGCTGCATGCGCGCCATCGTCCCCGCGCGGCGCCGCGCGATCAACGACCCGACAGCGGTTGTGCGCCGGCGAGCACCTTCCCGCCCTTGCGCTGGAAGTACGGCAGCGCGTAGCTGCCCTGGACCGCGATCCCCCACAGCTCGTAGCGCTCGGCGAAGCGCGGGTGCTGGTAGAGCGCACGCTCCCAGCCGTTGATCGAGAGCGAGCTGCGGGTCTGGTCGAGCTCGCCGTTGCCGAGCACGATCGCGTCGGGCTCCTGCGCCAGGATCCACTCGGGATCGCTCTTGTGGTGGCCCTTGAGGTCGACGCGCAGGTCCGGCGCGACGTCGCGCATCGCGCCGTTGGTGATGCCCAGGATGTCGACCATGCGCACGCGCGAGCGCCAGCCGATCGCGCCGACGGGCGAGGTCGCGAGCGTGAACCCCGGCGGCGCGCTCTGGCGCAGCTGTTCGCCGATCGCGAGCCAGCGCTGCTCGTAGTAGGCGTGGCTGAGGACGAACTCGTCCAGACGGAAGAGCGGCCAGACCTGCAGCGCGATCAGCGCGACGCACGCCGCGCGCAGGCGGCCGGGACGCGCCGCGCACAGCTCGGCCAGCGCGTCGCAGGCGAGCATCAGGCTCAGCGGCAGGATCGGCACGAGGAAGCGCGCGAGGTACATGTAGTCGCCGCCCGTCCAGACCACGCCGAGCGTCACCAGCAGCGCGCCGGCGAGCGCGGCGCTGGCGCTGCGCGCGCGCAGCACGCCGCCGAAGAGGCGCGCCCACGCGGCGAACACGAGCAGCACGCCGATGCCGCAGTCGAGCGTCGAGGTGCCCAGGTACGAGAGGCCGAAGCGCAGGTCGACCGCGAGCGGCAGCTTCTTGACGTAGAAGCTCATCGGCAGCCACTCGCCGTAGTACGCCAGGCGGAACGCGAGCCACGCGCCGGGGAGGAGCAGCGCGACCGCCAGGCTCGCGATGCGCTTCCCGCGCGGCACGCACCAGCCGAACACGGGCAGCAGCACCAGCGACTCCGGCCGCAGCATCGTCGCCAGGCCCAGCAGCGTCGCGGGGAGGAACCAGCTCTGCTCGCCGCGCTCCGCGCGCGCCGCGCTGGCGTACCAGCCCGCGAGCAGCGCCGCCGCCAGCGCCGTGCCCAGCCCCTGCACCGCGTGGAACACCAGCGCGGTGCTCAGCGCGATCGCCAGCGCGCCGAGGAGATCGCTCTCGCGACGCTCGCGCGCGCGCCCGCACAGCGCGATCCAGGCCGCGGCGAGCGCGCTCGCGATCCCCAGCAGCGGGCTGACCAGCGCCGGCGCGACCGAGAGCCCGATCGGCACGGCGAGCAGCAGCATCCACAGCGGGCAGGTGAAGCCCTCGACGCGCTCGCCCGGGTTGAAGACCGGACCGTGCCCGTCGACCAGGTTGCGCGCGTAGCGGTAGACGATGTAGTCGTCGTCGCACGGCCCCGTGCGCCACAGCGCGAGCGCCATCCCGAGCACGACCAGCGCGACCAGCGCGAACGGAACCAGGGCGCGCATTCGTCCGCCCGCGCTCCGGCTGGTCTCCCGCATCTCAGCGCCGAACATACCAATCCGTCGGCCGGCGTCGATCGCCGCTGGCGGGAACGAACGTGTCCGGATCCGGATAGCCGAGCGTCGTGCGGCGGTAGTTCTGCGCCAGCTCGGGCAGATCCGTGCTCCAGTCCTGGTCCAGCACGATCACCGCCCAGCGCTTCCCGGCGAGCGCGGCGTGCAGCGCCGAGACGAAGCGCTGCGCGGTCGCGCGATCGGAACCCTGCAAGAGATCGAGGATGCCCATCGCGTGACCCGAGCCCTGCTTGCCGGCGCGCTCGGCGAGGTAGCCGTGGTCGGGCATCCAGACCTCGCCGTCGACCGCGCGCAGCTTCGCGACGAGCTCCTCGCCCGCCGCGCGATCGGCCGCGCTTGGAATGCGCACGGTGCGGGCGATCACGAGCGCCTGCAGCAGCACGAGCAGCGCGCCCAGCGCCGCGCTGCGCGGGGCGAGCGCCAGCGTGCGCTCCAGCGCCGGGCCGACGAGCAGCGCGGCCGCGAGGCAGGCCTGCAGCAGCGTGTTGTCGAAGCCGCCGACGTGCGCGCGCGAGATCCACGAGGCGAGCCACAGCCCCGCACACGCCGCGGGCAGCACGAAGACCGGCCCGTAGTCGACCGAGCGCCGCCGCGCCCAGGCCAGCACCAGCGCCGGCGCGAGGCACACGAGCGTCTCGACCCAGAAGCGCCAGGCCATCTCGCCCGAGAGCGGCGCGCCGCGCAGCAGGTCGAACACGTACCAGCGGTACCAGCCATCGCTCGCCGCATCCAGCCACCACGTGCTCGCGAGCAGCGGCAGCGCCAGCGCGAGCGCGAAGACGAGCGCCGCGCGCCGCTCGCGCCAGGCGAGCGCGAGGAGCACGCACCCCGCCGGCACGAGCGCCGTCTGCTTGGCCAGGAACGCGGCCGCGAAGAGCAGCCCGCCCCCCACGGCCGCGCGCACGCCGCGCCGGGCGTCGAGCAGGTCGAGCGCGGCGAGCGTCAGCACGAGCGAGAGTGCGTCGACGCGCGCGACATCCAGCCATGCGCCGGCGAAGCCGTAGCAACCCGCGAACAACCCGGCCGCGTAGAGCCCGGCCGCGCGGCTGCCGCCGCGCCGGGCGCCGATGCGGAAGAGGAACACGAAGCAGCCGATCGAGGACACGATCGAGACCAGCCGCAGCGCGAGGAAGCTCGGGCCGAGGGCCTTCACCGCCAGCGCGCCGATCCAGGGGAACAGCGGCGGGTACGGAAACGCGATCGCGTCGAGCGCGGGCTCGGCGTACAGCGGCCGACCGGCGAGCAGCCGCTGGACCTCCTGCAGCATCCCGCCCTCCTGCCACTCCAGCTCGAAGGGATGCGTGCAGCGCAGCCCGACCAGGACGAGCCAGCCGAGGAGCGCCAGCCCGGCGAGCGCACAGACGGCAATGCGGAGGATCCGGTGCATCGAGCGGACGCGGATTGTGCTCCCCCGTCCCTCGGGGTTCCACCCCGCGGCCGCCGGGGACTATCATCGCAAGCGATGAAGCTCCCGCGCACCGCCGCTCGCGCGCCCCTGTGGGTCAGCGTGCTGGCCGGCGTGCTGTTCGGCGCCTGCGAGGATCAACCGCCGCCGGCGGCCGCGAGCGCGGTGAAGGCCCCGCCCAACGTGCTGATCGTGCTGCTCGACACGCTGCGGCCCGATCACCTCGGCTGCTACGGTTCGCCGCGGCCGACCTCGCCGCACCTGGACGCGCTGGCGCAGGGCGCGAGCGTCTTCGAGAACGCGCAGTCCGCCGCGCCGCTGACGGTCGCCTCGCTGCTGACCTTGATGAGCTCGCTCTACCCCGAGGTGCACGGCGTGCAGGGCGCGCTGAACCCCGGACGCATGAGCGAGAACGTGACCACGCTGGCCGAGGTGCTCGCCGCGCACGGCTACGCGACGGCGGCCTTCACCGAGGGCGGCTACGCCAACCCCGACTTCGGCCTCGGCCAGGGCTTCCAGACCTTCCCCGCGCACCCCGAGGACCGCGACCCCAACGTCTCGAACCTGCTCGGTACCAGCCGTCTCGCGGACAACCTCGAGCGCGCTCTCGCCTGGCTGAAGACGCCGCGCCAGAAGCCCTTCTTCCTCTTCTTCCACACCTACGAGGTGCACGCGCCCAACTTCGCGCGCAACGAGTACGTGCGCCCCTTCCGCCCCGGTTTCGACGAGGTCGTCGACCACCGCCGCGCCGCCGACGTGATCGAGCGCTGGAACCGCGAGCACGCGGTCGACGCCGAGGGCTGCCAGACGCTGCTCGAGCACCTCTACCAGTGCCCGCTCGAGGGCCTGCCCGCGCTGCGCGACCCCGACGCCTTCGCCGCGCGCGCGCACGAGTTCCATTGCGGCCCCGACGACGCGGTCGAGAACGAGAAGCTGCTCGGCCTCGTGCGCGATCTCTACGACGCGAGCGTGCGCTACACCGACGACCAGCTCGAGCGCCTGTGGAGCGCGCTCGACCAGCTCGGGCTCGCGCCCAACACGCTGGTCGTCGTCGTCAGCGACCACGGCGAGGGCCTGGGCGAGCACCACGAGATGGAGCACTCCAACGTGCTGCACGAGGAGGCGCTGCGCGTGCTGCTGATGATCAAGGTCCCGCCCGCGCGCGCCACGCCCGAGCTCGCGCCGCGCCGCGTGAAGGAGCTCGTGCGCACCGTCGACGTGATGCCGACGGTGCTCGAGCTCGCGGGCCTCGATGCGGGACATCTCCTGCTCGAGGGCAGGAGCCTGGTGCCGCTGCTCGCCGGCAAGCCCGACGCCGCGCGCGTCGCGTTCAGCCACGCGCGACGCGTCGACGCGGAGCAGAAGCCGCAGTTCACCGTGCGCGACGGACAGTGGAGGCTGATCGTCGAGCCTTCCGCGGGGAAGAGCTGGCTCTACGACCGCGAGGCGGACCCGCGGGAGCGGACCGATGTCGCGGCGCAGCACGCGGACGTCGTGCAGCGGATGCAGGCCATGCTCGACGAGCAGGCCAAGCAGGATCGCTGGCTGCGCGAGACGATCCAGAGCACGCCGCAGACGCTCGAGATCGACGAGAAGACGATGAGGGAGCTGCGCGCGCTGGGGTATGCGGGCAAGGGCGGGAAGTGAAGGCAGCAGGGTCCGCGTAGCGTGACCTGCCCACAGCGCACGCTCAGCCACGGCCTTCGGTCGTATCTGCGGCCGTCCGCGACTCGACTACGCTTGCGACGGAGGCTCGCGCATGCGCCCCACCCCCATCCTCCTGCTCGCGCTCCTCGCGAGTTCCTGCCGCAGCGCTCCGCTCGATCCGGCGCGCGAGTTCCACGGCAGCGTCACCGCGCTGCTCGGCAACGCGTCGCTGGGCCAGCACGGCTGGGACGGCTACGACGACCCGTGGGCGCTCTCGGCCAGCTTCACCGGCCAGCGCAAGGACTGGCCCGTCGCGGTCGAGTTCCAGACGCAGTACGCGCAGTCGAACGGCCCCACCACGCCCGAGCGGCGCGACGCGGAGTTCAAGGAGTTCGCGCTCGGCGCCGCGCGGGTGTGGCCGCTGGGCTCGAGCGTGTTCGTGCAGGCCGGCGGCGGATTGCGCATCGTCGACGTGCTCGTGACCAAGCCCGGCTTCATCTTCGACGACACCGCGGGACACGAGGTCAGCCCCGGCCTCTACCTGCACGCCGGCATCTTCTACACGATCGGTCCGGGCCTCGCGTTCGGCGCGGATCTGCGCTGGGCGGACGGGACCGACGTGCACATCGAGGGCATCTCGCGCGACACGCAGTTGACGCAGTTCGCGCTCGGGTTGCGCTGGGAGCTCTGAGCGCGCGGCGCGCTCACTCCTCCACGCGCCCCAGCGCCGACGGCGCGACGCTGCGGCCGACGATGCCGGCGACCGCGACGATCGTCAGCACGTACGGGATCGCCGCGACCAGCTGCGCGGGCAGCCACTGCGCGGTCTGCAGCTGGATCTGCAGCGTCTCGGCCGCGGCGAAGAACAGGCAGGCGATGCCGGCGCGCAACGGCTGCCAGCGGCCGAAGATGATCGCCGAGAGCGCGATGAAGCCGCGCCCGCCGCTCATCCCGTCGGTGAACTGGTGCTGGTCCAGCGCGAGGTACGCTCCGCCGAGCGCCGCCAGCGCGCCCGAGGCGAGCACGGCCAGCGTGCGCACGCGCGCGACGGGAACGCCGACGCTGAGCGCGGCTTCGGGATGCTCGCCCGCGGCGCGCACGCGCAGGCCGAAGCGCGTCTGGTGCAGCACGAAGCCCACCAGCGGCAGCGCGGCGAGGCCGATCCACGCGAGCGGGTTGGCGAGGAAGCCCGCGAAGCTCGCACCCTCGAAGCCCGGGACGCGCGGCGAGTTCGAGCTCGATCCGAACGAGAGCTGCAGCAGGAAGCGCGTCAGCCCGGCGACGAAGAGGTTGAGCGCGACGCCGGCGACGATCTGGTCGGCGCGGAAGCGCACGCAGGCGAGCGCGTGCAGCCCGCCCAGCGCGAGGCCGGCGACGAGCGCCGCGGCGACGCCGATCCAGGCGCTGCCGCTGGCGTGCGCGCCGAGCGCCGCGCCGAAGGCTCCGCCGAGCAGGAAGCCCTCGAGCGTCAGGCTGACGATGCCCGCGCGCTCGGCCAGCGTGCCGCCGGCGGCGGCGAGCAGGTACGGGATCGCGATGCGCAGCGTCTGCGCCAGGAAGTAGAGCACGATCACGGCGCCTCCTGCGTGCGCAGCGCGCGCGCCTCGCGCAGCAGGCGGCGCACCTGCGGCGTCGCCATCGCCAGCGCCAGGATCACCAGGCCCTGCAGCACCTCCACGAGCGTCTTGGGCACCAGCGCGTTGATCGCGAGGCCGCCCTGCGAGAGCGTGGCGAAGAAGAGCGCGGCGAGCACGACGCCGAGCGGATGGTTGCGGCCGACCAGCGCGACGGCGATGCCGAGGAAGCCCGCGCCTCCGGTGAAGCCGTCCTCGTAGTAGCCCTTGTAGCCGAGCACGAAGTTGATCCCGCCCAGGCCGGCGAGCGCGCCGGAGAGGATCAGCGCATCGCGCCAGTGCGCGCCGACGTCGATCCCGGCCGTGCGCGCGGCCTCGGGCTGCAGGCCGACGCTCTGCAGTTCGGATCCGCGCCGCGTGCGGAAGAGCAGGAACGCGACGGCGAGCGCGGCACCGAGCGCGACGACGAGCGCGAGGCTGGCAGCCGAGCCGTGGAAGAAGGGCGCGAAGCGCTCCAGCCGCGGCAGCGCACCGGCGCGGATCGCGCTCGTGTGCACGGTCTCGGGGACGTGCAGCGCTCCGCTGAGCGCCCAGTTGAGCAGCGCCAGCACGACGAAGTTGAGCATGATCGTGACGATCACCTCGTGCGCGCCGAAGCGCGCGCGCAGGACGCCGGGCACGGCGCCGACCAGCGCGCCGCCCGCGCTCGCGGCCAGCACGCACACGGGCACGGCCAGCAGCGCGGGTGTCGACGCGGGCAGCCACAGACCCGCGAGCGCGCAGGCGAAGGCGCCCGCGGCGAGCTGGCCCTCGGCGCCGATGTTGAACAGGCCCGCGCGCAGCGCCAGCGCGACCGCGAGCCCCGTGCAGCCCAGCGTCGTCGCCTTGTAGAGCACCTGCCCGAGACCGTAGCCGTTGCCCCAGGTGCCCTCGAGCAGCGTGCGCCAGACCAGACCCGGCGAGGCACCGTAGGCGAGGATCAACAGGTCGCCGGCGACCAGCGCGATCGCGCAGGCGAAGATCGGCGCGGCGAGCGCCTCGAGGCCGTCGCGCAGGCCCGCGCGGTTCACGCGCGCACCTCGTGTCCGGCGCCGGTCATGTGCGCGCCCAGGCGCTCCTCGTCCGCCTCGGCGCGCGGGAGCACGGCGACGAGGCGTCCCTTGAACATCACCGCGATGCGGTCCGCGAGCGCGAGCAGCTCGCGCAGGTCGGAGGAGACCAGCAGCACCGCCTGGCCGGCCGCGCGCGCGGCGAGGAGCTGGCGCTGGATGAACTCGACCGCGCCGAGGTCGACGCCGCGCGTCGGTTGCGCCGCGACGAGCAGCGCGGAGCGGCGGCCGAGCTCGCGCGCCAGCACGAGCTTCTGCTGGTTGCCTCCCGAGAGCGCGCGCACCGCCAGGGCGGGGTCCGCGGGCCGGATGTCGAAGGCCGCGATGCGCTCGCGCGCGTGCGCCAGGATCGCCGCGCGGTCGAGCAGGCCGCGCCGCGTGAACTCGGCCTCGCGGCCGAGGATCAGGTTCTCCGCCACGCTGCGCTCGAGCACCAGCGCGCGACGCTGGCGGTCCTCGGGCACGTGCGCGAGGCCCGCCGCCGCGCGCGCGCGCACGCCCAGCGGCGCGAGCTCGCGCCCGCCCAGGCGGATCTCGCCGCGCTCGATCGTGCGCAGGCCGGCCAGGGCCTCGACCAGCTCGCTCTGGCCGTTGCCCTCGACGCCCGCGATGCCGAGGATCTCGCCCGCGGCGACCTCGAAGGAGACCTCGTCGACCGCGCGCTCCCCGCGCGCGCCGCGCACGCAGAGGCCGCGCACCTGGAACACGCCCGGGCCCGCGCGCACGGCCGCGCGCGCCGCGGGGCGCGCGTCGAGCTCGATCTCGCGGCCGACCATCGCGTGCGCGATCGCCTCGGGCGTCGTCTCGCGCGTCCGGACGTGCGCCACGCTCGCGCCGCGACGCAGCACGGTCACCTCGTCGGCCAGCTCGAAGACCTCGTCGAGCTTGTGCGTGACGAGCACGATCGTCGTGCCGCGCTCGCGCAGGCGCCGCAGCACCTTCCACAGCTCGCGCACCTCCGGCGGCGAGAGCACGGC
Organism: Planctomycetota bacterium; assembly: GCA_044229935.1. Classification (GTDB taxonomy): domain Bacteria; phylum Planctomycetota; class UBA1135; order UBA1135; genus JADJLZ01. The sequence continues at coordinate 96,106 of JBGASC010000012.1, read as the reverse complement.
GGTCGGCTCGTCCAGCAGCAGCACGCGCGCGCCGCGGTAGAGCGTCTTGAGGATCTCCGCGCGCTGCGCCTCGCCGACGGAGAGCTCCGCGACGGGACGCTCGCGCGGCACGTGCAGGCCGCTCTCCTCGCAGAGGGCCGCGAGCTCGGCCGCGGCGCGCGCGCGGTCCAGCCGCCCGCCGCGCATCGGCTCGCGCCCCAGCACGAGGTTCTCGGCCACGCTCAGCGTCGGCACGAGCATGAAGTGCTGGTGCACCAGGGCCACGCCGGAGGCGAGCGCCTCGCGCGTGCTCCAGCCCGTGACGTCGCGCCCGTCGACTTCGACGCGGCCGGCATCGGGCGCGAGCATCCCGCTCAGGATGCGCATCAGCGTGGTCTTGCCCGCGCCGTTCTCCCCCACCAGCGCGTGGATCGAGCCCGCGCGCACGGCGAGCTCGGCGCCGCGCAGCGCGCGCACGTGTCCGCAGCGCCGCTCGATCGCGGAGAGCCGCACGGCCGGCGCGGCGCTGCCCTCCGGAACGCTCATCGCGTGGACGGGACGACGATGCGCCCCGCGACGATGTCGGCCGCGAGCTCGGAGAGGCGCTGGCGCGCCGACTCGGGCACGAGCGCGCGGTTGTGCTCGTCGTCGACCCAGCCCACGCCGCCCTCGGCCAGACCGAACCACTGGATCCCGCCCGCGAAGCTCCTCTCGCGCACGCGCCGCACGCAGTCGAAGACCGCGTTGTCGACGCGCTTGACCATCGAGGTCAGCACGTGTCCGGGCGCCTCGCCCCACTGGTCGGCGTCGACGCCGATGACGAGCTTCTGCTTCTCGCGCGCGGCCTCGAACACGCCCAGCCCGGTCGAGCCGGAGGCCTGGTAGATCACGTTGACGCCCTGCTGGTACTGGCTGAGCGCGAGCTCCTTGCCGCGGCCGGGGTTGCGGAACGCGTCGGGCGTGACGCCGGCGTACTGCGCGATCACCTCGCACTGGGGCACGACGTGCCGCGCGCCGGCGCGGTAGCCCGCCTCGAACTTGTGGATCAGCGGCGAGTCCATGCCGCCGACGAAGCCGATCCTCGTCGAGCCGCCGACCAGCGCCGCCAGCGCGCCGACCAGGAACGAGCCCTGCTCCTCGCGGAACTTGAGCGCGGCCAGGTTCGGCGGCGGCGGCACGACCGCGCCTTGCGCGTCGAGCGCGAGCGCGAAGTCGACGCCGGCGAAGGCGGTCTGCGGGTACTCGCGCGCGAGCTGGGTCAGGTCGTCGGAGAAGATGAAGCCGATGCCGATGACCAGATCCATGCCCTCGGCCGCGAGCAGCCGCAGGCCGGCCTCGCGATCGGAGCCCTCGCCCGGCTCGACGAAGCGCACCCGCGCGCCGAGCTCGCGCGCCGCGCGCTCCGCGCCGGCGTAGGCGCCGTCGTTGAACGACTTGTCGCCGCGTCCGCCGACGTCGAAGACGATGCCGACGTCGAGCGTCTCCCCGCTCGCGGGCGCGAGCTCCTCCGGCGGGTGCACCAGGCACAGCGCCACGTGCGCCGCGAGGAGCAGGACCAGGAGGACGAGGAGGCGCCGCATGCGCGCGCTAGGATTGCCGCCCGCCGCACGAGCCGCAAGCGCGAGCGCCCCGTCGCGCTAGAATCCGGGCGTGGACGTGCTGCACCGGATCGCGGAACGCAAGCTGGCCGAGGCCGCCGCGCGCGGCGAGCTCGACGACTACCCCGGCAAGGGCGAGCCGCTCGCGCTCGAGGACCTCTCGGCCGTGCCCGAGGAGCTGCGCGCGGGCTACCTGCTACTGAAGGGCGCGGGCTACCTGCCCGAGGAGCTCGAGCTGCAGCAGGAGCTCGTGCGCCTGGACACGCTGCTCGCAGCCTGCCATGCCGACGGCGAGCGCGACGCGCTGCGCAGGACGCGCAACGCGCGCTCGCTGCAGCTGGCGCTGCTCCTGGAGCGGCGCGGCACGAGCGCGGCCTGGCACGAGTTCTCCGAGCGCATCGCGCGGCGCATCGCGGGCGAGCCGGGCTGAGCGCCTCCGCGCGCGCGAGCGCGAAACGAGCCGGCGAGCGCTCCGCGGCCGCGGGGCACTCGCCGGAGGGACTCGACAGGACCTGCGGCTAGACGCGCACCAGGCCCATCGCCTTCGTGATCGCCGCACCCATCTCGCGCGTGCCCACCGCGCTCTTGTCGTTGCGGTCGGCCTTCATGTCGTAGGTCACGCTCTTGCCTTCCTTGATCACGTGCGCGACCGCGGCCTCGAGGCGCTTGGCCGCCTCGAGCTCGCCCAGGTGCTCGAGCATCAGCACGCCGGAGAGGATCATCGCGGTCGGGTTGACCTTGTTCTGGCCCTTGTACTTGGGCGCGGAACCGTGGGTGGCCTCGAAGATCGCGATGCCGCCGTCGCCCAGGTTCGCCCCGGGCGCGATGCCCAGGCCGCCGATCAGGCCGGCGCACAGGTCGCTGAGGATGTCGCCGTACAGGTTCGGCAGCACGAGCACGTCGTAGTCCTCGGGCTTCTGCACCAGCTGCATGCACATGTTGTCGACGATGCGGTCCTCGAAGGCGACCTGCGGGTAGCGCTCGGCCACCTTGCGCGCGGTCGCGAGGAACAACCCGTCGGAGAACTTCATGATGTTCGACTTGTGGACCGCGGTGACCTTCTTGCGCTTCTTCTTGACGGCGTACTCGAAGGCCGCCTTGACGATGCGCTCGGTGCCGCTGATCGAGATCGGCTTGATCGAGATGCCCGAGTCGGGGCGGATCTTCGCGCCCGAGAGCTCGACGATCTTCGCGATCAGCTCCTTGCACTTGGGCGTGCCTTCCTCGAACTCGATGCCCGCGTAGAGGTCCTCGGTGTTCTCGCGGAAGATGACCAGGTCGATGTTCTCGTAGCGCGAGCGCACGCCGGGATAGCTCTTGCACGGCCGCAAGCAGGCGTAGAGCTCGAACTCCTTGCGCAGCGCGACGTTGACCGAGCGGAAGCCCGTGCCCACGGGCGTCGTGATCGGCGCCTTGATGCAGGTCTTGGTCTTCTTGATCGAGGTCAGGACCGCCTCGGGCAGCGGCGTGCCGTACTTCTGCATCGCGTCGACGCCGGCCTCGACCTCGTGCCACTCGAAGGCGACGCCGGTGGATTCGAGGACGGACTTCGTCACGGCGGCCAGCTCGGGGCCGGTGCCGTCTCCGAGGATCAGGGTGACGGGATGGCGCATGGGGGTCTCGCGATGTTGCGGGTTGCGGAGAGGAAGCCGCGGAGTCTAGGGACGACCCGCGCCACCCGCAATCCCGGCACGCGCCCGGCGCCGGTCAGCTTTTCTGCGTACCGGACTTGAGCTCGGGCGGCGTCGTCTTCCCCTCGGGCGCGCCCGCGCCGCCCTCCAGCAGCGGCTCGCCTTCCTTCTTCCACCACTCGCGCCACTGCTTGACGCGCTTCTGGCGCTCGGTCTCGCTCGCCTGCGGATCGAACTTGAAGTCCTTGCCGGTCAGCGTGCGCAGCGCGTTCCAGGCGCTCTCGCGCACGGTCGCCTCGGAGTCCTCCAGCGAGTCGATCAGCGCCGCGACGCCCTGCAGCGTGCCCAGGTCGCCGAGCACGCGCGCCGCACACATGCGCACGAAGAGGTCCGCGTCGCGCAGCATCGGCGTCACGTGCGGGATCACCGCTGCGTCCTTGCTGCGGCCGAGTTCGTCGACGGCCTCCCAGCGGATCGAGGGGTTGTCGCTGGCGAGGCCGACCAGCGCCGCCTGCCAGGCCGGTCCCGCCGGTGCGGCGGGCGCCGGCTGCGACTTCGCCGCGACCTCGGCCGCCTTGCGCGCGTCCTCGGCCGCCTTCTGGAAGTCGCTCAGCTTCTCGCGCAGCTCGCGCTGCGCGTCCTCGCTCTGCGCGAGCCGGTGCGAGATCTCGTCGAGGCGCTGCTCCCCGGTGAGCGTGCCCTTGTGCAGGTCTTCGCGCAGGAGCGCCAGCGCCTGCTTGAGGTCCTCGCGCGCGCGGTCGGTCGCCGCCGAGCTCTGCGCCAGCGAGGCGGAGAGGTCCTGGAAGCGCTGCGACTGCTCGCTGAACTGCGCCTGCCAGCGCTTCTCCATGCCGACCTCGTCGGCGATCGAGGCCTTGAGCTTCGCCTCGAGCCTCGCGATCTGCTGCTGGTCCTCGCCCAGCCGCTGCGCCATCGTCTGTCCGGACCCGGCGAGCTCGTCGATGCGCTTCTGGAACACGAAGACCACGCCGGCCGTCGCGAGCAGCCCGATCACCGCCACCCACAGTCCCGGCGAGGAGGGACGGCTCGCGAGGACGGTGGCCGGAGCGGGGCCCGGCGTCACGGGGCTCGACGGAGCGGGTGCCAGCGGGACGTTGGCGGCGCCGAGCGGCGCTTCCGGCGCCGGTGCGGCCTGAGCGCCGGCGCTCGGCCCGGCGAGCGACATCGCGCGCTCGCACGAGGCGCAGACGACGCGGCCCTTGACCACCCGCGCCCGCGCCGCATCGATGTCGGACTGCGGAACGGACTCGTTGCACAGGTCGCAGAACTGGATCTTCATCAGGCCAAGCCTCTCCCGCGGACTCGCGTCGACGTACCCAGCCTAGGGTGGCCGGTCACCGACCGCAAAGCAGGGACCAGGGCTCTCCTCCACGCTAGACTCGAATCCATGGACCAGGCCGGGGGAGAACTCACGCCTGCGCTGCGCGAACGCGTCGAGCGCGCGAGCACCGAGTTCCTGACCCTGTTCTTCGAGACCGAGCTCTCGCGCAAGCCCGGGAACCTGGCCGCACTGATCGAACTCGGCCACCTCTACACGCGCCTGGGCCGCATCCGCGACGGGCTCGCCATCGACCGCCGGCTGGTCGAGATCCTGCCGGACGATCCGACCGTGCACTACAACCTCGCCTGCTCGCTGGCACTGGCCGGCGAGATCGATGCGGCCTTCCAGGCGCTCGAGGCCGCGGTCGAGCGCGGCTACGGCGACGCCGAGCACCTCGCGGGCGACGAGGACCTCGCCGCGCTGCGCGACGACGAGCGCTTCGCCGCGCTCGTCCGGCGCCTGTGTCCCCGGCCTCCCCGGGACGGCTGAACGCGGCTCAGTCGCCGCTGCCGCGCGGCTGCGTCGCCGGCCGCGGCAGGAGCGCATCGGCCGAGCGGTCCTTCCACCAGCTCTCCCAGTGGCGCACGCACTCCTCGCGCGCGGGCTCCTCGGCCTTGGGATCGAAGCCGAAGCTCTCGTGCGTCGCTTCGGTCAGGGCCTGCGAGCACAAGGCGCGCGTGAACAGCCGTTCGTCCCGCAGCCCGGCGATCAGGGTCGGCGCGGCCTGCCAGTCGCCCAGCCGCAGCAGCGTGCGCGCGCGCTCCAGCTGCAGGTCCTTCGCGTCCGCTCCGTCGGGGAACTGCACGCGCGCGAGCGCGGCGACCAGCCGGCTGTCGCGCGTCGCGCCCAGCGCCGCGAGCGCGGCGATCGCGACGTCCTTGCGCGGATCGGCGACCATCGTGAGCAGCGTGCCATAGGCGGGTTCGCCCAGCGCGGCGAACCAGTGGATCAGCTCGACGCGCTCGACACCGTGCGTCCAGGGCAGGCGGCGCGCCTCGTCGTCGATGCGCCGCTGCAGCGCGGGCGAGGCCGCCAGCCAGGCGGAGCCTTCCTCGCGCAGCGAGGACTTCGTGCTGCTGCACGAGCTCGCGCCGGCGAACAGCAGGACCAGCAGGGCGAGGAGCGGGAATCGGGCGCGGGATTGGGTGAGCATCGCCCGAGACGATCGGGCGGATCGCGCGCGAGCTTGAGGCCCTAGAAGCCCTTTCCGGTCCGGACTCTCGCGCCTGAGAAGTAGCCCAGGCCAGCGCCGGCCGTGCACAGGCACAGGCCCGCCCCCAGCAGCAGCAGGGCGAGCGCGTGCGGCGTCCGGTCCTCGCCGGAAGCGCGCGCGGGCGCGCCGCGCCGCTCGGAGGGCTCCAGCGCGGGCCGCGGCAGCCGATCCTCGCGGGCCAGCGTCGGCGGCCAGGGCAAGGCGAGCTCGGCGCTCGTTCCCGGCGCGAGCACGAGCGCGTCCCAGCGTTCGCGATCGGTCTCGGGCCCGAGCTCGACCTCGAAGGCGCCCGCGCGCGGGCCCAGCTGCACGCTGCGGCGGTCCTCGCGTCCGCGCAGCTCGCCGTGCAGCGTCCCGTCGCTCGCCCAGGCCTGCGCGCCCTCGACGCGCAGCCGTCCCGCGCGCAGGTCGAGCCGCGCACGCGCCGGACGGGACGACGCCGCCGCGAAGTTGGCCAGCGTGTTCCACAGGTCGCGGTCGAGCACGCTCGGGTCGCAGGCGACCGCGGCGCACCAGCCCAGGCCCTGGCGCTCCAGCGCCAGCGCCGGCGCCCCCTCGGCGCTGGTCAGGAGCGGCGCGGCGCCCGCGCGCACGACGAGCGCGCCGAGCCGCGCGGCGTGCAGCGGCGCCGACGAGAGGGCCGCCCGCAGCGAGTCGAGGCTGACGTCGAGCGCTCCGCTCGCCGCGACGAGCCGTGTCGGGGGCGTGAAGCGCCGCGCGCCGAGCTGGCGGCGGAAGAGCGCCTCGAGCGCCGGCGTCGCGAGCGCGCTCGACAAGGCGGGGCAAGCGAGCAGCTCCTGTCCCGGGCTGGCGAGCGCGCCCAGGAGCTCGCGGTCGGCCTGCGGACCGATCGCGATCGGCGCCAGCGTGATCCGCGCCGCGGCGAGAGCACGCGCGAGCTCCGGCGCCCGCGCGAGCGCAGCCGCTCCGCCGCGGTCCTTGCCGTCGCTGAGCAGCACGACGAGCCGCTCGCGCTCGCTCGGCGTGCGCGCGAGCTCCGCCAGCGCCTCGCACAGCGCGGTCGGTCCGCCGCTCGCGTCGCGCGCGGGCACGCCCGGTCCGAGCGGTTCGGCGCGGCCGAGCACGCCGGCGAAGCTCTGCACGAACAGCCGCTCGTCAGGACCAGCGGCCTGCGCGAGCGGGGCCAACGCCGCGCGCGCGATGCTCCAGGGCTCGCCGACCATGCTGCCCGAGCCGTCGAGGAGGAAGACCACGTCGCGCGGGGCGAGCCCGGAGCTGGCGGGCGCGAGCGGCAGCAGCTCGCGCAGCACGGGATCGTTCCAGCCCTGCGGCAAGTTCGCCGGCGCGGCGCAGGCGATCCACGCGCCGCCGCGGCGGATCCAGGCGCGCCAAGCTCTCGGGAGCGAACGCGTCCCAGCTCGTGTCGGTGCTGAGCAGCACGTCGAAGCGCTCGAGCTCCGCCGCGAGGCGTTCGGGCGGGAGCGCGCTCCACTCCACTCCGTCCGCCACCATCGCCAGGCCCGTCGACGGCCCGAGCACCGCGCCGCGCGGCCGCGAGCCCTCGGGCACGAGCACGAGCTCGCGCACGACACGCTCGGAGGCATCGGCGCCGCGCTCGAGCGAGCAGCGCACGCGCGTCTCGCCCGGGCCCGGCGCGTCCAGCTCGCGCCGCAGCGGCCAGCGGAGCCACCCCTGCGCGTCGGGTGCGAGCCCGGCCGGCACCAGGATCGGCACGCGGCTGCTCGCGCGCGCGCCGGCGTGCTCGACCTCGACGTCCAGCGCGGCGGCGGGCCCGAGCTCGACTCCGCCCGCGAGCGCCAGCTCGAGTTCGAGCGCGACCGGGGCGCCGACGCGCGCCGGTCCCGCGCGCAGCTCGCCCAGCACGAGCTCGGCGCGCTCGCGCGGAGGCAGCGCGATCCACTCCAGGCCGACGCCCTCGGCGGCGAGCGCGGCCAGGCGCGCGCGCGGATCCGGCCCGGTGAACTCGCCGTCGGAGACGAGCAGGATGCGGCGCGTGCCGCCGGATCCCAGCGCCGCATGCGCGGCCTCGAGCGCGGCATCGAGCTCGCTCGCGGAGCCGTCCAGGCGCGCGCTCAGCTCGCGCAGCGGTCGCACGCCGCCCTGGGCCACCTCCGCGCCGAACGCGATCGTCGCCAGCTCCTCGTGCGCCGCGCGGGATCGGGCCCGCAGCGGCTCGACCAGCGCCTCGAGCGCCGCCGCCGGATCGGCGTAGCGCGCGCGCACGCTGGTCGAGAGATCGACGAGCAGCGCGACGCGCGCGGGCCCCTGCGCGAGGCCGCTGTGGGGCCACAGCTCCAGCAAGGCGCCCGCGCACAGCGCGAGCGTGCCGGCGAACGAGCTCCAGCGCGCGAGCCTAGCGCGGGGCGGGCGCATGCACGGGGAAGGCGAGCTCGCTCGGCGCGCTCGACTCGATCCAGCCGCCGCCGAGCAGGCGCGTCTCGCGGTAGAAGGCCGCGCCCTGCCCGGGCGTCACGGCCAGCTCGGGCTCGTCGAAGCGCACCTCGGCCTCGCCTCCGGCGACGCACACGCTGCAGGCGGCCGGCGTGCCGCGGTAGCGGTGTTGCACCGTGCAGCGGAACTCGCCGCTCGCCGGCACGTCGAAGCCGATCCAGTTGAGATCGTGGACGCGCATCGCGCGCGCGGAGCACTCCTCGCGCGAGCCCAGCACGACGCGGCCCTCTTCGGGTTCGAGGGCGACGACGTAGAGCGGCTCGCCGACCGCGACGCCGTGGCCGCGGCGCTGGCCGATCGTGAAGTGCTCGGTGCCCGCATGCCGGCCGAGCTCGCGGCCGGAGCTGTCGACCAGCACGCCCGGGTGCAGCTCGACCCGTTCCTGCGCGAGCAGGTTGCGGTAGTCGTTCGAGGGCACGAAGCAGATCTCCTGGCTGTCCTTCTTGGCGGAGGTCTTGAGCCCGGCCTTGCGCGCGAGCTCGCGCACCTCGCTCTTGGCCAGCGCGCCCAGCGGCAGGTGCGTGCGCGCCAGATGCTCCTCGGCGACGCCGAAGAGCTGGTAGGACTGGTCCTTCGACGCGTCGAGGCCGCGGTGGAGCTCGACGCGGCCGTCGACGCGCTCCAGGCGCGCGTAGTGTCCGGTCGCGACGCCCTCGGCGCCGAGCTCGCGCGCGAACGCGAGCAGGCGGTTGAACTTGAGGTCGCGGTTGCACACCGCGCAGGGGTTGGGCGTGCGGCCGCGCGCGTACTCGCGCAGGAAGTACTGGATGATCGCGCGGAACTCGTCCTTGAGGTCGACCGACTGGAAGGAGATCCCCAGCTGGGCCGCGACCATGCGCGCATCGCGCGCGTCGGAGACCGAGCAGCAGGACTTCTTCGAGGACTCCTGTTCGGCGACGTGCACGCCGTTGCGCATGAACAGCCCGACGAGCTCGTGGCCTTGCTCGCGCAGCATCCAGGCGGCGACGGAGGAATCGACGCCGCCGCTCATGGCGACGACGAGGCGCGGGGAGATGCTGGGAGCGGTCACGGGCGGCGGCTTCCGTCGAGCGCGCGATTCTAGTACCCTTTTCGCCCTTCGTCGCAGGCTGGCCCCTGCGCCACGAGCCCACGAACCACCGGACACCGCCATGCCCCACGCCTTCTTCGCCTTCCTGTTCCAGGGTGATCCCAGCGCCGCCCCGGGCGCGACCCCGCCCGCGGGAGGCGGCGCGCAGCCGCAACCCAGCCTGATGGATGCCATCGGCGGGATGGCCTTCCCCCTGATCCTGTGCCTGGTCGTCTTCTGGGTCTTCATGATCGGACCCGAGCGCAAGCAGAGGAAGAAGCGCGAGGAGATGCTCAAGAACATCGGCAAGGGCGACGAGGTCCTGACCACCAGCGGCCTGTACGGCAGCGTGGTGCAGGTGCAGGACGGCATCGTGACGCTGCAGGTGGCCGAGGGCGTGCGCATGCGCTTCGCGCTGCAGTCGATCGGCAGCGTCACCGAGACCAAGGGCGCCGACGCCAAGAGCTGAGGCCGACGGCGTGAACCCGCGGCGCTGGCTGCTCGCCCGCGCGCCCGGCCTCTTCGCGCGCTGCTGCGAGCCCGACACGGCCGAGCTCGGCCTGCTCGGCGAGGAGCTCGCGGCGCGCCATCTGCGCGCGCAGGGCTGGGAGCTCGTCGGCCGGCGCGTGCGGACGCGGGCCGGCGAGGTCGACCTCGTCGCGCGCGAGCGGGGCGAGCTCGTCTGCATCGAGGTCAAGACCGCGCGCGCCGAGCGCGTGGCCGCGCCGCGCGGGGTCGATCCGGCGCGCACGCTCGTCGGCGACGAGCCTGCCGGCCACCTGCGCGCGCCGCAGCGGGCGCGCCTGGCGGAGAGCGCACGCCTGCTCGCCCGCGAACTCGGCTCCAGCCCCGGCCGCGTGCGCCTGGACCTGATCGAGGTCGTGCTCGAGCGCGCGCCCCGCCGCGTCGAGTTGCGCCACCACCGCGGTCGAGCGGGAGCCGGCGCGCCCCGTCCCTAGGAAAGGCCTTCACCTGCGGGTGGCCCGGATTTCATCCATGGGCACCGCGCGACCGATCATGCTAGAACGGGCGCGGGCTCTCCGAGCTGCGCGCTTCCCCCTGCCCCAGCGAGCCCCCCTCCGCGGGCAGGCCGCATGCTGCGCGTCCTCCGACACTACCTCCCCATCCGCAAGGCCTTGCTCATCCTGAGCGAGACCGTGCTGCTCACGCTCGTGCTGTGGGCCTGGACGAGCGCGCACCTGTGGGCCCCGACGCCCGCGGTGACGGCGGCGCTCGCGCGCATGGTGCCGGTGCAGTACAGCGTCTCGAGCGCCGTCGACAAGTGCCTGTTCTCGTCGCTGCTCCTGGCCGTGCTGACGCAGATGGCGGTCGCGTTCAACGAGCTCTACGACGTGCGCATCTCGGGCTCGCGCTACAACCGCGCCTCGCGTTTCGTCGAGTCGGCCGGCTCGGCGCTGATGCTGGTGCTGTTCGCGACCTGGCTGACGCACGTCTGGCGCCTGCAGTCGGTGCTCGACTTCCCGCCGCTGCTGCTGGGGCAGAAGGTGCAGACGCTGGTCTTCGCGCTGCTGTCGGGCTTCCTGCTGCTCTACCTGTGGCGCGGGTTCTTCCACTGGCTCCTGCGGCGCGCGAACTTCGCCGAGCGCGTGCTCGTGCTCGGATCCGGCCGCGTCGCGCACCAGCTCGCGCGCGAGATGATCGAGCGTCCCGACGCGGGCTTCGAGCTCGTGGCGCTGGTCGAGGAGCGCGGCGTCGAGGAGCTCGAGCGCCTGCGCGGCAGCGAGTTCTCGCGCGGCATCCCGACGCTGCACGCCGGCGCCGAGGTCGACACGGTCGCGCGCCGCCAGGACGGCACGCGCGTCGACACGCGCTCGCTGGTGGTCGCGCCGCTGGCTTCGACGCTGGTGCTCGAGGCGCCCAAGGCCGAGGCGGTCGGCAACGGCAACGGCCACGGGCCCGCGTCGCGCGGTCCGCGGCTGATCGAGATGGCCGAGACCAAGGCGATCGACCTGATCGTGGTGGCGATCCAGGACCGCCGCAAGAACCTGCCCACCGAGGAGCTGCTGGAATGCCGCCTGGCGGGCATCGCCGTGCGCGAGCAGGAGGCGCTCTACGAGCAGATCACGGGCAAGATCGCCGTCGAGGCGCTGCGCCCCTCGTACCTGATCTTCAACGAGGGCTTCAGCCGCCAGCCCTGGAACGAGCTCGGCAAGCGCGTGCTCGACGTGTCGTGCGCGCTGGTGCTGCTCCTCTTCTCCTGGCCGCTGATGCTGTTGACGGCGCTGGCGGTGCGCCTGGACACGCCCGGGCCGATCCTCTTCAGCCAGGAGCGCGTCGGGCGCGACAACAAGCCCTTCACGCTCTTCAAGTTCCGCAGCATGCGCGCGGACGCGGAGAAGCTGAGCGGCCCGGTCTGGGCCACCGCCGACGATCCGCGCATCACGCGCGTCGGCCGCTTCATCCGCCGCACGCGCCTGGACGAGCTGCCGCAGCTCTTCAACGTGCTCGCCGGGCACATGTCGCTGGTCGGACCGCGCCCCGAGCGCCCGCACTTCGTGGCCGACCTCTCCTCGCGCATCCCCTACTTCAGCCAGCGGCACATCGTGAAGCCCGGGCTGACGGGCTGGGCGCAGATCAACTATCGCTACGGCTCGACCTTCGAGGACGCGGTGCAGAAGCTGCAGTACGACCTGTTCTACATCAAGAACCAGTCGCTGCTGTTCGACCTCTCGATCCTCTTCAACACGGTCAAGATCGTGATCCTGCGCAAGGGCACCTGAGGTCCTTCCGGCGCGCGACGGATCGAGTACGCTTGGGAGCATGAGCTCCTCCCGCGCCCCCCTGCGTGCCGGCCTCGCCCTGCTGACCCTGTGCGCGCCGCTCTTCGCCGGCGGCTCGCCCGAGAACGCGCTGCTGATCGTCGACCCGACCAACCCCGAGTCGCTCTACGTCGCGAACTACTACCTCGCCAAGCGCGCCATCCCGCGCGGCAACGTGATCTACATGACGCCGACGGCGGCGAGCTACGCGCAGTTCAACGCCGCGCAGGCCGAGGGCTTCCTGGGCATGCTGCAGACGCTGCGCATCGCCGACCACATCGACTACGTGGTGCTGCCGAGCGGCGGCACGTTCTACATCCCCTCGAGCGGCACGATCACCGACCAGTGCTCGCCCGTCACGCGCTTCGGCGCGCCCTCGCCCTACGCGCTGGTCAACCAGCGCGCCGCGCTGACCAGCGGCGTCGACGTCAGCTACCACAACCACTACGCCGGAGCGGGCGACACGCCGCGCGCCTTCGACAGCTCCCAGGGCTGGACCAACGGCCTGCCGGCCGCGAACGGCCAGCGCTACTTCATCGGCACGATGCTCGGCTACACCGGGCCCAACGGCAACACGCTGGCCGAGGTGCTGGCGATGATCGACCGCAGCGTCGCCGTCGACGGCACGCACCCGGCCGGCACGTTCTACTTCCTGCACACGAGCGACCCGGCGCGCTCGAGCCCGCGCGATCCGCTCTTCCCGGCGGCGGTCAGTTCGATCACGGGACTGGGCGGCGCGGCGCAGCTGCTCTTCGCCGACCTGCCGCTGGGCCACTTCGACTGCCTGGGCATCATGACCGGCCTCGCGCAGCCCGACCCGGCCACGGCCAACCTCGGCATCCTGCCCGGCGCGTTCTGCGACCACCTGACGAGCTATGCCGCGACCTACGACTCGACCTCGCAGACGAAGATGTCGCAGTGGATCACCAAGGGCGCGAGCGGCACCTCGGGCGAGGTCGAGGAGCCCTGCAACTACTCCGGCAAGTTCCCCAACGCGCGCCTGCACGTCTGGTACTACCAGGGCCTCTCGCTGGGCGAGGCCTGGCTGCGCTCGCTCGACTTCGTGCCGATGCAGGAGCTCTTCAACGGCGACGCGCTGACGCGCCCCTTCGCGACCTTCCCCGTGGTCGCGCTCGGCAATCTGCCGGCGAACCCCGTCTCGGGCGTGATCGCGCCGACGCCCAGCGCGACGACTGCGCTCCCCGGCGCGAGCATCGCGAGCTTCGAGCTCCTCGTCGACGGCCGCTCGCTCTCGAGCGCGAACCCCGGCGGCCACTTCACGCTCGACACGAGCGCGCTCGCCGACGGCTGGCACGAGCTGCGCACGCTCGCCTACGACAACACCACGGTCAAGAACGTCGGCCGCCTCCTCGGATCGATCGTCGTCGACAACGCGGGCCGCAGCGCCACGCTCGCGCCGAACGCGACCAGCGGCGACCTCGCCACGCGCTTCGACTTCGCCTGCGCCGCGGCCGGAGGAACGCTCTCCGAGCTGCGACTCCTGGAGGGCAACCGGGTCGTCGCGGCCGCGAACGCCGCGGGAACGCTGAGCGTCTTCGGCCAGAACCTCGGCGCCGGCGACGTCGACCTGCAGCTCGAGGCGCAGTTCTCCGACGGCAAGCTGGCGCGCAGCGCGCCGGTGACGCTGCACATCGCCTACGCGCCGGGCGCGCCGCTGAATGCCGCGCCGCTCGCGTACTCGTTCACGAAGCACGTGCGCAGCGACCAGGCGCTGGTGCTCGAGCTGCCCGCGAGCTTCGACTCGGCGCTCGCGAGCGCGAGCTGGAGCGTGCTGGCAAACCCGGCGCAGGCGACGCTGCTGGGCACGACGACCAGCGCCTTCCGCATCCTCAAGCCCAACGCGGGCGCGAGCGGCAGCGACACGCTGCAGTTCCGCCTCACGACCGCCGGCGGCACGTCGAACACGGCGACGATCACGCTGGTCTACGACACGCCGCCGAGCTGCCCGGCGGTCTTCAACTACTGCGTCGGCGCGCCCAACTCGGCCGGCCCCGGCTCGACGATGAGCGCGATCGGCACGAGCAGCTACGGCCGCAACGACCTGTGGCTCTACGCCTACGGCAACCCGCCCAACAAGACCGGCATCTTCCTCTACTCCAAGAGCGCCGCGCAGGTCCCGCTCGGCGACGGCTGGCGCTGCGTCGGCGCGCCGATCTACCGCCTGGGTGTCGTCACGACCGACTCGTTCGGCGACGCGGTGCGCCAGATCGACTGGTCGCAGCCGCCCTTCGAGTCGGGCCCGGGCTGGATCCATGTCGGCGAGACCGCGCGCTTCCAGCTGTGGTACCGCGACCCCGGCTTCGGTCCGGCGGGTACGAACCTGACCGACGGGCTGGGCGTGCCGATCTGCGACTGAAGCAGGACACCCACGCTCGGCACCGTCCGCGCTTCCGCCGATCGGGTCAGACGAGAAAGAAGCCACTCCGGCCCCGCGAGGGACCGGAGTGGCTCTGCTTCGCACTTCGAAAGCCGCGGGCGATCAGCCCGCGACCGCTCGCGTGGACTTGGCCTTCTGGTAGGCGAGGTAGCTCGAGCCTGCCGCGAAGGCGAGCCAGGTCAGCGGCCAGGTGATGAACCCGATCACGATGAAGCACAGCAGGAAGTTGACCGCGCAGCTCATCCAGTACCCGATCATCAGCAGCACGCCGACCAGGACGTTGCCGGCGTAGATGTTGCCGATGCCGAAGGTCTGGATCGTCAGCGCCGGGAGCAGCTCGAGCAGGATGGCCGCGGTCGGATCCTTGGGCACGATTGCCGGAACTCCGGCGACGTTGACCGTGGTGCTCGAGTAGGCGTAGGCCGGGGGCGGCTGGGGTGCGGGCTGGGCCTGGAAGGTCGCGGCGGGTTCGGTCATGGCGTTCACCTCGTAGCCCCCCGGTACGTGTTGCGTTCGGGAATCTTCGCCGCGAGCTTCGGGAAGTTTCGGCGCGAGCGCTCCGGATCAGGGCGCGCGAGGAATCCGCAGCTCGATTCCCTCGCGCCCCGCATCGACACCCGGCGAGACCGCGAACGGCTCGGGGTCGTCCAGCAGCACACGGCCCGCGCGCGCCTCGCGCTGCGTCGGCGTGCGGAGCGACTGCACGAGCGGGATGCCCCGGCGCGCCATCAGCTGGGTCACCGATCCCGGCGCGACGCTGAGCTCGAAGCGCCCCTCCGTGTCGCTCAACACGAACTCGCTCGGGGGAATCCCCCGCCCCGTCAGCGGCCAGACGAACGCACCCGCGAGCGGGTTTCCTTCGGCATCGAGCACACGCCCGCGGATCGAGCTCGTGCGCGCGCGCAGGTGCAGGTCGAGCGGAGCGCAACCGGCCTGCACGTGGCGCAGCTGCGCCGGCTCGAACGGATCGTGGGTCTGGAAGTCCGAGCCTGGCCCGATCACCTCGACCGTGTAGCTGCCGGCCGAGAGCCCGCGCACCGAGAAGCGTCCGTTCTCGTCCGTCGCCAGGGAACCTCGACCTCGAGCCGGGCCCTCCGCGCGGACCGACACCCAGGCCTCGTGCAACGGCCGGCCCTGCGTGTCGCGCACGAGCCCCTCGATCGCGAGGCCCAACCCGAGTCGGACCTCGAGGCCGAGACGCAGTTCGCCGGCAGCCAGGTGCAGCGACAGCTCCTCCGCTGACAGCAGTCCGGTCCGATGCGCCGCGAGAACCCAGTCGCCGGGCCCGAGGTCCCGGAACACGAAGCGGCCCGTCGCGTCGGTCTCGACCGCGCGGTTGCCGTGCAAGGCTGCCATCGCCTGCAGCTCCGGCTCCGCGAGCGCCGGCTTGAGCGTCACCAGGACCCCAGCCTGCGGCGTGCCGGACTCGTCGAGCGCGTGCCCCTCGAGGAAGGCGGCGCGCTCCAGTCGCAGGTCGCCGAGCTCCACGGCCGCGGCCTGCGGATCGAGCGCCGGAAACGAACGGAACGCGCTCCCGAAGCGCTCGGCCCGCACGAGCAGGACGTGCCCGAGGTCCGTGCGCAGGTCGGTCAGCTCGAACTCCCCGCGCGCGTCCGTTCGGGCCGTGCGCGTCTCCTTGCCGCGCTCGGTCAGCCCGAGCGCCGCGACAAGCGCGCCTTCGACCGGCTCTCCCTCGGGTCCGAGCACGCGTCCGTGCGCGCGCTGCCCGGGCTGCAGCGCGAGCTCGACCGGCGCGGCGAAGTCGAGCACGCGCTGATCGAGCCTGCCGTAGCCGTCGGCGCGCACGGCGAGCGAGAGCTGTCGCTGCGCCAGGCCCGCGATCTCGAACTCGCCGTGGACGTCGCTGGTCGAGGTCTTGTAGGTGAAGTCGAACGCGCTGACCGAGGCGCCCGCGATCGGCGCACGCGTGCGGGCATCGATCACGCGGCCGCGCAGGCGCTCCCCCGAGCGGACCAGGAAGTCGCGGACGAAGGTCTCGCCCGGGCGCAGCTCGTGCTCCTCCCAGGCCGTGAGGCACTCTCCCTCGGGCGCGACGATCAGGCCGACGCGTCCCGGCGGCAGCTCGTCGACCTGGTAGCGGCCGAACGTGTCGGTGTGCACGACGCGCTCGATCGCGTCCTCGCGGCCGCACGAGACGCGCACGAGCGCGCCGGCGACCGGTGCGCCGTCGTCGAGGCGCGCGACGGTTCCGTGCAGGGCCGCGCAGGCCCCGAGGCGGACCACGACCTCGCCTTCGCCGAACCTCGCGAGCACGCGCTCGTCGGCGTAGCCCTGCGCGTGCACGCCGAGGTCGACGATCGTTCCGCAGGGAAGATCGAGCGCGAAGCGGCCCTGCGCACCACTCTCCGCCACGGCGAGCTCCGCGGGCTCCTGCTGCAGCCGCAGGTCGAAGATCTCGTAGCCATTCGAGGGCGAGTGCAGCACGCGCACCCGGGCACCGGCGATGGGCTTGCCCTGCAGGTCCTCGACGCGACCGTGCAGCTTCTCCAGCGTCGCGAGGACGTCCGCTGGCGCCGACAGACCCGATGCGCTCTCGGGAGCGAGCCCGACGCGCTCCTGCACGGAGGATGCGGCCGGTAGCGCGGGCCCTGCGGGATCCGGGTCGGCGCTTCGAGCCGCGAGCTCGGCTTGGGGCGCTCGCAGGCGGCCCGCGCGCTCGAGCTGGAGGATGCCCAGGCCGAGGAGCAGTGCGAGCAGCACCGCGGCGGAGATCTGGAGTGTCTTCACGAGCGTGGCTCCCAGGACGATCGGAGGTGTGTGCGCGGTGTGCGCCAGCGGAACGAGCAGGCCGAGCCACGCGCGAGCGTCGCCGTACTCGCGTTCGAGCGCCCGGCGCAGGCGCTCCAGCCCGCGCGCCAGACGCGTCTTGACCGTCGCGACCGGCACGCCCGCGCGGCGCGCGATGGCGCGCGGGGGCAGGTCCTCGACGTAGCGCAGCAGGATCGTCGAGCGGTACGGCTCGTCGAGCGCGAGCACGGCCGCGACGAGCGCGCGGTGCGCCTCGGCGCGCTCGACCAGCTCGGCGGTCGAGGGCAGCGCCTCGTCGCGCGCGGCAACGCGCTCGCGCGTCGAGCGGCGCTCCTCGGCGCGACGGATGCGCGCGGCGAGGCGGCGCACGGTGGTCGCGAGCCAGCTCGCCTCGACGTGCGTGTCGAAGGGCCCGTGCTTCAGCGCGGCGAGCGCGCTCTCCTGCGCCGCGTCCTCGGCGAGCGAGCGCTCGCGCAGGATGCTCTGCGCGAGCCGTCGCACCCAGGCGGCTTGGGCCAGCTGTTCGTCGGCGCTCGTCGGGTCGGGATCCACGGGCGGGGCTCCAACGCAGTATGTGCCCGTGCGCAGCGGATCGGTGTCAGGGATTCCGCGCGCGCGAGCCGGGCGCGCCCGCCGCTGCGCCGGCGAGCGCCGTCGATCGACTTGGACTCCCTCACGCCGCTGCGAAACGCCCGCTGCGCTGCCGACCACGCCGGCTTGAGGCCCGTCCGGAGCCCTTGACCCGGTGCCGCATTCCGGGCGATTGCGTCCGCGAGGTCCGGGCCGCATGGCGCGAGCTGAGCGCCTGACGATCACGATCGCGTCGCTGAACGCACGGAACCCGTCACCTGTTGTTCGGTTCGAGTCCGGAGTCCCGAGGTTCAGGTCCCCAGCCCGTGCGCGAATCCGAATGCGCGTTGGCATCGGCTCGGATAGGATCGCGACGAAAGGAGCTTCCCATGATCGTGAGTTGGACGGCAACTGCGCGCGCAGTGCTCGTCGTGTCGTTCACCTGCAGTCTCGCTCGAGCGAGTGAGACGACGCTCTTCCAGTACCCCGGCGTGCAGGACAGCACGCAATTCGGTCGTGCGCTGGCCAGTGCCGGCGACGTGGATGCCGACGGAGTGCCCGACGTGATCGTGGGTGGCGTGGGCAGCGGCGTTCCGGGGCGCGTGCGCGTGTACTCGGGCGCGAGCGGAGCGCTCCTGCACGACTTCCAGGGCCTCGACGCGTTCGAGGACTTCGGCTGGGCGGTCGCCGGCGTGGGTGATCTCAATGGCGACGGGCACGCGGACTTCGCCATCGGCGTCCGTTGGCGCGCGACCGCGGCCGGGGCCCAGGGACATGTCCTCGTCCGATCCGGGAGCGACGGCAGCATCCTGTTCGATCTCGTGGGTGACGCAGGCGGAGACAACTTCGGTTCCTCGATCGCCGGGATTGGAGACGTCAACGGCGATGGCGTGCCCGACTTCGTCGCCGGCATGCCGGGAAGCGACGCGAACGGGAACCTCTGCGGGGGCGTGCGAGCGTACTCGGGGCTCGACGGCTCGGTCCTGTACTCCCGCTACGGAGGTCACTCCAACGACGGTTTGGGAGCGTGCCTGGCGGCCGTCGGTGATGTCGACGGCGACGGTCGCGTCGACTTCGTCGCCGGGGCTCCCTTCGGATTCCCCGGCGTCGGCGCGGGCTACGCGAACGTGTATTCAGGCGCGAGCGGCGCGCTGCTCTGGCAGTTCATCGGCGCGGCTTCGGACGACCGCTTCGGGACTTCGGTCGCCGGCCCCGGCGACCTCGACGGCGACGGAGTCCCCGACATCCTCGTCGGCGGTCCCGAAAACGATGCGGGCGGCAACAAGGCCGGCATGGTGCGCCTGTTCTCGGGTGCGTCCGGCGGCACGTTGGTGTCGCTGTTCGGTACCCAGGCCCTCGGGCAGTTCGGCTTCGGCGTCGCGAGCGCCGGCGACGTGGACGGAGACGGCCAGCCCGACTTGATGGTGGGCTCGCCGGGAGCCAACTCGCCCGGCAGGACCGCCAGCGGCGCGGTGTTCCTGTTCACTCGCAACGGCCTGCCGATCGACCGCTTCAACGGACTGAACACCGACGACAACTTCGGAATGAGCGTGGCCCTGGCGGGCGATCTCGACGGCGACGGTCGGCAGGATCTCCTGATCGGTGTTCCTCGCGACGACGCCGGCGGCATCCACCGCGGCAGCGCGCGCTGCGATTCCGGGAGGTTGTGCTACTCCGAGAGCGAGTGCACGGCCACGCCCAACTCGACCGGAGTGCCGGCGACCCTCGCCAGCAGCGGTCCGTTGAGCGTGAGCACGAACCAGTTCACCTTGATCGCCGCGCACGTCCCGACCCCGAGCACCGGCTACTTCTTCTACGGCGGCTCGACGGCGCTCGTGCCCTTCGGTCCGGGCTTCCGTTGCGTCGGAGGCTCGCTCTTCCGACTGCCGGCCGTGTTCGGCGCGAACGGCGTGCTGAGCTCGACCGCGGACCTCGCGCATCCGCCGCAACCCGGCGGCCAGATCCTCGCGGGCTCGACCTGGCACTTCCAGTGCATGTACCGCGACACCTCGCCGCTCGCGGCACCCTGGTACTTCAACCTGACGCCCGCACTGCGCGTGTCCTTCTGCCCGTGAACGGAGCCTCGCCATGATTCGATCGCACCTCGTCTCGCTCGTGCTCTGCGTGCTCGCCGCGCCCTCGGCCTGGTCGCAGGTCCCGCAGTTCGCGGAGTACGAAACGCGCCTGGACGGCTCGATCCCGCTGCAGAACGGCTACTACGGGAGGAACGTCTCGCTCTCCGGGGACACGCTGGCCGTCGGCATGCCCGGCGCATCCGGCGTCGGCGTGCAGTACGGCCGCGTCGACATCTGGGTCCGCAGCGGCAGCAGCTGGACCCTGCAGGCCGAACTGCAGCCCGGTACCCTCGCGAGCGGCGACCAGTTCTCCTACGTCTCCCTGCAGGGCGACACGCTGGCCGTGGGAGCGCAGTACCACGACGGGCAGCAGTTCGACTGCGGCGCCGTCTACGTGTACCAGCGCAGCGCCGGGACCTGGACGCTGCAGGCCGAGCTCGCGCCCCCGACGCCGAGCGCTGGCGCCCTGTTCGGCTGGCCGGTCTCGCTGGACGGGAATCGGCTGCTGGTCGGTGCGCGCGGCACGAACTCCTACACCGGGCGAGCCTATGTCTTCGTGCAGACGGGCGGCGTGTGGAGCTTCGAAGCGCAGCTGGATGCGCCCGACGCAGCGACGCAGGACAACTTCGGATTGGCCTTGTGCCTGCGCGGCACGACCGCGGTCATCGGCGCGCCGGGCGATGACCTCGTGTCCAGCAACGAGGGCTCCGCGTACGTGTTCGAGCGCGGCAGCGGCGGGTGGGCCTTCTCGACCAAGCTGACGGCCTCCGACGCGACGGACCTCGACGCCTTCGGCTGGAACATCGCGCTCTCCGGCGACACGCTCGCGATCGGGGCCTGGAACGCGGGCCCCTCGCCCTCGTACCAACCGGGCGCGGTCTACCTCTTCGACCGCTCCGGCGGACCGTGGGTCCAGACGGACAAGCTGCAGCCCACGTCGTTGACCGCCTTCTCGATCTTCGGCGCCAGCGTTGCGCTGCAGCCGGATCGGCTGGTCGTCGGCGCGTCGTCCGCCGGAAACTACAACGGCAGCGGCGCGGTCTACTTCTACCAGCGTCTGGGCGGCACGTGGATCGCGCGGCAGCGGATCTGGATCCAGGGCTCGTCCGGCCACCAGAACTTCGGCGAGCAGGTCTCCCTGGACGGGGACCACCTGATCGTGGGCGCGCCCGCCGACGGCGGGAGCCCGGTGAACCAGGGCACCGTGCACGTCTACCGGCTGACGGACGACATCGATGCGCTGTGCTTCGGCGACGGAACGGGAACGCCCTGCCCGTGCTCCAACACGACCGTCGGCTTCGGCGTCGGCTGCCGCAACTCGATCGGGCGCGGCGGGCGACTGCTCGCGCAAGGCGATCCGTCGGTGGGCACCGACACGCTCGTGCTGAGCGGTTCGGACATGCCGCAGGGCTCCGCGCTCTACTTCCAGGCGCTTGCGGCCGTGAACTTCGGGACCGGGACCATGCTCATGGACGGCCTGTTGTGCGTGTCCGGTTCGCCGATCCGCCTGGGTGTCGAGAGCGTTCCGGGCCAGGGACTGTGCGCCTACCCCGATCTCGCGACGCAGCAGCCGGTGTCGATCCGCGGCGCGGTGCAGCCCGGCGACGTGCGCTACTACCAGATCTACTACCGCGACAACTCGACCTTCTGCACCTCGGCCACCGCCAACTTCAGCAACGCGCTGCGCATCGTCTGGCAGCCCTGACGTCCGGCGCTACGCGCTGCCCTGACTGCCCGAGCGCTCCCGCCTCCAGCGCTCGACGTGGATCGCGAGCAGCGCGACATCGGGCGGTCGCACGCCGGCGATTCTCGCGGCGGCGCCGAGCGTGCGCGGGCGGAACTCGGCGAGCTTGCTGCGCGCCTCGGTCGCGAGGCCCTTCAGCGCGGCGTAGTCGAGTTCGCCGGGGATCTCGATCCCCTCCTGCTTCCTCAGGCGCTCGACGTTCTCCTCCTGGCGCGCGATGTAGCCCGAGTACTTGATGTCGACCTCGAGCGACTCGATCACCTCGGGCTCGAGCGCCGCGGCGGCGAGCTCGGGCGCGAGCGCGGCGAGATCGCTCCAGCGGATCTCCGGGCGCGAGAGGAGCTCGGCCAGCGTCTTCCCGCCGTGGGCGCGGCTGCGCGTGGTCTCGAGCAGCTTCCTCGCGCGCGCCTTGGACTCGTTCCAACGATCCAGGCGCGCGAGCGCGTCGCTGCCGACCAGGCCGATCCCGGCCGCGCGCGGCACGAGGCGCTCCTCGGCGTTGTCGCTGCGCAGGAGCAGGCGGTGCTCGGCGCGGCTGGTGAACATGCGGTAGGGCTCGCGCGGGTTCGACGTGATCAGGTCGTCGACCATCACGCCGACGTAGGCCTCGTGTCGGCCGAGCGTGAAGGCCGCGCGGCCCTGCACCCACAGCGCGGCGTTCGCGCCGGCGATCAGGCCCTGGCCCGCGGCCTCCTCGTAGCCGCTCGTGCCGTTGATCTGTCCGGCGAGGAACAGGCCGCGCACGCGCTTGACCGCGAGCGTGTCGGCGAGCTGGCTGGGCTCGGCGAAGTCGTACTCGACCGCGTAGCCGTGGCGCAGGAAGCGCGCGCGCTCCAGGCCGGGGATCGTGTGCAGGAACTGCTCCTGCACCTCGCCCGGCAGGCTGGTCGAGACGCCGTTGGCGTAGATCACGTCGGTGTCCAGGCCCTCGGGCTCGAGGAAGATCTGGTGCCGGTCCTTGTCTGCAAAGCGCATCACCTTGTCCTCGACCGAGGGACAGTAGCGCGGGCCGACGCCCTGGATGCGGCCGGCGTACATCGGCGCGCGGTGGATGTTGGCGCGGATGATCGCGTGCGTCGCCTCGTTCGTGTGCGTGATGTGGCAGGCGACCTGCGCGAGCTCGGGGAAGCGCGTGCGCTCGGTGCGCGCGCTGAACGGCAGCGGCCGCGCGTCGCCGAGCTGCTCCTCGAGCGCGGCCCAGTCGATCGAATCGCGCGCGAGGCGCGGCGGCGTGCCGGTCTTCAACCGGCCCAGGCGCAGCCCGAGCGCCTCGAGATCGCGGCTGAGCCCGCTCGAGGTGCCCTCGCCGATGCGCCCGCCCTCCGCTTGCGCCTCGCCGGTGTGCATCACGGCGCGCAGGAACGTGCCGGTGGTGATCACGACGGCGTGCGCGAGGAGCTCGCGACCGCTGGCGAGACGCACGCCGCAGATGCGCGCCGTGCCGTCCGCGTCGCGCTCGCAGAGCAGGCCGGCCGCGGCCTCGCCGACGAGCTCCAGGCCGCTCTGCGCCGCGACCAGCGCCGTGATCTCCTCGCGGTAGCGGTGGCGGTCGGACTGGCAGCGCGGCCCGCGCACGGCGTGGCCCTTGCCCGTGTTGAGCACGCGGAACTGGATGCCGGTGCGGTCCGCGATCCAGCCCATCGCGCCGCCGAGCGCGTCGACCTCGCGCACGATCTGGCCCTTGCCCAGGCCGCCGATGGCCGGGTTGCAGCTCATCTCGCCGATGCGGTCCAGGCGCGGCGTGACCAGCAGCGTGCGCGCAGACAGGCGCGCCGCGGCCAGCGCGGCCTCGATGCCCGCATGGCCGCCGCCGACCACGATCACGTCGTGATCGCTCGTGCGTGCGCTCGGTGCGGGATGCGGGTGCGAAGGCTTTTCCATGCGCGCTGGGACGGAGGCGATCCGCCATCTCACCAGGAGGCCCGCACCGCGCGCAAACCCGATCCGCCGCGCGACCTCCGTGCAGGATCCGCTCGCCGCGACGATTCCCGCCGGTTCGACTCCACACTCCGTTGACCGCAGACCGAAAGGCAGGCCCACATGCGCTCCTGGATCTTCCGGCACCGGCTGCGCCTGCGGGCCGTCTACGGCCCGCGGCCGCCGGCCCCGCCCAGCGCGGGCCCCTCCCGCCCGCAGCGCGCGCGCGCCCTCAACCAGGGCCTCGCGCCGGGCGAGTGCGCTCGGGTCGGGCGCTGGTTCTGGCTGCGGCCGAACGTGCCCGAGCTGGCCTAGGTCGCCCGCGGCCGGACGCGAGCGAAACCGGGGGCTCTCGCACGAGTAGACCCAGGCGCTATCCTGTGCCGCGCATGCCCCGACCCTGGCCGCCCCTCTTCGCCCTCGCCGCGCTGGCAGCCTTCGCCGCTGCCGACGGCGCGCGCCAGGAGCCCGCGCACCGCGAGTCGCTGCAGGAGTTCCTGCAGCGGCTGAAGGCGCACCAGTCGGGCCAGGTCTCGCAGCTCAAGACCGGGCTCGACTCGATCCTGAAGTCGATGGAGGCCGACGCGCTCGCGCGGCGCATGGACGCGCTCGAGGGCGCGCGCGGCAAGCTCGTCGCGCTGGGCGCCGAGGCTGCGCCGCTGCTCGCGGCCGAGCTCGATCCGGGCGTCGAGGCGACCGATGCGCTCAAGCTGCGCGCCCTCTTCGTCGTGCGCGCGCTGCAGGACCTGGCCAGCCCGGCGCTCACCGATCGCCTGGTGCAGCTGGCGCAGGCGGGCTCGATCGAGGGCCGCAAGAACGCCATCGCCGTGCTGGCGAGCTCGCCCGAGCCCGAGCGCGCCGCGCCGGTGCTGGTCGGGATCGTCAAGGCCAAGACGCCGGAGCTCTTCGACGCCGCGCTCGGCGCGCTGGCGCACCTGGACACGCCCGAGGCCGACAAGACGCTCTCCGACCAGCTGGCCGATGCGAGCCCCGCGGTCGTCAAGTCGGCGCTGCTGGCGCTGGCGGGCGCGCGCAATGCGCGCCTGGCGCCGCGCATCCTGCGCCTGATCGAGGTGCCGCGCGACGCGGTGCAGTACGTCGACACGGTGCTCTACTACTACGCGCACGTGCCGGAGGCGGCCGACAAGCGCCACGTGCTCGCGCTGCTCAAGCTGGCGCAGGACTTCTCGCCGCCGCCCGAGCTGCGCGCGCGCATCCTCGACACGATCCCCTCGCTCTCCGACAAGCTCGACGCCGAGGCCAAGCGCGTGCTCAAGGAGCTGGGCGAATCGCCGACCAAGGAGGTCAAGGAGGCCGCGCTGGTCGTGCTCGTCCTGTGCGGCGAGAAGAGCGCGCGCAGGGACCTCTTCGCCGACGTCGAGATCCAGATCGAGCGCAACAAGAACTACGCGCAGAACTACGAGACGCGCGCGCGCCTGCTCTACCGCATCAACGAGTTCCGCGACGCGATCCGCGACTACCAGAGCGCGATCAAGCTCTCGGCCAACGACTTCCGCGCGCAGCCCGAGCAGGCCTACATCGGGCTGGCACGCTGCCAGATGCAGACCGGCAAGCTCAAGGAGGCCAAGGAGACGCTCGAGAAGGCGCCGATCTCGCTCAAGGAGCTGCAGCTCCTGGCCAAGGAGCCGGTCTTCCAGAAGCTGGTCGAGAACCCCAAGTACCGCGGGGTCTTCCGCCTCGACGGCTGAGGCTGCGCGTCCGATCGCGTTCGAGGCCCCCCATGAAGCAGCAGCGATTCAACGTCGCCATCGTCGGGCTCGGCTTCGGCGCCGAGTTCATCCCGATCTACCAGCGCCACCCGCTCGCGCGCATGCACGCGATCTGCCAGCGCGACGCGAAGAAGCTCGACGCGATCGGCGACGCCTTCGGGGTCGAGCGGCGCTTCACGGACTACGCCGAGCTCCTGCGCGATCCCGAGCTCGACGCGGTGCACATCAACTCGCCGATCCCCGACCACGCCTGGATGACGATCGCGGCGCTCGAGGCCGGCAAGCACGTCGCCTGCACGGTGCCGATGGCGACCTCGATCGCCGACTGCAGGCGCATCGTCGCGCTGCAGGAGAAGACCGGGCTCGCGTACATGATGATGGAGACCGTCGTCTACGCGCGCGAGTTCCTCTTCCTGAAGGAGCTCCACGACTCGGGCCAGCTGGGCCGGCTGCAGTTCCTGCAGGCGAGCCACCAGCAGGACATGGACGGCTGGCCCAACTACTGGCCCGGTCTCCCGCCGATGTGGTACGCGACGCACTGCGTCGGCCCGGTCTGCGCGATGGCGGGCCTGACGGCCGAGTACGTCTCCTGCTTCGGTTCGGGAACGATCCGCAAGGAGCTGGCGCAGAAGTACGGCTCGCCCTTCGCGGTCGAGAGCGCGCACGTCAAGTTCCGCGACTCCGACGTCTCGGCGCGCATCGTGCGCTCGCTCTTCGACACGGCGCGCCAGTACCGCGAGTCGATCGACGTCTACGGCTCGAAGGCCAGCGTCGAGTGGCCGCTGGTCGAGCACGAGCCGCTGGTGATGCACCGCGCCAAGCTGCCCGAGCCGAAGATCCCCAAGTACGTGCGGGCCCCCGACTACGCCCGGCGCCTGCCCAAGTCGATCCGCCGCTTCACGACGCAGGGCGTCTACGACCTCGCCAGGAAGACGCACCTCTCGTTCACGCAGGGCGCGGGCCACGGCGGCTCGCACCCGCACCTGGTGCACGAGTTCCTCAGCGCGCTCGCCGAGGAGCGCGCGCCGTACCCGAACGCGCGCCAGAGCGCCAACTGGACCTGCGTCGGCCTGTGCGCGCACGCCTCCGCGCTCAAGGGCGGCGCGCTGGTCAAGCTGCCGGCGTTCACGCTCTGAGGCGCACGGCCATGCAACCGAGCGGCCTGGTCACGAGCCCGCTCTTCCTGCGCCACGACACCGGCCCGGGACACCCCGAGCGCGCCGCGCGCCTGGTCGCGATCGACCGGCGCCTGCACGAGTCGGGCCTCGCCCGCGAGCTCGAGGTGCTCGAGGCGCTGCCGTGCGATCCCGAGCTGCTCGCGCTCGCGCACGAGCGCCGCCACGTCGGTGCGCTCGCGCGCGCGATCGCCGAGGGCGCGCGCGTGCTCGACGAGGGCGACACGCGCGTCTCCGCGGACTCCTTCCGCGCCGCCAGCGCCGCCGCCGGCGGAGCGATCCGCGCGGTCGAGAAGGTGCTCGCCGGCGAGTGGTCGAACGCCTTCGTCGCCGCGCGCCCGCCCGGCCACCACGCCGAGCGCGCCGAAGCGATGGGCTTCTGCCTCTTCAACAACGTCGCGATCGCCGCGCGCTACGCGCAGCGCTTCGAGGGCCTCGAGCGCGTCGCGATCCTCGACTTCGACGTGCACCACGGCAACGGCACGCAGCACATCTTCGAGGCCGACCCGAGCGTCTTCTACGCCAGCATCCACCAGTACCCGCTCTACCCGGGCACCGGCGCGGCGACCGAGCGCGGGCGCGGCCCGGGCGAGGGCACGACGCGCAACTGCCCGCAGGCGCCGGGCGCGGGCGATGCGGAGTGGCTGGCGGCGCTGGAGGGCGTGATCCTGCCGGAGTTCGAGCAGTTCCGGCCGCAGCTGCTGCTGCTCTCGGCGGGCTTCGACGCGCACGAGCGCGATCCGTTGGCGCAGACGAAGCTGACGACGGACGCGTACCGCAGGATCACGCAGCTGTGCGCGCAGTTCGCGCGCGAGCACTGCCAGGGACGCGTCGTCTCCCTGCTCGAGGGCGGCTACGACCTCGACGCGCTCGCGGAGAGCGTCGAGGCGCATGCAGGCGTGCTCGCGGCCGGCTGACTCCAGCCCGCCGGTCTCGGGCTCAGTGCTTCACCCACGAGCGCACCGTGTTCGTGGCGAACTTACGGATCTGTTCGCACACGGTCTCCCGGATGATGCGCGCAGGAGCGAACCCCTTCACGGACACCTGGAGCGTGCCCTCAAGCGAGCCCCAGTCCAGGCCGTCGCGCTGCACCTTCGCGCGGAACGCACAGGAGCAGGACTTGTAGAGCGGTCTCCACGTGCAGCCATCGATCACGAGCGGCTCGACTTGCACGAGCAGGTCCGCCGACGGTGACGGAGGCGCTGCCCTCACCACGTTTGACACCTTCGCGTCCTTCTCGTCGCCGAACTGCACGCGGACGCTCCACGACTGCGGCTTCGAGAAGCGCGCGTCGTCCCTCCACTCGGACCGGGACTCCAGGCTCGTGACGGTCGAGTTGAGGTTGAGCTCGATCGCCCCGGCATCCCGCAGGATGAGCAGCACGACGAGCACGCCCGCGGCGAGCAGGAGCACGGTTCGCTTGCACACGTCCTGATTCGAGCATCAAACGCGCGCACTCGCAACGGCGCCGGCTCGTGATCTGCGGGATCAGCGATCCGCGGTGCGCAGCGAGGTTCCGCCTCCGAATCGGCGCTCCCTGGACATCGATGCCGACTCGCTCGGCTCCTTCGCTCGAGTGCTCCCGAAGCGCGCGACCAGGTTCATGCCCGTGGCCGGTGCGAACCCGGGAGCCCATCCTTGAGCCTTCCGGATCCTCGGCGAACGGCATCAGAGCTTGCGCCCCGCCGCATCCACCACCATCGGCGAGTAGAACATCGTCAGCGGGTTCTTCTTGCGCGCGTCCCACTCGGCGAGGAACAGCTTGCGCTCCTCCGCGCTCATCAGCCCCTTCTGCTCGTAGATCGCCGAGTAGCGCGGGAAGAACGAGTCCGCCCAGCGGAACGCGCCGCTCTCGGGTCCGCCGCAGAGCACGTTCGGATGCACCTCGACCGTCTCGAGCCCCGCCGCCGCGAAGATCGCGGGGATGCGCCCCATCACGAACTGGTCTCCCCCGCTCGCCTTGTACAGCGCTCGCGTCGCACGCACGACAGCACGAAAGCCCTCCGACTCGGGGAAGATCGAGACGCCTTCGTGGTTGTAGTCCTCGATCGCGAGCACGCCGCCGGGCTTGAGGCAGCGCGCGAGCGACTTCGCGACGGCGCTCGGATCGGAGAGGAAGCTGAAGACCCAGCGCGAGAAGATCAGATCGAAGCCCGCCTCCTCCAGATCGGCCTCCTGGATGCGCGCGCAGATCGTCCGCACGTTGGCGAGGCCGCGTTCCTTCGCCTTCGAGGCGAGCCACTCGGTCCAGTGCTTGGCCTCGTCGAGCGCGACCACCGAGCCGCTCGGTCCGACGCGGCGGGCGAGATCGAGGCTGACGAAGCCCGGCCCGCAGCCCAGGTCGAGCACGCGCAGGCCGGGCTTGACGCCGAGCCGATCGAAGAAGGCGTTCGTGACCGGGCTCCAGACCTGGTGCTGGAACCCCAGGCGCTCGAGCTCGAGCGGATCGGTGCCGAGGGGATAGTCGCTCATGGTTGGAGGGCCGTCGTGTGCAGGGAGTCGCTGCGGGTTCGCAGAGGATCGAGGCCGGAAGGAACGGGTCGCGCAGCGCGGCTCGCGCGGGCGGACATGCGGTTCTGGAATGAGACGCGAGCGCGCGCCGCCCATCCGGCGCCGCGCCGGGATCGCGGACGCGGATGGTACCCTGGCGCGGGACCATGTCGCTCGGTACGACCAACCACGATCGCGGACGCATCGGCAAGACCTATGTCTATCCGGTGCTCTCGCGCCGCGCGCACGGACTCTCGATCGGGATCAACCTCAACCCGAACAAGGCCTGCAACTGGCGCTGCGTCTACTGCCAGGTGCCCGGTCTCGTCGCGGGCAACGCGCCGCCGATCGATCTCGCGCTGCTCGAGCGCGAGCTCGGCGGCTTCCTCGAGGAGGTCGTGCAGGGCGACTGGATGCGCGCAAACCTGCCCGAGGGAGCGCGCGAGCTGAAGGATCTGGCGCTCTCCGGCGACGGCGAGTCGACCAGCGCGGCCGAGTTCCCCGAGGTGGTCGAGCTCGTCGCGCGCCTGTTCGCGCGCTTCGCGCTCGCCGGACGTGTGCCGCTGACGCTGATCACCAACGGATCGCTGCTGCAGCAGGAGCGCGTGCAGCGCGGGATCGCGGGGATCGCGCGCCTGTCCGGCCGCGTCTGGTTCAAGCTCGACAGCGCAACCGACGAGGGCATGCGCGCCCTCAACTCGAGCGCGCTGGGGATCGCGAAACAGCGCGCGAACCTCGTGCGCTGCGCGAGCCTCGCGCCGACCTGGATCCAGACGATGGCCTTGGCCCGCCGCGGCGCGGCGCCGAGCGCGGCGGAGCGAGCCGCCTACCTCGAGCTCGTGCGCGGGCTCGTCGCCGAGCGCGTGCCGCTGCGCGGCGTGCTGCTCTACGGCTACGCGCGTCCGTCGCACCAGCCCGAGGCGGGCGAGCTCTCGGCGCTTCCTCCGGCCTGGATGCAGGGCTTCGCCGCCGACATCCACGCCGCAGGACTGCCGGTCGAGCTCAGCCTGTAGCGCACACTCGTTTGCGAGCTGCGTTCGGCCGCGCAACGCCCCTGTGCAGGCTGCGGCCGCGGCCGCTAGCATCGATGGCGTCGCTTCCCATGCGCTCGACTCGAATCCTCCCGGTCCTCGTGCTCGCACTCGCAGGCCTCGGCCTGTACGCGGCCCGGGAACGGCGTGCCGCGGCCGCTCCCTCGTCCAACGCTGCGCCACACGCCGCGCCGGCCGAGGATACAGCACTCGCGGGCGCGACGCGCGGCGCCCAGGCGCTGCCGCAGCCGCCGGGATCGGCGAGCGCCGACGTTCGCGCGAAGCTCGCGCTGCTCGTCGGCGTCGACACGCTCGCCGCGGGCTCGAGGCTGCCGGAGCTCGGCGGCTGCGTCGCCGACGTGCGCGCGGCGCGCGCGCTGCTCCTGGAGCGTTTCGGCTTCGCGGAGGCGGACGTGCTCGTGCTGGAGAACGCGGAGGCCACGCACGAGCGCATCGTGCGCGCCTGGCGCGAGTGGCTCGTGCCCCGCGCCGGTCCCGCGACCGAGGCGGTCTTCTGGTTCGCGGGCCACGGCTCGCAGACGCCGGATGCGAGCGGCCGCGACAGCTCGCGCGCAGGCTTCGATCAGACGCTGATCGCCTACGACAGCCGCGCCGACGGCCGCGACGGCGAGTACGACCTGGGCGACGACGAACTCTACGTGCTGACGCGCGAATTGACCCGCCGCGGCGCGCACCTCTTCGCGGTCACCGACGCCTGCCACTCGGCCACCAACCTGCGCGGCGTGCCCGAGCCGCTCGCGCCGCGCATCCGCGGCGTGGATGCCGGCACGCGCGCACTCGACCGCGCGCGCCTCGCGGCCTTCTGGCAGGACCTCGACTGGATCGACGACGGCGATCCGCGCCGCGCGGACGATCCGCTGCTCGTGCACGTCGCGGCCTGCGGCAGCGGACAGAACGCGTACGAGACCAGCGTCCCCGACGCCGAGGGACGCGTGCAGTCCTTCGGCGTGCTGAGCTACTGCCTGCTGCAGCGACGCTGCGCCAGGACCTCGTGCTCGAGGGGCCCGCGCAGCGCGCGCTGTTCGGCGGCGCCTTCGCAGGCGGCGCGCGCGGCTTCCCCTCCCGTGTCGAGGGCGGCACGCTGCGGATCGAGGCCGGGCTGGTGTGCGGCCTCGTGCCCGCGAGCGAGCTCGCGGTCGAGGACGCCACGGGCCGCACGCTCGGCGGCCCCGCGACGATCGAGAGGGCCGGGGCGCTGTCCTCGATCGCGCGCTGGACGCCGCCGCCGACGTTGGCGGCACGGACCCCGCTCTTCGCGCGCGAGCGCAAGCGCGGCTGCGCGACGCGCCGGCTCGAGCTCGCGTCGACGATCCCGCGCTGGCTGGAAGGGCGCTCCGCCGCCGCGCGCGCGCGCCTGGAGGGCCTGGCCTCCCTCGGCCCGCCGCGCGCGGGCGCCGAGCTCGTGCTCCAGGAGGAGGACGGTCGTGGCCCCTGCCTGCGCGACGCCCAGGGCGTGCTCGTCTGGCGCGCCGCAGCCGCGCACGCGCTCGACGCGCAGCGCGAGGAGGGCGAGCTCCTCGCCGACGAGCTGGTGCGCGAGCTCGAGCACCGCGCGCTGCTCGCGCTGCGCCCGCCGGTGGAACCGTGCCGGTGCAGGCGCGCTTCTGCGAACCGACCGCGGAGGACTGGCTCGAGAGGGTCGACGAGCGGTTCCAGACGCGGCCGCGCATCGAGGCGCGCATCGCGCGCGCGCCCGAGCTCGCCGGCGAGGTCTACCGGGCGCGCGCCGGCGAGGAGGAGGAGACCGCGCTGGTGGTGCTCGAGCTCGCCAACACGCTCGGCCGCGAGCTGTGGGTCAACGTGCTCTCGGTCTGCGAGGACCGCACGCACCAGCTGGTGACCGAGGGCGGCACGCCGATCCTGCTGGGAGCCCAGGCGACCCGGCGCGTGACGATCCGGCTCGCGCACCCCGCCGCGCTGGAGCTTCGACGTCCGCTGCTCGACCGCTACCTCGTGCTGGCGAGCTCGCGGCGCTACTCCCTGCGCGACCTGGAGCGGCGCGACGTCCCGCGCGGGGCGGGCCCCGACGACGAGCCCGGCCTGCCGGCGATCTTCGAGGTCGCGCAGCACGAGACGATCACGCGCGGCGCCGCGCACGCGGCGGTGCCGATCGATCCGGAGGACTACGGCCTGCGCGTGCTCGACGTGCTGGTCGAGCGCGCGCCCTAGCCGGGTGACGGCTCAGGCGTCCGCCGCGTCGTCCCGCCCGCCGAAGCCGCGCGCACGCAGGAGCTTCCCGAGCTCGAGCAGCGCGCGCGCGTGCATCATGCGCGCCGCGGCGGCGCTGGGCCGGCCGGTCTCCTCGGCGATCGTCTCCCACGAGGCACCGACGTAGTTGCGCAGGATGATCAGCTCGCGGTGCTCGGGCTCGAGCGCCTCCATCGACTCGACCAGCGCGGAGTTCTCCTCCGCCGCCTCCAGCTTCTCCAGCAGGGGCGTGGTGTCGTCGGCGTGCTGGATCGAGACGCCACCGCTGGCTCCCTGGCCCGGCCGCGTCGTCTCCAGCGGGACACGCCGCGCGGCAGCGCGCTTCTGCGCCCCGTGGTAGTCGGCCTGGCCGATGATCTGGCGCTCGACCAGCTTCGAGAGCCAGTGGATCAGGCTGGCCTCCTCGCGCATCTCGAAGTTGCGGAAGTCCTTCACCGCGGCGATGAACGTGCCCTGGACGATGTCGCCCGAGTCCAGCGATTCGCGCAGGCGCGAGCCGAGGCGGTAGCGCACGATCTGCAGGATGCGCGGGTAGTAGCGTTCGAACAGTCGATCGAGCGCCTGGCGGTCGCCCTCCTGGGCGCGCGCGACGAGATCGAGCGAGCGGGTGATCGGATCGGACATGCGAGCGAGCCTCCGTTCAGCGACCGCGGCATTCTACGCTGAATGTGCGCACGCCCGGGAGCTTCTCCCAGAACGGGTCGTCGACGTGCCGGGTGTGGATCAGTCCGTCGAGCTCGGACTCGGTCAGGTCCGTGCCGGGCCGGAACGCGCCGCGCGCTCGAAGCGCGTCCCTCAGCTTGAGCAGCGCACCGCTCCACTCCACGCCCGCGTAGCCGTTGCCCGCCGACGTGTTGTCGAGGTCCCGCGCCCAGCTCTCGATGCGCTCGTCCTCCTCCGTCGTCACGAGCAGCATGAGCGCCTCGTAGGAGTTGGGGGCCGGATCCAGCCGCGTCCCGAGCACGAGGCTGTCTCCGACGGGCAAGGCCAGGGCGAAGGGTGCGTCCTCCCGGCCGGTTCCCCCGGGTGCGGCCAGGCGCATCGCGCGCCAGGCCGAGACGCGCTTGTGCTGCTCGTCCGGGCCGTAGACCGAGAGCGCCCAGACCCAGGCGGGCTCGCGACAGCGCAGGTACATGCCGAGGTACTCGCCCGGCTGGACCAGCCCGTTGTCCGCGAGCGGATGCGCGACGTTGTGCGCGTCGACGCGCACCGCCTGGCCGGCCTCGATCGGTTCGACCTGCGCGGGCCGCAGCGTCCACCACGCCGCGCTCGCCAGCACCAGGCCCGCGAAGCCCGAGAGCCACGGCCGCTGGCGCACGTGCCAGCGCACGCGCCGCAGCGCGCGCCGCAAGCCTCCCGCGCCGAGCGCGTGCGGCAGCTCGCGTCCGCTGATCCAGCGCTCGAGATCGGCGGCGAGCTCGCGCGCGCTGGCGTAGCGCCGCGCGGGATCGAGTTCGAGCGCGCGCAGGCAGATCGCCTCCAGCTCGCGCGGCACGTCCGGCCGCACGCTGCGCGGCACGGGGAAGCGGCCGAGCTGGATGCGCTCGAGCACGTCGCCGATCGCCTCGCCGGGGAAGGTGCGCTGCAGCGTCAACAGCTCGTAGAGGATCAGCCCCAGCTGGTACACGTCCGTGCGCGGATCCAGTCCGACCGTGTGGCTGCGCGCCTGCTCGGGCGCGAGGTAGGCCATGCTGCCGTACAAGCCGTGCGTCACGACGCCGTGCGCGCGCTCGAACGATCCCGCCAGCCCGAAGTCGAGCACGACGGGGTTGCCGCCGCCGGTCAGCATCACGTTGGAGGGCTTGAGGTCGCGGTGGATCACGCGCTGGCCGTGCGCGGCCTCGACGATGCGCGCGAGCTCCAGCGCGATGCGCGCCACGCAGCGGAACCAGTCGCGGGCGTCGACGAGCGAGGTGCGCCCCAGGGGCCGCGGCCGGCCGAGCGCGCGCGCGAGCAGCGCGGCGTCGCGCGGGCGGAACAGCGCCCCGTGCTGGACGAGGTCGCTGCGCACGGCTTCGAGCACGTCGGAGAGCGCGCGCCCGTCGACGAGGTCCATCACGATGTACGTCAGCCCGCCGTCGCGGCCGTACTCGTGCACGGCCACGATGCCCGGATGCTGCAGCGATGCGAGCAGGCGCGACTCCTTCTGGAAGAGCTCCTCGCGCTCGACCAGGCCCTGGCTGGCGCTGTCGAGGAACTTGATCGCGACGCGCCGGTCGAGCTGGCGGTCGCGCGCCTCCCAGACCTGTCCCATGCCGCCCGCGCCGAGGCGGCGCACGAGCTGGTAGCGGCCGGCGACGAGCTGATCGCTCGCGATCGGGCGCGGCGGCGAGGGCAGCGCACGCTCGGCCTGCCGCAGCGCCTCGACCAGCGCGAGGAACTCGTCGCGCTCGGCCTGCGTCGCGAGCCGGGCCAGGAACTCCTCCAGCGGCGGCGGCCGACCTTCGCCGCAGCGCTCGGCATAGGCGAGCGCGAGCTCCTCGGGGCCGGGAGCGCCGGCGGGGGGCTGGGGTTCGGCGTTCATCGCGAGGCGGGAGCTCCGCCGGCAGGATAAGGGGCGCGCACGCGGCCGGCGCAGGCGAAAAGAGCGCGCCCGACCAACACAGGCCTCACGGGCCGCTGCTGGACCGAGCTTGCGCCCCTCCCGGGCCGTGCGTACAGTCGACCGCATGAGTCCGCGCACGCGGAAGGCGCTCTGGATCCTGTTCGGGATCCTGCTGATCGCCAGCCTCTTCCTCGCCGGCCCGGCGCACGAGCTCGTGCACCACGGCGACGATCCGCTGGGCAGCTGCGACGTGTGCCACCTCGCGACGCTCGAGGTCCCCAGCTTCGAGCCGCTGGTCGTGTGGATCGCCATCGAGTGCGCGGAGTTCGCGCCGGTGGTCGAGCGCCTGGAGTGCCATCGCGTGCCCGACCAGGGCCACGCGCGCGCTCCGCCGGCGCTGGGTTGAGACGCAGCGAGGCCGCGCGCCTCGCCACCTGGCGCGCCTGCGTGCGCGCCACCTGCGGCCGGGAAACGCACGTCGCGTTTCCCTCTCCCCTTCCCGCCCGCGTTCTTCCTGCGCGCCCTGGCGCGCGGACCGACTCCATGCCTTCGAACAACCCGACTCCTCCCGCGGCGTCGATCCTCGGCGCCACGCTGCTCCTGTGCGCGCAGGCTGCAGCACAGACCCAGCAGACACCGCAGCAACCCGGCGAGACCGAGCAGCTGCGCCAGCGCCTCGACGCGCTGCAGCAAGCGCACGACCGCGACCTCGCGGACCTCAACCAGCGCATCGACCAGCTCGAGGACGAGCTCGCGCAGGCCAAGACCGCGGCGAACAAGCCGCCGACGCAGTCGCTGGGCGCGTTCAACCCGGCGATCACCGCCTTCGGCAACTTCCTCGCCCGCTCCGACGACCGCGCCGTGTTCCAGGACGACGATCCGAGCAAGCCGCGCATCGGCGACCGCATGGCGCTGCGCGAGATGGAGCTCGACTTCCGCGCTCCGATCGATCCCTGGGCCGACGGCGTGCTGATCGCCTCGCTCGGCGAGGAGGCACCCGACGAGTACAAGGCCGACGTCGAGGAGGGCTACGTGCTGCTCAAGAAGCTGCCCTTCAGCGACAGCGCGCCAGGCGGGCTCAAGCTCCAGATCGGCCGCTTCCGCCCCGCGTTCGGGCGGCTCAACACGATCCACCTGCACGACCTGCCGCAGTCGAGCTACCCGCGCGCGCTGCAGAACGTGCTCGGGCCCGAGGGACTCGTCGCCAACGGCATCTCGGGGCGCTTCTTCCTGCCCAAACCGGGCGAGAACGACTCGCTCGAGGGCACGCTCGCGTTCCTCGACGGCGGCAACCTGCCGGTCGCCGGGCGCGAGTCGAGCTCCGACGTCGCGCTGCTCGCGCACCTCTCCTGGTACCACGACTACCAGGACGGCCGCGACCTCGAGCTCGGCATCTCGGGCTGGAGCTCCGACGCGCAGCACCAGCTGCTCGGCCTGGACTGGACCTACCGCTGGAAGCCCTACGTGGCGGGCGAGTGGAAGTCCTTCCTCGTCGGCGGCGAGCTGTTCCACTCCGAGACCTCGGATGCGGCGCTCGACAGCCACTCGACCGGCGTCGACCTGTGGGCGCAGCACCAGCTCGACCAGAACCTCTACGTCGGGTTGCGCTTCGACTGGCTGCAGTCGCTCGAGGACGCGAGCCAGGAGACGCGCACGCTGGGCGCGTTCGTGACGTACTACACGACGGAGTTCCTGCGCTTCCGTCTGGGCTGCGAGCACACCTCGAGCTCGATCGAGCGACTCGACAGCCTCGATTCGCTCTTCCTGGAGATCAACTTCATCTACGGCTCGCACCCCGCGGAGCCTTACTGGGTCAACCGCTAGGAGTCGCCGCCATGTTCATGCACTCGATCCTGCTCTCCGTCCTCGCCCTCTCCGCTCTCGCGCAGCCCGCGCCCGAACCCAGACTCAAGGTCGTCACGACGCTCGGCGTGCTCGCCAGCCTGGCCCGCGAGGTCGGCGGCGAACGCGTCGACGTCGAGGCGCTGGCCAACCCCACGCAGGACCCGCACTTCGTGCAGCCGCGGCCGACGCTGATGGAGAAGGCGCGCGCCGCCGACGTCTTCGTCGAGCTCGGCATGCAGCTGGAGCTGTGGGCCGGCAAGGTCGTCGAGGGCTCGGGCAACCCGAAGATCCAGCCCGGGCAGCCGGCGCACGTCGTCGCCTCGACCGGCATCACGGCGCTCGAGCTGCCGCGCGAGCTCTCGCGCGAGTGGGGCGACGTGCACCCCTACGGCAACCCGCACGTCTGGCTCGACCCGCTCAACACCAAGGACATGGCGGCCAACATCGCCGCGGGCCTCGAGGCCGTCGATCCGGCGCACAAGGACGAGTACGAGGCCAACCTGAAGCAGTTCCAGTCGCGCATCGACGACGCGCTCTTCGGCGCGGAGCTCGTCAAGCAGGTCGGCGGCAAGATGCTGACGCGCCAGGCGCGGCAGGGCCGCCTCGCCGAGTACCTCGCGCAGAAGCACTGCGAGAAGCTGCTCGGCGGCTGGCTCGCGCGCGCCGCGCCGCTCGCGGGACGACCGGTGGTCACCTACCACAAGAGCTGGGTCTACTTCGCCGAGCGCTTCGGCCTGAAGATCCCGATCGAGATCGAGGAGAAGCCCGGCATCCCGCCCTCGGCGCGCCACCGCGACGCCGTGGTCGAGCTGATCAAGGCGCAGAAGGTGCGCACCGTGCTGCACGAGGTCTTCTACGACGAGGGCGCGGCCAACTACCTCGCGACCGAGACCGGCGCGCACAAGGCGATCGTGCCGATCGACGTCGGCGCCGAGGCCGGCGCGAAGGACTACTTCGCGCTGGTGGACCTGTGGATCGACAAGCTGCTCGCGGCCGAGGCGGCGGAGCCCGCGAAATGAGCGAGTTCCTGCACTCGATGCAGACGCCGTTCCTGGCCTGTCTGCTGCTCGCGGGGATCCTGGTCTACCTCGGGATCCACGTGCTCTCGCGCAAGGTGATCTTCGTCGACCTCGCGCTGGCGCAGATCGCGGCGCTCGGTTCGGTCTGGGGCGCGCTGCTGGGCTGGGACATCCAGACCGATCCCTGGCAGATCAAGGCCTTCAGCCTCGCCTTCACGCTGCTCGGCGCGGCGGTCTTCACGCTCACGCGCATGCGCGACGAGCGCGTGCCGCACGAGGCGCTGATCGGGATCGCGTACGCGGTGGCGCTCGGGGCGACGATGCTCGCCTCGGCGCACCTCGCGCACGGCGCGGAGGAGGTCAGCGAGCTGCTCGCGGGCAGCATCCTGTTCGTCAACAAGGAGACGATCCTGCTCGCGGCCGCGGTCTTCGCCGCGGTCGGGCTGTTCCACTGGGTCTACCGGCGGCAGTTCTTCCTGATCTCGATGAACGCCGCGGGAGCGGAGGCGCAGGGCGTCTCGCTGCGCCTGTGGGACTTCCTCTTCTACGCCTCGCTCGGCTTCGCGGTCACGACCGCGGTCTCGATCGCCGGCGTGCTGCTCGTCTTCAGCTACCTCGTGATCCCGGCCGTCGTCGCGATGCTCTTCGCCGACCGCATCGGCACGCGCCTGGCGATCGGCTGGATCGTCGGGACGCTCGTCAGCGCGATCGGCTGCTCCGTCTCGTACTTCCAGGACCTGCCCTCGGGCCCGACGATCGTCGCCTGCTTCGGCGGAGCGCTGGTCCTCGCCGGCCTCGTGCACTACGTCCTCGTCCACGGCGCCGCGGCGCGCGGCCTCGCGCTCGCGCGCGTCGCGGGCGGCGGCGTGCTGGTCGCTGCGCTCGTCGCGGGCTCGTCCCTCCTGAGGAAGAGCGAGGGGCACGACGTGCTGCACGTGCTCGAGGCGGGCAGCAAGGCCGAGCGCGTGCTGGCGCTCAAGGAGGTCGCGGCGGATCCGGCGTTGTGGTCGAAGGTGAAGCCGCTGGTCCCGAAGCTCTTCGACAACCGCGAGAACGAGGTGCGCAGCGACCTCCTGGCGCTGATCGGCGCGAAACGCGACGCGAGCCTGCTCCCCGCGGTGCATGCGCTGCTCTTGGATCCCGACGACGCCGTGCGCGAGAAGGCGCAGCGCTGCGTGCGCGACATCGGCTCGAAGGAGAGCGTGCCCGCGCTCGTCGCGGCGGCGGCGAAGGAGCAGGACGACTACCTCAAGGTCGAGCTCGGCGAGACGCTGCTCGAGCTCGGCGAGCTCGCGGGCGTGCCGCCGATCCTCGACGTGCTCAAGAACGGCGACGCCGCCGAGGCGCGCAAGGACGCCTGGGAACACCTCAGGGCGCACCTGCCGCTCACGCTGGAGTTCCACCCCGAGGCCGAGCCCGCGCAGAATGCGAGCGCGTTCGCCGAGCTCGAGCGCTGGTGGACGGAGAACCACAAGCGCCTCGTGCCCGATCGCGCGGGCGTGTTCCGGCTCTCGCCCTGAGGGAGCGGGCGCCGGAGCGCGGCCGGCGGTTCCGCGCCCGCGGAGCGCGGGGTACGGCTAGACTCGCACCGTCCGGTCCAAGCCACCCGAAAGCCCCCCATGCCGCTCGAACTCTTCGCCTGGTGCGCGGCTCTCGCCGCGCAGTCCCCGCTCCCGTCCCCCAGCGCCGCCGCCGCGCCCGCGCTGCGCGCCGAGGTCACGCCGCTGGGTGCCTTCGTGCGCGAATGCGCGCCGGCCTCCGCCAGCGGGCCGACGCCGCTGCAATCCTCCGGCACGCAGTGGGTGCACTCCGACGGCGGCCTGCACTGGGTCGGCAACACGGTCGCGCTCGGCAACCACGGCAGCGAGGTGCTGGCCGAGTACGAGTACACCAACCGCGCGGTCGAGCTCTTCTCCGCCTTCGACGCCAACCCGCCGACGGCGCTGTGGAGCGACGCGGGCATCGGCAACAGCGACGACCACCGCGTCGCGCAGGCCGAGAGCGCCGACGTCAAGCTCTCGATGCGCGTCTACGGCTACGCGGCGACGCCGTACTTCCAGCTCGCCAAGTACAGCTCGCGCTCGGCCGGCGTGCCGGACTGGACGTACGTCTTCCCCACGCACGTCGGCAACTTCAACTCGCGCGTGGCGGTCTCGCGCGACGGCAACACCATCGTCGCGGCGGCCTGCGACACCTCGAGCTCCAGGATGGACCTCGCGGTCTTCGGCCCGGGCTCGAACGTGCCGCTCTCGTTCACGACCTGGCAGTTCCCGGGCCTGAACAACACCGTGCGCGGCTTCGACCTCTCGGCCGACGGCAGCACGCTCTACTTCTGCGAGTACGGCAACGCGGCGAACCCGCCCTACGCGCACGTCTGGGACGTGGCCTCGCACACGGAGGTCTTCAGCACGCTCGTCGGCGCGACCTTCGACGCCCACGCGATCTCGGGCGACGGACAGGTCTTCGCCTACGGCTTGTGGGGACAGGTCGTGGTCTGGAAGAAGATCGTCGGCGCCTACACGAACGTCTTCACGGTGTCGGGCCCGGGCTCGAGCTACCTCGGCGGGCTGGACCTCTCCGACGACGGCTCGACGATCGCGGCGGGCTGGACGATCTACAGCTCCTGGCAGCAGGTCGAGATCCGCGCCATCGACGTGCCCACGCAGGCGGTCACGATGGCGGAGACCGTCAGCTCGAGCGCAGCGAGCCTGCAGAACATCGTCTCGGGCGTCTCCGTCTCCGCCGACGGCGAGCGCTTCGCCGTCGGCCTGTGGGGCGACGGCACGGGTCCGGTGGCCGAGGCGCGGGTGTACTCCAAGCACCAGAACGCGCCGCTCGCGCTGCGCAACCAGAACGGCTCGGTCTTCGGCGTGTCGATCTCCGCCGACGGCCAGCGCGCGGCCTTCGGCAACCACGACGTGCACGCCAACAACTCGCCCACCGGCGGCGAGATCGCGCTGGTCGGCGTCGCGACGCCGTTCGCGAGCTTCTGCTTCGGCAACGGCTCGCTCGCGACGCCTTGCCCGTGCGGCAACGACGGGCTGACCGGCCGCGGCTGCGAGAACAGCTCGACGACCGGCGGCGCGCTGCTGACGGCGACGGGTGAGGTGAGCCCGGACACGGTCGTGCTGACGGCCAGCGGCGAGCTGCCGCACCCGCTCTCGATCGTGCTGCAGGGTTCGGCGGACCTCGCGGGCGGGGTGGTCTTCGGGGACGGCGTGCGCTGCGCCGGCGGAACGCTCAAGCGCCTCTACGCCCGCACTGCCGCGAACGGCGTGCTGGTCGCCCCGGCCGCGGGCGATCCGTCGATCCGCGCGCGCTCCGCGCAGCTGGGCGACCCGATCGCGAGCGGCCAGACGCGCACGTACCAGGTGTACTACCGCGACAACGTGCTCGCGTTCTGCCCCGCGCCGCCGGGCGACGGCTGGAACGTGACGAGCGCGGTGCGGGTGAGCTGGTAGGCGCGAGCTACTTCACCACGCTCAGTCGCGCCCGCGCCTTCGCCAGCCAGTCCGTGTACAGCTGCCACTCGTTGATGTGCGTCACGCCGGCCTGCTGCGCGAGCCGGTCGAAGCGCTCGAGCCTCTCCGCGCTGGGCGCCTTGCAGAACTCCACGTACACGAGCGGCATCCGCGCCGTCTGCACGCGCGCGAGCACCGTGGGCTTCGCGCGCACCGCCTCCTCGGCCGCATCGAAGAGCTCGTCGGCCTTCGTCAGCGTCGCACCGTCGAACAGCGCCGAGTCCGGCCCCGCCCAGATGTTGCAGTGGATCGACTCGCGCGCGGCGCGCTCGTGCAGCAGCCGGATGTACTGCCCCAGCGGCCGCGCCGCGTCCTCGTAGAAGCCGTCGAGGAACTCGCCGATCGCGCGCTCGGTGTCGTACCCGGGATCCCACAGCGTCCGGGCCAGGATCCACGTGCGCAGCTCCGCGAACTCGCCGCCCGGCGTGAAGTAGTCGGCCTCCTCGTAGACGCCCTTGACGCCGTTCCTGGCGAAGGTGCGGATGTTGGGGGCGATCGAGAAGAGGTTGGGGAAGGGCATGATCGTGTGCGAGTAGTCGATCACGTAGTCCCACACGTACAGGCGCTGGCTGCGGCGCGACCACTGGACGAGGTCGGAGACGAAGGCCGCGTTGGCCTCGTCGAGCGCGGCCGGGGAGTCGAGCGGGTGCGCGAAGCAGCACTCGATCGAGCACAGGCGCACGATCACGTTCTCGCGCGGCTGCACCTGCGCCGGCGACTTGCGCGTGAACTGGTACGCGAGCGTGTCGATCGCCTTGCCGGGGAACTCCGGCTCCAGCGCGGCGCCGATCGCGTTGACGAAGCGCAGGTAGGGCCCGCTCCAGGCGTCGCCCTCCTCGTGGAAGACGCGCAGGCACTCGGCGCACTGGCAGGGGTTGATGCGGTCGTTCTGCGAGACGGAGAAGATCGTCGCCTGCGGCGCGGCCTTCATCCAGCCGCGCACGACCTCGATCGCGTGCGCGAGGAGCTCGGGGTTGGTCACGCACAGCTGCGCGTTCTCGGCCGTGCGCCGGCCGCCGAGCTCGGAGAACCAGGCCGGGTGCGCGGCGAACTCCGCGTGCGGCACCAGTTCGTCGAAGGTGTGCACGAAGTGGCTGTAGTCGAGCTTGCCGCCGCGCGCGGCGTCGATGCGCGTCTGCGTGCCGTTGAGGTGGTTGCGGACCGCCCAGTCGGCGTCGCGCGAGTTCGGGTAGTCGGTGGCGCGGTACTCCAGCGGCGGCACGAAGCGCCGGTCGCCCGTCGCGAGCTTCGGCGCGGCGATCCTGGGGATGCGCTCGACCTCGGGCGTGAACCAGCGGCAGCCGAGCTCCTCGAGCAGCGCGTACGCGCCGTAGAGCGTGCCGCGCGGCGTGTTGCCCGTGACGACGATGCCGCCTTCGGAGACGCGCACGAGATAGCCCTCCGTGCCGAGCGCGGCGTACTCCTCGGGGCTGACCAGGTTGCCATCGACCTCGCGGCCGATCGAAACGCGCGGGCCCTTGCCGACCGTGATCTCGAAGGGCGTGCCGCAGATCTCGGAGAGATACTTCTGCAGCTCCTCGGCCGCGTGCCGCTCGGCCGGATCGGCCTTGTCGCCGACGACGAGGATGCAACGCGCCTTGCCCTCCGCCGTGAATGCGAACTCGCCACCGCGCGCGGAGTGCCCAAGGAGCAGGAACGCGAGACACGAGAGGAGCTGCGCAGGGATCATGCGCTGGTTCTCGCGCGATCGCGCGCCGCGGTCAAGCCGCTGCAGGCCACCCGAGGCGCACGCCGTGTCGCGCAGGCAGCCTAGCGGCGCTCGAGGCAGCGCGCCGCCAGGCGCTCGCCGAGCGCGACGATGCCGGGCGTCCCGATCACGAGCTTCAGCTCCTGCCCGGGCAGATCGAAGCACTCGACGCGGACGAGGTTCGGGTCTGCGGCGGCGAGCTTCACGAGCTGTGCGGTCACGTCGATGCCGTCGACGCTCGGGTCGTCGGTCGGCCGCTGCTGGCTGACGAACCAGCGGAGCGCGGGCAGGCCGAGGTCCTTGCGGCTCTGCGCCACGAGCGAGGCGAGCCAGCCGATCGACTGCTCGCGGAACGGCGCGAAGGACATGTCGTTCTCGCCGAGGTGGTAGACGATCCCGGCGAGCTCGACCTTCTGGCCGCGCTCCTCGAGCTCCCGGATCGACGCGCGCACGAACTCGAGGAAGCTCGGATAGAGGTTGCGGCCCTTGGCCTCGCTCCCCTCGGGCGTCCAGTCGACGACCTGCGAACCGCTGTGCGTGAACTTCGCGATCGCGATCGGGTCGCCGAGCTTCTCCGCGAGCGCGGCGCCGAAGCTGAGCTCGGGCCCGAACGTGTCGTAGCAACCCGCCGGACCGAGCGGCTCCCAGCCGTCCGAGCGCTTGACTCCCCCGCCGAGGCTGTACTTGAAGGCGATGCGCGGGTTCTCCGCGCGCAGGGGCGACTTCGGCTTGAGCTGCTCGACGAACGCGCGCTCGCCCTCCATGTTGCGGTGGCCGGCGAGCACGAAGAGCTTGACCGTGGCGCCCTTCGCGTAGGGCCAGCGCACGAGCGCGCGCTTCGGTTCGGGCAGCTTCCCGATCGCGCGCAGGTAGGCCTCGGCGTGGTTGACGCCGTGCTCGAGCTGGCCGAGCGTCCCGTAGTGGTAGTGCAGCCCCACGCCGTCGCCGATCTCGACGCCGACGTGCGAGGTCGGGACGAAGATCGCGCGCGGGTCGGCGCTGGTCACCGCGCGCTGGCCGAGGCTGATCGCGTACATGTGCGGCCGCAGGTCCATGCCCCAGATCGTCTTCGTGCACAACTCGCCGATGAAGAAGCGCAGGTCGGGCACGCCGAGGTCGCGCCGCCAGCAGGCGAGAAAGCGCGCGAGGATCCTGCCGTAGTTCGCCTCGTAGCCCGCGTCGAACATGTCGTTCTCGCCCTGGTGCCAGACGAAGCCCTCGAGGCGGTACGCGATCTTCTTCTTCTCGAGCTCGGCAAGCGCCGCGCGCACGCGCGCGAGCGCGAGCGGATAGAGCTTGAAGCCGCCCGGCTGGTCGGGGTTCCAGTCCGCGCCCAGGCTCGTGCCGCCGGCCGCGACCTTGACGATCGCGATCGGTGCCTTGAGGTGCTGCGTCAGCGTGCGCGCGAAGCTCAGCTCCGGCCCGACGACGCCGTCGACCGGCTGCAGAGCGACCCAGCCGTCCGACTGGAGCTTGTCCTCGCGACCGATGCAGTAGGAGAACTTGACGCGCTCCTGGGGCTTCTCGAGGCCCGCGAACGGCGGGAACTGCGCGATGTCCGCCGCCTTCGAGTCCGAGCCGACCATGTTCGACTGGCCCGCGAAGATGAACACGCGCAGCGTCTTCTCGTCCTCCTGCGCGCGCAGCGTGCCGGCGCAGGCGAGGAAGAAGAGCACGAGTGCGACGAGTCGTCGGGAGCAGCTCATCGCCGCATGCTACCCTCCGCATCTGCACATGAAGCACCTCCTCGCCTGCTGCGCTTGCGTTGCGCTCCTCCACCCGCTCACGTCGGCCGCGACCGGCGGCGACAAGTCCGAGATGGCCGGCTACCTGCTCGTCGACACGGAGAAGGTGCCCGACGAGTTCAACGCGGGCTTCTCGCTCTACGCCGCGGCCTGGCCGCTGCTCGCGCACTATCCCGGGCACGACTTCCAGACGGGCCTGTTCGGGACGTGGATGTTCGCGCAGTACGAGGGCGAGCCGCCGAAGGATCTCTACTCG
The DNA here is from genome assembly GCA_044229935.1 of Planctomycetota bacterium. Classification (GTDB taxonomy): domain Bacteria; phylum Planctomycetota; class UBA1135; order UBA1135; genus JADJLZ01. The sequence continues at coordinate 51,315 of JBGASC010000012.1, read as the reverse complement.
GACATCGAGGGCGGCCTCGGCTGGTGGCGCGACACGCGTTTTCCCTCGGAGACGCCGAAGTTCATCATGGGCGGCGTCGGGGTCAACTTCTCCGAGATCGCCAACGGCCCTGCGCACGGCGCGGGCGACTGGAACGAGCCGCGCGGCCTCTACGGCGTCGCACAGCTCAGCCCCTGGCTGCTGTTCCCGATCGACGGGCTCAATCTCGCGCAGGGAACCTGCGGCGAGCTCTTCGGCTACGGCTACCTGCCGCTGCCGTTCGTCGAGGGCCACAAGGACAGCACGGGCAAGGAAGTCGGCACGCCCGACAACTGCTGGACGCTGTTCCTCAACACGAAGACGTTCAAGGGCCCGGTGTGCTTCTTCACGCCGTACTTCTGGGCGCGCGCGGCGATCGCCGAGCCCAAGTACGCGGGCCTCCTGCTCGACACGCGGCCCTCGACGCCGAACAAGGCCTTCCAGATGGAGACGCAGTGGGTGCCTGCGGCGATCGAAAGCGACGCGAAGGGTGAGACCTGGGCGCGCGTCGCGCCGACCTCGTTCCCTGTCGACGCCGACGGCAAGACGGTCGTGCTGCACCGGCTCACCTCGTACAAGAAGTCGGCGCTCTGGGATTCCGTCAAGGCCTGGTTCGATGGCGGTCCGGCCGCGAGCGGCGCGATCGATCCTGCGGGCGCGTGCCTGCAGAAGCTGCGCTCGGGCGGCGGATCGACCTGGCGCATCTACGCCGAGAAGACACCCGACAAGCAGCGCGCCGCGCTCGACTGGAAGTCGTTCGCGACGCCCAAGGCCTTCGACGAGTTCACCTACGGCTACGAGTGGAGCGCGGAGCTCGTGCACCGCGCGGGCAAGCTCGCGACGCTGCCGGAGTACTACAAGCTGGAGGTCGAGGGCGAGAAGCGCCGTTGGATCGCGACCGAGGCGCGCGAGGTTCCCGCCGGCACCGGCCTGCGCAAGCTGAAGTTCGAGCGTCCGGCGGAGGAGCCGCAGGCGCCCTACGACACGCCCGAGGAGCCGAGGAGCTGCTGGAAATCGCCGGGTCCGGTCGCGGGTCCGTTCCAGGCGAAGCTCGGCGACGGCAGCACCGTCACCTACTGCTGGTACCGCTTCGCCGACCAGCCCGCGCTGCTCAACGCGGGCCTCTCGAAGGCGGAACGCGAGCGCATGCAGACGCTCGTCGAGCGCCTGCACCGCTCGTGGACGAAGGAGCGCGAGTACCTCGTCCCGCCGACTGTCGGCACGCTCGCGGAACTCGATCCCGCGCAGCTGGTCCACCCGCCGAAGGGGTTGGAGATCGGCTACGTCCCGATCGCGACGCGCCAGGAGCTCGCGCCCGCGCGCAAGAAGTAGCCGCGCGCGACACGCCGTGCCTCCCGGACCTGGGCGAGCGCCCGCGGTCGCGCTACCCCTCCGACGGCCGCCAGGGCACGAGCGGCTTCTGGAACAGCTCGCTCGGCTTGTAGCGCGGGTGCGCGGCGACGCTCCAGGAGACGCGGAACACGCCGGACTGGTTCGCGAAGTCCGCGCCCGGCCGCGGCGACGGCGCCTCGAACGCAGCGGCCGAGTAGTAGAACCCGCCCAGGCCGATCGCGTGCACCAGCACGCGCTGCGGCGAGTGCGCGAGCGCCTCGGTCACCACCGGGAGCTCCCCGCAGGCCGGATCGGGATCCTCGTGGTTGATCGTCGGCGGGATGCCGCGCCGGCGGATCGAGAGGCAGGCTGTCACGGCCTGCAGTGCAGACGAACCGGCGCCGTGCTGGCCGAGCATCGACTTGATCGAGTGCACGGGGATGTCGGGCAGGTGCTCGCCGAAGGTCTCGCGCAGCGCGAGCGCCTCGATGCGGTCGTAGGCGACCGACGACGATCCGTTGGCGTTGAAGAGATCGACGTCGGCGACCTTCCAGCCCGCGCTCGCGATCGCGCCCTGCAGCGCGCGCACGCAGGGACGCAAGTCGACCTCGGCGTCCTTGTGCTTGTACTGGCGGTTGAACCCAGCCGAGGCCTGGTGATAGCCCTCAAGGCGCGCGTAGATGCGTGCCGCGCGCGCCTGCGCGACCTCCTCGGCCTCGAGGAGCAGCGCGGCGGCGCCTTCGCCGAGCACGTTGCCGTCGCGGCCGCGGTCGAAGGGTCGCGAGGCGCGCGCCGGGTCGTCGTTGAAGCGCGTCGCGAGCGACTCCGAGGCGTTGAGCGCGGCGAACACCTCGGGGACGAGCTCGCAGTCGGTGCCGATCACGAGCATGCGGTCGACGGCGCCCGACTGGATCAGGCGCAGCGATTGTCCGAGCGCATCGAGCCCGGAGTTGCAGCCGGAGGTCGTCGTGAAGATCGGGCCGCGGATGTTGAGCGTCGACGACACGACGCAGGCGATCGAGTGGTGGATCGAGTGGAACGCCGTGTGCGGCGGGACGGGCAGGCCCTTCGCGTGCGCCAGCCTGCTGTCCATGATCGCCTGCATGTTCCCGACCGACGTGCCGACGTGGATGCCGAAGCGCTCGGGATCGCAGCCGTCGACGTCGAGCTCGGCGTCGTGCAGCGCGGTCACCGCCGCGGCCAGCGCGAACTGCGTCGGGCGCGGCGTGAAGCGCGCCATCTGTCCGCCGCGGTCGAGGTAGCGCTCGAGGTCGAAGCCCTTGACCTCGGCGCCGATCTTCGAGGGCGAGTCGGAGACGTCGCACAAGCTCACCGGACCGAACCCGTGCCGGCCCGCGATCAGCGCGTCCCAGAACTCGTTGCGGCCGCAGCCGATCGCGCTGATCGGACCGACGCCGGTGACGACGGCGCGACGGGAGGGTTGCGGCATGGGGCTCACGCGCATGAAGCTAGTCGGTGAGCGCCTCCCGAGTCCACGCTCGCGTGCTCCGTGGTTCCGCCAGACAGGCCAGGCCTCAGGACGACGCCAGGCCGACCGGGAGGTTCGTCGACGCCTCGTTCCCGAGTTGCGTGCAACGCTCGCGTTTGGCACAAGGCCCGAGCTTGCGCACTCGCGGGCCTGGGCGTGCCGCGCCCGCAGGTCCCCTCGCACCAGGCGCCGCGCCCCACGATGACGAACACGCCCGAACTCGAACTGCTGCGTCACTGCGTCTCGACGCTGGCCTACCGCGCCGCGAAGGCGCTGAACGACTTCCCGCTGCATGCCGTCGGCGAGCGCGTCGGCCCGCGGGCACGCACGCCGCTGGAGATCGTTTCGCACCTGGGCGACCTGATGCGCTGGGCGGAGAGCCTCGCGCACGGCGAGAGCCGCTGGGAGCCGCGCCCCGCGAGCGAATGGACGGGCGCCTGCGACGGCTTCTTCGCCGCTCTCGCCGCGCTCGATGCGGCGCTGGCCGAGGCGGATCCGCGTTCGCGCCCGGCCGCCCAGATCTTTCAGGGACCGATCGCCGATGCGCTCACGCACGTCGGTCAGCTCGCGCTCTTGCGCAGCTGCGCGGGGTCGCCGCTCCGGCCGGAGAGCTTCGCGCGTGCGGGAATCGAGGTCGGGAAGATCGGCCGCGAGCAGGCCGCGCCGCGCGCGGAGTTCGATGGCGACGCGAGCCACCCGCGGAAGAGCCCGAGCTAGCCGCCGCCATGCCGCCGACCCGCAAGCGCGCCGCCCGCCCGAGCGGCAAGTCGAAGACGATCGACGAGTACCTCGCGAAGGTCCGCGGCGAGCAGCGTCGCGCGCTCGACGAGTTGCGCAGCGTCCTGCGCTCGCTGCTGCCCGAGGCGGAGGAGTGCATCTCGTACGGGATGCCCGCGTTCCGGCTCGAGGGCCGGATCGTCGCGGGCTTCGCGGCGACCTCGAAAGGCGGCTCGTACTACCCGTTCAGCGGTTCCACCCTGGCGAGCCTCGCGAGCGAGATCGAGGGTTTCTCTTCGACGAAGAGCGCGCTGCACTTCACGCCGCAGGCGCCGCTCCCGCGCGCGCTCGTGCGCAAGCTCGTGAAGGCGCGGCTCGCCGAGGGATGAGCCAAGGGCACGCCTATCCGGCGAGGCGCTGCTCGACCGCCCGCACGACCTCGGCGATCGTCTTCCCGCTCGTCTCGATCTCGATCTCGCAGCGCTTGTAGAGCGGCTCGCGACGCGCGAGCAGCTCGACCAGCTCCTGCATCGCGCGCGGTCTCCCCAGCATCGGCCGGCGATCTCCCTGCCGCTCGACGCGCGCGAGATGCTCCTCGGGGGTCGCGTGCAACCAGACCGTGCGACACGTCGCGCGCAACCGCTCGAAGGTCGAGGCCGACGCGACGATCGAGCCGCCGGTCGCGATCACCATCCGTTCGCCGGAGGCGAGCACGCTCTCGAGCGCCTCGCTCTCGAGCGTGTGGAAGTGCTCCTCGCCCTGCAGCGAGAAGATCTCCGCGAGCGGCATGCCCGCGAGCTCCTCGACCTTCGCATCGAGCTCGAGGAACGGCGCATCGAGCGCCAGCGCGAGCTCGCGGCCGACGCTCGACTTGCCCGCCCCGCGCAAGCCGACGAGCGCGATGCGCTCCGAGCGCTTCGAGACGAGCTGCAGATCGACCAGCGTCGCGAGCGGCGTGCGCAGCGCCTGTGCGAGCGCCGCGAGCTTCAGGATCGAGAGGTTCGCGCGCCCCGCCTCGGCCTCGGTCACGTAGCGCCGCGACAGACCCGCCCGGTGCGCCACCTCGGCGACGGTCAGACCGGCACCGCTGCGTGCCTCGCGCAGGCGCCGGCCCAATTCGGTCAGGAAGCTCTGGCCATCCATGGTTAGGAGCTCTATAGTACCCACGAACAAAGGCGAAGGGAAATATACTTCCCACAACGAGCATGGCCAGCCCGACCACCACCACCGCCCCCGTCTCCTTCCAGACGCACCCCGACCGCTACCGCCACTGGAAGCTGCGCTTCGAGGGCGACCTCGCGCGCCTCTCGATGGCCGTCGACCTGAACGGCGGTCTGCGCGACGACTACGAGCTCAAGCTCAACAGCTACGACCTCGGCGTCGACGTCGAGCTCGCCGATGCGATCACGCGCATCCGCTTCGAGCACCCCGAGGTGCGCTGCGTCGTGCTCGACGGCGCGCTCGACCGCGTCTTCTGCGCCGGCGCGAACATCGTGATGCTCCGCACGAGCACGCACGCCTTCAAGGTCAACTTCTGCAAGTACACCAACGAGACGCGCCTCGCGATCGAGGACGCGAGCGCGCATTCGGGCATCCGCTTCCTCGCCGCGCTCAACGGCACGGCCTCGGGCGGCGGCTACGAGCTCGCTCTCGCCTGCGACAGGATCCTGCTCGTCGACGACCGCAACAGCGCGGTCAGCTTTCCCGAGGTGCCGCTGCTCGGCGTCTTGCCCGGCACGGGCGGCCTCACGCGCATCACCGACAAGCGCAAGATCCGCCGCGACCGCTGCGACGTCTTCTCGACCGTCGCCGAGGGCATCAAGGGCAAGCGCGCGGTCGAGTGGAACCTCGTCGACGGCATCGCGCCGCTCTCGCGCTGGAACGAGACGGTCACGAAGTGGGCGCGCGAGCTGGCCGACTCGGTGCCGGTGCGCGGCGCGCAGGGCGTGAAGCTCGACACGATCGAGCCGGCGCCCGGAACTCCGGGAAACAAGCACGTGTACCGCCACGTCGAGCTCTCCTGGGATGCCGCGACGCGCGTCGCGGAGCTCTCGATCACGGCGCCGGAGAACGCGCCGCAGACGAACACGGCCGACTGGTGGGTGCTGCGCGCCTTCCGCGAGCTCGACCTCGCGCTGCTCGAGCTGCGCATGAACCTGCCGCAGATCGCGCTGGTGCTCGTGCGCGCGAAGGGAAGCGCGGCCACGGTGCGCGCCACGGACGCCGCCCTGGCGCAGCCGAAGGACTGGTTCGTCAACGAGGTGCGGCAACTCGCCAAGCGCGTGCTGAAGCGCCTCGACCTCTCCGCGAAGAGCTTCTACGCCGTCGCCGACGCGGGCTCGTGCTTCGTCGGGAGCTTCCTCGAGATCGCGCTCGCCTGCGACCGGCTCTACGTGCTCGACGATCCCGAGCAGAAGCTCGAGTTCGGCGCGACCGAGGCCAACCGCGGGATGTTCCCGATGTCGAACGGCATCTCGCGCCTCCAGACGCGCTACCTCGGCACGCCCCAGACGGTCGCCGAGGTGCTCGACGGCACGCTCGGCGCGACGGAGGTCGCCACCTTCGCCCCCGACGCGATCGACTGGGACGACGAACTGCGCCTGGCGATCGAGGAGCGCTGCTCCTTCTCGCCCGACGCGCTGACCGGCATGGAAGCGAACCTGCGCTTCGCCGGCCCCGAGACGATGGAGACCAAGATCTTCGGGCGGCTCTCCGCCTGGCAGAACTGGATCTTCCAGCGCCCCAACGCCGTCGGCGCGCGCGGCGCGCTGACCTGCTACGGCACGCCCACGCGGCCCGAGTTCAACACCGAACGCACCTGATCCCCCCACCGAGACACCGACCATGCCCGGCATCGACTACTCGCAGAAGATCCCCAACAACGTCGACCTCTCCTCCGACAAGCGCCTGCAGCGCGCGCTCGAGGAGTGGCAGCCCAACTACCTGGAGTGGTGGAACTCGGTCGGCCCGACCGACTTCAACACGAACGAGGTCTACTTGCGCACCGCGATCAGCGTCGACGCCGACGGCTGGGCGCACTTCGGCTACGTCAAGATGCCGGACTACCGCTGGGGCATCTTCCTCGAGCCGCGCGACGAGAACCGCAAGGTCCCCTTCGGCGACCACTTCGGCGAGCCCGCCTGGCAGCAGGTGCCGGGCGAGTACCGCAACTGGCTGCGGCGCCTGATCGTGACGCAGGCCGACACCGAGCCCGCCTCGGTCGAGCAGCAGCGCATGCTCGGGCACACGGCCCCCTCGCTCTACGACCTGCGCAACCTCTTCCAGGTCAACGTCGAGGAAGGCCGCCACCTGTGGGCCATGGTCTACCTGCTGCAGACCTACTTCGGCCGCGACGGCCGCGAGGAGTCGGAGGAGCTCTTGCAGCGCCGCTCGGGCAACCCCGACCACCCGCGCATCCTCGGCACGTTCAACGAGCCCTGCACCGACTGGCTCTCGTTCTTCTGCTTCACGATGTTCACCGACCGCGACGGCAAGTACCAGCTGCTCGCCCTCGCCGAGTCGGGCTTCGATCCGCTGGCGCGCACCTGCCGCTTCATGCTCACCGAGGAGGCGCACCACATGTTCGTCGGCCAGACCGGCGTCGGCCGCGTGATCGAGCGCACCTGCCAGGTGATGAAGGAGCACCCGGGCAAGGATCCCGCGAACTACGGCGCGATCCCGCTCGAGCTCGTGCAGAAGTACATCAACTTCTGGGTCTCCTCCTCGACCGACCTGTACGGCTCCGAGGTCTCCTCGAACTCGGCCAACTTCTTCGCCGCGGGCCTCAAGGGCCGCGCCTTCGAGGAGAAGAACTACACGGAACACAAGGCGCTCGAGGGCGCGCTCGAGATCGAGCGCTTCGTCGAGGGCAAGCTCGTCAAGGAGCAGATCGCGATGCGCAACGCGATGAACGAGGTGCTGCGCACCGACTACATCCACGATTGCCAGAAGGGCATCGACTACTGGAACCGCATCACGGAGAAGCACGGCGTCCCCTTCCGCTTCCGCATGCCCCACCGCCGCTTCAACCGCAAGATCGGCGACTACGCCGCGGGCCGCTTCGACTACGAGGGCAACCCGCTCACGGAGGCGCAGTGGAACGCGCGAGCGGGCGAGTGGCTCCCGACCGAGAAGGAGCGCGCCTTCGTGCAGTCGCTGATGAAGCCCTGCTTCGAGCCGGGCAAGACCGCGAGCTGGATCGCGCCGCCGCAGAAGGGCATCGACGACAAGGCGCTCGACTTCGCCTACGTCAAGCTCTGAGCCGCGGCGCAGCTCGCGCTGCCGCCGGAGCTCCCGTCGCACGCAGCCGCCCGGCCTAGCCCGGGCGGCCTGCGTTGCGCGCCGTCAGCAGCACGGCCGCGAAGAGCAGCACGCCGCCGGCGGGCACGAGCAGGATGCCCGCGCCCGGATCGCCGCCGTGGATCACCGCGCCGCCGAGCAGGAAGCCCGCGGGCATCAGCACGGTCGCGCCGCTCAGGCACAATCCGGCGCGGCGCGCCCAGGCGCGCTCCTCCGCCGCGCTCGCGCGCACGGTCAGCGCGAACGCGACCTGCAGCACGCCCAGCAGCGCGCCGTGCGCGTGGCCGAGCGTCCACATCAGGCGCCGCGTCTCGTTGGCGACGTCGAGGTACAGGCCGGCCTTGAAGCCGTGCAGCGCCTCGAGCGCGAGCCCGAGCGCGAGGAAGACGAGGATCGCGCTCCAGCCCAGCTGCAGGTGGCGGCGCACGAGCTGGGGCGCGACGGCATTGGGTTCGACTTGGCTGCGCTTGGTCATTCGTTGAGCACGACGGGCCGCTCGTCGCGGCGCGAGAGCAGTTGCTGGACGGCTTGCAGGTCGATGCGGCCGCGCGCGTCGATCAGGAGTCCCGGCACGTTGCGCCGTCCGGCGGCCGACCAGGCATCGAGCACGGGCTGCGTGAAGTGCGCCAGCTCCGCCGGCTCGACCAGCGGATCCGCTTCCGCCACGGCGCGCGCCTCGGGGTGCAGGAGCAGCGTGCGGTGCGCGATCACGCGCACGGCGCGGTAGGGATCCTGCAGCAGGATCAGCAGGTACGGCACCATCCAGTCCGTGCCCGCGACCTCGCGCGCCGGCTTCCAGCCCAGGCTGCAGGCGGCGAGCACGCGCTGGCCCGCATCGCCGCGCAGCATCCACAGCACCGCGGCCGAGACGCGGCGCTGCTCGCCGTCGAGCTGTGGCGGCGCGATCGAGTACCAGCGCTCGAGGCTCTCGGCCGTCCACGCGAGCGGCTTGTCGAGGTGGCAGAGGTTGCACGCGTTGGGCCGGCCGACCTCGACCGACTCCTGCACGCTCGGGCTGGAGACCTGGTGGCTGCGGATGCTCTTGAGCAGCCCGTACACGGTGTACGGCATGTGGCAGTTCAGGCACGAGCTGCCCGAGGAGCCCGCGCCGTGGTGCGTGTGCGCGCGCTGCGCCTCGGCCGTCGCGTACTTCGCGTGGCACTGCGTGCAGGCGCGATCGCCGTCCATGCCCGGGTGCAGGAGGTCGTCGGCCCAGACATCGAGCGAGCGCGTCTCGTCCGGATCGGCGTGGTGCAGCGAGTGGCACGAGAGGCACTGCATCTCGCCGCGCAGGTAGCAGGGCGAGCGCACGAGTCCGTTGTACTCGCGCCCGGAGACGCGCATCATCCCGTCGTTCCAGAAGCGGTCGGTGCCCGAGCGCGCGAGCTCCCGCGTCGCCTCCAGCTCGTCGCCCGGCCGGTACGGGAAGCCGTGCTCGCGCCACTCCTTGCGCGCCGCGTCGTCGCGGAAGACGGTGACGCCGTGGCACTGGCCGCAGACCTCCGACGAGCGCTCCTTCGAGAGCCGACGCGGGTTGACGATCGCGGCGGCGGGCGTCGCCGCGCCGTGCTGCGCGTAGCGCGCGAGCGGGCTCTTGTAGTGCTCGGCGTGCTCGCCGCCGGGTCCGTGGCAGGCTTCGCAGGCGATCCCGAGCTCGGCCACGCGCGTGTCGGTCGCGTCCGTGCCCTCGACGATGCCCGGCAGCGTGTGCGTCGCGTGGCAGCGGTTGCAGACGCGGTTCCAGCGCCCGTCGGCGAGGTCCTGCACGAAGCCCGGCTCGCTGATGCAGCAGCCGTCGAGCGAGGCCCAGTGCTGCTCGGCGAGACCGCGGTAGAGGATCGGCAGGATCGTCAGGTTGCGGCCCTTGCCCGACGCGATCCAGTAGAACTGCTCGGTGTGCGAGCCGGTCGTCTGCACGATCTGGCGCTCGACGCGCGGCGCCTCCTCGGGCTTGCCGGTCCAGGCCGGATCGTCCATCTCCACCCAGACCTCCTCGCCGCGCCGCTCGAGCGCATAGGGCCGACCGCGCGCGCGCACCACCACGCCATCGACCGGGCCGAGCAGCGTGCGCGTGCTCGCGGCCTGGGTCATCGTGCGGTGGTAGCTGCGATGCCAGGTCGCGTACTCGCCCGGATGGCAGCCCTGGCAGGCGCGCGAGGTGACGTAGCCGCCGTGCGCGCTCTCGATCGGCCGGTCCGCGGGAGGAACGGGGTCGGCGTGCGGCCAGGCGAGGATCGCGGCGCCCAGCGCGGCCGCGGCGGCGAACCACAGCGCGATCCCGGCCAGGCGCCGGCCCGAAGACGCACCGCGCAGCGCGAGCCAGGTCAGCGGCAGCGTGGTGGCGACGAGGATCAGGATCGCAAGCGGGGCGTCCGTGCTCATGGGCGCGCGGCTGGAACGCGCGCCCTCATCCTAGCGGCGCCGACGCGATCGCGCTCGGTCGCTCAGTCCATGCGGCGCGCGAGGCTGGTCGCGCCCTTGCGCGTCTCCTCGAAGCCGCTGGCGCGCGGCTCCTCGAGCGTGAACGTGATCAGGACCTCCCCGTTGGCCGAGAGGAAGCGCCCGAAGCCCTGGCTGCGCAGGCGGAAGCTCTCCTCGCCCTCGTACCAGAGGCGCGCTTCGCGCTCGACGATGCGCACGTGGGTCGTGCCGAGCTGGTAGAGGCCGCAGAGCAGGGCCGACTCGCCCGGCTCGAGCGCGAGGTCCTGGACGGTGCGCGGCGGCAGGTGCAGCACGCTGCGCGCGATCGCGTCCTCGAGCTCGCCCACCTGCGCGCTGGCGCAGTTGGCCAGCACGCACACGGCCAAACGCGAGTTCCCGTACCACGAGAGCGCCCCGCGCCAGCCGCCGATGCCGCCGACGTGACGCCACGAGGGCTGGCCGGCGAGCTCGCCGACCTCGAACAAGGCGTTGCGTCCGAGCGGGGTCCCGTCCTGCGCACGCGCGCTCTCGGTCAGGAGCCGCGTCGACGCCTCCGTCAGCAGCGCGCGGTCGAACAGCGCCGCCTGCCAGCGCACCAGATCCGAGGCCGTGCTGCACAGGTGCGCGCAGGCCTCGCTCGGCTCGGCTCCGCTCCACAGCTCCAGCGCGCGGCCCTGTTCGATCTCGCGGCAGTCCGTGGCGTGTCCGAGCGTGCCCGGCACCGTGTCGCAGAACGCGGTCTGGTGCAACCCGAGCGGCTCGAGGACCTCGCCAAGGACGAACTGCTGGAAGGGCTTCTTCTGTGCGTCGGCGACGATCCAGGGCAGCAGGTACCAGGCCGTGCTGTCGCTCTCGAAGCGCTCGCCCGGGGCATTGCGCGGACCGAGCGTCCCCAGCAGTTCGAGGAAGCCCTTGCGGTCGAGCCGGCCCTCGGTCGAACGCGCCGCCAGGCGCGGAAAGAGCTCGGTGGTCCCGGGCAGCCCCGAGGTCCCCGCGAGCATCTGCTCCAGCGTCACGGCCTGGAACCTCGGCACCAGGCCGGGGAAGAGCTGCTCCAGCGTGGCCTTCGAGGCCAGCGCTCCGCGGTCGACCGAGAGCAGCACCGCCGTCGCGCTCACGCTGCGCCCCAGCGAACCGAGCGGGAAGGCCGTCTCGGGCTTCATCGGCAGGCCGGTCCGCTCGTCGGCCCAGCCGAAGCCGTGCGCGAAGACGAGCTTGCCGTCGAGCATCAGCGCGACGGAGAGGCCGGGCACGCCCTCGCGTTCGACCGCACGCAGGGCCATGCGCTCGATGCGCGCCTCGAGGTGGGACTGGGGAAGGGAGCTGGATGCGGAAACGAGCGTGGCAAGGAGTGCGATCGGCAGCATGGGCCACCTCCTGCGAGCATCGTCCGACGTGCGCGGGGGCTTCCCAGTCGGCAGAGCTGGGTACCCGGACGCGGCCCCCGGCGTACTCGACTCGGCCGAAGCGGGCAGCGCTGCGTTCCTGGCGCGGGCGCGCACGGTCTGCTAAGACCCTGCCCGATGGCGGATCGACCGCGCGTCCTCTTCGTCACCGAGAAGCACCCCTGGCCGCTGGACGACGGAGGGCAGATCCGCACGTTCCAGGTGCTGCGCTCGCTCGCGCGCGCGTGCGAGGTGACGCTGCTCAGCACGGCGCCCGCGCAGGCGGCCGCGCTCGAGCCGCTGCGCGAACTGGGCCTCGAGCTCGTCTGCGTGCCGCCGCACCGCCGGCCCTGGAAGACGCCGCTGGCGCTGGGCCGCTCGCTCTTCACGCGCGCGCCGCATCCGCTCCCCAAGAACTTCTCGCGCGCCATGCTGGCCCGCATCCGCGAGCGCCTGGCCGCGGGATCGGTCGACGCGCTGCACCTCAACCACCTCGACGCCGCGCAGTACCTGGAGCACCTGGGCGAGCTGCGTCCGCGCGCACGCGCGGTGATCGACACGCACAACCTGCTCTCGCCGCTCTACGCGCGCCTGGTCGAGACGGCGCGCGACCCGGCGACGCGCTCGTACTGCTGGCTGCAGTGGACGCGCATGTGCCGCTACGAGCCCTGGCTGCTGCGCCAGGCCGAGCGCGTGCTGGTCTGCTCCGAGGCCGAGCGCGCGCAGCTGCAGGTCTGGGGCGTCGAGAACGCGCTGATCGTGCCCAACGGCGTCGACACGGCGGCGTTCACGCCCGAGGGCCCGCGGGCGCGCGAGCCGGGCGGCGGGCTCGAGCTCGTCTTCACCGGCGGCATGGACTACCTCCCCAACAGCGACGGCGTGGGCTGGTTCCTGCGCGAGATCTTCCCGCGCATCCAGGCCGCACAGCCGCACGCGCGCATCACGGTCGTGGGCAAGAACCCGCCCCCCGCGCTGCGCGCCCTGGCACGCGCGGGTGCAGTCGAGTTCACCGGCCGGGTCGAGGACGTGCGGCCCTTCGCGCGCGCGGCCCGCGTCTTCGTCGTGCCGCTGCGTATCGGCGGCGGGACGCGACTCAAGATCCTCGAGGCGCTGGCGATGCAGCTGCCGCTCGTGTCGACGCGCGTGGGCGCCGAGGGCCTCGACCTGGTCGACGGGGAGCACCTGCTCCTGGCCGACACGCCCGAGGACTTCGCCACGGCCGTCCTGGCGCTGGGGCACGAGCGCGAGCGGGCCGAGCGCCTGGCCCGCGCCGGGCGGGCCCGGGTCCTGGAACGCTACGACTGGAGCGCCGTCACCGCGCCGCTCGCGAGCTGGTACCGCGGCGAGAGCTGAGTGCGCCTCGCGACCGCTCGCGCGGTCGCCGAGGGACCGGATCCGGCGCGCCCGGGCTCGCGGATCCGCGCCTCCTCGGACGAATCTCCTCCCGAATACCATCCTCCGCGTAGCGCCCGGCCCTTGCACCGGAGCCTCGGGAAAGCGATCGTGTGCATTCCTATTTCCGCCGGACGATCCGCTCGACGCGGCCGCCTCACACCGGGCGAGGCCGACGCGCCCGAGCGATCCGCGCCGGGCGCCGCGGCAGAGCCGCGGCGAGGCAGAGAACCGCACCGTCATGGCTACCCAAGCGATGAGCGAGAAGCTCCAGCAGGAAGTCGAAGTCCAGTTCGAGGGCAAGAGCGTCAAGCTCCCCGTGCACCGCGGGACCGAGGAGGAGTCCGGGGTCGATCTGGCGAAGCTGCGCAGCGCGACCGGGCTGATCACCTTCGACCCAGGCTACGGCAACACCGGAGCCTGCAAGAGCGCGATCACCTTCATCGACGGCGACAAGGGCATCCTGCGCTACCGCGGCTACCCGATCGAGGAGCTCGCCGAGCGTTCGAGCTTCCTGGAGGTCGCCTGGCTGCTCCTGCACGGCGAGCTGCCGACGCACGCCGAGCTGGCCAACTTCTCGCGCGAGATCACGCAGCACACGATGCTGCACGAGGACTTCAAGCGCTTCTTCAGCGCGCTGCCCAAGGACGCGCACCCGATGCCGGTCTGCGCCGCGACGGTGGGCGCGCTGGCGACCTACTACCAGGAGCCCGAGAGCGAGCGGCAGATCCACAGCTCGGTGATCCGCCTCCTGGCCAAGATGCCGACGATCGCGGCCTGCTCCTACAAGCACTGCATCGGGCAGCCGTTCATGTACCCGCGCAACGAGCTCGACTACACGTCGAACTTCGTGCAGATGATGTTCGCGACGCCCTGCGAGGAGTACCAGGTCGACCCGGTCGCGGCGCGCGCGATCGACCTCCTGATGATCCTGCACGCCGACCACGAGCAGAACTGCTCGACCTCGACCGTGCGCCTGGTGGGTTCGTCGCAGGCCCCGCTCTTCGCCAGCATCTCGGCCGGCATCTCCGCGCTCTGGGGCCCGCTGCACGGCGGCGCGAACCAGAAGGTGATCGAGATGCTCGAGCACATCGCGCGCGAGGACGGCAGCGCCGACAAGTACGTGGCGCGCGCCAAGGACAAGAACGACACGGCGCGCCTGATGGGCTTCGGCCACCGCATCTACAAGAGCTACGACCCGCGCGCGGCGGTGCTCAAGAAGACCTGCAGCGACGTGATCGGCCGCCTGGGCAAGTCGTCCAAGCTGCTCGAGATCGCGATGCGCCTGGAGGAGATCGCGCTCAAGGACGAGTACTTCGTCAGCCGCAAGCTCTACCCCAACGTCGACTTCTACTCGGGCGTGATCTTCAACGCCCTGGGCATCCCGACGAACATGTTCACCGTGCTGTTCACGATGGGCCGCCTGCCGGGCTGGATCGCGCACTGGCTCGAGATGCGCCGCGATCCCGACTTCCGCATCGGCCGCCCGCGCCAGATCTACACCGGCGCCACCAAGCGCCCGTACGTGCCGATCGAGAAGCGCGGCTGAGGCTGCGCGCGAAGGCAACGCTCGACACGGCCCGCCCCCGGCGGGCCGTGCTCGTTTCTGCACCCCACGCCGCGTCGGTCAGCCCGGCTTCGGAGCCCTGCGCTCCGCGAGGCGCGCGTACACCACCGGCACGACGACCAGCGTGAACACGGTCGAGGCCACGAGGCCGAAGATCAGGCTCCAGGCCAGCCCCGAGAAGATCGGGTCGAGCGTGATCGGCCAGGCGCCGAGCATCGCCGCGCCCGCGGTCAGCGCGATCGGCCGCGCGCGCTTGAGCCCGCTGTCGATCGCGGCCTCGCGCGCGCTCGCACCCTCGCGTTCGCGCTGGCGCACGAAGTCGATCAGGATGATCGCGTTGCGCACGACGATGCCCGCGAGCGCGATGATGCCGATCATGCCCGTCGCGGTGAACCAGACCGGATCGTCGAAGCCGCCGATCTTCTCGTTCGCCACGAGGTTCAGCAGCCAGAAGCCGGGCAGCACGCCGACCATGCCGAGCGGGATCGAGAGCATCACCAGGAGCGGCAGGCCGAACGAGCCGGTCTGCAGCACGAGCAGCACGTAGATCGCGACCAGCGCCGCGCCGAAGGCCAGGCCCAGGTCACGGAAGACGTCGAGCGTGATCTGCCACTCGCCCTCGCCCTTCCAGGCCGCGCGGATCGCGTGCGGCAGCGGATGCTCGGCGGCGACCGACTGCATCTTCAGCACGACCTCGGCCGGCGGACGGCCGGCGATCTCGCCCACGACGAAGAGCGTGCGCTCGAGGTCCTTGTGGTAGATCGGCGCGTCCTCGCCGACGCGCGCCGCCGAACCGAGCTCGGCCAGCGCCAGCGTCTCGCCCGAGGAGCCGCGCACGCGCAGACGGCCCAGATCGCTCTCGCGCGAGCGTTCGGCCTGCGAGCGGCCCAGGTGCAGCGCGAGCGGCTGTCGTTCCGCGGGTTCGTGCAGCGTGGCGACGTCGACACCCGCCAGGCCGATCTCCAGCGTGCGCGTCGCGGCCTGGGCGCTGACGCCGTGCAGGGCGGCCTTGCTGCGGTCCAGACGGAAATCCAGGCGCTCGTGCGGGTCCGCGGCCAGGAGGCCCCCGTCCCCCCCGCCCGGCTCGGCTGCCAGGCGTCGCGCCATCTCGCGGCCGGCCTCGGCGAGCTGCGCCTGCGAGACGTCGAGCGGGCCGCTGAGCTCGGCCACCAGCGTCGAGAGCACGGGCGGTCCGGGCGGGATCTCGACCAGCTTGATCGCGGCCCCGTGGCGCGCGGCGATCGCCGCGAGCTCCGGCCGCAGGCGCAGCAGGATCGCGTGGCTCTGCTCGTCGCGCTCGTGCTTGGGTGCGAGCCCGACGCGCAGGTCGGCCAGCTCGCTCGAGCGGCGGAAGCCGTAGCGCCGCACCAGCCCGTTGAAGTCGATCGGTCCGGCACAGCCGACGTAGGCCGTGCAGTGCTCGACCTCCGCGTGCGCCGTCAGCGCCGTGGCGAGCTCGCTCGCGACGCGATCGGTCTCCTCCAGCGGCGTGCCCTCGGGGAGATCGACCAGGAGCTCGAACTCGCTCTTGTTGTCGTACGGCAGCATCTTCAGAGGCACGGCGCCGGTGAGGACGAGGATGCCCGCGAGCGCGCACAGCCCCAGCAGCAGCCCCAGCCCCGCGCCGCGCCAGCCGCGCGAGTCGAGCAGGCGCTCGACCATGCGGCGGTAGAGGCGGCCGAAGCGGCCTTCGGCGGTCTCGTGCTCGCCGTGGCCCGACTTCAGCAGGCGGTGCGACATCCAGGGCGTCAGCGTGAACGCGACCAGCAGGCTCATCGCCATCGCGACCGGCACGTTGAGCGCCATCGGCCGCATGTAGGGCCCCATCATGCCGGTGATGAAGAACAGCGGCACGAAGCTGAGCACCACCGCCAGCGTGGCGACGATCACCGGCGGACGCACCTCCTGCACGGCGAGCAGCACGGCCTCGAGCTTCGTGCCGGTGCGCCGCGCGAGGTGGCGGTGGATGTTCTCGACGTCGACGATCGGGTCGTCGCAGACCAGGCCCAGCACGAGCACCAGCGCGAAGAGCGTGACGCGGTTGATCGTGTACCCCAGCGCCAGGTTGACCACCAGCGTCAGCGCGAACGTCACCGGCACCGCGGCGGCGACGATCAGGCCCTCGCGCCAGCCCAGCGCCAGGGCGATCAGGCCGATCACGGTCGCGACCGCCAGCGAGAGGTGGAAGAGGAGCTCGTTGACCTTGTCGTCGGCCGTCAGGCCCGAGTCGCGCGTGACCAGGAGGTCGACGCCGGCGGGCAGGAGGCTGGGCGCGAGCTCCTGCGCGCGCGCGCGCAGCGAACGCGCGACCTCGACTGCGTTGGTGCCCTTCTTCTTCGAGAAGGCCAGCGTCACCGCGGCGTGCGCCGTCCCTGCGGGCTCGTCCGCCCGGCGCAGGCGCGGGCCCAGGCTGACGTGCACGTAGTCGCGCGGCTCGGCCGGGCCGTCGACGATGCGCGCGACGTCGCCGAGCAGCACGGGGCTCCCCTCGTGCGCGCCGACGACCAGCGCCGCGAGCTCCGCGCTCGAGGCGAGGTTCGGCCCCGCGCGCACGTGCAGCTCGCGCGCGCCCAGCTCCAGCGCGCCGATGTCCGCGGCGTGGTCCGCGGCGCGCAGCGCAGCCTCGAGGTCGAGCGGCGTCATCCCGCGCGCCGCGAGCGCCTCGACGTCGAGCTCGACGCGCACCTCGCGCGGCAGGCCGCCGAGGATCGCGCTCTTCGACACGTTCGGCACGCTCTCCAGGCGCGCGAGGAACTCCTCGCCGACGCGCCGCAGCACGTGCTCGTCGACACGCGTGGAGTGCAGCGTCAGCGCCACGATCGGCACGTCGTCGATCTCGACCGGCCGCACGACCCAGCCGGTCACGCCGGGCGGGGCGCTGTCGCGCTGCGCGTCGATCCTGCTCGAGAGGCGCACCAGGGCGCGCTCGCGGTCCTCGCCCACGAAGAAGCGCACCGTCACCACCGCGCTGCCGCGGCGCGAGATCGAGTAGACGTGCTCGACGCCGTCGATCTGCCAGAGGTAGCGCTCCAGCGGCGTGGCGACCAGGCGCTCGACCTCCTCGGCGCTCGCGCCGGGGAAGCTGACGATCACGTCGGCCGAGGGCACGACGATCTGCGGTTCCTCCTCGCGCGGCGTGGCGAGGATCGCGACCACGCCGGCGGCCGCGGCGACCACGAGCAGCAGCGGCGAGAGCGGCCCGAGAACCGCGGCGCGCACCAGCCGGCCGAGCAGGCCCTCCTCGGGATGCTCCAGGCGGCTCACCGCGCGCCTCCGCCGTCCCAGCCGACGGTCTCGCCGCCGGCGAGGCCGGCCAGGACCTCCAGGCTGCCGTCCGCCGCGCTCGCGCCGACGCGCACGTAGCGCCGGCGCCAGCCGTCGGGCTCGCGCACACGCACGGTCGCCAGCTGGCCCACGCGCTCCAGCGCGGCGGCCGGCACGAGCACGAGCTCGCGCGGGGCGCGCGGGAGGCGCACGCGGGCGTACATGCCCGGCAGGCAGCTCGCGGGTGCGTCGAGCGCGAGGCGCAACTCGAGCGAGCGCGAGCGCTCGTCGACGCGCGGCGCGAGCTCCTCGATGCGACCGACCAGCGTGCACTGCGCCGCAGGCACCTCGACCTCCAGCGTCGCGCCGGGCCGGAGCAGTCCGACCAGGTCCTCGCGCGCGACCGCCAGCGCGCGCAGGGCGCCCGGGTCGACCAGCGTCAGCAGCACGCGCCCGGGCGTCGCGATCTCGCCGGGCTCGACC
The DNA here is from genome assembly GCA_044229935.1 of Planctomycetota bacterium. Taxonomy (GTDB): domain Bacteria; phylum Planctomycetota; class UBA1135; order UBA1135; genus JADJLZ01. The sequence goes on along the minus strand of JBGASC010000012.1, from coordinate 32,948 downwards.
GTGCGCTCGGAGATCACGCCGGCAAAGGGCGCGGCGATGCGCGTGCGCGCCAGGGCGACCTCGGCCTGCGCCAGCGCGGCGGAGGCGCGCTCGACGCCGGCGCGAGCCACGACCACGGTGCTGGTCGCCTGCGCCAGGCCGGCCTCGGCCACGGCGTGCCCGGCGCGCGCGCGCTCGGCCTCCTCGGTCGTCGCGCTGCCGCCCGCGAGCAGCTTCTCGGTGCGCTCGAGGTGCGTGCGCGCCTCGTCCAGGCGCGCGCGCGACATGCGCTCGGCCTCGCCGGCACTGACCACCAGCGCCTCGGCTGCCTCGCGTCCGCGCAGCGCCTCGTCGCGCGCGGCCTGCAATGCCGCGGGGTCCAGCTCGACCAGGAGCTCGCCCTCGGCGACGCGCTCGCCCGCGCGGCGCGACACGCGCAGCACGCGCGCCTGGACCTCGGCCGCGAGCTGGCTGCTGCGCCGCGAGCGCAGCGTCGCGGGCAGGAGCTCGAGGTCGGGCACGCTGCGGCGCTCGACCGTCGCGCTGTGCGCGGGTGCGGGAGCCGCGGGAGCGGCGAGCGGCGCGGCCGGATGCGGCGTCGCGCGCGCGGCCAGCGCGCGGCCGAGGAACCAGCCGGCGAGGGCGCCGGCGGCCAGACCGAGCAGGAACGTGCGCAGGGCGGGATGGATCTGCATGCCTCTAGCGACTCCAGCGGCCCAGGGCCGCGGCGAGACGGGATTCGGCGCGCACGACGCCCAGGCCGGCGCGCGAGCGCGCCGCGCGCGACTGCGCACGATCGGCCTCGACCTCCAGGAGGCGCGAGATCGTCGCGCTGCCCTCGCGGTACTGGGCCTCGACGAGCGTGAAGGTCTCCTCCGCCGCGGCGAGCGCCGTCTCGGCCAGCGTGCGCCGCGTGCGCGCGTGCTCCAGCTCGGCCCAGCCGCTCTCGACCTCCAGCACAATGCCCTCCTCGGCCGCGCGCCGCCGTTCGACCAGCGCGCGCAGCGCCCCCTCGGCGGCGGATCGACGCGCCCGGCGCGCCCCGCCGTCGGCGAGATCCCAGTGCAGCCCGAGCGTCAGGCTGGAGTTGGTGTCGTTGAGCCGCGGATCCAGGTCGAGCTCGGTGCCGTACACGCGCCCCTCCAGGTCGAGCGACGGCGCGCCCGAGCGCCGCTCGGACTCGAGCGCCTTGCGACTGGCCGCCAGGGCGCGGTCGAGGCTCGCAAGCTCCGCGCGCGCGGCGAGCGCCTCGCTGGTCGCCAGCCCGAGCGTCGCCGGCAGGGCGGGGAAGGCCTGCGGCCCGTCGGCGCCCTGGCTCCCCTGCTCCGCGCCGCACAGGCGTTTGAGCCCGGCCGCGGCGAGCGTGCGCGCCAGGCGCGCCGAGTCCAGCTGCTCGCGCGCCTCGGCCAGGCGCACCGTCAGCGAGAGCGTCTCCGCGCGCGGTGCCGCGCCGGCCGCGGCGCGCCGCTCGGAGTGCTCGAGCAGCGCGACCAGCGCATCGACGCGCGCCGCATCGCCCGTCTCGAGCTCGCGCGCGAGGCCGAGGTCGACCCAGGCCGCCAGCACCGCCTCGCCGAGCGCGTTGCGGGCCGCGGCGACCTCCGCCTCGCGCGCGGCGAGCGCATCCGCGGCCCCGTCGCGCGCCAGCGCATCGCGTCCCCCGTTCCACAGGTTCCAGCGCAGCGTCAGCCCGGCCTCGGTGCTCTGGAAGCTGCCCGGATGATTGAAGTCGACGTTCGAGCCGAGCTCGTGCGCGTCGATCGCCTTGAACAGGTAGAGCGAGGGGCTGTCGGCGCTGGTGAGCGCGGCCTCGAGCGCCAGGCGTGGCCGCAGGGCGGACTCGGCCAGGGCGAGCGCGGCGCGGGCTTCGTCGACGCGCGCGCGCGCCTCGGCCAGCGACGGGCTGTGCTCGCGCGCGAGCGCCAGCAAGCGGGCAGCCTCACCTTCCGCAGGCGCCGCCGCGGGTGCGGAGGGCGGCTCCTGGACCTCTGGCCGGGGCCGCTCGGAACCTGCGGAGCTCGTGGTGCGGCAGGCGCCGAGCAGGCTGAGCGTGCCGACGAGGGCGAACGCACGCGCGTGGACGTGTCTCATGGCTGGGGGTGCCCGACGCAACGCGCGAGGGCGGCCCATCCCAAGCCAGGACGCGTGGGCGTGGCATACGCAGGCCTCCGCAAGCGGGCGGCGGCAAGGTACGCAGCCGGCGGCCTCGCGTCGAGCCCGAGCGCGTCAGTGCGCGGCGGCCTCGGCCTGCTGCAGCTCGAAGGCCTCCTGCGCGCGCGCGAGCAGCGCATGGCGGCGCGGCTCGTCGACGGCGAGGAACTCCATCTCGCGCGCGTGCACCAGCGCGCGCAGCTCCTCGTCGGACTGCATCGAGAGGAACAAGTCGAACTTGTGCGCCAGGCTGGCCAGCGCCGCGGCCTCGCCGTGGCCCAGGTTGGTCTCGAAGCGGTGGTGGTTGCCCGCGACCTCGGCCAGCTCCTCGGGCAGCTTCCAGGCGCGCGCGAGCGCCGCGCCGGCGGCCTCGTGGTGCAGTCGGAAGGCGCGGCCGACCAGCGCGGGCGTGACCTCGCTCTCCTTGCCGACCTCCTTGCGCAGCATCGCCAGCAGCGGGAGCTTGCCGACGTCGTGCAGGAGGCCGATCAGGTAGGCGCGCTCCTTGTCCATGCGCAACGGGCCGGCGAGAGCGCGCGCGATCGCGGCGCTGGAGCTCGCCTGGCGCCAGACCTCGTGCGCGTAGGCCGAGAGGTTGCCCTCGCGCAGGATCGCGCCGCGCACGGAGACCGAGTAGAGCATCGAACGCAGCGTGCGCAGTCCGACGCGCAGCACGGCCTCGTTGAGCGTCTGCGCCGGCTCGCTGGCGGCGTACAGCACGGAGTTCGCGAGGCGCAGGAGCTCGCTCGAGAGCATCGGGTCGCGCTCGATCAGCGCCACGAGCTCGCGGATCTCGACGTGCGGGCGCGCGCACAGGTCGATCGCCGAGAGGCTGGTCGACGGCAGCTGCGGCAGCTCGAGCTGTCCCTGTTCGATGCGCTGGCCCAGCCGCGCGAGCAGCGCCTGTTCGCGCTCGGCGAGCGAGCTCTCGTGCGTGCGCTCGTGGTCGAGCGCGAGCGTCGGCTTCGCCCCGGGCAGCGCGGCGCGCGGCGCCTGCGCGGGTGCCGTCGGTGCCTCGCGCTCGTCCGCCGTCCGGGAGCGGGCGCGCACGGCGGTCGGACGCGCCGCGCGCGGGGCGCGGACGAACAGGGAGCGGAGCCAGGCGAGCATCGGGGTCGTTATCGGACCGGCCCGACAGGGCCTGAGCCCGGAGCTACGCCCTGGATAGACTTTCCGCGTCCTGCACCCGGAATCGGACCCTCCTCCCATGCGCGATGCCCTTTGTTTCCACCTGGCCTTCCCCGTGCGCGACCTCGCCAGCACGCGGCGCTTCTACGGCGAGCTGCTCGGCTGTCCCGAGGGCCGCAGCGCGGAGGACTGGGTCGACTTCGACTTCCAGGGCCACCAGCTCTCGGCGCACGTGCTGCCGGAGGCCTGCGGCAACGCTCACGCGCACGACGTCGACGGCGACGACGTGCCGGTGCGGCACTTCGGCCTGGTGCTGCCGTGGGCACGCTGGCAGGAACTGCGCGAGCGGCTCACGCGCGCCGGGGTCGACTTCCGGATCGAGCCGCACGTGCGCTTCCAGGGCCAGGTCGGCGAGCAGGCGACGCTCTTCGTCGAGGATCCGAGCGGCAACGCGCTGGAGTTCAAGGCCTTCCGCGATCCGGCGCGGCTGTTCGCGCGCGCCTGAGCGCCGCATGCCCCGGGGAATGGCACGGCGGGCCTCGTGCTGCGCGCACGAGGCCGCAAGGCCTCGAATCCGAGGATAGTGGCACGCGCCCGGGCTGCCTAGGCCCAAACCGCGCGCAGCGTCCCTACGGCAGCCAGTGGATTTCGCCGCTCTGCGTGACGTTGAACGTGTTCGCCGCGGGGCAGCCGCCCAGCACGGTCGGGTCACGGTAGTAGACCGCGTACCAGCGCACGGCGCCGGCCGCGAGCGGGTCGCCCAGGAAGGCCGAGCGCGAGGACACGCTCCCATCGCCCGCGGCCGGCGCGCTGATCGCGCCGGCGACGGCGGCCTTGAGGTACAGGCGCTTGAGCGTGCCCGCGACGCAACGCACGCCCTGGCCGAAGACCGTGCCCGTGCCCGAGCTCGCCGTGCCCTGCAGCACGACGCTGGTTGCGGTGGGCTTCTCGCCGTTGGTCGTGAACACCAGCGTGTCGGACGCGAGCGAGGGGCTGCCGGCGGCCGTCAGCTGCGCTCCGCCCGTCGTCGAGCTGTTGTCGCAGCCGCGCGCCGTGCCGGCCGGCGGGTTCGCGCACGGGCAGGCGAGCACGCTGCCCTGGCCCGGATCGCAGAGCGTGATCATCGGCGTCGCGCCGTCCGCGTGGAGCGTGCCGACGACCGTGATCGTGCCGCTCGCGCCGCTGGTCGGGTCGTTGAACGCGAACGTGCTGTTGATCGGCGTGGTCAGGTGCAGCGCGCCGGCGGGGAAGGTCAGCGTACCGGCCTGCGTCGAGGGCGCCGAGGAGCTGCCCGCGAGCGCGGTCGTGCTCTGGCTGCCCGCCAGCGGCGTGACGACCAGAGTGCCCGCGAGGGCGGTCATCGTCGCCGTCGCGTTGAAGTTGCCCAGCGCGTCGATCGTGAACGAGGGCGAATCGACGCGCACGTGCAGTCCGAGCACGTCGATCGTCGCGAGCGGCGGCAGGAACGGGAGCGGGTTGTTGATCTTTCCGTGCAGGTCCGGAACGGTGTAGCAGTCGCCGCCGGTGAACTCGCCCGCGGTCAGCGTGAACGTCCCGGGCGCCGTGCTGACCGCGATCGCGGGATGTCCCGCCATCTGGAACGCCGTCGAGGGGTTGCCGACGATCGGCCCCAGCGACGAGGTGCCGCTCCAGGTGAAGTTGCTCGTCGACTGGTTGGTCTGGAGCGTGAACGAGACCTGGGCCTGGACCAGCGGGGCCGAGCACAGCAGGACGAGGAGGGGCAGGAGGCGCATGGAGAGCTCCGTTAGGGGGTGCGGCCTCAGCCTAGCATGGGATTCCACAGGGCGTACGGCGCTTGGACCTCCAGGGCGCCCGCTCCGGCCGCCGACAGTGCAGGCGGAGACCCACCGCCATGCCGCGACCGATCCAGGAGATCCTCAAGGACATCCAGAGCCTCGAACCGCTGCCGGCCGTGGGCCTCAAGGTGCTCGAGCTCTCGGAGAAGCCCGACATCGTGCCCGGCGAGCTGACCGCGCTGATCCAGACCGACGCGGCGCTGACGGCCAAGGTCCTCAAGCTCTCGAACTCCGCGCTGTACGGCTGCACGCGCGAGATCGCCTCGATCCACGAGGCCGGCACGCGCCTGGGCACGCGCGTCCTGACCAACCTCGTGCTGACCGGCTGCACCGCGCGCCACTTCCGCAACTACGGCGGACAGGACGAGCAGAGCGTGCGCCGCGCCTGGGAGCTCTCCGTCGCCAACGCGATCTCCGCCAGCCTGCTCGCCTCGATCTCCGGCGCCGTCGAGAAGCACCGCGCGTACACCGCGGGCCTCCTCCAGGACATCGGCCAGCTGGTGCTCGAGCGCCACTTCCGCCGCGAGAAGCAGGCGATCGACGGCGAGCTCGGACGCGGCATGGACCTGCTGCAGGCCGAGAGGGCCGTGCTCGGGCTCTCGCACGCCGACGTCGGGGCGCGACTGGCCGCGCGCTGGAACCTGCCCGAAGTGCTGGTCGACACGATCCTGTGCCACCACGAGCCCGAGCGCGCGCGCTGCGATCCGCTGCTGGCGAGCTTCGTGCACCTGGGCAACCAGGTGGTGCAGATGACCGAGGCCGAGAGCGGTGCGCCGGGCGAGCGCTGCTACCCGCTGCACGATGCCGCGTTGACGGCCTCGGGCTTCGACGCGATCGCGCTCGCGAGCGTCGAGGAGACGCTGGTCAAGGAGTTGGCGCGCGCCAGCGAACTCCTGCAGCTTGCCTGAGCGACGCGGGAGGGTTGTGGGGTGGACGAGGGGACTTGAACCCCCGACCCCGAGAATCACAATCTCGTGCTCTAACCGACTGAGCTACGTCCACCGTTCCGCGGTGCCCCGAGGGGCCCGCCCCGCGCGCTGCGGGCCGAAAAGCATCCGTCCGGGGCGGCAGCTTGTCAAGCGTCCCCGGGCCGGGGTTTGTCTCCGCGGCCGCGACGGTTAGGGTCTCTCGCGCAAGATGCCCACGCAGCCCGAGAACGAGCGCCCCAAGAGCTTCGGCAACATGAGCGAGGAGCACTGGTCGCGCTCGCGCAAGGAGCTCAACCAGGAGGCGCTGGAGTACTACCGCGAGCGCTCGAAGGCGCCCGGCGTGGCCGAGGGCGGAGCGGAGCGCAACTTCTACTGCATGCAGTGCGACGGCGTGATCCCCCACGTGCCGGTGCGCGAGACCTGCCCGCACTGCGGCGCGACGCTCGACGAGTCGGTCAAGCGCTACTTCAACTGGGTCGAGATGAACGACCCGCCCAAGAGCGACCTGCGCGCGCTGCTGCCCATCGCCCTGGGAGCTCTCGTGATCCTCGCGCTGGTCGCCTGGCTGGTGCTGACCCTGATCCAGCGCGCGCGCTAGCGCGCTGCTAGGATCGCCGGCATGAACCCCGCTTCGCGCCGCTTCGAACGCCAGACGCGCTTTGCGCCGCTGGGTCGCGCCGGACAGGAACGCCTCGAGGGCTCGCGCGTGCTGCTGGTCGGCTGCGGCGCGCTCGGTGGCGCGCTGGCGCAGTCGCTGGTGCGCAGCGGCGTGGGCGAGCTCGTGCTCGTCGACCGCGACCTCGTCGAGGAGACCAACCTCCCCCGCCAGGTGCTCTTCGACGAGCGCCACGCGCGCGAGTCGACGCCCAAGGTCCTCGCCGCGGTCCAGACGCTCTCGCGCATCGGCGGCCCGACGCGGATCGAACCGCACGCGCTGCACGTCGACGAACAGAACATCGAGGAGCTCGCCGAGGACTGCGCCCTGGTCCTCGACGGCACGGACAACCTCGCCACGCGCTACCTGATCAACGACCTGTGCGTCTCGACGCAGCGGCCGTGGGTCTACGGCGGCGTGGTCGGCTCGGGCGGGCTGGTGATGCCGATCCTGCCCGGCCGCGGGCCGTGCCTGCGCTGCCTCTTTCCCGAGCCCGCGCCGCAGGGGACGCTCGAGACCTGCGAGAGCGCGGGCGTGCTGCAGCCGGCCGTCGCGCTCGTGGCCGCGCTGCAGGCCGGCCTCGCGCTGCGCATCCTCGCCGCCGACGCGCAGCTGGTGCCCGCGCTGTTCGAGCTCGACGCCTGGGAGCCGCGCGTGCGCAGCCTGCGCGTCGAGGCCGACCCCGACTGTCCCTGCTGCGTGCGGCGCGAGTTCCCCTTCCTCGAGGACGCAGAGCCGCACCGCGCCGTGCGCCTGTGCGGGCGCAACACGGTGCAGGTGCGCAGCGGCCGCGGGCGCACCGACCTCGAGCGCCTGGAGCGCTCGCTCGCCGGCGTCGCGCGCAGCGTGCAGCGCAACGAGCTGCTGCTGCGCTTCGAGGTCGACGAGGGCCGCATCACGGTCTTCCCCGACGGACGCGCGCTGGTCGAGGGCACCGAGGACATCGGTCGCGCGCTGGCGCTGTACGACCGCTACCTCGCGCGATGAGCGCGCCCGCGCTGGTGATCCTCGCCGCGGGCGCGAGCCGGCGCCTGGGGACCTGCAAGGCGCTGGCGGACCTGGGCGGCACGACGCCGCTCGAGGAGCTCGCGCGCGAGGGCCGCTGCCTCGGGCCGCTCGCGCCGCTGGTCGTCGTCGGCGCGCACGCGCGCGAGATCGCCGCGGCGCTGCCCGAGGGCTGCGAGCTCGCGTCCAATCCGGACTGGGAGGACGGCCGACTGGGCAGCGTGCGCGTCGCGATCCGCGCCCGGCCTGGACTCGACCTGTGCCTCGCGCCGGTCGACGTGCCGCTCGTGCCGCGTCTGGTTTTCGAGCGCCTGGCCGAAGCCTGGAGCGCGGCCGGCGCCCCGAGCGAAGGCTGGCTCGCGCCCTGGGTGCGGCGCGGCTCCGAGCGCGCGCACGGGCACCCGATCGTGATCGGACGCGAGCTCGCGAACGTGATCCTGCGCCCGGGGAGCGCGCTCACCCTGAAAGAGTTTCGCGCCCGCGCGCACCCGCTGCTCGAGGTCGAGGTCGGCTCGCCGGCGATCCTCGACGACCTCGACACGCCCGCGGACCTGGCGGAAATGCGCCATCGGCGCGGATTCTGAGCTCAGATCCCCACGGGGTCGGCGCCGATAGACCCCGAAGAGATGAGCTTCCAGGGCGACGTCGGCGGCATTGGCCTCGCGGATCTGCTTCAGAGCCTCGCGCGCGGCCGAGAGGGTGTACTGACCTTGAGTGCACGAGGTGGGATGCGTTCCACCCTCGGCATCCAGGAGGGCCAGCTGCACCTGCTCCCGGATCCCGACGAGGATCCCGAGAGCTGGCGCAACCGCGCACGCCAGGCCTGGGTGCACGAGCCCGACTTCAGCGTCGACGGGCTGCGCATGGCGGACATCGCGCGCGCGCAGCGCATCGAGACCTTCTTCTCGATGCTCGACAGCGACAACGTGCACTTCCGCTTCCTGCCCGGTCCGGTCCCGACCGCGCCCGAGGTGGCCTCCGTCTCGCCCGGCGATCCCGGCGTGACGCCCGCGGGTCCGCGCCGCGACGCCGTCTACGTGCAGCCGGCCGGCATCGAGGGCCTGCTGCTGGAGTACGCGCGCCTCAAGGACGAGGGCGCTGGCGCCGGCGACTGGGAGATGCTGAGCGAGCACCTGGTGCTCTGCCCGCTCGAGGTGCCGGCCGAGCCGAGCCTGGAGCGCTTCTTCCAGCAGTGCGACGGCGACTCGAACCTGCGCGAGCTGTCCGACCGCCTGGGCTGGCCGCTGCGCCAGACGCGCATCCTCGCGATGGGGCTGCACGCGCGCGGCGCGCTGCGCGCCGCCGAGCCCGTCGAGCTCCTGCGCCTGGCGCGCGTCGAGCTCCTGCAGACCAACTGCGAGCGCGCCGCCTCGCGACTGGTGGCCTGGATCGAGTCTTCGCCTCCGGGCGTGCTCGAGCCCGACGACGCCGGCGTGCTGGCCGAGGAGTGGGAGGCCGAGCGCCTGCAGTCGGCGCTCTCGCGCATGCCGTTGACCTCGGCGCGCCGGCTGGTGCAGCGCCTCTCGCGCACGATCGCGCAGCCGCTGCGCACGGTCGAGCACTGGGCCGAGCTCTCGCGCATCGCGCAGCACGACACGCTGGTCGACCTGCACCTGCTGGTGGCGCAGATCCGCGCCGCGGCCGACGTCAACGTGCCCTCGTTCAAGGGCCTGCTCGAGGTCGCGCGCGGCTTCAGCGACACCGGACACCGCCTGCGCGCGGCGGCGATCCTGCGCGTGGCTGCGACGCGCCAGCCCGAGACCACCGAGGAACGCCTGCAGCTGGGCACGGCCATGCTCGCCGCGGGCCAGCCCTCCGAGGCCGCGCCCTGGGTCGTGGCCGCCTGCCGCACGCTGCTCGACGAGGGCAAGCCCGAGCGCGCGGTCGAACCGCTGCGCCAGCTGATCGACCTCGTTCCGGCCGACCGCGAGGTGCGCCGCATGCTGACCCGCGCGCGCGCCTTCTCGGTGCGCCGCGCGCTGGTCAAGAAGAACTCGCTGGTGACGATGGCGGTGGTCCTGGCGCTCTCGATCGGCGCCGTGGTGCAGTACCGCAACGAGCACGCGCGCAAGCTGCACGTCGAGGAGATCGAGGCGCACCTGGACGATCCGCACACCGCGCTGGAGCTGCTCGAGCAGTACTTCCCCGGCGAGGACGCGACCAGCGTGGCCAACCTGCGCCAGACGATCCTCGAGCGCAAGCGCGACCACGACAACGCACTGCGCGCGACCTGGACCGACCGCTACCGCGAGGCGCAGCTGGAGTGCACGATCGGCGACCCCGTGCTCGGCCTGGAGCGCGCGCTGGCCGTCCCGCCCCCGCCGCGCGAGGTCGACTCGCCCGATCCCTGGCCGCTGGCGAGCGATCTCTTCAACGGCCTCGCCGCGCGCGTCGAGAAGTCCGTCAAGGACGTCGGCGACACGGTCGAGGACACGCCCGCCCAGGTGCAGGCCGAGGAGCGCGTGCTGAGCCTGATCCACGAGCTGCAGGGCAAGCTCGAGGGCCACGACCAGAGCGCGCCGGCCAAGGAGTTCGGCAAGCACCTGGCGGCCTTCGAGAAGCGCATCGTCGACCGCGGCGAGTCGCGCGCCACCGCGCGCGCCGAGCGCCAGCGCAAGGAGAACCTCGCCCGCCAGGACATGCTGCTCGCCGCCGCGCGCGCGCACACGCACGCCGGCGACCACGCGCGCGCGCTGCAGGCCTACCAGAGCCTGCTCGAGAGCGACAGCACCGGTCGGCTCAAGGACCTGCTCGAGAAGGAGATGGTCGCGTCGCGCAAGAAGCTGCAGTCGCTGCAGGAGGCGCGCGCGTTGTGCGAGAAGGGACAGCACGCCGAGGCGCGCGCCCTGCTGCAGAAGTCGCTCGAGAACCCGGGCGAGTACCTGCTGCCCTGGAGGGTCGAGAGCGCACCCAGCGGCGCGCACGTGCGCCTCGCCGACGGCTCGGTGCGCAGCACGCCGTTCACGCTCGAGACCACGCTCTTCGAGAAGATCACGCTGCAGTTCGAGGCCGACGGCTGCGAGCCGCGGCGCGTCGAGATCGTGCAGCCGGGCAACATCCTGGTGCACCTCGCGCGCCTGCCCGACCGCGCCTGGAAGGCCAGCGGCCGCGTCGACGCCCTGCCCGTCGCCGTGGGCGAGGACCACGTCCTGGCCGACCGCAACGGCGAGATCGTGCGCCTGACCGCGGGCGTCAGCGCCTGGCAGAAGAAGCTCGCGACGCTCGGCGGCATCGCGCGCGCGCCGGTCTTCCTGCCGCGACGCCCGGGCTTCCTGCTCGTGCTCAGCGAGGACGGCGACGCCTGGGTGGTCGACGCCAAGACGGGCGAGGTCGAGGGCCCCTGGACGCGCAACGTCGCCCCGCTCGCGGGGCCGTACGTGGTCGAGGACGCGGTGCTGGCGCGCTTCCGCGACGGAGCCGTCTGGCGCTGGCGCGAGGGCTCGACCCCCGAGAGCGTCGATGCCGCCGCTGCCGAGACCGCGCTCGCGCCGTTCACCGGCCGCGGGCTGGAGACCGAATCGCAGATGGGCGTGACGCAGAACTTCGCCGTGCTGCGCCGCGGCAGCGCCGAGAAGAACCGCCTCGAATCGCCCTGGAACGACGTGGTGATCGAGGTCGCCGACGGTCGCTACACGGTCAGCGCGCGCAACGGCGGCGCGCTCTTCACCGCCGATGCGCAAGGCGAGTGGGTCTACCTCGCAATCGAGTCCCCCTCCGCGCGCGCCCCGCGCGGCCGGCTGTGGATCTCGGACGGAGCGGGGCTGCGTTCCTACCTTCCCTGACCGGCCTCGAGCGTCGTCGCGAGGCGCGCGGGACGCTAGGCTCAGCACGATGCGTCCGATCGCACGCACGCTCCTCGTTGCGCTCCTCGGGCTGGCGGGCTGCCAGGCTCCGGCCCCGGCAGTGCTGCCCCCGTCCGGAGAGCAGGCGCCCGCCGCACCGCGCGCGGACCCGGCCTCGGCCGCCGGGCCGACGACGCCCGCCGCGGCCCCGGTGCGCCTGCCGAGCGTGGTCGAGCTGCCGCCGGGCTGGGCCACGGTTCCGCTGACGGAGTTCAGCGCGCTGCTGGAGCAGTGCTTCCCCGCGGGCGAGGCGCGCACCTTCCCGAACTCCGCCTTCGAGGAGCTGGGCAGCGCGCTGCGCACCAACGATCCGCTGGCCCTGCGCGCCGCGCTGCTGCTGGCGCGCTGCAGCGACGTGCGCGCGGGCGAGCTGTGCGTCGCGCGCCTGGAGCGCCGCGCGATCGTCGCGGAGGAGGATCCGCTCGGCTACGCGGTCGACCTGTGCCTGGCGGCGGCGCTGCGCGGCTTCGCCGGCGTGCGCGAGCTGGGCTCGCGGCTGGAGTCGCTCTCCTTCGGCCGCCGCCCGCATCCCGACCTCGAGGTGCGCGTCGAGTGCGGCGCGACCGCCTTCGCACTCGGCCGCGACAAGCCGCTCGCCTTCCTGCTCTCGATCCTCAAGCACGGCACGCGCCTCTGGGCGCCGAGCTCGGGCTGGAAGCCGCTCGAGGACATGAGCTTCTGCCAGCGCCGCGCCGCCGAGGCCTTGTGCCAACGCGCGGGGCGTCCCTGCCGTTACCGTGCACTTCTCTCGCTGGACGAGCGCGAGGACGAGATCCGTCTGCTGGAAGCGGCTCTCTCTCCCGCGCGTCCCAAGCCCTGACGATGCAACCGACCGGAAGGAATTTCCTGATCGTCTGCGCGGTCCTCGCCGCCGGACTGGCCGTGTGGTTCCTCTGGCCGCGCGAGGTCGCGCCCGTGCCGGGCCCTCCGCGCCCGGAGATCCACGATCCGCCGCCGCAGCCGACGCACGAGACGCCGCCGGAGCCGGTGCATCCCGTGCGCGATCCCGGAGCGAGGCCGATCGAGGCGCCGCGCCCCATCGACGCCTCGAAGCCGCACGTCTCCGGCAGCGTGCACACGACCGGCGGCGCGCCGATCGCGGGCGCGCGGCTGGAGGCCGTCTTCGAGCTCGATGGCGCGCGGCGCGAGCAGGGCCACACCAGCAGCGGCGCCGACGGGAACTTCGCGCTGGAGCTCCCCGACTGGAGCGCGTTCGGCCCGCTGGAACGCGAGGGCGCGCGCGGCTTCCTCGCGGTCAGCGCCGAGGGCCACCAGCCGCAGCGCCTGCCCTTCAAGCTCTTGCCCGCGCAGGGCGCGGGCCGAGGCGACGCGGCCGAGCTCGCGATCGTGCTCCTGCCCGGCCGCACGCTGCGCGGACGCGTGCTCGACGGGGCCGACCGCCCGGTCGCGGGCGCCGAGGTCGCGCTCGTGACGCGCGTGCCCGCGCCCAAGGAGACCAAACCGCTGCGCGCCGTCAGCACGCACACCGGCGCCGACGGACGCTTCGACCTGGGCTTCGCCTCGAGCAGCCGCCTCGAGCTCTTCGTGCACGCCGACAACGCGGGCGTGCTGCAGCGCGAGATCGAGCTCGAGGCCGGCGCCGACCGCGACCTGGGCGACCTGCGCCTGGTCGGTCCGGCCGCGCTCGAGGGCGTGGTGCTCTTCCCGAACGGACAGCCCGCGCCCGACCTGGAGCTGTGGGCCGTGCCCGAGCTGGTCGCGATGCAGCCCACCGCGCTGGCCTTGTGCGTCGCGCGCGCCTTCGAGAACGAGCTCGCCGGCGACGGGCTCTTCAGCACGCACGCGCGCACCGACGCGCAGGGGCGCTTCGCGCTGCGCGGGCTCAAGAGCGGCCGCTACATGCTGCGCTCGCCGCGCAACGAGGTCGTGCTCGAGCCGCGCATCGGCTACTACCACGCCACCACGGAGAACATCCGGCTCGAGCTGCAGAGCGCGCGGCTGCGCGTGCGCGCCGTCGACGCCAACGGGCGCGTGCTCTCGGGCGCGCGCGTGCGCCTGACCGAGCTCTCCGAGCTCGGCAACGGCCGCTACCAGCCCGGGCAGATCTGGAACGAGACCGTCGGCGGCCCGCTGGGCTGCGCGACCTTCGAGGTGCAGGTCGAGACCACCTACGGCGTGCGCGTCGAGGCGCGCGGCTTCGCCGTGCACGAGGACCTGGTCATGCTCGCGCAGACCGAGTTCGAGCAGCTGCAGGAGTACCGGCTCGAGGCGCCCGGCGCGCCCGGCCGCGTGCAGCTGGTGCTGCGCGGCGCGCTGGCGACGCCGCCGCACCGCGCGCAGGTCGAGCTCGTCTCGGCGCTGACCGGCGCCACCGATCCCGACCTCGGCCCGCTCGACTGCGACGCCGAGGGCTGGCTCCCGCCGCTCGCGCCCGGGCGCTACCTCTTCTCGGTCGGCTTCAAGGAGGACGTCGCCGATCCCAACTGGTACCTGCCGCTCCTGACGCGCGATCCGCTCGAGCTCCCCGCGGGCCAGACGCGCGAGCTGCCGCTGACCTGCGAGGCCGGCGCGCGGCTCGAGCTCGCGCTCGACCTCGCCGGTCCGCCGCCCGCGGGCTTCCTGCCGGCCGCGCCGGCGACGGAGCTGACGCCCGAGCAGCAGAAGCTGCGCGCGAACGAGCGGCTCGCGCAGCGCGGCGCGTTCGTCGACGCCGAGGGCCTCGAGGGCCAGGGCACGCGGCGCCTGCAGTTCTGGGCCGCCGACGGCAGCCTGGAGTCGCAGCTCCTGCCGGGGAACACGGGCAAGGCCTTCGAGCTGCTCGCGCCGGGGCGCTGGAAGGTCACGGTGCAGGCGCAGGGCTTCGCGACCGAGACGGGCGAGGTCGCGCTCGCGCCGGGCCGCTTCAACAGCCTGCGCCTGGAGCTGCGCGCGCGCTGAGGGATCGCAAGCAAGCGCCTCTCACTGCTGCCAGTCCTGCACGGTCGCGGAGGAGATGTTGAACGTGTTCCCCGCGGGGCTCGGGCAGAAGCTGGAAACCGGATCGCGGTAGTAGGTCTGGTAGTAGCGCGTCGTGCCCGGGGTGATCACGTCTCCGACGGCGGCCGAACGCACGGAGAGTCTGGGATCCCCGGGTTGCGGCACGCTGACGACGCCGCCGACGGCATTGCGCACGAACAGACGCCGCAGGAACCCGCCGACGCAGCGCACCCCGTCGCCGAAGGCGATCGGATCGACGCTCTGCGAACCCTGCAGGAAGATGCTCAGCGCGTGCGGCAACGCGCCCGAGACCGTCAGCACCAGCGTGTCGTTCGCCAGGGATGGAGTCCCCGCCGCGAGCAGCTGCGCCCCGCCCGTCGCCGCGGAATTGTCGCAGCCGCGCAGGGGCAGTCCCGTGTTGCCGCACGGGCAGGCCGGCGGACTGCCGTCGTCGAAGCACAGCACGAGGGACGGCGTGCCGCGATCGCGCGCGAACACGTCATCCCGCTGGTTCGTGTCGCCCGCGACGAGGTTGTCCGCCTTGCTGATGAACACGATGCAGCGGCCGTCCGCGCTCAGCGCGGCCCAGCTGCTGTCGGCGTTCGCCTGGCTGCCGGCGGAGCCGACGCTGACGCGCTCGGTCGTTCCCGCCTGCCGGTCGCGCAGGAAGACGTCGAGGCGAGCATTGGTATCGCCAGCGACGAGGTTCGTCGCCACCGACCAGAAGGCCACGCAGCGCCCGTCGGCCGACACCGTCGGATCGACGCTCTCTCCATCTGCCTGCATGCCGCCGGCACCGAGGCTGACTCGCTCGGTCGTGCCCAGCTGGCGATCGCGAAGGAACACGTCGGTGACGCCGTTGGTGTCTCCCGGCACGAGCGAGCTCGACCAACTCTCGAACGCGACGAAGCGACCGTCCGGGGAGATCGAGGGGTAGTCGCTGCCCTGGTTCCCTTCGGAGCCGTTGCTGCCGACGCTCACGCGCTCGGTCGCCCCGAGCAGCCGATCGCGCACGAACACGTCCAGGGCCTGGTTGGTGTCGCCCGGGACGAGCGTGGAGGCGAGGCTGGAGAAGGCCACCCAGCGGCCGTCGGCCGAGATCGAGGGCAGGCCGCTCATCCGATCGCCTTCGGCCCCGGTCGTGGACACGCTGGCGCGCTCGGTCGTGCCGAGCAGGCGGTCGCGCACGAACACGTCCAACTCGCCGTTGGTGTCGCCGGGAACGAGGTTCCAGGCCTCGCTGAAGAAGGCCACGAAGCGGCCGTCGGCAGAGATCGAGGGCTGGAAGCTCCCGCCGTTGGCCTCCAGCCCGTTCGAGTCGACGCTGACCCGCTCGGTCGTGCCGAGCAGTCGATCGCGCACGAGGACATCCTGCAGGAGCATCGTGTCTCCGGGGACGAGGTTCGTCGCCGTGCTCTGGAACGCGACGAATCGGCCATCCGCCGAGATCGCGGCGTAGCCGCTCATGCCGTCCGAGGGCAGCCCGCCGAGTGCGACGCTCACGATCTCCGTGGTCGCGTTGAGCCGGTCGCGCACGCAGACCTCGTGCTGCGTTCCCAGCCCGAGCTCGAAGGCCACGAACCTTCCGTCCGGCGTCACGCACGGGTTGAGGCTGTCCCAGTTCGCCTGCGTGGCGGCGCCGAAGACGCTCACCCTCGTCGTCGTCTGCGCGAGCGCGGCCCCCGCAGGAACGAGGAAGCACAGGACTGCCGGCACGCCGATCGAGCGTCGGTTCATCGTCTCTCTCCATCCATCCCAGGTTCGTCGAGCCGCCGGCTTGCAGGCCGGCGGAGGCGCCAGATCGACGTGCGCCGGACCTACCGTGCGGGGACGGGACGGTTTCCCGAATCCTGCTCGCGCGGCGGTCGCAGGCGAGCGGGACCCGGGCGCACTTCCCTGCAACGCGAGGCGCGGCAGAAACAGTCCGGCCGCGGGGAGCGAGACCCCGCGGCCGGCGTCCGATCACGAGCGCTGGCGCGCAGCCTCGCGGCCGCGCGCCGCCAGGGTCAGATCACGGCGCCCACTGCACGTCGAGCGCGTTGGTGGAGTTGAACGTGCTGTTCGCGGCGCAGCCGCCGAGCACGATCGGGTCGCGGTAGTACACCATGTAGTAGCGATGCGAGCCCGCGACGATCGGGTCGCCGAGGTTCGCGTGCTGCAACGACACGGAAGGATCGGCGCCGGCGGGCGCGCTGATGCTGCCCGCGACGGCCGTCTTGACGTACAGGCGCTTGAGCGCGCCGCCGACGCAGCGCACGCCCTGGCCGAAGGTCACGCCCGCGACCACCGGCGCCGTGCCGGAGAGCACGATGCTCGTGGCCGTGGGCTTCTCGCCCGCGGTCGAGAACACCAGCGTGTCCCCGGCGAGCGAGTTCGTGCCGCTGGCCGCGATCGCCGCGCCACCCGTCGCCGCGCTGTTGTCGCAGCCGCGACCCAGCCCCGCCGGAGCGTTGCCGCAGGGGCAGGGGATCACGCCGCCCACACCCGGATTGCAGTACGCGACCGGCGGCAGCGTGCCGCCGCAGCTGCCGCTCTGGATGTCGAGCGACCAGGAGTTGAGCGTGCCGACGTCGCCGCCGAGGTCATCGGTGATCGTCAGCGTCCAGACCCCGTTGGGGTTCTCGCCCACGAAGCGGTCCATGTGGCCCTCGCCGACGAGCGCCGGAGCGACGACCAGGTTCGTGTAGACGTAGTCCGTCGCGGTCGCGGGAGCGTCGTCACGCCAGACCGTGCCGTTGAACACGTCGTCGTTGCCGCCGCCGTTGTCGGTCGTGATCGTCACCACCGTGCCGGCCGGCGAGGTCAGCGTGATGTCCAGGTCGGCCGCGTACGTGTGCTGGATGAACGTGGTCAGGCGCAGGCCGAGCAGCGAGCCCGTCGCGCCGCTGACGGTGATCGACGAGCTCTGCGTGGCGACGTCCGCGATCGCGAGCGGCGTCGAGTTGGTGACGCTGGTCGAGGCCGGGCTCGGGGTCCCGCTGAGGTCGGAGACGTCCAGGCTCCAGCCGTTGAGCGTCCCCGTGTCGATGTTGGCGTCGTCGGTGACCGTCAGCGTCCAGGTGCCGTTGGGGTTGATCCCGCGCAGCAGGCTGAGCGCGCCCTCGGGGCTGAGGTTGGGCGCCACCACGAGGTTGGTGAACACGTAGTCGGAGACGGGGTTCACCGACTGGTCGTCGAAGCGCGTGCCGGCGAAGACGTCGTCGTTGCCGCCGCCGTTGTCGGTCGTGATCGGGATCACCGTGCCGTTGGGCGCCGTCAGCGTGATGTCGAGGTCTGCGGCGTAGGTGTGGTTGATGTTGAGGCTGAGGTCGACGTCCCACAGGCTCGAGCTCACGCCGCTGACGACGATCGTCGAGGTGACCGTGGTCAGGTCGAGGATCGGCGCGGACGTGCTGTTGGCGAAGTTCGTGGTCGTGCTGGTGCAGCCGCTGGGCGGCGGACCGACGACGAAGGCGTGCGGCCCGGCCGGGACTGGCGCGGCGCGGTCGAGCAGCGCGGCGGGATCGTCGCCGCCCAGGCTCGCGGAGAGGCGCTGGTAGCGCGCCTCGAGGCGCTCGACGAGCGCGGCCGAGTTCGGCTGGCTCTTCAGCGCGCGCGCCTGCTGCGCGAGCGAGAGCATCTCCTGGGTCGTCTGCTGCTTGTCGAGCGCGAGCAGCGGAGCGCCCAGCACGGTCAGGGTGAGGAAAGTGGGTGCGATTCGCATGTTGGTTGTCGTTGGTTGCCAGGTCCGGGCGCGCTGCGTGTCCGGCGTCGAAAGGCCTGCCTTCCGAATGGGAAGCCGGAGTCCTCCACCGCGCACGGGGAACGTCAGAGTCTACCCGAGCCCGCGCGATCTGCGGGCTGTGCCGGGCAGGCGAGTTCGCGCAGCAGGATCGCGAATACGAGCAGCGCCCCGGCCAGCACCAGACCGGCCTGCTGCCTGGTGTTCGCCAGCCCGAGCCACTGCGCCGGAACGCGCGAGGAGAGCGCCAGCGCGCCGAGAGCCGCCGCGAGCAGGTTGAGCGGCCGCGCGCGCGCGCACAGGCACAGCACGGCCGGGATCGCGAGCTCGTAGTAGTGGATCCAGACGAGACCCGGCGTCAGCAGCGCGACCAGCGCGCCCAGCGCGAGCCAGCCCGCGCTCGCGTCCTCGCCGGGCGCGCGTGCGCGCCGCATCCACGCGACCCAGGCGACCGGTGTGAAGACGAGCAGCACCAGGCCCGGCCCGAGCGCGAGGCCCAGGTGATCCGAGAGCCAGCGCGCGAGCGCGAAGTTGTCGTCGTAGGCGGCGCCCTCGCGCAGCAGCACCGGCAGCTCGCCCAGCCAGCGCGACCAGTTCGCCAGTCCCCCGCCGAGCCAGGCACCCAGCACGACGCCCAGCGCCGCCCCGCCCGCGAGCCCGAGCGCGTGGCGCACGAGCGGCCTCCAGCTGCGCGCGCAGGCCCAGGCGAGGAGCAGCGGCAGCGGCGCGAGGGCGAGCGTCGGCTTGAAGGCGAGGCCCAGGCCGAGCACGAGCCCGGCGGCGAGCCAGCGCCCGCGCACCAGCGCGAACAGCGCTCCCGCCAGCGTCGCGAGCAGCACCGCGTTGACGTTGGCGTTGCCGATCTCGGCCTGGAACGGCTCGAACCACAGCGCGAACACTCCCAGCGCGCCCAGCGCCGATGCGAGCGAGAGCCCGAAGGCGCAGGCGACGAGCAGGATCGCGCCGGCGTGCAACGCGACGCTCGCGCGCTGCCAGCGGATCTTGTCGCGCGGGTAGTCGCCGCTCGCCAGCGCGCCGAACGTGCCGTACAGGAGCGGCGTCGAGAAGGTCTCCAGCTGCCGGCGGTAGTTCGCCACCTGCAGCTCCAGCGGCGGGTTCTTCTGCGCCTCGGGCCCGGCGCGCCGCAGCGCGTCCTGGAAGCCCTGCTCGCCGAGCTCCGTGCGCACCTCGGGCGCGTACGGGTTCTCGACGCGGCCCTCGCGCAGCGCGCGGCCGACCAGCCAGAACTGGTAGAAGTCGATGCCCGGCCAGCTCGATCCGAAGGACCACGCGCTCGAGAGCGCGAAGAGCGCGACGAGCAGCGCCAGCCAGGTTTCGGGGCGCGACCAGCTCGCGCGCGAGCACCAGCGCGCGGGGCGCTCGCCGTCGTCGGGGCTCGGGCTCATGCGAGGGCCGCCAGTCTACGAAGCGAGGCGCCTCGCGGGCGCCTCGTGCATTCGCTGCGGCAGGGAACTCAGCCCATCTGGCCCGACTTCTTCGCCAGCTTGGCCTTCTTCTTCTCCTGCTTCTCCTTGATGGAGAGCTTGGGCTTCTTCTCGTCCTTCTTGTGGGTTTCGCCTTTGCTCATGAGGGGATCTCCGTTCGTGAGTTGGTTGTGCGCGCGGTCGATGCGCGGCGACCAACAAGGAACGCTAGCGCGGTGCGGCTGTCAAGGGGCGGCCGGCGGAGCGGCGCGAGCCGCTCCGGGTGCGCCGCTCACGGCGTGATGCGGTACATCATGCGCGGGAACGGGCTGGCCTCGCGCACGTGCTCGATGCCGGCGATCCAGGCGACGGTGCGCTCCAGCCCCAGGCCGAAGCCCGCGTGCGGAACCGTGCCGTAGCGGCGCAGGTCGAGGTACCACTGGTAGAACTCCAGCGGGAGCTTGTGCTCCTGGATGCGCGCCTCGAGCGTCGCGAGGTCGTCCTCGCGCTGGCTGCCGCCGATGATCTCGCCCACACCCTCGCTGCCGAGCACGTCGACGCAGAGCGCCTTGCGCGGGTCGACGGGGTCACGCTTCATGTAGAACGACTTGACCTCGTGCGGATAGCGGTGCACCAGCACGGGCCGGTCGAAGCTGTTCGAGATGATCGTCTCGTCGGGCGCGCCGAAGTCGTCGCCGTACTTGAAGGTCGACTCGGGGTGCTTGGCGAGCAGCGCGGCGGCCTCGTCGTACGACAGGCGCGGGAAGGGCGGCAGGATGCGCTCGAGCTTCGTGACGTCGCGCTCGAGCGCGTCGAGCTCGGGCCGGCGCCGGCGCAGCACGTCCTGCACGATGTAGACGAGCATGTCCTCGGCCAGCTGCATGATGTCCTCGAGCGTGGCGAAGGCCACCTCGGGCTCGAGCATCCAGAACTCGGTCAGGTGGCGGCGCGTCTTCGACTTCTCGGCGCGGAAGGTCGGCCCGAAGGTGTAGATCTTGCCCATCGCCATCGCCGCGGCCTCGCCGTAGAGCTGGCCGGACTGCGTGAGATACGCCTTCTGCTCGAAGTACTCGACCTCGAAGAGCGTCGAGGTCCCCTCGCAGGCCGAGGGCGTGAAGATCGGCGAGTCGATGCAGACGAAGCCGCGCTCGTCGTAGAAGCGGCGGATCGCGGTGATCACCGCGTCGCGCACGCGCATCAGCGCCCACTGCTTGCGCGAGCGCAGCCAGAGGTGGCGGTGGTTGAGCAGGAAGTCGGGGCCGTGCTCCTTGGGCGTGATCGGGTAGCCCTCGACCTTCTGCAGCACCTCGCCGCCGCTGACGGCGATCTCGAAGCCGCCCGGCGCGCGCGGCTCGGACTTGACCAGGCCGGTCAGCACCAGGCTCGATTCCTGGCCGGCGTGGCCGACGTCCTCGAAGAGCTTCTCGGGCACGTCGTTCTTGAACAGCACGCACTGCACGAAGCCGGTGCCGTCGCGCAGCTTGGCGAAGTGCAGCTTGCCCTTGGAGCTCTTGTCGTAGAGCCAGCCGCGCAGCGTGACGGTCTGGCCGACGTGCTGGGAGAGGCGTTCGATGGTCGTGACGGGAGGTGTGCTCATGGTTCTGTGCTTGGCGCGGCCCTCAGGGGAAGGCCGAGTAGGCGGACTGCATCTCGACGTCCTGGATCGCGCCGGCCTTGATCTTCACGCGGCCCTTGCAGGCCACGCCGTCGCGGCGCGCCTCGAGCGTGATCGAGCCCTCGCCGCCGAGCAGCGGCGCGAGCTCGGCCAGCGGCGTCACCAGCTGCACGCGCTCGTAGCCGAGCGCGACCCGCCGCGCGAGCACGCGCTCGCACAGCTCGGCCGCCCCCAGCGCGGCCGGGACCGGCAGCGACGCGTCGCTCCCCCGCGCGCGCGAGCTCTCCAGCAGCGCGAGCATGCGCTCCTCCGTGCGGCGCGTGAGGTCGCGCAGGTCGAGCAGCACGTGCTCCAGGCGCCGCAGGTCCAGCTCGGGCTGCTGCGTGGCGAGGCGCTCGACCTGCTGGCGCAGAGCGGAGAGATCCTCGAGGCGCTCGAGGTGCTTCTCGGCCTGCTTCCAGCGCGCGAGCAGCTGCCAGGCGGCGATGGCGCCGGCCGCAGCACACACGAGCAGCGCGCTCAGGAGCACCAGCAGCATGGGGTCGGAGGAGTTGGGCATCGGCTGCGGAAGCGCAGAGCCTATCCAGCGCGAGCGCGGACGCTCAAGGGCGCGCTGGCGGAGCGGGTGCTTGTGGGCCCGCGCGCGGCGCCTCTACAATCGGGACGGCAGGCCGCTCTCGCTCTCTTCTCCGCCGGCCTGCCGGGGAGAATCCATGCTTCGTCTCGTCGCTCTCGTCCTCGGCTCGTGCGCCGTCCTGACCCCGCTCGCCCGCGCGGACCTCAAGGACGCGCGCCTGGGCTACCAGATCCAGACCCCGCGCAGCTGGACCGCCGTCCCGACCAAGGTCGAGGAGCGCTGGATCGTCGGCAAGTACGTCTCGGACAAGCCCTACTTCTGGACCGACAAGGGCACGGGCTGGACCAGCGACCACAAGCCCGACATGACCGCGATCGCGTTCGTCGCCGAGGCCGTCAAGGAGCGCGCGAAGGTCACGAAGAAGGAGGACAAGGACGGCAACAAGACGGTGCTGATCGAGTTCGACAGCCCGTACAAGGACTACAAGGACTACATGACGCGCCGCTACTCGGGAGGCGGCTGGTTCGTCGACAAGCAGGAGGACGTCAAGGTCGGCGACGTCACCGCGACCTGCTACGAGATCAAGGTCGAGAAGCTCTCCTACGACGGACCCAAGCACATCCTCACCTGGGTCTACCACATGCCCGACGTCGACCTGGCCGTCCAGTTCGAGTGCCTGGAGAGCGCCTGGCCCAAGCTGCAGCAGGACCTGGTGCGCTGCCTGAAGTCGTTCAAGACGATCCAGCGCTCGGGCGAGGGACTGGTCGAGGCCACCACGGGCGAGTTCAAGCTGAGCGTCTTCGACTGGGACAAGCTCACGCCCGAGGAGCGCACCGCGCACAAGAAGAAGATCGAGAAGCTGGCGCAGGAGAAGGCGCAGAAGAACGTGCCCGAGGGCTGGACCGTCAAGCAGATGGGCCGCTTCCTCGTGCTCAACCACGGCGACGAGAAGTTCGCCAAGAAGATGGTCGACCGCGCCGAGGCGGTGCTGAAGTGGCTCGACACGACCTTCGCCTTCCTCGGCGACAAGGAGTACGTGCGCGCCCCGGTGCTGCGCATCTGCAAGGATTCCGACGAGTACAACGCCTTCTACAAGGGCAGCGACTGGTCGTGGAACAACATCGAGGTCGTGACCTACGACGACCAGGGCGGCAGCACGAGCTACTCGATGAAGAACGTGATCCGGCGCCTGACCGACATCTGGTTCGAGGACCGCGACCGCGACCTCGCCTTCGGCATGCCGACCTGGCTCGACAACGGCATCTCCGACCTGATGGAGCAGGCCAACCTCGACAAGGGCAAGCTCGAGTTCCGCACGGACTACTGGATCAAGGACGACGTGCGCGAGGCCGTGCGCAACGGCAAGGCGCTCACGCCGCGCCAGATCATGACCATGGACGGCGAGGAGTTCTGGAAGGAGTGGGTCAACTTCCAGCAGGGCTCGGCGCTGGTGGCCTTCCTCGCCACGGGCCCGGCCGCGAGCTCGAAGCAGACCAAGGAGTTCCTGCCGAGCTACCTCAAGGCGCTCAAGGGAGTGCTGGGCGAGATCAAGGCCGAGGAGGAGAAGAACGGCAAGAAGCCCGACAAGGCCCCGACCACCGAGGAGGAGGAGGACGCGCAGCTCAAGTCGCGCCGCGACGGCTACAAGAAGAGCCAGAAGCGCATCCTCGACCAGACGCTCGAGCGCGCGGCCGCCGGCTGGAGCGGCGACGACTGGAAGAAGTTCGAGGAGCTCTACTTCAAGAGCTTCGGGAAGAAGTGAGCAGGCGATGATGCGCACCGCACTGCCGCTGGTGTTCCTGGCGCTCGCAGCCCTGCCGGCCGCGGCCGGCGACATCCTCTGCCTCAAGGACGGCCGCGTGATCGAGGGGCCGAAGATGGAGCGCAAGGAGAAGGGCATCGAGCTCACCTACGAGCACGGCACGATCCTGGTCCCCAACGAGATGATCGAGGACGCCGTGCTCGCCGCCGACGCCGCGCGCGCGCCGCAGAGCGACGAGGAGCGCGAGATGAGCTCGAAGGGCATGGTGCGCTTCGAGAACAAGTGGGTCACGGCCAGGCAGCGCGACGACCTGATCCAGAAGCGCCTGGCCGCGCGCCACAAGGAGCTCGAGCTCGTCGCGGCCCGCAAGGAGTGGCGCAACCGCGGCGTGCAGGACACCGCGCACTTCCACTTCGAGTACACGGTGCCCGACTACATCTTCGAGCGCTACCGCGACCTGATGGAGGCGTACTTCAGCGAGTTCGCGAAGACCTGGAAGCTCAAGCCGCCCGGCAAGGACGACCGCCTCAACGTCAGCTTCCACGGCGACGAGACGACCTTCCACCAGGTCTCGGGCGTGGGCTACGGCGTGCTGGGCTACTTCAAGTTCGTCAAGCCGTGGGATCTCAACATCTTCTACGAGCGCCTCGATCCGGACTTCACGACCGAGGTGATGTTCCACGAGTCGAACCACTACCTGCAGAAGCTGATCGAGCTCGACTTCGGCGTGCCGCACTTCCCCGGCGAGGCGCTGGCCGAGTACTACGGCGCGAGCAAGTGGGACGCGGAGAAGAAGAAGCTCACGACGGGCCTGGTCCTCGAGGGCCGCCTGTGCGAGGTGCAGGAGGACATCGCCAAGGGCGACTGGCAGTCGCTCGAGGAGCTCGTGCGCACCGACCGCGACTACAAGCACTACACCTGGGGCTGGTCGCTGGTGTACTTCCTGATGAACGACGCGCGCTACCAGCCGAAGTTCCAGAGGTTCGTCTTCACGCTCGCGCGCGGCAAGGGCGTGCTGCGCGAGCCGATGGGCGTCGCCAACCTGAAGACGGTCAAGGGCGAGGAGGTCTACCGCGTCTTCCGCGAGGAGCTCGGGCTCAAGGACGCGGCCGCGGTCAAGAACCTGGAGCAGGAGTGGCACGCCTTCGTGAAGAAGCTCGCGCCGACCTCGCTCGGCGGGATCGAGACGGCCGGAATGTCGGCCGCCAACAACGGCCGCCCGCTGCGCGCCATGCGCCTGCTCAAGACCGCGATCGAGAAGGGCAGCCGCAACCCGCTCGTGCACAGCCGCTACGCCGAGCTGCTGCTGGGCAAGTCCAAGCGCCTGGACGCGATCGAGGCCTTCAAGAAGGCGGTCGAGATCGACCCGCTCGACGGCCAGTTCTACTTCAAGCTCGGGCACGCGATGCTCTACGGCAAGAAGGACGACCCGAGCAACGCCGAGGCGAACCGCCTGATCGCGCTGGCCAAGGACCTCGGCTACGACTCGCCCTGGTTCGAGATCGACCTCTCGGGCAGCGACGAGAAGAACTGAGCCTGCCCGGCGTCCCCCGTGGCGGGCACGGCCTCAGCGCCGGGCCGCGACCGCCTGCACCTCGACGCGCAGGTTCGCCGGCAGCGCGCTGACCGCGACGCAGGCGCGCGCCGGCCAGGGCTTGGGGACGAGCTTCGCGTAGACCTGGTTGAACTCGGCGTACTGCGCCATGTCGGTCAGGAAGACGTTGACGCTGACGAGGTCGGCGAGCGTCAGGCCCGAGCGCGCGAGCTCCTTCTCGACCGCGCGCAGCGCGCCCTCGCACTCCTCGGCGAAGCTGCCCGTGCGCGCGCCGCCCTTGCCCGAGACGAAGACCAGGCCGTGCGCCTCGACCGAGGCCGAGTACGGGCCGAGCGCGTTCTCGGCCGCAAGGTGCGAGGTGTGCGTCGCGGCACAGCCGAAGGCGAGGAACGGGATCGGGACGAGGGCGAGGAGCAGCAGGGGGCGCATGCGGTGAGGATGCGCGAGCGCGGGAGTGCTGGCAAGCGCGCGGCGCGCGGTGCGCTCGCGCGCTACACTTCCCCGTTCCGATGAGCACGACTCCTCCCCCCGCCGAGGCTCCCGGTCCGCTCCGGCCTCGCGAGTGGGCGATCCTGGCCGCGATCACGCTGATCGGGGCGCTGCTGCGCCTGGACCAGATCGGCGCGCAGCTGGTCGCGGACGACGAGTGGCACTCGCTGCACGCGGTGCGCGACCACTCGCTGGGCTGGATCCTGACGCACTTCGGCGCCAACGACCACTGCATCCCGCTGACCGCGCTGGACTGGATCCTCTCGCGCACGGTCGGCCTCTCCGAGACCGGCATGCGCCTGGTCCCGCTCGCCGCGGGCATCGGCGCGGTCCCGATCCTGGCCCTGCTGCTGCGCCGGCACCTGGGCACGCGCTCCAGCCTGGTCTTCGCGCTGCTGCTCGCGATCTCGCCGCTGGAGGTGTTCTACTCGCGCTTCGCGCGGCCCTACGAGGTCGTCTTCCTCCTGGCGCTGGTGGCCGTCCTGGCCTTCGAGCGCTGGTGGAGTGGCGGAGCGCGCGTCTGGGGCTGGATCTACGTCGGCTGCGCGGCGCTGGGCGTGTGGTTCCACCTCGTGGTCGCACCGTTCGTGCTCGCGCCGGTGGCCTGGGGCCTCCTGCCGCCCGCCGCCCGCCGCGGACGGCGCGAGCGCGCCGAGGTGGCGCAGCTGGGCGTGCTGGCCTGCTTCGGGATGGTGCTGCTGGTCGGTCCGCCCTTCCTCGGCGACTCGCGCTCGCTCGAGGAGCGCTCCTTCGGCCGCGCCAAGGACTGGCCCGACCCGCAGCTGTGCTTCCAGCTCTTCTCGGGCACGTTCCGGCCGCTGTGCGACTTCGTCTTCGCGCTGGCGCTCCTGATGGGCGCGATCGTGCTGCGCCACGGCGCGCGTACGCTGGCACCCTGGCTGGTGACGGCCTGCCTGGCGCAGCTCGCGCTGCCGCTGCTGGCGCGGCCGGCCGTGCTCGAGGAGGCGCCGGTGCTCGTGCGCTACGTGCTGCCCGCGCACGGCCTCGTGCTGGTCTGCGCAGCGCTCGGCCTCGCGCGCATCGACCACCTCGCGCGCAAGGAGTTCCCGCGCCTGCCGCGCGAGCTCACCGCCCTGATCCTGTGCGGGCTGGGCTACGCCTTCGGGCCGCTGCCCTGGATCCACCGCGCGCCGAACAACTGGACCAGCCACCAGATGTACCAGGCCAACTACGCGCGCAGCTTCCCCTCGGCCTTCGCGCGCACGACCATGGGCAAGACCACCATCCCGCCGATCTACGCCGACCTCGCGGCCGAGGCGCGCGCGGGCGAGGTGCTGCTCGAGGCGCCCTGGTTCCAGGCCTCACCCTGCGTGCCCTACCCGTTCTACCAGCGCGTGCACCGCCTGCCCTACCTCGCGGGCTTCGTCACGCCCGAGGGCCAGCCCTCGCCCGAAGCCGAGCTCCCGCCGCACGACGCGCGCTTCCGCTTCGCGAACTTCGCCTTCGTCGGCGACCTCGACGACCTGCGCGCGCGGCACGTGCGCTTCGTGCTCTTCCACCGCGACCGGCCGATCAGCCTCGCGGACGACACGCACGTCGAACTGCGCCACGTCGAGGGCTGGATCGCGCGCTACAAGCAGCAGGTCGGCGCGCCGCGCTACGAGGACGCGACCCTGAGCGTGTTCGACCTTGCGCCCGAGCCCGCGCGGCGCACCGACGCGGCCGAACGCTAGCCGAAGGAGCGCTGCACCAGCGCGCGGAAGCGCGCGCCGCCCTCCGCGTGCAGCTCGCGCACGCTCGCGTCGGGCTCGAGCACGCCCGCGGCTCCGGCGACGAAGGGCTGCGCGAGCTCGTCGAGCGCGACGCGCTCGCCCGCCGCGCGGCGCACGGCCCAGGCCGCCTGCAGCGCGGCCCCCAGCGCGGCCGATTCCGGCTCGTCGAGCGGCCGCACGCGCACGCCGAGCACGTCGGCGATCACGCGCGGCCAGCTGCGGCTCTGCGCCGCGCCGCCGACCAGGTGCAGCTCCTCGACCCGGCAGCCGAGCGCGCGCATGCGCTCGAGCCCCCAGGCGAGGTTGTGCGCCACGCCCTCGAGCGCCGCGCGCGCGAGCAGCCCCGGCGCGAGCGAGCCCGCTCGCAGCCCGTGGATCAGGCCGCAGGACTGCGGCAGGTCGGGCACGCGCTCGCCCATCAGGTACGGCACGAAGACGAGCCCGCCCGCACCTGCCGGCGCGCCGAGCACGAGCTCGTCGAGCTGCGCGTGCGTCCGTCCGAAGGCGCGGCGCACCTCCTCTGCCACGCCGGTCGCGTTCATCACGCACAGCAGCGGCAGCCAGCCGCCGCTCGCGTCGCAGAAGGGCGCGACCAGGCCCTCCGGATCGATGCTCGGACGCGCGCTGTGGTGGAAGATCGTGGCCGAGGTCCCGAGCGAGCAGACGACCACGCCGCCGCGCGTCGCGCCGCTGCCGATCGCCGAGCACATGTTGTCGCCGCTGCCCGCGGCGACGGGGGTGCCGGGCGCGAGGCCGGTCAGCTCCGCGCCCGCGCTCGAGAGCCGCGCGCCGATCGCATCGGGTGCGACCAGCGGCGGCAGGAGCGAGGCGAGGCGCGCGTCGACCGCCTCGAGCGCGCGCGGGTCGAAGCGCCGCGCCGCGACGTCGAAGAAGCCCGTGCCCGAGGCGTCGCCGCACTCCATCCAGCGCTCGCCGGTCAGCGCGAAGTCGACGTAGTCGTGCGGCAGCAGCACGTGCGCCACGCGCGCGAAGAGCGCCGGCTCCGCGCGCGCGAGCCAGGTCACCTTCGAGGCCGTGAAGCCCACCGGCACGCGCCGGCCCAGGCGCGCCGAGATCTCCTCGGCCTCGCGCACGGTCGACGTGTCGCACCACAGCTTCGCCGCGCGCAGCACGCTGCCGCGCTCGTCGAGCACGACGAGTCCGTGCTGCTGGCCCGAGACCGCCAGCCCGCCACGCGCGCGCAGCTCCGCGCGGCCGCGGAAGAGCTCGCCGCAGGCCGCGCGGATCGCCGCGAGCCAGGTCGACGGATGCTGCTCGGCCGCGCCCGGGCCGAGGTCCTCGATCAGCCCGTAGGCCGAGCTCGCGCGCGCCACCACGCGCCCCCGCGTCGGCGTCGACCAGCAGCGCCTTCGTGCCCTGCGTGCCGACGTCCAGGCCGAGGAACAGCGCCGTGTCCATCGCGGCGTGCGCGCCTCGCGCCGCGCTCCGCATCCGCTGCATCGCGTCGTTCAGCCGCGCACCCCGAGCATGTGCTCGGTCAGCAGCTGGTCGAGCTTCTCGTACTGCAGGCCCTTCTTGCCCAGCGCCACCGGGTCGAGGGCCACCGCGCGCAGGCGCGTCGCCTTCTCGCGCGTGAAGCCGCCCGAGAGCAGCGGATCGAGCGCCGCGTCGCGCGGCTCGGCGATCAGCGCGCGCACCTCCGGATCGGCGTCGAAGCGGCGCGCCTTCTCCTTGAGGATCTTGTACGTGCGCATCGAGCCGCGCGCGAAGTCCCACACGCCGGCCTCGTCCTCGGTGCGGTAGGCGTGGCTGTCGAAGTGCAGCGGCCCGTCGTAGCGCTTCTGGCACTGTGCGCTGGCGCCGGCGGGCGCGCCGGCCGTGCCCTCGAGCAGCCGCACCAGCAGGAAGGCCTGCTTGAAGTCCTCCGAGCCGAAGCGCAGGTCCTGGTCGTAGCGCCCGATCTTCTGCGCGTTGAGGTCGATGTGGAAGAGCTTGCCCGACTCCATCGCCTGCGCCACGGCGTGCACGAACGAGAGCCCGGCCATGTTCTCGTGCGCGACCTCGGGGTTGACGCCGACCATCTGCGGGTAGGCCAGCGTCGAGACGAAGTGCAGCATGTGGCCCGTGGTCGGGAAGTACATGTCGCTGCGCGGCTCGTTGGGCTTGGCCTCCAGCGCGAAGACGAGCTCGTAGCGCTGGTCGCGCACGTAGCCGCACAGGAAGTCGAGCGCCTCGCGCATGCGCGCGATCGCCGTGCGCGGGTCGCGGCAGGCGTCGGCCTCCGTGCCCTCGCGCCCGCCCCAGAAGACGTAGGTCTTCGCGCCCAGCTCGACGCCCAGGTCGATCGCAGCCATCGTCTTCTGCAGCGCGAAGGCGCGCACCTTCGGATCGTTGGCCGTGAACGAGCCGTCCTTGAAAACCGGGTGCGAGAAGAGGTTCGTCGTCGCCATCGGGACGACCAGGCCGTGGTCCTCGAGCGCGGCCTTGAAGTCGCGCACGATCCCGTCGCGCTGCGCGGCGCTCGCGCCGAAGGGCACGAGGTCGTTGTCGTGCAGGTTGACGCCGTACGCGCCGCAGTCGGCCAGCTTGCGCACGAGGTAGGTCGGCTGCAGCACGGGCCGCACCTCCGAGCCGAAGGGATCGCGGCCGGGGTTGCCCACGGTCCACAGGCCAAAGGTGAAGCGGTCGGACTTGGTCGGGGTGAAGGCATCCATGTCGAAGAGGGTCCTCAGTGCGCGCGCGCCTCGCCGCTGGCGGGATCGATGGCGAGCCCCAGCCGCTCGTCGGCCGCGACGTAGAACAGGAAACCGTACATCATCTCGTCGACGGTCTCCTGCCCGAAGCGCACGGCCTTCTGCGGGTCGGGGTTGTAGGGATTGAAGCGCGAGTTGTCGAAGTGTGCCAGCGCCTCGACGCGGGTTCCCTTGGGAAAGCGCTGCTGGCCGAAGGACCACTGGTAGGCCGTCTGCCAGTCGAAGCTGTAGTTGGGCACGCACACGAGCGTGCGCGGCGCCTGCTGCGGCTCCTGCGCCACGATCGTCATGTCGCGCCCGCGCAGGTGCATGTGCACGAACATCCCGATGCCCAGCGCGTCCTCGGCAAAGGAGCGCGCGGCGCGCACCGGCCAGGCCGGCTCCAGCGGCGGGATCTCGAAGCGCAGGTCGGCCAGCTCGAAGTGGCGCAGGCGCTGCTCTACCGTGCCGCGCGGGAAGCGCAAGCCGATCGAGAGGCGCTCGCGCTCCTCGCGCCCGCTGGTGACGTAGTGCACCTGGAGGCCGAGCAGCGCTCCGGCCGGGATGCGGCAGGCGACTCCCTCGGGCAATTGCATCGCGTCGCCGCCGGGCACCTGTCCGGTGATGAAGTTCTGCGCCTTGACGTCCTCGCCGAGCTTGTACCAGCCGAGGTTGGCGTGGTGCACGACGCGCGGGTTCGAGGAGCGGATCTCGACCGCGCTGACCCACACGTCCGAGGTGAACAGGTGCGGCACGAGCTGGTAGCGGTAGGGCACGTAGCCGGTCGCGGGGATCGTCGACTCCCCCAGCACGCTCAGCACGAGATCGGGCTCGCCGATGCGCCAGCCGTCGACCGGCGGACGCTCGGGGTCGGCGCGCACGCGCTCGCCGCCCTCGCCCGCCGGCGTTCCGCCGCGCGCCCAGCGCACGAGCGCGTCGACCTCCTCGGGCGCGAGGCCGCGCTCGTTCTCGAAGTGCTGCGCGCGCGAGGCGAACCAGGGCGGCATGCGCCCCTGCTCGACCACCTCGGCGATCATCGCGGCCTTCGACGCGGCCTGCGCGCGCGTCTGAGCGCGAGCCATGCCGCCGCCGACGGGCGGCGCTGGCGCAGGCGTTTTCGCGACCAGCGGCGCTGATCGCCGGGTCATCGGCACGGCGGACGTATCCGCGGCGATCACGGCGCCGGCGGCGGATGTTCTCGAAGCGGCGTTGAGCGCGCACGCCAGCAGGCGAGCATCACCAGCGCCTGGCCAGATCGGCGCGCACCTCTGTCGGTACGCTGCCGGCGTAGCGCTCCGAGGCGTCGCCGCCGAAGTCGGTGTAGACCAGCACGCCCTGCGCGTCGAGCATGACGAACTGGCGTGCGTGGCGAGGCGCGCGCGGCGGCCCTGTCGAAATCGCGTCGATGGACCAGGCGGCTGTTCGGCGCGCGCGCCGCAGCCTCGACCAGGCTGTCGCGCGCGCCGACGTCGATCGCGAGGAACTGCACGCCGCGTGCGCGCAGCGTGCGCTCGAGCTCGCCGACGCGCGGCATCACGCGCGCCGCGATCGGGCAGTCGAGTGCGGTGCAGACGATCACCGTCGCCGCGTGCGGCCCCAGATCGCGCAGCTCGCGCGCGAGCCAGCGTGTGTCGGTGAACCCCAGGTGCTCGATGCGCGTGCCGAGCGGCACGTCCTCGACGGCCGCAGCCACTGCTGTGCACGTCGCGTCGCCCGTCGCATCGCACGTCACGCCGTTCGTCGCAGGGCTCGTCGCGCTCTTCGCAGCGACGCCGGGCATCCCGCCCGCAGCGCTCGAGGAGCTCGCGCCCACAGCAGCGGCTTGGGTCGACCCGACGCCGAGGCTCGCGAGCACGAGTACGGCAGATCCGAGCAGCGGCAGCATCGGTCTCATTCTGCCACGGGCCCGCGCCAGGCCCACGCCAGCAGCGCCAGGAGTGCCGCGGCCAGGGCGCAGATCCACCCGAGCTCCAGCTCCTGCGGAGCTGCGCTCGCGCCCGCCGGTCGCGGCGCGCGCCAGACCGGCTCGCCCTGCGCGGCGCGCGCGGCGAGCGGAGCACAGCCCGCCGGTTCGAGCAGCGCCGCGTCGAGGAGCTCGCCCCACGAGACCGCGAACGCGGCCGGGTCGCCGGCGAGCTCGCCCAGCGCGGCGACGTTCGTGCGCACGCGCCCCGGGCGCACGAGCACGGCCGCGCCGCCGGCCTCGAGCCAGCTCTGCTCGCCCGCCTGCGGGAGGAGCGCGTCCCCCAGCGTCGCGGTCGCGCCCCAGCCATCGCGTCCGAGCGTGCGCTCGCGCGGCGCGCCGGCGGACTCGAGCACGAGCTCGAGCCGCTCGCCTCCCTGTGCTGCGGGGTGCAGCGCGAGCGCGTGCTTCGCGGCCCACAGCTCGGCCAGCGCGCGCAGCGAGGCGGGCAGCCGCGGATCGAGCGCCAGCGCGAGCTCGCCGGGAGCGTAGGCATCCGCGACGCGCACGATCGCGCTGCCGTTCCAATCCAAGCGCGTGCGACCTTCGCGCCCGATCGGCCCGGGACACGCGGCGCCGCCGCTCGCGGAGAGGCCGGCCTGGCGCGGCAGCGGGTCCAGCCGTGCCGTGACGAGGAGCACGCCCGGCCGGTCGAAGCGCGACCACTCCAGGCTCGCGAGCGGCCAGGCCGGCGGCTCGAGGAGATCGTCGGGAACGCGGCGCGACGCGCGCGGCTGCGCGTGCAGCGCGTCGATCCACTCGATCCGGTCCTCCGCGCGCACCTCGCTCGCGATCCAGGCCTCGACGGGCTCGAGCGCGCGCGCCAGGCGCGTGCGCCCGCCCTCGGCGAGGTACATCGCCGGACTGCGGTCGACGACGAGGCTCCACAGGCGCGGCGCCGCGGCCTCGACGCGCAGCGGTCGCGCCAGCGCGAGCACGGCCGCCACGAGGGCGAGCGCGAGCAGCCACAAGG
>JBGASC010000011.1:0-120163 GCA_044229935.1 Planctomycetota bacterium | reverse complement strand
GAGTTCCTGCTCGGCGTGGGCCGGCGCAAGTACCTCGAGCCGCTCTACAAGGAGCTCAAGCAGACCACCGCGGGTCTGGCGCGCGCGCGAGCGATCTACGCGCGGGCCCGCCCGGGGTACCACTCGGTCTCGAGCGGCACGATCGACGAGCTCCTAGGCTGGAAGGCGGGCGGCTGAGCGCGCTCAGCCCGCCGCGACCAGCGTGCGCAGCGCGGCGCTCCAGGCCTCGAGCTTCGCGCGCGCCTTCGAGGCGATCATCGACTCGGCGAAGATCATCAGGCCCGTGAGCTCGGTCTGTGCGCGCAGCACCAGGTGCGTTCCGCCCGAGCTGGCCGAGAGCTCGAAGAGGATGCGCACCTCCATCTCGTTGGGAAGCCCGCGCACCAGCAGCACCAGCTCGCGCGCGCTCGTGCAGCGCTCGACGCGGCCCTCGATCGGCGCGCCGCGCGCGGGGTAGGCCACGAGCGTCGAGCCCGCGGCCAGCGCGCCGGGCGGGCGGGCCTCGAAGCGCTGCGCGTCGCGGATCCACTGCGCGAGCTTCGCGGGCTCGCTGATCCAGGGCCAGACGAGCTCGGGTGCGACGCCGAAATCGAGGACGTGTTCGACCTGCATGTGTGCTCCGCGGGCCTACAGCCGCTGGTCTCCCGGCGCGGTCAGGCGCGCGTCGAGCACGTTGCCGGTGTTGCGCGTCGCGGCCGGCGCGAAGAGCACGACCCAGGCTTCCTCTTCGGCCACGGTGCGGTGCTCGACGCCGCGCGGGACGATCAGCATCTGGCCCGGGTCGAGCTCGAAGCTGCGATCGCGCAACTCGACGCGCACGTGTCCGCGCCAGACCAGGAACATCTCGTCCGCCTCGGCGTGGCTGTGCCAGACGAACTCGCCCTGGAACTTGGCCAGCTTGACCTCCTGGCCGTTGAGCTCGCCCACGATGCGCGGACGCCAGTGCTCCTGGAAGAGCGTGAACTTCTCGCGCAGGTCGACGGCGTGCATGGCGGAGCAGAGCCTAGCGCGCCGCGCCGCTCGCGGGAACCAGCAGGGCGAACGCGAGCAGAGAACGGCCAGGCGCGGGCCCGATGCGTGCGCGCTCGGGCCGCGTGTGCCCTCAGGCCGTGCGCGCGGCGCTGCGCGCCTCGGCCAGGAGGCTCGCGCCGATCGCCCCGGCGAGATCGCCGAGCTCCGCAACGCGCACCACGGGCGGCCGCTCGGGCACGAACAGGTGCGGCTGCATCGCTTCGGCGATGCGCGCGGCCCACGGCTCGCCCAGACGGCTGCCCAGGCCGCCGCCGATCACGACGCCCTCGACGTCGAGCAGGTTGACCGCCGAGGCGAGGCCCGCGCCCAGCGCCGCGACCGCGCGTTCGATCAGCTCGTGCGCGAGCTCGTCGTCCTTCGCGAGCGCCTTGGCCCACACGCCGCTGGTCAGGCGCGCGAGCTGCTTCTTCTCCATGATCGAGAAGAGCTTCGTCCTGCGTCCGCGCTCGTCGACCAGCTTGCGTGCGCGCTGCTCGAGCGCGCGCCGGCCGGCGTAGGCCTCGAGGCAGCCGCGCCGTCCGCAGGGACAGCGCGCTCCCTTGCGCCGGACGACCATGTGTCCGATCTCGCCTGCGGCGCCGCGCCCGAGCCAGCGCTGGCCGTGCAGCATCACGCCGCCGCCGATGCCCGTGCCCCAGAAGAGCCCGACGAAGGAGTCGAAGTCGCGTCCGGCACCCAGGCGCGCCTCGGCGTCCAGCGCGACGCCGACGTCGTTGCCCAGGAAGATCTCGGTCGACAGGCGTGTGCGCAGCTCCGCGGCTGCGCGCACCGGCACGTCGAAGCCCGACAGGTTGCCCGCGCGCTCGATCGTGCCGTTCGCGCCGTCGACGGCTCCGGGCGAGCCCAGTCCGACTCCGGCGAGCGTGCGCGTCTCGACGCCCGCGGCGCGCGCCGCCTCGCCGAGCGTCGCGGCGATCTCGTCGAGGATCGAGCGCGGCCCGCCGAGCGCGGGCGTCGCGTGGCGCGCCGAGCCGAGCACGCGTTGCGCCGCGTCGACGACCACGGCCTGGATCTTCGTTCCGCCGAGGTCGACGCCTCCGCGCAGGGGACCTTGTTCGTTCATGTCGATCTTCCGTCCGGGGACAGATGTTCGCGCGCGCGCCTCAGGCTTGCGAGCCGGATCCGGGAACCTGCTCCGGCACGGGCGCGGTCTCCGCGCGGGCCTGGTCGGCGCGCGAGAGCCGTTCGCGCAGGTCGCTGACCACCTTGCGCAGCTTGTCGACCTCGATCGGCTTGGTCAGGTAGTCGTCCATGCCGGCCTCGAGGCAGCGTTCGCGATCGCCTTCCATCGCATTGGCCGTCAGCGCGACGACGAAGGCGCGCGTTCCGGTGCCGCTCTCGCGCTCGCGCAGGATGCGCGTGGCCTGGAAGCCGTCGAGCACGGGCATGCTGCAGTCCATGAACACCACGTCGTAGGAGCGCCGCTCCAGGCACTCCAGCGCCTGCGATCCGTCGAGCGCGCACTCGGACTCGCAACCGAGCTTGGAGAGCATGCGCTGCGCGATGCGCAGGTTGACCGAGTTGTCCTCGACGATCAGCGCCATCAGCGGGCGCAGGGAGCATTGGCCGGCGGGCTCCGCCTGGGCTTGCTGCGCGCGGCTGGGCAGCGCCGCCGCCGGCTCCTGCGTCAGGACCTCCAACGGCACCTCGAACCAGAAGGTCGAGCCCTGTCCCTCCGTGCTGCGGAAGCCGATCTGGCCGCGCATCAGCTCGATCAGCCGCGCCGAGATCGCCAGGCCCAGGCCCGTGCCTCCGAAGCGGCGCGAGGTGGAGGAATCGCCCTGCGTGAAGGGCAGGAACAGTCGCGGCTGCACGCTGGCGGGGATGCCGATCCCCGTGTCGATCACCTCGCAGCGCACGACGACGCGCTCGGCCTCGCGGGAAGCGGCGTGCAGCACCACGCGCACCGAGCCGGTGGCCGTGAACTTGATCGCGTTGCCGACCAGGTTGATCAGGATCTGCCGCAGGCGCGCCGCGTCGACCCGCACCTGCGCAGGCAGCGACGGGTCGATCGTCAACTCGAGCGCGAGGTGCTTCTCGTCCGCGAGCGAGCGCAGGAGCGCCAGCGCCTCGTTCGAGATCTCGCGCAGGTCGGCAGGCCGCAGGTCCAGGCGCAGCTTGGCCGCTTCCATCTTCGAGAGGTCGAGGATGTCGTTGATGATCAGCAGGAGGTCGCTGGCCGAGTTGCGGATGGTGCGCGCGTACTCGCGCTGCTCGCCCGAGAGCGGCGTGTCGAGCAGCAGCGTAGCCATGCCGATCACGCCGTTCATCGGCGTGCGCATCTCGTGGCTCATCGTCGCCAGGAACTCGCTCTTGGCGCGGTCGGCCTTCTCGGCACGCTCCAGCGCCGAGCCGAGCTCGCGGTTCTTGGTCTGCACGTCGCGGTACGACTCGCGCAGGCCGACGCGCATGTTCTCCAGCGTCCCGGCCAGGCGCCCGAGCTCGTCGTTGGAATCCAGCCGGATCGGCGCGTCGAGGTCTCCGGCGCCGAGGGCCTGTGCCTGCACGTCGAGCGCGTGCACCGGTTCGAGCACGCTGCGGCGCAGGAGCAGCGCCAGGATGGCGGCCGTGCCCAGGAAGTACACCACGCCCTCGATCAGGAGCGAGCGCATGCGCCGGTTGCGCGTGGCGACCAGGGTGTCGGTCGAGAGCGTCAGCACGAAGCGGCCCTGCACGCGCGTCTGGTCGGCGTGCAGTCCCGTCGCGGAGTAGATCGGCGCGCTGAACTCCCGCGTGCGTCCTTCTCCCAGGGGGATCAGCGAGCCCTTCTCGGGCGCCTGCGAGACGGTGTGCCCGTCGGGGCGCTCGACGCGGCAGAAGACGACCTCGGCGTGCGACTGCGGCAGCGACTCGATCAGCGTGTCGAGGTCGGGGTAGTTGCCGCCGAGCAGCAGCTCGACGCACGAGGCGCCGGCGAGATCACAGAGCGACTGCCCGCGCCGGTCGAGTTGCCTGGAGAGCAGCTCCTGCTCGCTCCAGATCGTGTGCGCGCTGGAGACGAAGAACCCAAGGCACAGCGTCAGCAGCGTGACGCCGATGACCTTCCTCCCGAGACGGCCGAGGCGCGCCGGGGGACGGCGCGCCTCACTTCGGAGCGTGTCCGTTCTCGAATTCATCCGCGCGCTTCATGCCCTCCCGGACGATCGAGTACTCCTCGTCCGTGGCGGGGGCGAACCCGGTGATCTTGAGCTCCTTGAGCACGGCTGAGTCCTTCAGCGAGAGCAGGCTCTGGCGCAGCGCCTCGCTCGTGGCCGGGTCCATGCCCGCACGGGCGACCCAGGGCTTCGTCACGTTGTCGAAGCTGCACAACAGGCGCAGCTTGCCCGCCGCGCGGCTCTCCTCGAACGTGCCCATCGCGAGCGAACCGGCGTCGAAGTCTCCCAGCTCCACGGCGCGAGCCACGTTGTCGTGGCGGCCGAGGAAGCTGAAGGACTTCAGGTCGCCGGCGTGGATGCCGGCCTTGGCCAGCTCGGCCTGCGCCAGGTAGCGGCCGATGGTCGAGTTGGGATCGCCGAAGGCGAAGCGCTTGCCCTTGAGGTCCTGCAGACCCTGCAGCGGGCTGTTCTGCGGCACGGCGATCACGCCCTTGAAGCGCTTCTCGCCGTTCTCGAGCTCCATCGCCAGCAGCTCGACGGCGGGCGCACGCTTCTTGGCCGTGATGTAGGAGGCGGGGCCGAAGCGCGAGAAGTCGATCTTGCCCTGCACGAGGCCGTCGATGCCCTCGTCGTAGGTCTTGAAGATCGTCAGGCGGATGTCGACCGGTCGGCCGAGGCGCGGCTCGAGGTCGTTCTGCAGCCACTCCAGCACGGGGCTGAGCTTGCGGTACATGACCGTCGCCTTGTCCGACTGGTACACGCCGAACTCGAGCTGCAGCGTGGGCTTCTCGTCGCCGTGGCGCGCGGCCGGAGTTTGGGGGAGCAGTGCCAGGAGTGCGGCGCAGAGGAGGATCATGTCTTGTTGGGAGGGGTGTCCAGCGGGTCGGTCAATGCGGGACCTTCGACCGCACCCCAGGCGACACTTGAGCGGACTCGTGATAGACCTTTAACCGGTCTTCGAAAACTCGCCCCATCCGCCGCTCCCGGTCCGGAGTTGCACCGCCCGGAAGCTGCTCGCACGGGTGCAGGTCTCGCACGGTCACGCCTACCCGCGTGTGCCCCCCCAGCCATGAGCCAGCCTCGAGAGCAGCACTGCCCCCCACGGCCCGTTCAACCACGTCATCTCCCGGATGAACGCACGGCGCTCCCTCCGGGGATGGCGTTGGGGTTGGGGCTGATCGCCTCGGCGTTCGTGGTGACGCCCGACGCGCTCGCAATCCCGTCACCGGATGTGGTGATCGGGCTCTTCGCGAGCGCCGTGCAGGTGCTCGGCCTGGTCTCGGTCGTCGCCGGCGGCTGGTTGTGGCGCAGACGCCGCAGCGCGAGCGCCTCGGGTTCCGGACGCTTCTGGAAGATCGCCTGCATCACGAGCAGCGCTCTCTTCGTCGCGACGGCGATCGGCTGGGGCCTGTACGCCGCAGCCAAGGCCGATGCGCGCGCGCGACGACTGCAGACCAACCTCGAGCGCAACTCGAAGGAGGACGGCAAGAAGATCGCCGACGTCTCGCTCAAGGAGCTCGCCTTCAGCGACCAGCTCAAGCGCGAGGACGGTCTCAGCACCGAGGATCTCTCGCGCCAGCTCGCCTCGGGCGAGGCGATGCCCATGCTCGACGTGCGCGAGAGCGAGGAGTGCGAGATGGGCATGATCCAGGGCGCGCGCCACGCGCGCTTCCCGGACGTGCTCGCGCACCCCGAGCAGTACCTCGACTCCAAGCGCATCGAGCTCTTGCTCTGCTACAACGGCAACCGCAGCTCCGAGATGGCGTCGGCGCTGCGCGAGAAGGGCTACGAGTGCCGCTTCATGGTCGGCGGCTACGAGAAGTGGCTCGCCGAGGAGCGGCCGCTCGCCAACGCGGAACAGCGCACGCCCGGCGAGCTGCGCCAGGTGCCGTACTTCGAGAACCGTGACGTGCTGCTCGACACGCCCGACGTGCTCGAGCGGATGCAGAACGGCGACGTGCTCTTCGTCGACGTGCGCTACCCGATGGAGTTCGAGGGGCTCGGGCACCTCCCGGGCGCGGTCAACCTGCCCTTCCGCAAGCTCGAGACGCCCGAGCTCGAGAGCCAGCTGCGCGCGCTGCCGAAGAAGCCCGTGGTCGTCGCCTGCTACGACAAGCGCAGCTCCTTCTACGGCCTGATCACCGGGCTGCGGCTCGCGCGCCTGGGGTACGAATTCCTCGGCCGCTACACGACGCCGGAGACCTTCCCCTCGCTCTCGAAGGACAAGCCGCACGTCGCCGCCTGGAAGAAGCGCCACGAGGAGCGCACGCTGGTCTCGATCGCCGCCGCGCCCGCCGCGGGCTGGATCCAGTCGCTGGCGCAGCACCTCGAATCGCTGGCGCTGGCGATCGTGCTCGCCGCGCTCGCCCTGCGCCTGCTCGTGCTGCCGCTGACGCTGCGCGCCGACCGCGACCGCTGGGTGCAACTGGGGCTCGCGGGCGAGCTCGCGGCGATCGAGCGCGCGCACGCGCAGGATCCGGGCGAGCGCTCGCAGCGCACGCTGGAGCTCCTGCGCCGCCATCGCATCCGGCCCGTGCTGGGCTTCGTCTCGGGGATGCTGCAGCTCGTGCTGTTCTCGCTGCTCTTCGCAGCGGTCGGCCAGGCGGTCCAGGAGACCGACGGCGCGTTCCTGTGGATCGAGAAGCTCTCGCAGCCCGACCCGCGCTGGGTCCTGCCGCTCGCGTGCGGGCTGCTGGCCGCGCTGATCGTGGTGCGCGGCGGGGAGCGCGCGACGCGCGGTCGTCTCGCGCTGGGACTGGTCTTCGGCCTGGTCGTGGGCGGGATCCTGACGCAGTTCTCGGGCGCGGTCGGTCTGTACCTCTGCGTCAGCCTGGGCTGTGTCCTGCTGCAGGGCGAGCTCGCGCGCGAGTGGATCCTCGCGCGCCCGCGCCGCGCGGCCGAGCGCCGGCTCGCGCGTGCGCAGCACGAACGCATCGTGCCGCTCGAGCTCGCGGCCCTGAGCGGGGACTGCGGCAACAAGGCCGCCCGTCTCTCGCGCCTCCTGGAGGCCGGCTTCGACGTGCCGCGCGGCTTCGTGCTGCGGCCCGTGCTCGTGCGCGACCGGCTGCAGGGCGGCAGCTGGAGCGCGGAGGACCGTCGGGCGATCGAACGCGCGCTGGCCGAGCTCGGCGCCGAGCGCGTCGCCGTGCGCAGCTCCGGCGCGAGCGAGGACGGCACCGAGCGCTCCTTCGCCGGGGTGTTCGAGTCCGTGCTCGACGTCCGCCCGGCCGAGGTCTTCGACGCGCTCGAGCGCGTGCTGCAGTCCTTCCGTGCCGAGCGCGTCAAGAGCTACGCCGGCGAGGTCGAGCACAAGGCCGCGATCCTGGTGCAGGCCATGGTGCCGGCCGAGTACGCGGGCGTGCTCTTCACCGAGCACCCGGCCGAGACCGGCGCGGCGCTGGTCGAGCTGGTCGAGGGACTCGGCGAGTCGCTCGTCTCCGGGCGCTCGCAGCCGCGCGCCTTCCGACTGGGACGGCTGAGCGGCGAGCCACTCGACGCTCAGGCGCCGCCGATCCCGCTGCTCCAGCTGCAGCGCCTGGGTC
The DNA here is from genome assembly GCA_044229935.1 of Planctomycetota bacterium. Classification (GTDB taxonomy): domain Bacteria; phylum Planctomycetota; class UBA1135; order UBA1135; genus JADJLZ01. The sequence continues at coordinate 112,494 of JBGASC010000011.1, read as the reverse complement.
TCGCCTGCGAGCGGCTCTTCGGCCGCGCGCAGGACATCGAGTGGGCCTGGTCCGCGGGCCGCTTCCGGCTGCTGCAGTCGCGCGACATCACGCGCGGGGCCGGGACGGGCGAGGACCAGCTCGCCCTGCGCGAGCGCGAGCGGCGCCGCCTGCTCGAGATCGCCCGCCAGCGTCTGGAGCGCATCCCCGGGCTCGATCCTGAGGCCGACTTCCTCGTGCAGGACGAGCTGGCCGAGTTCCTGCCGCGGCCGACGCCGGCCTCGGTCTCGCTGCTCGACGCGATCGCGGCGCGCGGCGGCAGCACCGATCTCGCCTGTCGCGAGCTCGGCCTTGCCTACGACGCGCGCAGCGACTCGGGCCCGGCGCTCGTGAGCGGCTTCGGCCGCACCTGGTCGATCGCGGGCGAGCGCTCGCGGCGCCTGGGGCGCAAGACGCCGCTCCTCGCGAGCTTCCGTCTGGGGCGCTCGGGCGACGAACTCGAGCGTGCGCTGCGCGAGGAGATCCTGCCCGCGGCGCAGCGCACCACGCGGCTGGAGCTCGCGCTCGATCTTCCGCGCCTGGACTTCGACGAGCTCGTCGCGCTGCAGCGCGAGATCGTGCAGCGCTTCCTCGGCACGAGCTACGCCGAGGCCGAGCGCATCAACCTGGCCGCGGAGTACTACGTGCGCGCCGCGGTGGCGGTCTGCACCAAGCGCGGCCTCGATCCGGCCGCGCAGCTCGCGCACCTTCCGCCCAACGTCACGCACGAGGCGCTCGAGATCCTCGCGCGCGTCGGCGAGGGCGCGGCCGCGCCCGAGGAGTTCCTGCGCGTCTACGGCCACCGCGCCGACCACGACTACGAGCTGGCCGAGCCGCGCTACTCCGAGAGCCCCGAGCACGTGCTCGAGCTCGCCTCGCGCGCGCGCCACGGCCGCGCCGGCGATGCAGCGCCCGAACTGCCCTCGGGCAAGGTGCTGCGCCTCTCGATCGAGCGCGCGCGTCGCTTCCAGGTGCTCAAGGAGGAGGCCAAGCACGCCGCGCTGCGCGATCTCGCCTCGTTGCGGCGCGTGCTGCTCGAGCTGGGGGCGCGCCTGGACGTCGGCGAGGGCATCTTCCAGCTCGAGATCGGAGAGCTCGCGCGCCTGGGACAGCCGGGCCTGGAGCCCGCAGGCGTGCGCGAGCTCGTGCGCCAGCGCCTCGAGGCCGCCGAGGCCTTCGAGGGCGTGCGCCTGCCGACGCGCCTGTCGATCCGCGAGCTCGAGGCGCTCGACCTCGAGCACGGCGAGCGCCTGATCGAGCGTCCGCACGAGACCGTGCTGCGCGGCACGCGCGTCTCGGGCGAGGGCGACGTGGTCGGTCGCGCGCGCGTGCTCGCGAGCGCGGAGGAGATCGACACCTTCGAGCGCGGCGAGATCCTGGTCGCGCGCTTCACCGATCCGGCCTGGATGCCGGTCTTCCCGGTCGCGCGCGGACTGGTGATGGAGGTCGGCGGCTGGCTCTCGCACGCCGCGATCCAGGCGCGCGAGTACGGTCTCACCTGCATCGTCGGCGTCGACGGGGCTCGCGACTCGATCCGGAGCGGCGAGCTGTTGCGCCTGTGCCGCGACGGCCGCGTCGAGCGCGTGCCGGATCGTCGTCGCGAGCGGCGCGTGCGCGTCGAGCGCGAGATCCGAGTGCGCCGCGGCGAGGCTTTCCATGCCGGACGCCTGGTCGATCTCTCGCCCGGCGGCGCGCAGGTGCTGCTCGAGGTCACGCTCGAGCTCGAGCCCGGCGAGCGCGTGGCGCTCTCGGGGCTGGGCGGACAGGGCGAGGTCTTCGCGGCGGTGATGCGCAACGGGCAGCCGGGGAACTACGGGCTGCAGCTCGAGCTGCCGCGCGACTAGACGACCAGCATCACCTCGTCGAGCGGCTTGCGGTGCAGTGCCGCCTCGGGCACGCGGCAGTCGTCGGCTGCGTGCCCCAGGGGGATCAGCAGGAACGGCCGCTCGTTGCGCGGACGGCCCAGGATCTCGGCCAGGAAGCCCATCGGGCTGGGCGTGTGCGTCAGCGTCGCGAGCCCGGCGTGCTGCGCCGCCGCGAGCAGCATCCCGCAGGCGATGCCGACCGATTCGTGGATGTAGTAGAGCTGCCCGTCGTCGTCGCCGCGCACGAGGCGGAACACGACGATCAGCCAGGGCGCCGTCTCGAGGAACTCCTTGTTCGCGTCCGTGCCCAGCGGCGCGAGGTCGGCCAGCCATCCCGGCGGCGCGCGGTGCGCGTAGAACTCGCGCTCCTCGGCCTCGGCCGCGAGGCGAATGCGGCGCTTGACGGCGGGGTCCTGCACGCACACGAAGCGCCAGGGCTGCTTGTTCGCGCCGCTGGGCGCGCTCGCCGCGCAGCGCACGAGCCACTCGACGGTCTCCCGCGACACGGGCGCGTCGCTGAACTGGCGCACGCTGCGCCGCCTGCGCAGGACCTCGTGGAAGGCGCGCGCGGCCTCGGCCGCGGGGAGCGGCGGAACGTAGCGGTCGGAGTAGGGGACGAAGACGGGTTCGTTCATGGCTCGAGCACGCGGGTTGGCTCCGCAGGCGGTCGACGCTAGCCTCGGCGCGCCCCACCTTACCGGCAGGAGTCCCGCATGCGTGCTCGAAGCATCCTCGTGTCCACCCTCGTCCCGTGTCTGGCCTGCGCCGGCATCATCCGCAGCCAGCCGATCGGTTCGGCGCGCACGCCGGCCGGACTCGCGGTCGCGGTCGACGTGCTCGGCCTGGGGCCCGAGCTGATCCACGGCGTCAAGGCCTCGATGGTCGGCGAGGAGCGCGTGCTGACACGCCTCGAAGCCTTCGTCTTCGAGGACACCAACGCGAACGGGCGCTTCGATCCCGGCGAACCGGTCAGCGCGCGCGTCTTCGGCCGGCCGGCGGAGCCGAGCTCGTTCCTCGAGGTGAGCTCGCTGCGGCTGCCGCCGCACGCGGAGACGAAGACGCTCGCGCTCGCCTGGAGCCTCGATGCCGCCGGCGCGACGCTCGAGGGCTGCTGGCCGATCCCCAGGCGCTGAGCGGGAACGCGCCGGTTGCGGCGCCGCGCCTCAGCTCACGCGCGCGACCCACTCCGTCGCGATGTGCGCGAGGTCGGGCTCGCGCTCGCCGGCCTCGCCGAAATAGTGCGCCTCGATGCGCTCGATCTCGGCGCGCAGCTCGCTCTTCTGCTGCGGCACCAGGCCGTCGTTCTGCTCGATGTCGCGCAAGAGGCCGAGCACGGTGAAGGGCGTGATCGTCTCGGGCTTGCGGAAGCGCGCTGCGGCCTCCTCCTCGACGCGCGCACCTCGGCGCACGAGCCAGAACGCGCCCAGCGCCAGCAGCAGGCCGCCGGCCAGCCACCAGATCCAGGTCTTGCGCGCCGTTCCGTAGCGCTTCTCGAGCTCGACCGTCGGGCCCACGGCGGCGAGGTCGGCGTCGACGTAGCGGAAGCGCTCGTCGCCGGCGAGCTCCAGCCGCGGCTTGGCGAAGGCGAAGCTCGTCGGCAGCGCGGGCAGGCCTTCCTTGGCCTTCATCGTCAGCGTCCAGGTGCGCTCGCTCAGGATGCCGCCCTGCTCGCCCTCCTCGTCGAACTTCGTCACCGACAGGCCGTGGTCGTCGGTCTTCAGCACGTCGAACTCGCCGGGCGCGAAGTCGACCAGCGCCGCGAAGCCCGGCGCGAGGCCGTTGCAGGCGGCCTTGACCTCGAGGATCAGCTTGCCGTCCTTGGACTGGCGCTCGTCGAGCGTCTGCGTCAGGTGCAGCTTCTCGAAGGGGCGCGCGTCGGCCTGGGCCACGCTGGCGTCGATCGGCAGCACGGCCGACTCGATCGGCAGCACGGCGTAGCCCGAGGTGTCGAGGAAGTCCAGGTCCAGGCGCAGCGGCGGCACGCGGTCGACCTGCGGCCCGCGCGGCTTGAGCAGCACGTAGGCGTAGGGCGTCACGCGCCAGCCGTACTCGGAGGTGGCCTTGGACTTGGTCTCGGGCACGTTGAACGTGACCGAGAGCACGTCGAAGTCCTGCTTGAGCGCGTTGCGCGCGGCCTCCTCGAACTTGTCGCGGTAGTCCTCGAGCGGCCGGCCGTAGTTGTAGGCGAAGCTCTGCGTGTTCTGGTTCTGCAGGTACTTCGAGAAGCCGCCCGCCTCGCGCTCGATCTCGCGCGTGTGGCGCAGGTTGATCTGCAGGCCGAAGGGCTCGTCGTGGCCGACGCGGTCGCTGCCGTCGATGCGCGTCTCGAGCTTGATCTCGGTGACGAGGTCCTTGTAGTAGTCGTAGATCTGGTGCGCCTCGTGCGCGAGCTTGTTGTCGCCCACGATCGCCAGCCCCTCGCGCACGTAGCGCAGCTTGATCGCCGGCGCCGCGCTGCCCATGCGCGTGAAGAGCACGTTGGTGAACATGTCCATGTAGCGCTCGGCGCTGTCGGGCGGGAAGGCCTGCAGCGCGGCGCGGATGCGCGGGATCTCGTCGGTGGCGAGCACCTTCTCGGCGTCGACCTTGTTGAGGTCGCAGGCGCCCAGCGCGGCGTAGAACCACATCTCGAAGACCTGCGTGCTCTCCTTCTCCTTCGGCAGCTTCGGCGCCGCGGCCAGGTACAGCTCTGCGGACTTGGCGAAGAGCTCGAAGGCCTGGCGCCGGCGCACGGCGAACTCGGGGTCCTTCTTGAGCTCGAGCTGGTAGTTGTTCTCGTCGTGTCGGATGGCCGCGTCGGCCAGCACGAGCTCCCAGCTCTGCGGGTGCTCGGCCAGCGCGCGGTCGAGCGTCTGGTGCGCGAGCTCGTAGCCGCGCAGCACCTCGGCCTGGATGTCCTGCTGTCCGCGGTTGGTCTTGGCGTTCTTCTGCGCGGCGGGATCGCGCCAGATGCTGACCAGGTTGGCGCGCATCTTCTGCACCAGCGCCGCCAGCGTGGCGGGCTCGAGCGCCTTCATCGAGCCGAAGATGCGCTCGATCGTGTCGATGCGGTACACCTCGGCCGTGCTGTGCGCGGCGGTGAAGGCGTTCACCACGAGCTCGGTGTCGACCTCGACCGGCAACTTGTGCAGGCGCGCGATCCAGTCCGCCAGCTCGGCCAGGTTGCGTTCCTGCTTCGAGCGCGTCAGCGGGATGCCGTTGGCGCGCTCCTCGAACCCGTAGAAGTAGACGTACTGGTTCTGGCGCTGCGTGTTCGCGTTGGGATCGTGGTTCTTGGCCCACACGCGCAGGAACTCGTCGACCAGCTCCTTGGCCGCCTTGGGATGCGTGCCCGCCAGGCGCTCGATGAACGGGAAGGCCTCGGCCTCCTCGCTGACCTTGAGCAGCAGCTGCGCGGTGGCCTGCTCGAAACGCGGACGCAACGCGTCGTCGAGCAGCGCGAGCCAGGCCTCGTCGGGCCGCACGTCGAGCACGTCGCCGGTCTTGATCGCCGTCGGCATGTTGCCGCGGTAGACCTGCTGCTGCCAGTCGTAGTAGTAGAAGTTGCCGTAGCGGTCGCGCTGCATGCGCGGCGAGCGCGAGGTCGAGTCGTCGAACTGCCAGCTGAAGAGCGCCTCGCGCAGCCAGTTCGAGGCCAGCACGGAGAGCTCGGTGCTCCAGGACTTCGCGCGCTCGGGCGCGGCGGCGATCAGCGCCTTGGCCGCGGTCGACTGCAGCTTGAGCCACTGCAGGCGCTGGTCGTTCTGCATCGGCTGCGCCTGCAGTCCCTGCGAGGCGGCCGTGCCGATCGAGGCCAGGATCTCCATGCCGCGCTCGGGACGCGCCGTGAAGCTCTCCTCGAGCCAGGCCTTGCCCAGCTCCTTCTGGATGCGCGGCGCGAGATCGACGGCGCGTGCGAGCGCCTCGGTCTTCTCCTCCTCCTTGACGTCGCCCGAGGCGAGCGCGGCCTGCGTCGCGTGCCAGGCCTGCTCGAGCCAGGCGACCTTCTGGTCCTTGCCCCAGTTCGCCAGCGTCGAGCGCGCGATCAGGTTGAGGCCCTCGCGGTCGTTCGCCTTCTCGGCCTCCTCGATCGTGGGCACGAACTCGTTCAGCGCGACGAGCTCGTTGGCGCCGGCGAGCAGCAGCGCGAGCCTGCGCCGGTCGACCGGCGCGTCCTTGGCCTCGAGGCTCGGACGCAGCGCGGCGAGCAGGTTCTCCAGCTGCGTGCCGCTGTCGAGCGCCTGGCGCAGGATCTGGCCGAGCTTCTGCAGGCTGGGCTTCTCGAGCGGCTGCGGCGCGGCGGCGATCAGGCCGAGCACGTCGGCGAGCTCGAAGCGGTTCTTCTCGATGTAGGCCTGGCCCTGCTGCTGCACGTTGGGCGGGCGCTGCTGCGGTCCGCGCACGAGCGAGGCGAGCAGCTGCTCGTAGCCGGCCTTCTCCTCGTCGTCGGTGAGACCGGCGAGGTAGCTCTTCACCGCGGCCCACTCGCCCAGCGTCACGTTGCGCTGCAGCGCGGCCATCTCCTCTTCGATCGCCTTGGCCTCGGCCACCTTCTTGGCCGCTTCCTCCGCGGCCTTCTTCTTCTTGGCCTCGGCTTCCGCCTTCTTCTTGGCGGCCTCCTCGGCCTTCTTCTTGGCCGCCTCGGGATCGGCGGGCGGCGTCGCGGCGTTCGGCTCGGCCGGCTGCGCCTCGGCGGGCTCGCCCTCGGCCGGCTGCGCCTCGGCCGGCGCAGCGCTCGGCGCCTCGGAGGGCTTGGCCTCGGCCGGCTTGTCCTTGGGCTTGGGCGGCGTCGACCAGACCTTGAGGATCGTCGACGGGCGTCGGTCGAACTCGAGCTTCTTGAGCTTCTCCGAGCGCGGCGTGCTCTTGCCCGCGGGCTTGGCCGCTCCCTGCGCCTCGACCGGCGCGCTCTGCATCACGACGACGTTCGGATCGCCCTCGTCGAAGCTGATGAACTCGTCGGCGGGGATGGCCTGCACGGCCGGGACCTGCAGGGCGCTCGCGGGAAGGGAGCAGACGACGAGGCACAAGAGCGTCGAGCGAAGGCTCATCGAGGATCTCCAGGGACGATGCGTGCGGCGGAGCGCTGCGGGCGCTCACGTGGTGTTCGTGCGGCGCGACGGAGCGCGCACGAGGCGTCGCTCCGGTCGCGTCAGGGGATCAGGAGCCCGAACCGTCGGGCGGAGGGCCGGAGCTCGCGCCGCGGGCGTCCTTGGGCTGCTGACCCATCTTGCTCTTGCTCATGCCCTTCGAGCCGCGACCGCGGCCCGTTCCGCAACCCTTTCACTGCGAGGGCAGTGGCAGGCCTTGCAGGTCCTTGAGCTCCATGCGCTCGAGCTTGACGGCCGACTCGAGGTTCTCGAGCCGGCGTTGTGCGGCGGAGGTGTCCGCCTGTGCGAGCGCGGACTCGGCCAGCAGCTTGTAGTTCTGCCGCGCGGCCTCGATCTCGGGCTCCCACTCCTCGCGCGTCGCGCCTTCGAGGCGCATCAGCCAGGTCGTGTAGTACTGCGCGTTGCCCAGGCCCTCGCGCGCCTCGTCGAACTGCTGCTTGTCGGCCTTGGGATCGGCGCCGAGCTCGTCGACCAGCGCCTCGAACTCGCGCCGCGCGTCGGGCATCTGGCCGATGAACATCTGCGCCTTGGCGCGCTCCAGGCGCAGCGTGCGGATCTCCGCGAGCTTGTCGTTCGGGAGCAGCGCGAGCGCCTCGCCGCAGGCCTTCTCCGCTTGCGTCCACAGATCCTTCGCGGCGTCGTCGCCCTTCTCCTTGGCGAGCTCCTGTGCGCGGAAGGCGAGATCCTGCGCCGTGCGGATCGCCTCGTCGGCGCGATCGCAGCGCACTCGTTCTTGCCCGGGGCCGTAGTGGTAGGCGAGGGCCGCGGCGGGAAGCAGCAGCCACAGGAACAGCAGGAGCTTTCTCATGCGAACGAACCTCGTCTGCCCGGGGGGCAGGTCAGGGAGCGGGCGTTCATGCTACCTCTCCATCGGCACTCGGACGACCGCTCCTGCCGAATCCTCCTGCGACGGAGGGCACCCTCTCGCGTCGAGGGGCCGCAGGGGACCCCGACGGGTCCGTCCGGGCGGGGGCGGGGCGCTTGCCGGGCCGCCAGCGCGTCCCGAACCAGTGCAGCAGGAAGGGCAGCAGCGCGAACAGGCCCGCGCCGGCCGCGATCGCGAGCAGCGCGTACTCGCGGCGGGTGAGCTTCTCGAAGATGCTCTCCTCCTCGGTGCCCGTCGCGTCGGTGATCAGCGCCGACGAGAGCTGCTTGTCGTTTCCGTTGTGGAAGGTGCCGTGCAGGCGCGCGGCGATCTGCTTCAAGGCCGGCACGTCCTGGCGCGAGTGGCGGCCGTCGATGAACTTGCCCACCTGCGGGTCGCCGACGCCGCAGACGATCACGCTGCGGATCGAGTCGGGCATGTGCGGCATGCCCGTGGCGGGCACGGTGTCGCCGTCGCTGACCACCACCAGCACCGTGCTGCGCGGGTTCCAGTCCTTGGCGACGCGCGCGGCCTCGGCGAGACCGTCGAAGAGCTTCGTCTTCCCGGCGCGGAAGGCGAAGGACAGCGGCAGGTCGCCGAGGATGTTGCGCACGACCTCGAAGTCCTTCGTGTCGATCACCACCGGCTTCGCGCCGTTGTAGAAGGCCACGACGCTGACCTTGTACTCCTCGAGCGGGATGCGCTCGAAGAAGGACTCCATCAGCGCGCGCGCGCGCTGCGTGCGGCTCTCCTTCTTCGACGGGCCCGCGTCGACCAGGTGCATCGAGGGCGAGACGTCGAGCGCGAGCAGGATGTGCTTGGGTTCGCCCTGGAAGGCGTTCTCGCCGCTGCCGATCGCGTAGCGCCGCGGCTCGATCACCAGCAGCGTCGCGAGGCCCCAGGCGAGCGCCGTGAGCGCCGCGACGCGCGCGAAGGGCGCGGCCTGCGCCCACGCGGCCGGCGCGCTCCCCGGACCGAAGGCCAGGGGCGCGATGCGCCGCGTGCGCCGCGCGTGCAGCCACTCGGCCAGCGCGGCGAGCAGCACGGCGGCCAGCGCCGCGACGATCGGCAGGTCGGCCGGCTCTACCACGGCGTGTACCTCAGGCCGAACAGAGCGAGCAGCGAGAGCACCAGCGCCGCGAGGGCCGCGAGCACGAAGGGCCCGAAGTCGTCGGCCGCCTCCGCGTGCGTCTTCTCCATGCGCGTCTTCTGCATCTTGTCGATGCGCTCGAAGACGTGCGCCAGGCCGTTCTGGTCGCCGGGCGCGAAGACCTCGCCGCCGGTGATCGAGGCGATGCGCTCGAGGCCCTCGGCCGGGTTGCCCTCGGCGATGTGCACGGCGAAGACCGTGATGCCGTCGGCCTTGAGCTTGCGCGCGATCACCTCGTCGTTGCCGCCGTCGAGGTCGGAGCTGTAGCCGTCCGTGATCAGCACGATCATGCGGTCGCCCTCCTCGCGCTCGAGCAGCACCTGGCGGCAGGACATCAGCGCCTTGCCGATCTCGGTGCCGTTGAACCAGGGCGGCAGGCTCTCCGGCCGCATGAAGGGCGGCGCGCAGCGGAAGGCCGAGACGTCGGTCGTCAGCGGCACCCAGCGCAGCACGTTGTTGCCGAAGAACGTCAGCCCGAACGCGTCGCCCTTGCGGTAGTCGAGGAAGCCGTTGATCGCGCCCATGGCCGCGTCGTAGCGCGAGCCCTGGTCGAACTTCGCGGTCATGCTGCCCGAGACGTCCAGGCAGAACTCGATGTTCGTCAGGACGCGCTTGGAACGCGGCTCGTCCCACTTCTGCGGGCCGGCGAGCAGCAGGATCACCAGCGCGAGCAGCAGCGCCGGCAGCGACTCCGCGCAGCGCAGGAAGAACGCCAGCCACGCGGCGTGCTGCGCACCCGAGTGGTCGAAGGGCAGCGCCAGCGCGCGCCCGCGCCGCCGCCAGGTCCACAGGAGCAGCGCGGCCGGGACGATGAGCAGCGCGAGCAGCGAGCGGTGGCGGAAGAGGTCGAGCGATTCCATGGGCGGCTCAGCGCGGCTCCCCGAGCTCGACCGATTCGTAGGGCGCGAGCAGCGCGGCGAGGTCGACCGACTGCGGCGGATCGGGACGGTGCAGCCAGTCTTCCAGGCTGCGCAGGAGCACGCCCGCCTCCGGATGCGCGCGCAGCGCGACCAGCGAGGCCAACGGCGACTCGGCCTGCAGCCCGAGCTTGCGGCGCCAGAACTCGACCAGGTGCAGCTCGAGCGCGGCGCGCTCGCTGCGCGTGAGCCGTCCTTCCAGCGCGGCCTCGACCAGCGGGCGCAGTTCCTCGGCCAGCGTGCGAGGCCGCGCCCGCTCGCGCTCGACCGCGCGGCGCTTGCGGCCGACGAACAGGATCGCGCCCAGTCCGAGCACCCACAGCACGCCGGCCGCGATCAGGAGCGTGCGGTAGCCGCCGACGCGCGGCAGCAGGCCGACCTCGAGCGGGTTGGGGCGCACCTCGCCCTCGCCCAGCTTCGAGACGACGCGCACCGGGATCGCCGGCAGGCCCGCGGCGCTCGTGCCGTCCTTGCGCTTGAGGAAGCGCGCCAGGTCGTACTCGCCCGGATCGAGACCGTAGAACTCCAGGTCGTAGCGGAAGTCCGTGCCGTGCGGCCAGGTGGCGAGCACGCGCAGCACGATCGGGCTCTTCGAATCGATCGGCAGCACCTCGAGCTCGCCGCCGGGCAGCACCAGCTGCAGGATGCGCGCGGGCAGACCGACGCTGGTCTCGGTCGGCCTGGCGCCGTCCTGCGCGCGAGCTCGCGCCAGGGCGACGCAGGCGAGCAGCGCCAGCACGCAGACGAGGCTGCGCAGCGCGCGGCTCATCGTGCGCCCCTTCCGAGCCAGCCGCGCGAGCGGAACAGGTGGCGCAGCGAGTGTGCGAAGGGCTGGTCGGTCCGGATCAGCAGGTGGTCGATCCCGGCCCGGCGCCACTGCGCGGCCGAAGCCTCCGGATCGGTCCAGTGCCTGCGCCCGTGCGTGACGAACTCGCGCCCGGTCTCGGCCTCGACCGCGCGCAGGAAACCGGCGCCGCGCTGGCCGAGCTCGGCCGGATCGAGGAACTGCAGCACGACGCACTCGTGCAGCTGCGCGAGGTGCTTGATCGCGGGGATCGCCGTCGGATCGTGCAGGTCGCTGAGCACGATCACCAGCGAGCGCTGGCCCAGCGTGGGCGCGATCTCGCGCAGCCGCCGGCCGAGCTGCGTGCCCTCGTCGTAGCGGTAGCGGCGCAGTGCCAGCAGCCACTCCAGCACGCGCTGCTTGGAGAGGCTCGGGCGCACGCGCAGGGCGCGCTCGCCGACGCCGATCACGCCGACCGGGCTGACGCGGTCCAGGCAGGCCAGGGCCAGTCCGCCCGCGACGAAGAGGGCCGTCTCGTACTTGCTGCGCGCCAGCGAGGAGACCGTCATCGAGGCCGAGGTGTCGACCAGCAGGAAGGCCGGCATGCTCTTGGGCGATTCGTACTCCTTGACGAAGAAGCGCCGCGTGCGCGCGGTCACGCGCCAGTCCATCGCGCGCACCGAGTCGCCCTCCTGGTAGGGGCGCGACTGCACGTACTCGACGCCGCTGCCGACGAAGGGCGACCGGTCGGTGCCGTAGGAGAGGCCGTTGGCGAGCTTGCGCACGGCGATGACGAACTGCCGCGCGTCGAGGGTCTGGAAGTCCTCGATGAAGCCTTCCATCTCCGGTCGCTCGCTCATCGTCGGCAGCTCGCGCGTCGCGCTCAGGCCCCGCTGCCCGTGTTCGCGCCCAGCGAGCGCAGGAGCTCCTGCAGCACCATGCGACCGTTGACGCCCTCGGCGATCGCCTCGTACTTGAGGCGCATGCGGTGCAGCATCACGTCCTCGGCCAGCGCGAAGAGGTCCTCGGGGATCGCGTAGTGCCGGCCGTGCATCAGCGCGCGGGCGCGCGCGGCCTTGATCAGCGAGATGCCCGCGCGCGGGCTGCAGCCCAGCTCGACCGCGGGGTGGCGCCGCGAACGGTCGACCAGGCCCACGACGTGCTCGACGAATGTCTCGCTGACGTGCACGTGGTGCACGGCCTCCATCGCATTGACGAGCTCGTCGGTCGAGCCGACGGGCTTCTTCTCCAGCACGTCGAACTCGGTCTGCACGATCGCGCCCTTGTCCTGGCGCTGGATGCCCAGCGCGGCGTTGCGCGCCAGGATCTCGCGCTCGTCCTCGATGCTCGGGTAGTCCAGTCGGTGCACCAGCATGAAGCGGTCCAGCTGCGCCTCGGGAAGCTCGAAGGTGCCGGCCTGTTCGACCGGGTTCTGCGTGGCGATCACGAGGAAGGGCGCCGGCAGGCGGAAGGTCTCGTTGCCGATCGTGACCTTGCGCTCCTGCATCGCCTCGAGCAGCGCGCCCTGCACCTTGGGCGCGGCGCGGTTGATCTCGTCGGCGAGCAGCAGGTTGGTGAAGATCGGGCCCTTGCGCACGCGGAACTCGTTCGTGCGCTGGTCGAGCACCTCGGCGCCGAGGATGTCCGAGGGCAACAGGTCGATCGTGAACTGGATGCGCGCGAAGTCGAGGTCGACCGACTTCGAGAGCACGGACACGAGCAGCGTCTTCGCCAGGCCCGGCACCCCCTGCAGCAGGATGTGCCCGCCGCTGAACAGCGCGATCAGGAGGCGCTCGACGACCACGTCCTGCCCGACGACCACGGTCGCCACACGCTGGCGCACGGCGCGGATGAACGTCTCGGTGCGCTGGAAGGAGGCCTTGTCGAGCGGCGCGGTGGTCTGGCTCATGAGCGGTGCGGCGGAGCGCGCGGTGTGGGGAAGAACGCGAAGGCGTCGCGTCCGTGGCGCAGACGCGCGAGAGGCCGCCTATCTTCCCGATCCGGGGGCAACTGGCAACCTCGCTGCCCAACTACCCGGCGCCTGCCGTCCGGCAACCGGGGGGCAGGGGGCGGAACGCGGCCTGCTCAGCGGCTGCCGGCTTCGTGCTCGTCGTCCTCGGTCTCGTGCGGGTTCGCCCCGCGGGCAGGCCCCCGACCTCCCAGCGTGCGCGCGAGCCCCGCGGCGAGCTGTTGGCCTTGCGTCGCGTCGAGACGTGCCGGCTCGTGCGTCCAGGTGTAGATCCGCGGGGGCATCTCGCCCTCGCGCACGACCTCGCTGGCCTCGCCGGCCTCGCGCTGGGCCACGTTCCACTCGGAGAAGTTGAGCTTCGCGCGGCCCTCGTCGACGTCGTGCTGCACCAGCCACGAGACCGGTGCGACGTGCGAGTACCACGGCCAGCGCGTGAGGTTGCTGTGGCAGTCGAAGCAGGCGCGCTCGGCCAGCGTGCGCGTGGCCGGACTGTCCCAGGGCGGCTCGAGCACGACCGGAGGATTGCGGTGGCTGCGCCCGTAGGGGACGAGTTGGATCGCCAGCAGGATCAGGACGAGGACGACCGCCAGACGGAGTGCGAGTTTGCGGAGCATGTCGAGGATTGCGAACGAGGCTGAGCGGCGGACGACCAAGGGTATGCGACTCGAGTCGCCGGTGGTCATGGAAGTCCTTTCACCTCGTGAACCACGAAAGGAGTTCCGCGCGCTCGGCGGGTCGGATGCCAGTCGACGAGGATCTCGAAGGTGCGATTCGCTCGCGGCTCGTGCGCGGCTGGATCGCGCGCAGCCAAGGCTGCGCTGGGGATCCAAACAAAGCTCTTCTCGACGCATCAGCCCGGTGGTTCGCCGCCGGGCTGCTGTGTTTTCGCACCTGGCGTCGCGCGCTGCGCGCGTCGAGCGCCGTCGAGATCGCGTCGAGAGAAGCCGTTCGATGCGCGGCTCGTGCGCGGCTGGATCGCACGCAGCCAAGGCTGCGCTGGGGATCCAAACAAAGCTCTTCTCGACGCATCAGCCCGGTGGTTCGCCGCCGGGCTGCTGTGTTTTCCAGGGTGATCCTCAGCGCCGCGCGAGCTCGTGCTCGCGTGCCCGCGCGAGCAGGTCGGCTGCGCGCCCGGCACCGCGCACGAGCGCTGCGAGCTCGAGCACGGGCTCGTGGCACTCGACGATCGTGGTCACCGGCCCGACCTGGCGCACCAGGCGCGGAAAGAGCTCCCAGGCGCCCTCGCGCACGATCAGCTCGCTGGCCTGCACGCTCGGCCGGCGCAGCTCCTCGGGCAGGCCCAGGTGCACCTCGACCACGCGCTCGCGCGGGAGCACGCCGAGGTAGGCGACCGGATCGAAGTCCTGGTGCAGCGCGTTGCGGCACAGGCTCTCGAGGTCGATCAGGAGCGGACAGTCCGCGCCCTCGGCCAGCCGTACGAGGAACTCCGCCTCGTCCATGCCGCGGCGCGGCGCGGGCGCGAAGGAGCCGGGGTTCTCCAGCACCAGCGGGCGCTCGAGGAAGTCCTGCACCCGCTGCACGCGCTCGACCAGGCGTGCCAGCGTGCGCTCGGAGTAGTCCAGCGGGTCCTGCGCGAAGAGATGGCGTTCGCGCGCGCCGCTCCAGCACAGGTGGTCGGAGATCCAGGGCGCGCAGATGCGATCGGCGAGCGCCTCGAGCTCCTCGAGGTAGCCGAAGTCCAGCTCCTCCTCCGCGCCGAGCGACAAGCACGTCCCGTGCAGCACGATCGGGTGCGTCTGGGACATGAGCTCCAGCGCCAGGCGCCGTTCGCTGCGCGCGGGCAGGAAGTCCTCGCTGATCACCTCGAGCAGATCGAGCTCCGCCGCGTGCGCCAGCGCGTCCGGCATCAGCGTGCCGTCCAGTCCGATCCCGGCCCCCAGGTCGGGAAAGCCCCAGCGATTCACCCCGCACCTCCGGGCGCACTCTAGCCATCCCGCTCGGGAACGAGCAGCGGGCCGAGCAGCGTAGCCGGCGTGGGCGCTGTCGCTGCGCTGGCCCGGACGGCTATCCTGCGCTCATGCACGGACGAACGCAGGTGATCCTGACCGCCCTGGCCGCCGCCCTGGCCCTGGTGCTGATCGCGTTCGTGCTGAACCTGCGCGGGAAGATCGAGGGCGAGCGCCGTCCCGATCCGGACTCCGGGTCCTCGGACGGACGCCCCTCTCCGCGGCCCATGCTCGAGCGAACGCAGGGCCGCGGCGAGGAAGGCGCAGGCCAGACCCGATCGGACGGCAGCGGTGCGGAGGCGCTGCTGGTTCGCGGTCGCGTCTACGACGCCGAGAGCGGCGAACCGCTCTCGACCAGCGTCTCGATCCACCTCGAGGACGGCCGCGAGGTGCGCGCCGAGTCCGGCGGCGACGGCGTGTTCCATGCCGAGTGCGAGCCCAGCGCGCGCGCGCTGGTCGCGGTCGAGCGCACGCGCGAGCACTTCGGCCTGCAGAAGCAGCTGGCCATCGCGTCCGGGACGCCCGAGATCGTGCTCCCGCTCGTGCCCTGCCGCTCGCTCCCGGTGGTCCTGCTCGATCCGGGCGGCGCGCCGCTGCGCTCCGTGGTCGATCCGCCGCACGGCGCGCTGGCGCTGGCCTCGTGGCCCTCGCTCGTGGTCACCGACGCGCCGCTCGCGGGCAGCGTGCACGAGTCGGAGCGCGCTGCGCCCGAGCTGTGCCGGGTCGGACGCTGGCAGGCCGAGGCCTCGGATGCGCCGCCGGGCTGCGAGGGCCGCCTCGTGCCGCTGCGGCCGCCGCCCTACGTGGCCAACCTCGTGCTCGGCGACCGCGTGCTCGAGTCGCGCCGCGTCAAGGGCGGCGAGACGCTGCTGGAGTTCCGGGTCGATCCCGCACTGCTCGCGTCCGCGAAGTGCTCGCTCTCGCTGCGCGTGCTCGACCAGGCCAGCGGCCAGCCGCCCGCGGTGCACCTGGGCCTGACGCTCTGCCCGGTGGGCGAGCGCCGCGAGCTCGCGCTGCTCGAGATCGACGACGCGGGCCGCGTCGAGATCGAGGACCTGCCCGCGGGCGCGGCGGACCTGCGCCTGGAGTTCGGCGGCTACGAGCACCAGACGCGCACGATCGAGCTCCTGCCGGGCCAGCACAACGATCTGGGCGACGTGCTGCTCGCGGCCGGCGCCTGCATCGCGGGCAGCGTGACGACGAGTTCGGGCGAGCCGGTGGCCGCGCGACTGTGGTGCGCGCGCGCCGAGGGCCGCGAGCAGCCCGTCGGTCGCTGGTCGAACATGGCCGAGGGCTCGAACTCCTTCGCCGCGTGCAGCCTCCCGCGCGGATCGCTGCTGCTGGGCCTCGACGACGGCCTGCACGCGCTCAACCCGATCCAGGTCGACACCAGTCGCGGTTCGCTGCAGAACCTGCACGTCGAGGCGAAGAAGGGCGATCTGCTGCGCCTGGCCGGACCGTACTCCTCGGGCGCGGCGCACCTGCGGCTGCTCGACGAGCACGGTCTGTGCTTGTGGAGCGGCGACAACCTGGAGCACGACGTGCACGAGCTCTGCCTCCTGCCCGGGCGCTACAGCGTCGAGGTGCTGCACGCCGACGCGCGCCGCACGCACCAGGAGTTCGAGCTCGGGCACATCCCGCGCGTGACGCTCCTGCTCGAGTGACGCTCGACCGCCTCCGACCGAACGAACGCGCCCCCGGATGCTCCTCGCCCTGTTCCTCGGCCTCGCCGCGCACCCCGATTCCGTGTCGAGCACGCGCATCGAGGTCTCGGGCACGCATGCGCGGCTCGCGCTGCGCTCGGAGGAGCGCACGTTCCTGGAGGCCCAGCCCGTCGACCGGGACCACGACGGCCGGCTCTCGCCCGAGGAGCTGCGCGCGGGATCGTGGGCGCTGGCCGACTACGTCGCCGGGCGCTACCACGTCGCCGTGCTGCTCGCAGGCGCCGCGCCGGCGCCGTGCACGCTGGAGTTCGTCGACCTGCGCGCGCTGGAGAACGGCAGCGGGATCCTCGCGGGCAAGCGCGCGCTCGAGCTCGACTTCACGTTCGAGCTCCCGGCCGGCTGCGAGGGGCTGCGCGTCGCCTCCGAGCTGTTCGCCGAGTCCAACCCGCTGCACCGCGACCAGTGCGAGATCGTCTGGAACGGCGGCGAGCCCGCGACCAAGCTCGTCTGGGTCGAGGATCCCAGCTGGGATTTCCGCCCGCTGTCGGGCGAGCGTCCGAGCGTGGTGCGCGAGTTCCTCGGGCTGGGCGTCGACCACATCCTGACCGGCTACGACCACCTCGCCTTCCTGCTCGCGCTGGTGGTCGCCTCGCGCGGACTGCGCGCGCTGGTCGGCGTGGTGACCTCGTTCACGCTGGCGCACTCGATCTCGCTCGGCTGCGCGTCGATGGGCTGGGTCGTGCCGCCGGCGCGCGCGGTGGAGCTCGTGATCGCGCTCTCGATCGTCTTCGTCGCGCTGCGCAACCTGTTCGAGCGCGAGCCGCGGCGCCTGTGGCCCGAGGCCTTCGGCTTCGGGCTCGTGCACGGGCTGGGCTTCGCGGGCGCGCTGGCCGAGACGCTCTCGATCGAGCCGCAGAAGCTGCGCGCGCTGTTCGGATTCAACCTGGGCGTCGAGCTCGGCCAGCTCGCGGTCGTCTGCGTCGCGGTCGCGCTGCTGGCGCTGGCGCAGCGGGCCTCGCGCGTCGAGCGTCGCGAGCCGGTCCGGCGCCTCGCGCCGCGCGGCGTGCGCCTGGCGACCTCGCTGGCGGTGGCCGTGGCCGGCTCCTACTGGGTCGTCTCGCGCGCCTGGTGAGCGTCGCCGCCCGCGGCGCGCCCGGCCTGCGCGAGCACGCGCTGCACGTCGGGGCTCTCGCGGTTGAGGCGGATGCTCGTCACCGGGTACTCGGGCTGCTTGGGGTTGGGCACCTTGTGCATCACGAGGACCTGCAGCTCCGTCGCCTCCTGGATCACGCGCCGCGGCAGGTCCGGATCGGAAGCCCAGGCGTAGCCGTGCTTCTGGAGGTACGTGTCGCGGAACCACTTGAGCGAGATGAAGGAGAGGTGCGGGTCCTTCTCCGCCTGGTCGAGCGCGAGGATGAAGTCGTCCAGCGGCACTCCGGTCGAGGGCGCGTGCGGATCGCCGTGGAGGCTGGGCGACTCGAACACGATCCACGCTCCGCCGCGCGCCGGGTTCCACTCCGCGAGCGCGGACTTGCGCGAGAGCTGGCGGCTCCCGTCGCGCTGGCGCAGCGAGACGTGCACGCTGACGCCCTCGCGCGGCGCGAGCCAGAGCAGGGCGCGCAGCTCCGGCGCCAGCTCGCCGCGTCGGTCGAGGTCGACGAGCTCGGCGAGCGCGTCCTCGAGATCCGACTCGAGCTCTCCGATGGTCTGGGGGTCGTCCCACGTATCGTTCACGTCGTCGCGCTCCGGGAAAAGAAGCGTTGAGGGCAGCGCGGCGGGCTCATTCCCGACGCGGGCGGACATGATAGCGGTTCCCCGGCGCGTGCGCCGCGCGAAGCACCGGCCGCGCGCGGCCGGAACAGGCTAGGCTGGAAACATGTCCTGCCTTGCCCTGGTCGCGCTGCTCGGCTTCGCGTGCGCGGATCCCGCCTCCGAGTTCGAGGCGCGCGTGCGCCCGCTGCTCGCCGCGCACTGCACCGAGTGCCACTCCGGGGAGCACCCCAAGGGCGGGCTCGCGCTCGACGCGTTCCGCGACGAGGACACCGCACGTGCCGACGCGCCGACGTGGAAGCTCGTGCGTCAGCGCGTCGCGACGGGGGAGATGCCGCCGCGCTCCAGGCCGCGCCTGGCCGGGCGCGAGATCGATGCGCTGCTCGACTGGATCGACAGCGTGCCCGGCGCGGGCAAGCCGCCCGGCCGCACGGTGCTGCGCCGTCTCAACCGGCGCGAGTACGAGAACACGGTGCGCGATCTGCTCGGCGTCGACTTCGACGGGCGCGAGCGCCTGCCGGCCGACGACGTGGGCGCGGGCTTCGACGTGCTCGGCAGCGTGCTCTCGCTGCCGGATTCGGCGCTCGAGAAGTACCTGCAGGCCGCCGAGGCGGTCGCCGCGCGCGCCGTGATCGCCGAGGATCCCGAGCACCCGCCGCGCGAACGACACGGGCCGGCCGAGCTCTCGGGCGGCGCGCACCAGCCCAGGACGCCCTTCCGCACGCTCTCGTCGAACGGCCCGACCTGGTTCGAGATCGTGCTGCCGCGCGAGGGCGACTACGTCGTGCGCGCGCGGGCCTTCGGCGCGCAGGCGGGGCCCGAGCGCGTGCAGATGTCCTTCGACGCGAACGAGAAGCAGCTGGCGCGCTTCGAGGTCGAGGCCGTGCGCGGCGCGTCGCGCGAGTACAGCGCGCACGCGCACCTGGCCGCAGGCCGGCAGCGCATCGCCGCGACCTTCCTCAACGACTACTACAAGCCCGACGATCCCGACCCCGGGCAGCGCGACCGCAACCTGTACGTCGAGTGGATCGAGCTCGAGGGCCCGGTCGACGTGCCGATCGTCTCGAGCTTCCAGCGCACGGAGCTGGGCGGACTGCGCGAGGCGAACCTCGCGGCCGCGCTGCAGAAGCTCGCGACGCGCGCGTGGCGCCGGCCCGCGAGCGACGCCGACGTCGAGCGACTGCTGGCGCTGAGCCCGGCCAAGGACGCGCCCTTCCTGCGCCTGCGCACCGCGCTGGTCGCGATCCTCTCCTCGCCGCGCTTCCTCTTCCGCCTCGAGCCGGATCCGCCCGGCCTGAAGCCCGGGTCGCCTCGCGCGCTCGACGGCTGGGAGCTCGCCGCGCGCCTGTCGTACCTCGTGTGGAGCAGCACGCCCGACGCGGAGCTCAGCGACCTGGCCGCGCGCGGCGCGCTCGGCGACGACGCCACGCTCGCGCGCGAGCTCGAGCGGATGCTCGCCGATCCGCGCTCGGGCGAGCTCGTGCGCGGCTTCGCGCTGCAGTGGCTCGAGCTCGAGCCGCTCGCGCGCGCGGCACCCGACGCGGCGCGCTTCCCGCGCTTCGACGACGCGCTGCGCGATTCGATGCGCGCCGAGACCGAGGCCTTCGTCGAGGCCGTGCTGCGCGAGCGCCGCCCGCTGGGCGAGCTGCTCGACGCCGACTTCAGCTTCGTCGACGAGCGCCTGGCGCGCCTGTACGGCATCCCCGGCGTGCGCGGCAGCGAGCTGCGCCGCGTGCGCGTCGACCGCGAGCGCCGCGGCGGCCTGCTCGGACAGGCGAGCGTGCTGACGGTGACCAGCAACCCGACGCGCACCTCGCCGGTCAAGCGCGGCAAGTGGATCCTCGAGGTGCTGCTCGACGCGCCGCCGCCTCCGCCGCCGCCTGGCGTGGGCGTGCTCGAGGACACGGCCAAGAAGCTGGCCGAGGCGAGCCTGCGCGAGCGGCTGGAGCTGCACCGCGCCAAGCCCGAGTGCGCCGTGTGCCACGATCGTCTCGATCCCCTGGGCCTCGCGCTCGAGAACTACGACGCGATCGGCGCCTGGCGCGAGAGCGAGGCCGGCAAGCCGATCGATTCCAGCGGCGTGCTGCCCGATGGCCGGCGCATCCAGGGCCGCGCGGGCCTGGTCTCCGCGCTGCTCGACGACGGCGCGCTGGCGCGCTCGCTGGCGCGGCGCCTGCTGGTCTACGCGCTCGGCCGCGAGCTCGGCTCGGACGACGAGCGCGCCCTGCGCGCGATGGCGCGCGACCTCGGCGGCCCGAAGACCACGCTGTACGATGTCTTGCGCGCGATCGTGCTCAGCGAACCCTTCCGCACCACGCGCGTGGCCGAGGAACGATGAACACGAGCTTCGATCGACGGGCGCTCCTGCGCGGCGCGGCGGTGACGCTGGCGCTGCCCTGGTTCGACTCGCTGCTGCCGCGCACGCGCGCCGCCGAGCGTGCGCTCGCGCGTGCCGAGCTTCCGCGGCGCCTGGCCTACGTCTACGTGCCCAACGGCATGCGCATGGACGCCTGGCGTCCGGGCGAGGGCTTCGCGCTGCAGCGCCTGCTCGAGCCGCTCGGGCCTGCACGCGACGAAACGCTCGTGATCCGCGGCCTGGCGCAGGACGCGGCCCGGCCCTACCAGGACGGACCCGGCGACCACGCGCGCGCCGCGGCGGCCTTCCTGACCGGCGTGCACCCGCAGAAGAGCGACGGACAGGTGCTCGCCGGCGTCTCCGCCGACCAGCTCGTCGCGCAGGCGATCGGCTCGCGCACGCGGCTGCGCTCGCTGCAGCTGGGCTGCGACAGCGCGGCGACCTCGGGCAACTGCGACTCGGGCTACGCCTGCGCCTACACGACGCACATCTCCTGGTCCGGCCCGCGCACGCCCGCCGGCAAGGAGCACGATCCGCGCGTGGTCTTCGAGCGGCTCTTCCTCGACCAGGACGATCCCGCCTTCGTCGAGACGCGCGAACAGCGTGCGCGGCGGCGCAAGAGCGTGCTCGACTGGGTGCGCGCGGACGCGAAGTCGCTCGAGGGATCGCTCGGTTCCGAGGACCGGCGCAAGCTGGCCGAGTACCAGGACGGCGTGCGCGAGCTCGAGCGGCGCATCGAGCGGCTCTCGGCCGATTCCGCCGCGCAGCCGGGCGCGGGCGCGCTCCCGCCGCAGCCCGCGGGCGTGCCGGCCGACCATGCCGAGCACCTGCGCGTGATGTACGAGCTCGCCGCGCTGGCCTTCCAGACCGACACGACACGCGTGCTGACCTTCCTCGTCGCGAACGAGGGCACCAACCGCAGCTACCCCTTCGCCGGCGTGCCCGAGGGACACCACGAGATGTCGCACCACGGCGGCGACGCGACCAAGCTCGCGCAGTACGAGAAGATCTGCCGCTTCCACTCGACGGCCTTCGCGGCCTTCGTCGAGAAGCTGCGTGCCGCGAAGGAAGGCGAGGGCAGCGTGCTCTCGCGCTCGCTCGTCGTCTTCGGCAGCGGGATCTCCGACGGCAACCGCCACAACCACGACGACCTCCCGATCGTGCTGGTCGGCGGCAGCGCGCTGGGCGTCCAGGGCGCTCGCGAGCTCGTGCTCGAGCACGAGACCTCGGTCAACCGCCTGCACCTCGCGCTGTGCGACCGGATGGGCGCCCCGCAGGTGCGCATCGGCGACGCGACCGAGGCCCTGTCGCTCGCCTGATCCGCGAACATCCGTGCCCGCTACGGTTTTTCATCGAACATCCGTGCCCGCCACGGTTGTTCAGCGAAATTCCAAGCCCGCCACGGTTTTTCAGGCAGATCGACGGAAAACCGTGGCGGGCACGGATGTTCGCGGATCGCGGGCTCAGCCCTTCACGCGCCGCAGCTTGTTGATGCGGCCGAGGTAGTTCCAGTCCATCACGTACAGGTTGCCCTCGGCGTCCCAGCGCGCCGAGTGCGGCGCGGTGAAGAGGCCGTCCTGCCATTGCTCGCGCGGCACGTCGTTCTTCGCGCGCAGACCTTCGTTGGGGTTGTCGCCCAGCTGCGTCACGACCTCGTTCTTGCCGTTGAGGATCGTCACGCGCCCCGCGAGGTCCGCGACCGCGGCGTATTCACCCTGGATGTCGATGCTGCAGGGCAGGCGGAAGCCCTCGATCACCTTCTGGAACCTGCCCTCGAGATCGAACACCTGCAGGCGGTGGTTGGCGCGATCCGCGACGAGCAGCGTCGGCGGGTTGGTGCGCGTGTCGATCGCCAGACCGTGCGGCGTGTTCATCTGTCCCGGTTCGCTGCCCGGTCCGCCGAAGCTCGCGATGTACTTGCGGTCCTTGTCGTAGCGGTGCACCCACGACTTGCCGTAGCCGTCGGCGATGAAGATGTCGCCGTTGGGCGCGAGCGCGAGGCTGGTCGGGTGGTACTCGTCGGCCTTGGCGTACTTGCCCGACTCCTGCGGCCAGGGGATCGTCCAGAGCGTCTTGCCCTCGAGCGTCAGCTTGCGCGCCTCGTTCCGCGCGTGGTGCACGAGGTAGAGGAACTCCTCGTTGCCCTCCTTCGCGAGCAGCATGCCGTGCACGCCGCCGGCGAGCTCCTCGCCGAAGCTGCGCAGGAACTTGCCGTCCTTCGCGTAGACGAGGATCGCGCGGGTCGTGTCGGTGTTGACGTAGATCTGGCCCTTTGCGTCGACGACGATGCCGCCGTGCGTGTTGCCGAGGTCCTTCTTCTCCGGCAGCTCGAGCCAGTTCCTGACCCACTCGTAGCGCTGCGCTCCGTCGCCCATCGTGATCGGCTTGGCGTCGGCCTGCTGCGCGCCGGAGCGCAGCGCGAGGACCAGCGAGGCGGAGGCGACCAGCGAGGCGGCGAAGACGACGAGTTTGTGCATGGCGGCGGTGCGCGGGGGGACGGAGAGCCGCCGCGGGCGAAGCGCCCGGCGCGGCGTGCGACCAGCGTGGCGGCGCGCGCGCGAATGCGCAAGCGGACGGAGGAGCGGAAGTCCGCGGCGCGGCGGAAACGCGGGTCGCGCTATGGGCAGTCGCCGGCGAAGCTCTGCCCGGCATTGATCGCGCCGGGCGAGGCCTGCGCGGGCATCTGCCAGGTGAAATCCGCCGCGCGACAGCCGTTGCCGGTGCGGCGCAGCGCGAGACCGCTCGCCGTGTTCGGGCTCTCGCTGACGCCGATGTCGGTCGAGCCCGTCCCCAGCGCCGGCCCGCCCGCGGCGACGAAGCTGCCCTCGTAGCTGAGGAACTCGACCACCTCGCCGCGCGCGTTGATCAGCGCGATTCCGTCGGGTGCGCCGTCCTGCAGGCCCGGGAACGCGAACGAGCGCGTGCCGAAGCCGTTCTGCTGCGCGGGCAGCGTGCCCGAGAGCCCGCGCACCGCGTAGGGCATTCCCGTCGCGCCGTCGTAGGCCCACAGCTGCCAGCCCGCGAGCGAGGTCTGCGCGGGACCGGCGATCTCGACGAACTCGCCCGTGTCGCTGCCGGCGTTGTCGTAGTGCAGCTCGTTGATCCAGGGCTTGCCGCTCGGCCGCGGAACGCGCGCGCGCGCGATCGCGCTGAAGCCCGAGGGGTTGCCGGCGTGGTCGACCGCGCGCAGCTCGTAGAAGTACGTCGCTCCGCCGCCGACATCGAGGTCCGTGTAGCCCGTCGCGGCGAGCGCTCCGGCGTTGAGCTGCGTGTACGTCCCGTTCCACGCGTTCGAGCGGAACACGAAGTAGCCCGCGAGGTCGGGCTCGCTGTTCGCGCTCCAGGCGAGCGAGATGTGCCCGCTGGTCGCGCTGGCGTGCAGTCCCTGCGGCGCGGCGGGCGGCGTGGTATCGAGCGTCACGTCGTCGAGCGCGAAGGTGCGCGGCAGCGCGGAGGCGACGAGCTCGTTCGGTCCCTGCGAGACGTGGCCGTTGGCCGAGACCGTGAAGCTCGCCGTGCCGCCCGTCGTCAGCACGATGTCGCCGACGCAGTAGCCCGCGTGGCTGGTCGAGGATCCGGCCGGCGCGCCCTCCTCGGTCTGCAGCACGAGCGTCGCGGGAACGCTGATGCAGGCCGACTGCGCCTGGAGCACGTGCTCGACCACGTCGATGCGCGGCATGTCCCAGCCCGTGCTCTGTCCGGCGCCCGTCGAGATCAGCGCGACGGCCGGCGCGGCGTGGTTCATCCAGTTCTTGTTCGTGCTGCTCTCGCTGCCGTGATGGCTGACGTAGAGCGCGTCGATGCCGCCCTCGCTGATCAGCGGCGCGGCGCCGCCGGGCAGGATCGCCTGCACGACCAGGCTCTCGACGTCCATCTGCGACGTCGAACGGCCGGTGCAGGCCGTGTCGGGGTTGCCGCCGCCCAGGTCGCTGGCCCAGAGGTAGTCGAAGCCGCCGTACTGCACGAGCACCGCGATCGAGCGGTCGTTCTCGTCGCTGACGCCGACGGTCTGTCCGCCCAGGATCGCGCCGTTGCGCGCGATGCAGACCAGCCGCGCGCCGTTGCCCAGCGGCAGCTGCAGGCTGAGCGGCATCGCGACCGGTGCTCCGGCCGAGGTGCTCGCGGCCGCGGCGTTCCACTGCGTCACGCAGCTGGTCGTGTAGTTCGAGCCGTTGTCGAAGTTGGCCAGGTGCACGTCGTAGCCGGCGGCGACGACCTCGTCGAGACCGCCGAGGTGGTCGCAGTGCTGGTGGCCGACGATCGTGTAGTCGAGGCCGCTCGCGGGCGCGACGCCGATCGCCTGCAGGTAGGGCACGACGCGCGCGGTTCCCTTGCCCGTGTCGCCCGCCTCGAGCAGCACGGTCGTTCCGTCGGGCCCGCGCACGAACACGGAGCTGCCCCAACCGACGTTGATCGTGTGGATCTCGAGGTTCTGGGCGCGCACGCCGCTGGCGACGGCGACGCACGCGCAGCCGAGCGCGGCTGCGCGCAGGAGCATGGACATGGGAGAGGCTCCGCGGGGGAGGCGGAGGGAGGGGGAGCGGGGCGCGGCTGACGGCGCGCCTTCGATCCGATGCTAGTCGATGCATGCGGAAGCGGCCAGGAGGGAGCCGAGAACGCCCGCGTGCGCCGCCACGAACGCCGTCGCGGACGCTGCTCCGGCGCGGAGCCGCCTCAGTTCTGCCAGAACACGTCGAGCTGCGCGCTGACGTTGAACGTGTCGGTCGCGGCGCACGCGCCGAGCACGGTCGGATCGCGGTAGTACACGCCGTAGTAGCGCCGCGTGCCGGCCGCGATCGGATCGCCCAGCGCCGCGGAGCGCGCGGCGACGTGCGCATCGCCGGCCGCGGGCGCGCTGATCGCGCCGCCGACGGCGTTCTTGACGTAGAGGCGCTTGAGCGAACCTGCGACGCAGCGCACGCCCTGGCCGAAGACCGCGCCGCTCGCGCTGCGCGAGGTGCCCTGCAGCACGATGCTGGTCGCGCTCGGCTTCTCGCCGCTGGTCGTGAACACGAGCGTGTCGGCGGCGAGCTGCGCGTTGCCGCTGCCGACGAGCGTCGCTCCGCCCGTGGCCGAGCTGTTGTCGCAGCCTCGGTTCGCGCCGACGGGCGGGTTCGCGCACGGGCACGCGCTCGTGCCGTTCTGTCCGGGCACGCAGATCGTGCGGATCGCCGGCGGCGGGATCTGCGTGTGCTCCGAGAGGTAGGCCTGGCCCGCGTAGTTGTTGCAGGCCACCGCGAGATCGAGCCAGCCGTCCCCGTTCCAGTCGCCCAGCGCGGCGGCCATCGGCTCGGCGCCGCTCGCCACCGTCTGCGGGCCGCTGAAGGCGCCGCCGCCCAGGCCGCGGAAGAGCTGGATGCCGCCGAAGGAGGCGATCATCAGGTCGGGCAGGCCGTCGCGGTCGAGGTCGCCGACGCGCAGGTCGCGCGAGTAGCCGCTGAAGCTGTAGTCGTGCAGCAGAGCGAAGGTCCCGTCACCCGCGCCGCCCCAGACCGAGACGTGACCCGAGTCCCCGAGCGCGACCAGGTCGAGCTTGCCGTCGGCGGTCAGGTCCACCGCGGCGAGGCTCATGAAGTGCTCGATCACCGGCAGGTCGAAGCTGTTCTGGAACTGGAAGCCCGGCAGCGGATTGAGGAACACGCGCAGCCCGCTGGTGTGCGCCATCGCCAGGTCGGGCTTGCCGTCGTTGTTGAAGTCGGCCGCGATCAGGCGCTCCGCCGCGTTGTTGTACGTCGAGGGCACGAGGATTCCGGCACCGAAGCTCATGTTGCCGTTGCCCGGGAACCAGGTCAGCACGGCCGAGCTCGAGGTCGACGCGACGGCGAGATCGAGCTTCCCGTCGCCGTTGAAGTCGGCGCTCGCGATGCCCATCGGCCCGTAGGCGAGCGGGTAGACCGACCCCGTGTAGGTGAAGCCGCCGAGGTGGTCGTTGCGGAAGAGGTAGACGTCCTGGTGCGCCCAGACGGTGATGCCCGCGGCGATGTCCATCCATCCGTCGCCGTCGAAGTCGCCGATGCCCAGGGCCTCGGCCGAGACGAGCGGGATCTCGTAGCTCGAGCTGAAGTCCGAGTTGCCGTCGCCGAAGTGGATGTCGATGCGCCCGCCGCCCGCGCCGAGGTTCGTCGCCGCGAGGTCGAGGTTGCCGTCGTGGTCGAAGTCGGCCATCGCCATCTGGCGCGGCATCTCGGCCGCGAAATCGAAATCGACGCGCGGCTGGAATTGCAGGCTTTGCGCGCTTGCGCTGCCGGCGAGGACGAGGACGGGGATCGCGAGGTGGGGGAGCGTGCGCATGGTCCCTCCAGCTTCCCCGATGGAGACGCGGCGCGCGGTGACCAGTCCTTCATTCGCGCGTGCGGCGAGTACGAAGTTCGGCAGAGGCGGAGTGCGTAGTCGAGGTGCGGCGTGTGCTGTCGGCGTGTGCTGCTCGCGAATGCAGTCAGCACGTGCCGTTGGCACGCACCGCACGCACTCAGCGCGCCCCGAGCAGCTCGACCATCTTCGCCTTGCGCGCGAGCACCGCGATCGCGAGCGGCGTGTGGCCGTTCGCGTCCTTGCGCGTGCGATCTCCACCTGCGGCGAGCAGCGCCTTCATCATCCGCTCGTTGCCGCGCGACGCGGCCTGGTGCAGCGCCGTCCAGCCGCGCTCGTCGGGGAGGTTCGGGCTGGCGCCCTTCTCGAGCAGCCACAAGGCCGGCGTCACCTGTCCCCACCTCACGAGCTCGTTCACGAGCGCACGCCCCTCGGCGCGCGCGTCGTCGATGCGCGCGCCGTGCGCGAGGCAGATCTCGGCGAGCTCCATCGTCTTGCGCCAGGCGGCCGAGGGCAGCGCGGCGGTCGCATCCGCGCCGCGCGCGAGCAGCAGCTCGAGCAGCGCCGGGTTGTTCGCATTGCAGGCGAAGTAGGCCGTGTCGACCTCGTGGCTCCAGCTCTTCGTCCTCGCGTTGGGGTCCGCGCCGGCGTCGAGCAGGAGCGTCGCGATCGCGAGCAGGTTCTTCGCGAGCTTCGCGTCGTGCCTGCCCAGGCGCGAGGCCGCGGCGCACTGCAGCGCGGTCAGCGCTCCGCCGTCGCGCGCGGTCGCGAGCGAGGGATCCTTGGCGAGCTCGCGCTGGACGCCGGCGAGGTCGCCGAGCGCGGCGCGCGCGAAGACGTCGACGCGCGCTCCGTGCTCGCGCAGCGCCTCGACGTAGCGCGCTTCGCCGCTGAAGGCCGCGACGAGCAGGGCGCGCGCGGGAGGCCAGGCGCCGGCGAGCTCCGGATCCGCGCCGTGCTCGAGCAGCCAGACGAGGCAGGGCAGGCGCTCCTCCGGAGCGCTCGCTCCCTCGGCGTGCGGATCCTCCTGGATCAGCGCGTGCAGCGCGCGGTAGCCGCGCCAGCTCGCATCGAGGTCGGCGCCCGATTGCACCAGGCGCTCGAGCGCGCGGCGGTCCGCGCGCTGCGCGGCCTCGACCACGGCCCGAGCGGGGGACGTGCGGGGTTTCGACATGGACCCATGGTAGCGGCTACGATCCGAGCCATGACGCTCGCAATCGTCAGGAGCGCCCTCGGCGCGCTGGCCCTCTGTGTCGGCGCGCTGGCCGCTCCCGCGTCCGCGCAGTCGGCGCACGTGTTCCATCCCGAGCGCGACCTGCCGGGCTTCGAGGCACGCGATCTCTCGGAGTACGCGGACCTGTACTCGCTCGACGAGTTCAAGTCGCTCGATGGCAAGGAGGTCAGCGAGGAGGAGCTCGCCGCGCTGCGCCAGCGCTGGACGGCGGAGAAGGAGCGCGTTGCGGCGCGCATCGCCGTGCTCGAGTCGGACCCGCGCGAGCGCTGGGTCTGGCAGTTCGGCAAGCGTCTGGCGCGCAGCAGCGCCTTCGGCAAGCTCGGTTGCGCGGTCTCGCGTCCGTCGCCCGGCATCGTGCTCGTGCTGCAGAAACCCGAGCGCGCGGATCCGGCGCGCGAGAAGCGCCTGCGCGAGTTCTACCTGCCCTTCGTCGAACGGCTCGAGGCAAACTTCGTCGAGCTCGTCGCCAAGCCCGCGCACCTGGAGCGGCGCGCGGACCAGCCGCTGACGGCCTTCGCCGTGCTCGCCTCGCGCGGCGACTTCGAGACGGTGCTCGCGACCGTGCGCGATCCGGGCGACGACGCGGGGCGCACCGCCTACGACTACACGCTGCAGCTGGCGCTGGCCTGCGAGGATCCCGACGACGCGGACGTTCCGGCGCCGCAGCGGCGCGCGAGCCTGCTCTACCAGGTCGCGAAGGAGCTGCAGCAGGCCTACCTCGGCGTCAGCGGCAACCGGCCGGGCTCGATCTGGCTCTACCAGGGCCTGGCCTTCCTGCTCGCGGCGCACGACAGCGCGGACCCGCAGTCGCTCGCGCAGCGTCCGCTGCGGCCGGACGTGCTCGCGAACCTGGTCGCGCTGCTCGGCGACGCGTCGGCGCGCAACGTGCTGCTCCTGCCGGTCGACGAGCTCGCCGCGCTGCGCTCGTGGAAGGACTTCCGCGAGAAGGTCGAGGACCGCGCCGCTCGCCTCGAGGCAGCCGTGCCCGGCGACGAGGCGATCGCGCGCGCCTTCGTGGCGCAGTGCGACCTGTGGGCGCACTTCCTCGTCGACGGCGCGCAGGGCGCGTACCGCAAGCCCTACCTCGACTTCGTCGCGGCCGCGTTCCGCGGCAAGGGCGACGCCGAGGACCTGCGCAAGGCCTTCGTCGCCTTCGATCCGACGCTGCTCTCGCGCGACTTCCTGCGCTGGGCCTGCGACCAGCACGAGCGATTGCACCCCGGGCTGCTCGTCGACCGCGCGGGGATCGAGACGCTCTTCCCCAAGGCCGCGGCGGGACCGGCGCACTCCGGCGGCGCGTTCGCGCAGCCCGCGGCGCCCGGCGCGCTCGCGCTCGTGCCGCCGAGCTTCACGCCCTCGATGCTCGCGCCGGACGCCGACGATCTCGAGGCCGAGGCCGCGCTGGCGCTGCTCGAGGCGCTCGACGGCGATCTCGACGGCAGCCAGCGGCACCTGCAGGCGCTGGTCGCGCGCGCTCCCGCCGCGCCCTGGCCCGCGACGCTCGCGCGCGACGCCGCGCGCATCGTCGAGCTGCGCAAGCTGCGCGACGGCCTGCTCGCCTACCTGCAGTCCAGCGGCGAGCCGCTGCTCGTCAAGTACAAGGGCCACGACCTGCCGGTCGTGATCGAGTCGGTCGAGGGCACGCGCGTGCGCCTGCACAGCAATCAGCTCGGCCTGCCCTCGCTCGCGCTGCAGGAGATCGATCCGCTGCTCGTCGCGCGCGCGGCGACCTCGCGCGAGATGCAGGGCGAGGCGCAGCCCTGGGCGCGCGCCTTCGCCTGCCTGCTCGGTGGCGACGCGCGCTGGGAGCGGCTGGCCAAGGAAGCCGGCGCGGGCGGCGCGGAGCTGCGCGCCGACGCCGAGGAGTACCGCGGGCGCATGCGCACGGCGCGCGTGGCGCGCGAACTCTACGAGCTCTCGCACCAGCCGCTGCCGCGCGAGGAGAAGCCCGCCGCGGCCTGCCTCGAGCGCGTGCGCGCCCTGCTCGCCGCGGGCAACGGCTCGGGCCTGCTCGTGCGGCGCCTCGATGCGCTGCGGCAGCTCGCGCTGTCCGCGCTGGCCGCGCGCGCGAGCGAGAAGGGGCTGGGCGCGCTCCTGCACGGCAAGTGGACCCCGCTCGCGGACGAGCGCGGCAAGCTCGTCTACGAGTTCGACGATCCGGCCGAGGAACAGGACTGGATCGCGGTGCCCGGCTTCCAGAAGAGCGAGCGCGACTCGATGGGCGCGATCGGGATCGACGAGAGCGCGACGCACTTCACGGTCGCGAAGGGCGCCTTCAGCGGCGCGGGCTCGGCGGCCTACCGGCTCGCGGTCGGGTTCTTCGGGCCCGTGACGCTGCGCTACTCGTTCCGCTACCTGCAGGTCAAGACGAGCTACACCATGCCGTACTTCGCCTGGCTGTTGTGCGACGACGAGCAGGACTCGGCCTACCGCAGCCCGCCCACCGGCGACCTCTACGTCGAGGACCACGCGCACTTCGACGTGCGCGGCAAGCTGACGCCCGATCGCCCGACCTTCGACTGGGGCAAGGACTGGAACATCGAGTTCGCCTACGACGGCACGAACCTCGCCGCGAAGCTGCAGGGCAAGCCGCGCGCGACGCTGCCGGCCGGCCAGCTCACGCGCGGGAGCGTCACGCTGCTCGTGCACTCGCAGCTCCCGGTCGTGTTCCAGCGCGTCGAGATCGAGGGCCGTCTCGACCCGAGCTCGCTCGACCGGCTGCGCAGCACGTGGGCCGCCGGCGAGCTCAAGAAGCTCGGCTTCCCCTGAGCGCGACCCGCGTCCGCGCAGGCGCGAGCCTGGGGCCGGTCTCGCTAGACTCTGCACTCCCATGCACGCCAGAACCTTCCCTTCGTGGTGGCGGACGCTGCTCGCGTTCGTGATCTCCAGCGCGCTGCTCTTCGCGGCGGCGCAAGGCCGACCGTTCTCGGCGGAGAAGGACCTCGAGGGCTTCGAGTCCGCCAGCCTGACCGAGTTCCACGAGCTGTACGCGCTCGACGAGTACAAGGCCTACGACGGCAAGACGCTCTCCGCGCCGGAGCTCGAGGCCGTGCGCCAGCGCTGGGCCGCCGAGCGCGCGCGCGTCGCGCCGCGCATCGCCGCGATCAAGGCCGATCCGCGCGAGCGCTGGATCTGGCAGTTCGAGCGGAAGCTCGCCAAGCACGGCTACTTCTCCAAGATCGCCTGGACGCTCGAGCGTCCCGCGCCGGGCTTCGTCTTCGTCGTGCAGCGCCCGGCCAAGGACGATCCGGGCTACGCCGCGCGCATCACCGGCTTCTACCAGCCGTTCGTCGCGCGTCTCTCGGAGCAGTTCGAGTCGCGCATCGCGACGCCGGCGGCACTGGTGCGCCGCGCCGAGCAGCCGGTGACCGCCTGCGCGGTGCTCGCCTCCAAGGGCGACCTCGACAACTTCGCGCGCTTCGTGCAGGACCCGACCGGCTACGTCGCGGGCACGACCTACGACTACCAGCTGCAGCTCGCGGTCAGCTACGAGGATCCCTTCGCGACCGACACGCCGCCGCACGCCAAGCGCAGCGCGCTGCTCTACCAGGTGGCGAAGGAGCTGCAGCACGCCTGGCTCGGCGTGCCGGGCAACCGGCCGGGCTCGATCTGGCTCTACGAAGGGCTCGCGCTGTACCTCGCGATGCACACCGGCACGGAGCCCGCGGCGCTCGACGCGCACGCGCTGCGCGCGAGCTCGTCGAAGTGGCTCGTCGATCTGCTCCCGCGCGCGGCGGTGCGCGATGCCGTGCTGCTGCCGGCCGATCAGCTGGCGGAGCTGCGCTCGTGGGACGCGTACGCGCAGTCCGTCGCCGCGCGCGCGAAGACGCTCGGCCTCCCCGAGCCCGAGAACGACGAGCTGGGCGCGGCCTACTTCGCGCAGTGCGACCTGTGGGTGCACTACCTGTTCGACGGCGGCCAGGGCCTGTACCGGAAGCCCTTCCTGGCCTTCGTGCAGGCGGCCTTCCGCGGGCGCGGCGGCGCGGAGGACCTGCAGCGTGCCTTCGCCGGCACGGACCTCGCCGCGCTCTCGCGCGATGCGCTGCGCTGGGTCTGCGCCGACTTCGAGCGCACGCATCCGGGGCAGAAGGCCGACCGCGCGCCGATCGACGCGCTCTTCGCCGGCGCCGGAGCCGCACCGGCCAGCGGCGCGGCCGCGGATCCGGCCTCGGCTTCGCCGGCCGCCGAGACGAAGTCGCCCACTGCGCTCGCGGCCGAGAGCTTCGCGCCGCGCCTGCTCGCGCCGGCGGCCGACGATGCGGAGGCGCAGCTCGCGCTGGCGCTGGCCCAGGCGCGCGAGGGCGACCTCGAGGGCGCGACCTCGGCGCTGCGCGCGCTGGCGGAGATCGCGCACGACGCGCCCTGGCCCGAGCGCAGCGCACGCGAGTGCGCGCGCCTGGCCGAGCTCGTCAAGCTGCGCGACGGCTACCTCGCCACGCTGCAGTCCGGCGGCGGCAAGCTCGCCTTCAAGCACAAGGGCAAGGACGTGCTCGCCCCCGTCCTAGGCGTCGAGAACGGCCTGGTCAAGCTGGGCGAGAACAAGCTCGGCCTGCCCTCGATCCCGCTCGCGAGCGTCGATCCGTACGAGATCGCCAAGGTCGCGGCGAAGAAGGAGCAGCAGGGCAGCGCGCAGCCCTGGGCGCGCTTCTACGCCTACCTGCTCGCCGGCGACGCGCGCTGGGAGAAGCTGCTCAAGGACGACGCGCCCGGCGCCAAGGAGCTGCGCGAGGACGGCAAGAGCTGCCCCGCGCTGCTCAAGACCGCGCAGCTCGCGCGCGAGCTGTACGAGCTCTCGCGACTGCCGCTGCCGCGCGACGAGAAGGAGGCCGGCGCGCGACTGGAGCGCGTCAAGAGCCTGCTCGCGGCGCACGCGGGCAGCGGGCTGCTCGAGCGCCGCATCGACGCGCTGCGCCAGTTCGCCAGCCTGTGCCTCCTGGAGCAGCAGCGTGCGAAGGGCGCGGCCGCGCTGTTGCACGGGCAATGGACCGATCTGGGCGAGGGACGCGGCCGCCTCGTGTACGAGTTCGACGCGGCGGAGGAGATGGCGGACTGGCTGCGCGTCCCCAACTACATGGGCGCGGTGCGCAGCAAGATGCCGCCGATCGGGATCGCCGAGCGCGACTCGAAGTTCGAGCTCGTGCGCGGCACGCTGCGCGGCGTGGGCTCGGTCTTCTACCGCTGTGCCCCGGCCTTCGTCGCGCCGCTCAGCGTGCGCTACAAGTTCCGCTACGAGGAGATCAACAAGGCCTACGTCTCGCCGCGCTTCAACTTCCTCGTCTGCGACGACGGGCACGACAGCTACATCGCCTGCAACCCCAGCGGCGACATCCGCGTCGCGGACGTGAAGTCGAACGACCTGCGCAACAAGACCCCGGAGGACCGGCCCACCTTCGACTTCGACAAGTACTGGGACATCGAGATCCGCCACGACGGCCAGACCGTCGCGACGCGCTTCGAAGGCCAGGACCGCCTCGACCTGCCGGTCGGCAAGCGGCTCTCGGGCCACCCGGGCTTCTTCATCCACAGCGAGCTGCCGGTGATCTTCGACCGCATCGAGATCGAGGGTCGCCTCGACCCGCAGTCGCTCGCCGAGCTCCAGCGTCAGCGCGTCGACCAACAGCTGCGCCTGCTCGGCTTCCCCTGATCCGCGCCGGGCGATCTAATGTCCGCCCCGTGACGGTCCTCCTCTTCGCCACGCTCGACACCAAAGGCGCCGAGGCCGGCTACCTGCGCGATCTGCTGCGCGCGAGCGGCGTCGCGGTGCGGCTGGTCGACACCGGCTGCCTGGGCGAGCCCGCGCTCGCGGCCGACGTGCCGCGCGAGGAGCTCTTCGCCGCCGCGGGCACGACGCTGGCGGCCCTGCGCGCGCGCGGCGACCGCGGCGAGGCGGTCACGGCGGCCGCGCGCGGCGCCGAGGTGCTCGCGCTGCGCCTCTGTGCGCGCGGCGAGCTCGAGGGCGTGCTCGGGATCGGCGGCGGCGCGGGCACGACCATCGGCACGGCCGCGATGCGCGCGCTGCCGATCGGCCTGCCCAAGCTGATGGTCAGCACGCTCGCCTCGGGCCAGGTCGCGCACTACGTCGGCAGCAGCGACATCCTCATGCTCAACTCCGTCGTCGACATCGCCGGCCTCAACCGCGTCAGCCGCGTCGTGCTGGCGCGCGCGGCGCAGGCGCTGAGCGGCATGGTGCACGGCGCGCTCCCGCCCGCCCCGGGCGGGGAGAGGCCGCTCGTCGCCGCGAGCATGTTCGGCGTGACGACACCCTGCGTCGAGCGCGCGCGCGCGGTGCTCGAGGCCGCCGGCTGCGAGGTGCTCGTGTTCCACGCGACCGGCAGCGGCGGGCGCACGCTCGAGTCGCTCGCCGCGAGCGGGATGCTCGCCGGCGTGCTCGACCTGACGACCACGGAGCTCGCCGACGAGCTCGTCGGCGGCTTCCTGAGCGCGGGGCCCGAGCGCCTCTGCGCCGCGGGCCGCGCGGGCCTCCCGCAGGTGGTCAGCGTCGGCGCGCTCGACATGGTCAACTTCCACGGGCCCGAGAGCGTGCCCGAGCGCTTCCGCGGCCGCCTGTTCTACCGCCACAACGCCAACGTGACGCTGATGCGCACGACGCCGTCGGAGTGCCGCGCGCTCGGCCGCACGATCGGCGCGAAGCTCGCTGCGGCGCGCGGTCCGTGCGCGCTCCTCTTCCCGCTGCGCGGCGTGTCGGCCCTCGACCGCGCCGGACAGCCCTTCGACGATCCCGCCGCGCGGCGCGAGCTCCTCGAGGGGCTGCGCGAGACGCGCGGCTCCGTCCCGCTCCTCGAGCTCGACCAGCACATCAACGATCCCGCGTTCGCCGAGGCCTGCGCGCACGAGCTGCTCGCGCGCCTTGCGTCCCGCGTTCCCGCTCCAGGTTCCCCCCAATCATGAAGCTCCAAGCCCTCGTCAGCGCCTTCTTCCTCGCCCTCCCGCTCGCCGCCTGCTCGAAGGAGGAGTCGCGCGAGCCCGCGGGCTCCGCCGCGAACACGCCGGCCTCCTCCGCGGCGAAGTCGATCACCGTGTGGTGGTTCCAGTGGGAACCCGCCTCGGGCCTCGCCGAGCTCGGCAAGGACTTCGAGAAGGAGACCGGCATCGCGGTCAAGGTCGAGCAGATCCCGCTCGGCTCCTACCAGGAGAAGGTCTTCCTCGAGTTCGGCGGCGCGCGCACGAAGTTCGACATCGTCATCGGCGACAGCCAGTGGATCGGGCGCGGCGCGACCAAGGGGCTCTACGTCGAGCTGACCGACTGGCTCAAGACCGTCGTCGACCTCAACACGATCCACCCGCGCGCGGCGAAGTACCTGTGCGAGTACCCCGGCGGCAGCGGCAAGTGGTTCGCGGCGCCCTGCGAGACCGACGCGATCGGCATGGCCTACCGCAAGGACTGGTTCGACGATCCCAAGGAGCAGGCCGCCTTCGAGGCGAAGTACAAGCGCAAGCTCGCCGTGCCGACGGACTGGGACGAGTTCGTGCAGGTGGCGGAGTTCTTCAACCGCCCCGAGCAGAAGCGCTACGGCTGCGCGCTGCCGAGCGACCGCTCCTACGACGGGTTGACGATGGGCGTGCAGAACCTGCTCTGGTGCTACGGCGGCAAGTGGCACGCGGACGACTCGAACAAGGTCGTCGGCTTCCTCGACACGCAGGGCTCGGTCGACGCGATCGAGCAGTTCAAGAAGCTGATGAAGCTCGGGCCCAAGGGCGCCGAGCGCCTCGACTACGGCCAGGTGCTGCAGACCTTCACCAACGGCTCGACGGCGATGCTGCTCAACTACTTCGCCTTCTTCCCCGGCATCGAGAAGCAGTTCGGCGACAAGGTCGGCTTCGCCGTCGTGCCCGGCCACGCCGGCAAGCGCGTCGCCTCGCTCGGCGGCCAGGGCATGTCGATCTCGACGCACGTGCCGAAGGAGCAGCAGGAGCTCGCCAAGCAGTTCATCGCCTGGTTCGAGAAGCGCTCGACGCAGGAGAAGTGGATCACCAAGCCCGCGGGCTTCACCGCGAGCGCGGAGATCCTGAAGAGCGAGGCCTTCCGCAAGCAGACGCCCTACAACGGCCCGTTCGCGGACTCGGTCGAGACGATGCAGGACTTCTGGAACGTGCCCGTCTACAACGAGCTGCTCGAGGTGACGCAGAGGTACGTCGGACAGGCCGTCGACGGCGAGATGCCGGCGATGGAGGCGCTCAAGAAGCTGGCGGTGGAGAAGGAGCGCATCCTCAAGGAAGCTGGGTTGCTGTAGACTCTCCCTCCTTGCTGGAGCTACGCAACTGCTCATTCCACCCATGTACATCTCCAACTGGACTAGCCAAGTGATCCTGAGGCAACTCGCGCTCGTAGGGGCATTAGCATCGTTAATCGTTGTAAGTGGTTGCCAAGTCCTTTCTGTTGAGGAGGTGCAGGCTCGCTCCTTTGTCCTGAAGAAGGACGGGAAGATCAGGGGGGGGCTCGTCGCAATGGATGATGGTTCGACAGTGCTCGCCATTAGAGGTACCAAAGACCAGCTCTGCGCGGCACTTCGCTCTAGCCCCGGTGATGGAGTTGTCTCTCTTGCACTCTACGACACATCGGGCCAGCCGCTTCTAACCGCCGGAGTGGACCAGGGCTCTGGTCAACCTTGGATCTCGTTGTTGTCGAAGCCACATGGCGCTGGCGTGCACGCGAGTGTGGATCCAAGAGGAGAGCCATTTATTATCATGAACTCTGAAGAAATGGGGTATACGGTGCGCTTCGATGCAGCGCGTCGTGAGGGAAGCGCTCCGCAGCTTCAGCTCAAGATCCATGACAGCAAATCCAAGAATCTAGGGGCCTTCGTGCTCAACAGCGATGGCAAGACATGGGAGCGCTCGGATGTGGTAACCTACGATCCTCCCGCGGAGCCAACGGTGCCAGGGATGTCTATTACAAACAACGAGTTCCTGAAGAAGCTAACGGAACTCGCTCGGTCATTGGCCGGCTTGAGCAAGCAGTAGTCGAGTAGTTGTCATGGAGCCTCGGAAGACCGCAGCGGAGCCTGGCAATACACGATCCGGCTTCAAGGAGAAGGTATGCCTCTTGTTGCTCGACAAGCTTCTCATGGGGCTGATTGCGGGAGCTGTTCTCCTAGGCGCGAACTACTTTCTATCGGTGCGACTCTCAGGCAGGACCGCAGTCAATAATGCAAGGGTCGAGCACCTTAGGGAATTGTGGGTGGCTATCTACTCTTATGGTGAGGTGGTTCAGTCTTCTCTTGATAGTAACAAAGCCGGCGATCTGCTCGCCGACGCTACTCAGGCCATGGATAAGAAGATCCTCGAATGCGGCATCTTCCTCGGACGTGAACGGGCAAATCGAATGCGATTGGTGTTGATCACTCCACTCCTCGGGTTCGCCCAGAAGAACACTACGTCGAGGAGGAAGGAGCTTGAGTCCAAATTCATGACCGACATTCAAATCACACTCAATGATCTTGAAGACTTGATGCTGCACTGATGATTGGCGGGTAGTTCCTCGGTCTGATTGTGGGGCTCCGTCGCGCATGTCTGCCGCCGACGGCGAGCTCGCGACGATGGAGGCCTTGAAGAAGCTGGCGGTGGAGAAGGAGCGCATCCTCAAGGAAGCTGGGTTGCTCTAGCGCCGCTCGCTATCCTCGCGCTCGAGGAGGCAGCGAACATGCCGATCGAGTTCCGGGTGAACGGTCAGACGCGGACGGTGGACGTCGATCCGACGACGCCGCTCCTGTGGGTGCTGCGCGAGACGCTCGAGCTCACGGGCACGAAGTTCGGCTGCGGCGCGGCGCAGTGCGGGGTGTGCACGGTGCACCTGGACGGTCGCGCCGTGCGCTCGTGCGTGCTGCCGGTCTCGGCCGCGGCGGGCAAGGACGTCACGACGATCGAGGTCCAGGGCCACGCCGTCGTCGCGGCGCTGCAGAAGGCCTGGGCGGAGATCGACGTGCCGCAGTGCGGCTACTGCCAGCCCGGGCAGATCATGAGCGCGGCGGTGCTGCTCGCCGAGAGCGACGCGCCCAGCGACGCGGACATCGACGCGTGCATGTCGGGCAACGCCTGCCGCTGCGCGACCTACGTGCGCATCCGCAGCGCGATCCACCGCGCGGCCGACGAGCTGAAGGGAGCGAAGCGATGAGCTCCCCGATCCTCGCGCGACGGCAGTTCCTGCAGGTCTCGGCCGCGATCGGCGGCGGGCTGCTCGTGAGCTTCACCCTGCCCGGAGCCGCGCGCGCCGCGAACGCAGCAGACGCGGGCACCGCGCCCGGCGCCGAGTTCGTACCCAACGCCTTCGTGCGCATCGCGCCCGATGGCCGCGTGACCGTGATCATCAACAAGGCCGAGATGGGCCAGGGCCCGACGACCTCGCTCTGCCAGCTGCTCGCCGACGAGCTCGACGCGGACTGGTCGAAGGTCGGCTTCGAGTTCGCGCCGGTCGATCCGGTCTACGCGCACCCGGGCTTCGGCATCCAGATGACCGGCGGCAGCACGAGCACGTTCGCGATGAGCGAGCCGATGCGCAAGGCCGGCGCGGCCGCGCGTGCGCTGCTCGTGCAGGCTGCCGCGAACGCCTGGAACGTGCCCGCGGGCGAGTGCCGCACGGCGACGAGCTTCGTGATCCACGACGCATCGAAGCGCCGCGCGGCCTACGGCGAGCTCGCGGACGCGGCAGCGAAGCTCGCGCCGCCCGCGGACGTCAAGCTCAAGGACGCGAAGGACTTCACGCTGATCGGCAAGCCGCTCAAGCGCCTGGACACGGCCGCCAAGGCGAACGGCAGCGCCGTCTTCTCGGTCGACGTGCACCGGCCGGGCATGCTGACGGCGCTCGTGAAGCACGCACCGGTCTTCGGCGCCAAGGCGAAGCACATCGACTCCGCCGCGGCCCTGGCCGTGCCGGGCGTGAAGCAGGTCGTCGACGTCGGCTCGGGCGTGGCGGTGATCGCGACCGGCTTCTGGGCCGCGAAGAAGGGCCGCGCGGCGCTCGAGGTCGAGTGGGACCTCGGGCCGAACGCCGGGTTGTCCAGCGACGGCCTGCGCGCGGAGTACAAGCGGCTCGCGCAGGGCCCGGGCAAGATCGCGCGCAAGGACGGCGATCCCGAGGGCGCGCTGAAGTCCGCCGCGCGCGTGCTCGACGCGGAGTACGAGCTGCCCTTCCTCGCGCACGCGCCGATGGAGCCGCTCAACTGCGTCGTCGACCTGCGTGCCGATTCGATGGAGATCTGGGCCGGCTCGCAGTTCCAGACGGTCGACCACGCCGCGGCCAGCGCCGTCGCGGGCCTGGATCCCAAGAAGGTGCAGCTGCACACGACCTTCCTCGGCGGCGGCTTCGGCCGGCGCGCGAACCCCGCCGCGGACTACATCGTCGAGGCGGTCAAGATCGCGAAGGCCGCGCAGGCGCCGCTCAAGCTGGTCTGGACGCGCGACGACGACATGCGCGGCGGCTACTACCGGCCGATGTGGCACAGCCGCATCCGCGCCGGGCTCGACGCCGCGGGCGCGCTCACGGGCTGGATGCACACGATCGTCGGCCAGTCCTTCATCGTCGGCACGCCCTTCGAGCCCTTCATCATCAAGGACGGCATCGACGGCACCTCGGTCGAGGGCTCGGCCGACACCGACTACGCCGTCGCGAACCTGCAGGTCGACCTGCACACGACGACGGTCGGCGTTCCGACGCTGTGGTGGCGCTCGGTCGGCCACTCGCACACCGCGTTCGTGATCGAGAGCTTCCTCGACGAGATCGCGCACGCTTCGAAGACCGATCCGCTCGCGCTGCGGCGCAAGCTGCTCGCGGGCAAGCCGCGCAACCTCGGCGTGCTCGAGCTCGCGGCGTCGAAGGCGGGCTGGGGGACGCCGCTCCCGAAGGGGCGCGCGCGCGGTCTCGCCGTGCACCACTCCTTCGAGAGCTACGTCGCGGCGGTGGCCGAGGTCGCGCTCGAGGACGGCAAGCCGCGCGTGCTCAAGTACACCGTCGCGGTCGACTGCGGCCGCGTGGTCAACCCCGACACGATCCGCGCGCAGATCGAGGGCGCGGTGGGCTTCGGCCTGACCGCGGCCCTCTACAGCGCGATCACGCTCAAGGACGGCCGCGTCGAGCAGTCGAACTTCCACGACTACAAGCTGCTGCGCGTGAACGAGATGCCGGCCGTCGAGGTGCACATCGTGCCCAGCGACGAGCGCTCGACCGGCATCGGCGAGCCGGGCGTGCCGGTGATGGCGCCGGCTCTGTGCAACGCGCTCTTCGAGCTGACCGGCAAACGCATCCGCCGCCTTCCGATCCGCGAGGAGGACCTGCGCGCATGAAGCTCCCGATCCTGCCGCTGTTCGCGCTGTCGTGCGTGTTCCTGTTCGCGCAGTGCGAGTCGACGACGCCTTCCGCCGCGGGCCAGATGGGCTCCGGCAACGTCGCCGCGAGCTGGGAC
This sequence comes from Planctomycetota bacterium, assembly GCA_044229935.1. GTDB lineage: Bacteria > Planctomycetota > UBA1135 > UBA1135 > JADJLZ01. The sequence continues at coordinate 72,120 of JBGASC010000011.1, read as the reverse complement.
GTCGTCTACCGCGTGCTCCAGCACCCGCGCTGCCTGAACTGCCATCCCGCGGGCGACACGCCGCTCGTCGGCGAGACGAGCCAGCCGCACCCGCAGAACGTGCAGCGCGGCACGCTCGGCGTCGGACGCTTCGCGATGCGCTGCAACGTGTGCCACCAGCCGCAGAACACCGACGGCCCGCACCTGCCGCCGGGCGCGCCGCGCTGGCAACTGCCGACCAAGGGCATGCCGCTGGTCTTCCAGGGCAAGAGCCCGAAGGAGCTCGCGCAGCAGCTGCGCGATCCCAAGCGCAACGGCGGCAAGACGCCCGGGCAGCTGCTCGAGCACGTCACGAGCGATCCGCTCGTGCTCTGGGGCTGGGCGCCGGGCGAGGGCCGCACGCCGGTTCCGGTTCCGCACGCGGAGTTCGTGCGCGCCTTCCAGGCCTGGGTCGACGGCGGCTGCAAGGCTCCGGGCGAGTAGCGCGCGGGGAAGACCGCGCGGGGCTCCCTGCACACGAGCGCGGCGCGCCGGGATCTCCCGACGCGCCGCGCGTTGCGTCTCGTCTCTTCTCGTCTCGTCGCGCCCCGTTCAGGGGATCCAGATCGCCTGCACCGTCTGCGACAGGTTGTAGGCCAGGTTCGGCGCGCACCCGCCGAGCACGTTTCCGTCGCGGTAGTAGGCGAAGTAGTAGCGCCGTGTGCCGGCGACGATCGTGTCGCCCAGCGCCGCCGAGCGCACGTGGATCTTCGGGTCGCCCGAAGCGGGGACGCTCACCGCTCCGCCGCTGGCGCTCCTGGTGTAGAGGCGCTTGAGCGCGCCGCCCACGCAGCGCACGCCCTGTCCGGCGAGCACCGGCGCGCCGAGCAGCGTGTCCGACTGGTAGATCACGGTCAACGAGCTCGAGGGCTCGAACTGGCTGACGAGCCACATCGAGTCGTTGCCCACGGAGGAGACGCCGCCCGCGACCATCTGTGCTCCGCCGGGGTTGGCCGAATTGCCGCATCCGTAGCCGTAGCCCGCGGGGTTGTTGGCGCAGGGACACGCCGGCACGCCGTCGTAGGCCGGGTGGCAGAAGCTCGTGTAGAGCGCGTTGTCGTACAAACCGCCGAGGATGTTGATCGTGGTCGAGGTCGTCGTGTTGCTGCTGAGCACGATCAGCTGCAGGCGCCAGTCCAGACCCGATCCTTCGGCCGAAGCGATCGAGGGTCCGTACTCGTTGTAGATCGTCCCGGCGATCTGTCGCGGGCCCTCCGAGAGCTGCAGCTGGTTGCCGACGGCGGCAACGGTCGACACGTAGACGTCCTGGTCCGAGAGGCTGCTGTTGAAGGACTGCGCGTAGGTCACCGCGAAGGACCAGCCGTCCGAGTCCACATCCGGCATGGACTGCCACTCGAACTGCGAGCCGGGGTTGCCTGCGAGCGCTTCCATCTCGCTCAGGTCCACCTCGTCGAGGACGGTGGCGCCGTCGAGCAGCTTCATCTCCACGTCCGTGTTGGTGCCGAGCGTGTGCGTGTACACGACGGCCCAGCGGTTCGAACCGTCGAGCGAGGTCGAGGCCTGCGGCTCGTATGTGTCCTGGGAGGAGTTGTCGATCGGGAACGAGGCGTTGATCGTCGAGCCCGACCAGCCGATCCGGGCACCGCGGACGTCGTGCTGGTTCGGCGCGGACGCGTTGTGGCGCTGCCAGACGACGTTCCAGGTGCTCCCGTCGTTCGACTTCGAGATCGAAGGGTGGGCGTCGAAGGTGCCGGCGCTGATGTCGAGGACCTGGATCGAGCTCGCGAGCGCGCCGCTCGGGTCGACCATGCGGTAGTAGAGGTCGTGGTCGGTGGTGCTGAACTGCCTCTCCCACACCACGCAGAAGTACGACGGCAGGCTTCCGAAGGGATCGCCGCCCACGTCGGGGTTGATGCGGTGGACGAAGGGATCCTCCGGGGCGAGGTCGAGCGTGGCACCGAGCGCTCCGTTCGAAGCCTGCAGCGTGCGGCCGAGGATCCTGGTGGGCGGGCCCGCAGGCAAGCCGACCGTCGCCACGACGAAGAAGCAGTCCGCCGCGTTGTTGTTCGCGCAGGCCGGGAGCGCCCAGTAGTCGCTCAAGACGGAGTCGACGAAGCCGCTGCCCAGCGACAGCCCGCTCAGCGCGCCGATCCGGCGCCAGACCACGTCGTGGTCGGTGCTGCTGAACTCCTCCTCGTAGACGACCAGCCAGCAGCCGCTCGCCAGGTCGTAGGCGCAGTCGGGTTTGAAGTCGCGCGGCGCCCCCGAGTCGATCGAGAAGGTCGAGATGACCGGGTCGATCGTCAGCGGCAGCTTGGCGCTGGCGACGAAGTCGGCGGGCACGCGGATCACGATTTCGCCGCCGTCGAGCGTGGTCTCGGCCGCGACGCGCGCGCCGTCCGCGTCGAGCGCGGTCGCGAGGCCGTAGCGCACGGCGCCGAGCTCGTTCCCGAACTCGATGCGGTCGGCCAGCGCGTGGCCGGCGAGCTCGCTCGTCACGGCGAGGCGCAGCACGAGGTCGCCCTGCGCGCCGGCGGGCAGCGTGTCGAAGACGAAGGTCTGCTCGATCGAGTCGACGTCGATGCGGTAGACCTCGCTCAGGCTGCCGCGCTCGTAGCGCACGCTCTCGCCGCTGCACTCGGCCTTGGCCGCGGCATCGAAGGCCTGCGGCTCGCCGCCGAAGCTGACGCTCGCCAGGTGCAGGTCGAGCGGGAAGTTGCGCGGCGCGGCGCTGCCGAGGAAGGGATGTAGCTCGCGCCCTCGGTGCCGAAGCGCGCGCCCATGTCTCGCCGCGCACCCAGGGCGTGCCGTCGTCCTCGGCGCTGTGGTAGACGTGCTTGCGGTCGAAAGGCGGCAGCGCGGGTGCCTGCGCTGCCGTGTCCTGCTTCGTGATCGGGCTCGTCGCGTTCGACGCGGGCGGTGTGCGCAGCGCTTCGCGAGGGAAAGTGCGCGCGTGGCTCTCGATCGGCGCCTCGGGCGCGGGCGGGCGCTTCGTCAGATCGGCGGGCGGGAGCGGGCGGGCCACGCGCGGTTCCTGCGCGAGGGCCGAGGCGGAGAACATGGCGAGGAACGGAAGTGCAGCGACGAGCTTCATGGGAAGGGCTCCGTGTCGGAGGAGGGCTGGCGGAGGGGCCCGTGTGGCGCCCTCCAGGTTCCGACCTGCATTCACCGGAGCGGCTGGACAGGATTTCCCGCGGATTCCGATCGAGCACGAGACGCGCACGTGCGCGTCACACGTTGCCGCGACACGCGGCGCGCCACGACCCCGACGAAAGCAGCGCGCCGCACGCGGGGAGCTCCCGCGTGCGGCGCGCGTTCCGGTCCAGTTCCCTCAGGGGATCCAGATCGCCTGCACCGACTGCGTCGTGTTGAAGGTCGACGTCGACGGGCAGCCGCCGAGCACCACCGGGTCGCGGTAGTAGGCGTAGTAGGAGCGCGAGGTCCCCGCGCTGATCGAGTCGCCCAGGGTGGCGGAGCGGGCGTGGATCGTCGGATCACCCGGAGCCGGCACGCTCACGCCGCCGCCGGACGCGGTCTTGATGTAGAGGCGCTTGAGCGTTCCGCCGACGCAGCGCACGCCCTGGCCGAAGCTCACCGAGTTCGCCAGCAGGCCGTTGCCCTGGTTGACGACCGTCAGCGCGGTGGCGGGCATGAACTGGCTCACCAGCCACATCGAGTCGCTGCCGATCGAGGAGATGCCGCCTGCGACCAGCTGTGCGCCGCCCGTGTTCGCGGAGTTGTTGCAGCCCAGGCCGTAGCCGGCCGGGTTGTTGCCGCACGGGCACGCCGCGACGCCGTCGAAGGTCGGGTTGCAGAAGCTCGTGAAGAGCGCGTTGTCGTACAGGCCGCCCTCGATGTTGCCCGAGGTCGAGAGCGAGGTCGCGTCGTCGAGCACGATCAGCTCGACGCGCCAGGCCAGTCCCGAGCCGTCGGCCGACGCGATCGAGGGGTTGTTCTCGGGCGTCGTCGAGGCCGCGATCTGGCGGTGGCCCTCGGAGAGCTGCAGCTGGTTGCCGACCGCGGCGAGCGTCGAGACGTACACGTCGTAGTCGTACGAGCTGCCCTGGTAGGACTCGGAGTAGGTGACCGCGAAGGACCAGCCGTCGGTGTCGACGTCGGGGTGGACCTGGTTCTCGAGCAGCGTCGACAGGTTGCCCGCGATCACCTCGAGACCGGTGACGTCGACCGTGTCGGTGACGGTCGTGCCGTCCATCAGGATCATGTCGACGTCCCAGTCGCTGCCGAAGTCGTACTGGTAGACGACGGCCCAGCGGTTCGAGCCGTTGAGGGAGGTCGAGGCCTGGGGCAGCTCCGTGCTCGTCGGCGAGGAGTCGATCGCGAACGAGCTGGCGACCGTGTTGCCGGCCCAGCCGATGCGCGCGCCGCGGATGTCCTGGCGGTAGGGCATGCTGACGCTGCGGCGCTGCCAGACGACGTTCCAGGTGCCGCCTTCGTCCGACTTCGAGATCGAGGGGTGCGTGTCGTACGTGCTGCCGCTGATGTCGACGATCTGGATCGCGCTCGCGAGCGAGTTGCCCGGATCGACCATGCGGTAGTAGATGTCGCGGTCGCTGGCGGAGAACTCCTTCTCCCACACGACGCAGAAGTAGGAGGGCGCGCCATAGGGATCGCCGCCGACGTCAGGGTTGACGAGGTCGACGAAGGGGTCCTCGGCGCCGATGTCGAGCGTGGTGCCCAGCGCGCCGTTCGAGCCCTGCACCGTGCGACCGTAGATCTTGCGCGGGCCGTTGCCCGGGATGCCGACCTGCGCGACGACGAAGAAGCGGTCCATCACGTTGTTGTTGGCGCAGGCCGGGTTGGCCCAGTACGCGCTCAGGCTCGAGTCGACGTAGCCGCTGCCCAGCGAGAGGCCGTTGAGCACGCCGATGCGGCGCCAGACCACGTCGTGGTCGGTCGCGCTGAAGACCTCCTCGTGCACGACCAGCCAGCAGCCGTTGGTCAGGTCGTAGGAGCAGTCGGGCAGGAAGGCGTTGGGCGTGCCCGTGTCGATCGAGAAGGTCGAGATGATCGGGTCGATCGTCAGCGGCAGCTTGGCGCCGGCGACGAACTGCGCGGGCACGCGGATCTCGAGGCCCTGCTCGGTCAGCGTGGTCTCGGCCGCGACGCTCGCACCGTCCGCGTCGAGCGCGGTCGCGAGGCCGTAGCGCACGGCGCCGAGCTCGTTCCCGAACTCGATGCGGTCGGCCAGCGCGTGGCCGGCGAGCTCGCTCGTCACGGCGAGGCGCAGCACGAGGTCGCCCTGCGCGCCGGCGGGCAGCGTGTCGAAGACGAAGGTCTGCTCGATCGAGTCGACGTCGATGCGGTAGACCTCGCTCAGGCTGCCGCGCTCGTAGCGCACGCTCTCGCCGCTGCACTCGGCCTTGGCCGCGGCATCGAAGGCCTGCGGTTCGCCGCCGAAGCTGACGCTCGCCAGGTGCAGGTCGAGCGGGAAGTTGCGCGGCGCGGCGCTGCCGAGGAAGGGGATGTAGCTCGCGCCCTCGGTGCCGAAGCGCGCCTTGTACGTCTCGCCGCGCACCCAGGGCGTGCCGTCGTCCTCGGCGCTGTGGTAGACGTGCTTGCGGTCGAAGGCCGGCAGACCGGCCAGCTTGGGACGCGGCTGGGCCTTGGTGACCGGCGCGGTCGCACCCGTCAGGGCCGGGCGCGCGTTGCGCACGGGCAGCTCGACGGCCGGCGTCGGTTCGGCGGGGAGCTTGACGGCCGTCGGCGGCTGGGGAAGCGGCTCGCTCGGGTGCGGCGCAGGGGTCTGCAGGGCGAAGAGCGGCGCGCAGAGGCCGGGGGCGGCCAGCGCGGCGAGGATGGACAGGGCAGGCGAGGGCTTCATCGGGGGCATTCCTGGGCAGATGACTGGGGGAGGAGGTTCAGCGGGGCGTCTGCCGTCGCTCTGTGTCCTCCCGAAGTCCGATCTGCGCGCGCCCGGAGCGCGAGACAGCCATTCCGGGAATCCCGCTCCGCCGGGAGTGGGCGCTCGCGAAAGCCACCTGCGGCCAGGGCGTCCAAAGGCGGAGGGCGCCGTGGCTGGCGCCCTCCGCGGTCGGATCGGTCGAGGCGGATCGCGGGTCGATCCGCTGCGCACCGCCTCAGTTCCAGATCACGCTGCCGGAGTTGCTGGCGTTGAAGGTCGAGTTGCTCGAGCAGCCCCCGAGCACGATCGGGTCGCGGTAGTAGGCCATGTAGTAGCGCGTGCTCCCCGGAGCGATGCTGTCCCCGAGCAGGGCGGAGCGAGCCGAGACCGGCAGGTCCGCGCCCGACGGCGCGGTGATGCTGCCCCCGCTCGCGCTCTTGAGGTAGAGCCGCTTCAGCGACCCGCCGACGCAGCGCACGCCTTGGCCGAACCCCGCACCAGCGGCGAGCGAGGCCGTCCCCTGCAGCAGGATCGTCGTCCCGGTCGGCTTCTGGCCCGCGGTCGTGAACACGAGCGTGTCGCTCGCGAGGCTGGCCACGCCCGAGGCCGTCAGCGCCGCGCCACCCGTGGCCGCGCTGTTGTCGCAACCGCGCGCGGAACCCGCGGGCGGGTTGTTGCACGGACAGGCGACCACGCCGCCGACACCCGGATCGCAGTAGGGCACCATCGTGCTCGGGACCGGTGCATCGACGGTGAACTGCGCGAAGTCGTGTGTCACGTCGGGGCCGGCGAGCGTCGGGCTCGCGCTGACCTTGTAGACGATCAGGCCGAACTGCGCTCCCGGCGGCGCCGCGGGCACGCTGACCAGCGCGCTCGCTCCCGGCGCGAGCAGCACGGGCGCGGCAGGGATCACGTCGACCTGCAGCGGCGTGCGCGTCGCGGTCGGGTTGAGATCACCCAGCGGCACCTCGTCGACGAACCACTCGACGTGCAGATCGCCCGCGTAGAGCGGGACCTGCTCGCACGCCAGGCAGTTGTTGGCGTACTCGACCTGTCCGCCGGCCGAGCCCCAGTAGTGCGTGTTGCCCGAGCACTGGTGCGCGCACCCCGTGACCACGCCGTTCGACCTCCAGAACACGCCGAGCACGTTGACCACGGTGCCCTGCACCTGGAACCCGACGTGCGCGATCGTGTTGGGCTGCACGACGAAGTTGGGGTTCGTCCAGCGCAGCAGCGTGTTGGGGCCCGACGGCACGAGCGTGAACGTGCTGAAGTGGTTGGCCGCGTAGCCGTCCCAGTGCACGACCACGGACGAGTAGGAGCCCTGCAGCAGGATCTCGATCGAGTCGGCCGTCTGTCCGGTGGTGTTCTGCAGGTCCTTGTTGACGCCGACCGTCGGCGTGATGCTGCAGTCGGTCGCGCCCGTGCCGCCCGTCTGCGAGAACGTGATGTGCGCCGGCTGGTTGCTGTAGTTGGTCAGGAGCAGGATGTAGTACTGCCCGACGACGGCGGACGGGATCGTGCAGGTCTCCGTCGCGCTGGTGGAGTAGCTGCAGTCGACGATGTTGCCCGCGGTCAGGAGTCCCGTGCAGGGCGTGACGGGCGAGCTGAACGGTCCCCAGCAGATGAAGTCGACGTCGCGCGGCACCGCGTTGTCGTCGACCTGGTTGATCCCGATGACGATGTTCCCCGACGTGCCGATCTTGAGGTAGTACCAGCTCGGGTTGGGCTGCGAGCCCAGGCAGCCGTAGTCCGGGCCGCTCTCGGCCGTGCCGTTCGTGGCCGAGGGGAAGCTGTACGAGATGCCGGTGCAGAACGGCTTGGCCGTCGCGCACGTGTCCGCGCGCGCAGCCGAGCCGGACGCACTCGCGCCGAGCGCGGCCAGCAGGAGCAGCGCTCGCGCGAAGAGCGTGGCGCGAGGTGCGTCGGAACGCGACAGCAGGGACGGGGACGAGTTGGATTGCATGACGAGCGAACCTCCGGGTCGGATGGAGGAGCCTCGCGGGGCGCGGAGCGGACCCGTGCTCCTCCGCGTCGTCTTGCGGGCGGGCGCGCATGACGGACGAGTTTCCCGAGGAAACCCGCACGGGAGGCGCGGGCGACACGCGCGCGCCGCTCAGCGACTGGCGAGCTCCGCGTGCACGGCCGCGGCGCCGGCGGCGGTGTCCGTGTCGCCCAGCTGCGCAGCGCAGCGCGCGAGCAGTTCCCAGGCCTCCGCGTTCCGCGCATCGAGGCCGACCACCGTCTCGAGCTCCGAGCGCGCCTCCGCGGTCGCACCGCGCGCGTGGAGCAGCTTCGCCAGCGGGAGGCGCAGCAGGTTCTCGCGCGGGTCGTACCCCAGCGCGAAGGCGAGCTCGCGCTCGGCCAGCGCGCGATCAGGCCCCCGCGCGTCGAGCACCGCGAGGTTCGCCAGCGTCTCGAACATCGGGCGCGCGACCAGCGCCTGGACGTACGCGCCGCGCGCCTCGTCGTCGCAGTGCAGCTCCTCGAGCACGAGGCCGAGCGAGTTCAGCGCGTCCGCGTCGCGCGGGTTGAGCGCGATCGCCTGGCGCAGCGCGCGCTCGGCCCCGGGAAACTCCTTCGTCGCGATCAGCGCGTTGCCCAGGTTCTGGTAGGGCGCCTCCCAGGCGGGCTCGAGCTCGATCGCGCGCTCGAGGTAGGGGATCGCCGCCCGCGCATCGAGATCGATCAGCGCGTTGCCCGCGGTGAACTGCGCGCGCCCCTGGTCGGGCCAGAGCACGACCAGCGCGGCCGCGGCCGAGCGCGCCGCCGCCTCGTCGCCCGCGCGCGCGGCGGCCTTGGCGCGCTGCACGTGGTAGAGCATGCGCGAGGTCTTCGAGCGCAGGATCGCCTCGGCGAAACGCGCCTCGGCCACGCGCGCGAGCGGCTTGCGCTCCGGACGCGGCACGCGCTCGACCTGCTTCATCAGGCGCATGCCGTCGATGAAGAGATCGCCGGAGCTGGCGCCTTCCAGCCACGCGCGCGAGAGCTCGACCGCGGGCTGCCGGCCCGCCGCGAGCTCGCGCAGCGCTTCGAAGGCCGGCGTCGCCGGCGCGTCGGCGAGCAGCGCCAGCGCCTCGGCGTCGCGCTTCTGCTTGAGCCGCACGAAGGCGCGCCCGGCGAGCGCCTCGGGGCTCTTCGGCACCAGCGCGAGCGCGCGCACGAAGTCCTGGTCGGCCTCCTCGTGCCAGTTGACGGCCAGGTCGCCGTAGCCCTGGCGCAGCTCGGCCTCGAAGCGCTCGGCGTTCGTCAGGCGCTCGGCCGCGCGCACCTCCGCGCGCGATTGCCACCACGTGCCGGCCAGCACCGCCGCCGCGATCGTCGCCAGCGCGAGCAGCGCGGCCAGCGCGGCCTGGCGCGGCTCGCGGCGCGCCCAGCGCTGCACGCGGCCGGAGAGCGGCACGGGCCGGGCCGCGATCGGCCGGCCCGCGACGCAGGCCTCGAGATCCTCGGCGAACGCCGCCGCGCTGCGGTAGCGCCGCGAGCGATCGCGCTCCATCGCGGTCGCGACGACGACCTCCAGGTCGCGCGAGACCGCCTGCTGCGCGCTGCGCAGCGCGGGCGTGGCGCTGGAGAGGATCGCGCGGTACAGCGCGGCCGGCGTCGGCGCGTCGAAGGGCCGGCGCAACGCGAGGCACTCGTAGAGCGTCACGCCCAGCGAGTACACGTCGCACTGCGCGTCGGGTCGCGTGCGCTCGCCGCCGACGAGCTCGGGCGCGAGGTAGGCCGGCGTGCCCGCGGTCTCGCCGGTGCGCGTCAGCGCGAGGGCCTCGGAGTCCTCCGCCAGCGCCAGCCCGAAATCGAGCAGCACCGGCTGGCCGTCGGGAGCGACGATGATGTTCGAGGGCTTGACGTCGCGGTGCACGACGCCCTGCTCGTGCGCCGACTGCAGCGCGCGGGCCATGCGCGCGATGCAGGCCGCCAGCGCCAGCACCTGCGCGCGCGCATCGCCGCTCGCGCCGGGGATCCGTGCGCAGGGCGCGCCGGACTCGCGCGCCGCGGCGATCGCCTGCGCCAGCGTGCATCCCTCGACCAGGCGCATCGCGATCCAGGGCCGCTCGGCGTCGACGCCCGCGCCGTAGATCGTGGCGATGCCCGAGTGGTCCAGGCGCGAGGCGAGCTCGGCCTCGCGCCGGAAGCGCGCGCGCGCCGAGGCGCTGGAGAGCAGCTCCTGCGGGATCAGCTTGAGCGCGACGCGCCGGCCGAGCGGCTCCTCGATCGCCTCGAGCACGACGCCCATGCCGCCGCGGCCGATCTCGCGCAGCACGCGGAAGGCGCCGACGCGCTCGGGCAGCGACTCGGGCGATCGCTCGCGCGTCGTGCTCTCCAGCGCGAGCAGCGCGCGCAGCGCCGACTCGAGCTCGGACCCCAGCTCCGGATGGCGTGCGGCGAAGGTCGCCGGATCGGTGGTGTCGCCGCGCCTGCGGTTCGCCAGGAACAGCTCGAGCGCATCCTCGGCCGACTGCGGTCGCTCGCTCACACGCGGTCCCCGGCGCCCTCGGAGGCCAGCGACTCCAGCGCGGGCCGCAGGCGCACGAGCGCGCGCACGAAGCGCTTGCTCGCGGCGGCGGGCGTGATCGAGAGCTCGGCCGCGGCCTCGTCGTTGGTGAGACCCTCGAAGTGGCGCAGCGCGACGATCTCGCGGTCGAGCTCCTCGAGCTCCTCCAGCGCGGCGAGCACGCGCGCGCGCAGCTCCTCGCGCCGAGCGGCCTGCGTCGGCGAGGTCGCGCTGGCGAGGAACACCTCGGCCGCGTCGAGGGCGCTGACGCTGGCGCGGCTCTCCAGGATCGGCACCTCGCGCAGCGCGTCGCGCATGTGCGCGCCGAGGTTGCGCCGTTGCGCCTGCGCCAGCGACTGCGCCGTCATCAGCCGCAGCCAGACGTGCAGCGGCAGCGCCGACTGCGCGCACCACTCGGGGAAGCGCCGCGCGATCTCGAGCCAGCTCTCCTGCACGATGTCCGCCGGATCCAGGCGCCGGCGCAGGCTCGCGTCCAGGCGCAGCTCCACCATGCGCACCAGGCGCGGCTGGTAGACGTGGAAGATCTCGGTCAGCGCGCGAGCGTCTCCGCTGCGGGCGCGATCGACGAGGGCGGCGATCTCGGCGGGATCCATGCGGGCGGAGTTCCGATTCTATGCGCGGCGACCCGATCGCGCTCGAATGCCGCCGGCGCGGCTCAGGAGGCGCGGTAGTGGTGCTCGGTGAAGCGCTTCCAGCCCTTCTTGTTCTGCGACTCGACGGCCCAGCGGAAACCGCCCGACTCGTCGGGCCAGTAGACCATGCGCGCCGTGCCCGCGGGCATCTGCGCCACGAAAGCGATCGCCTCGGGGTGGACGTCGCTCGCGTCGGCGAGCTCGCCCTGCGAGTGCTTGCCGTCGGAGGTGAACGACCAGAAGGCGATCGCGCCGTCGGCGCGCACGCCGATCAGGGCGGTCTCGAGGTAGGAACCCTTGCCGAACTTCCATTCGGCGCGCAATTCGAGGTACGAGCCGTTGAGCGTCTTCGCGAGCGTGCGCGTGCACGCGACGGGTCCCATCGGCGAGTCGGCCTTCGCGGTCCAGCTGCCGAGCAGCGGATCGAACAGGCCGAGCTTGCCGCGGCCCTTCTTCCAGAGCGGTTTCTTCGCAGGCATGGTGCGCGAGCGTAGACGCCGTGCGCGGAATGCGCCAGTCGGGTATGAAGGCGGCATGCTGTGCAGCCTCCTCCTCCTCGCTCTCGCGCAGAACCCGGCGCAGCCGATCACGTTCGCCTCGCTCGTGAAGGAGCTCGAGGACGTCGAGGCCCGGGCGCGCTTCCCCGATCCGCCGTACCAGGCGCTGCGCGCGACGAGCTACAACCGCGAGTCGGCCGCGAAGGACAAGCCCGGCTGGTTCGCGGACTCCGACGGGATCGGGTTCATCCGCGAGGAGACGAACGGCGATCGCCACGAGTGGGTGATCCAGGAGCAGCAGGGCCCCGGCTGCCTGACGAAGTTCTGGACGCCGTTCTTCTACTACGACTTCAACGAGCGCGTCGGCCCGAACGTGCGCGTCTACCTCGACGGCGCGAGCGAGCCGATGCTCGCGATGCCGCTGATCGAGCTCGTGACGCAGAACGACTGGCGCGCGGTCTACGGCCCGAAGCCGCCGCGGCAGAAGAAGCTCGACGTGATGTGGATGTTCGGCGGCTTCACGGCGCGTGCGGGCAACTTCTACATGCCGATCGCGTTCGCGAAGAGCTGCAAGATCACGCTCGACAAGAAGCCCTTCTACTACAGCGTCGATTCGCGCGCCTATCCCGCCGGCACGGCGGTGACGACGACGAGCTACGCCGATCTGGAGGCCGAGGTGCAGCGGCGCACCGAGTCGGGCTGCACGCCGGAGGTCGACGAGGGCATCACCAGCCGAGCGGTCGCGGAGTTCGGCCCGGGAAAGCGCGTCGACCTGACGCTGCGCGGGCCGCAGGCGATCGCCGCGCTGGACCTCGAGCTCGATCCGGCCGAGATCGCGCGCACGCCGGCGCTGCTGCGCCAGCTCGTGCTGCGCATCCGCTTCGACGGCGAGGACTGCGTCTGGTGCCCGCTCGGCGACTTCTTCGGCGATCCGAACCGGCTGCACTCGTTCCTGCTGCGCTCGCGCACGTCGACGGAGTCGGGGCGCTTGCACGCTTCGTGGAGAATGCCGTTCCGCGAGCGCGCGCAGGTCGAGCTCGTGGACGGGAGTTCGGGCGCCGCGCACGGCAAGGTCACCGTCAGCACGAAGCCCTGGGCGTGGGACGCGCGCTCGATGCACTTCCACGCGTCGTGGCGCCCGGACGACGTCGTCGCGGGCGACCACTTCGAGGACTGGAACTTCATCGACATCACCGGCGAGGGCGTGTTCGTCGGCGACCAGTGGACGGTGCTCAACCTGACCGACGGCTGGTGGGGCGAGGGCGACGAGAAGATCTACGTCGACGATTCCGTGGCGCGCGGGTTCCCCGATCACTTCGGCACGGGGAGCGAGGACTACTACGGCTGGGCCGGCGGCGTGAACCCGACGCGGGCCGACGTCTTCTCGCAACCGTTCCTCGCGAACATCAGCGTCGGCTCGACCGAGCACGACTCGACGCGCGGGTTCAACATCCTCGCGCGCGACCGTGCGCTCGACGCGATCCCGTTCCACAAGCGCTTCGTCTTCGACATGGAGGCGTCGCCGGGGACCGACCAGCGCAACCCCTGGAACCTGCTCGGCTACTCGTCGGTGGTGTTCTGGTACGCCAAACCCGGCGCGACCTCGAACCGCAACGCCGACCCCGAGGCGGCCAAGAAGCCGCTGATGTCGCTCGAGGCCCTCGAGGCGCGCTCGCGCGAGCTCGAGAGGCTCGCGAAGCAGCGGCGTTGAACCCGCGGCGCGAGATGTAGCCGAGTCGAGCAACTGCGGTAGGAAGACTGCATGAGAACTGCGCTCGCCGCTTCCTGGCTGCTCCTGGCGCATGGCCAGGCTGCGCTGGGCCTGCAGACGCCGCCGACTCGGGAGGCGATCACGTTCGCCTCGCTCGTGAGCGAGATGCAAGACCAGGACGCGCGGGCTCGCTTCCCCGATCCGCCGTACCGGGCGTTGCGCGCGACGAGCTACAACCGCGAGTCGGTCGCGAAGGACAAGCCCGGCTGGTTCGCGGACTCCGACGGCGCGGGCTTCATCCGCGAAGAGACCAACGGCACGCGCCACGAGTGGGTCATCCAGGAACAGCATGGGCCTGGCTGCCTGACGAAGTTCTGGACGCCGTACTTCTACTACGACTTCAACGACCACGTCGGCCCGAACGTGCGCATCTACCTCGACGGCGCGAGCGAACCGTTGCTGTCGATGCCGCTGATCGAGCTCGTGACGCAGAACGAGTGGCGCAAGGACTATGGCGAGAAGCCGCAGCGCATGGGGAAACTCGATATCGTGGACCCATTCGGTGGCTTCACGGCGCGTGCGGGGAACTCCTACATGCCGCTGCCCTTCGCAACGGAATGCAAGGTGACGCTCGACAAGAAGCCCTTCTACTACGCGGTAGATTCGCGCTCGTATCCGGCAGGCACGGCCGTTCGGACCGTGACAATGGACGAGCTGCAGTCGGAGATCGAGCGGCGCAAGCAGGCATTGCGTGAACCGTACGGCTCGTCGCCGGGGTTCCCGAACTCGCGCAACGGAACGCATCTCGAAGGCCCCGGCGCCGTCTACTCGATCGACGTCACCCTCGACCCGGAGACTATCGAGCACGATCCCGCGCTGCTGCGCCGGCTCGTCCTTCGCGCTCGATTCGATGGTGAAGAGTGCCTCTGGTGCCCGATCGGAGACTTGTTCGGCGGGCCGAATCGCCTGCACAATGTCTCCACCCGCTCGCGCGACTCGAGTGCGGTTGGCTACCTCCATCTCCGCGGCTGGACGATGCCGTTTCGCCAATCGGCGGACATCGAAGTGGTCGACGTGTGCGGCACATCGGCACCCTCGAAGTTGAGCGTCAACGCCAAGCCCTGGACCTGGGACGCGCGCTCGATGCACTTCCACGCGTCGTGGCGTCCTGACGACATCGTTGCCGGCGACCATTTCGAACACTGGAACATCATCGACATCAACGGCGAAGGGGTGTTCGTCGGCGACCAGTTGACCGTGCTCAACCCAGCGGACGATTGGTGGGGTGCCGGCGACATGAGGATCCACGTCGACGACGCGGTCGCGAGCGGAATCCCCGACCAATGCGGAACAGGGATGCAGGGCTACTACGGCTGGGCCGGCGGCGTGAACCCGACGCGGGCCGACGTCTTCTCGCAGCCGTTCCTCGCGAACATCAGCGTCGGCTCGACCGAGCACGACTCGACGCGCGGGTTCAACATCCTCGCGCGCGACCGTGCGCTCGACGCGATCCCGTTCCACAAGCGCTTCGTCTTCGACATGGAGGCGTCACCCGGCACCGACCAGCGCAACCCCTGGAACCTGCTCGGCTACTCGTCGGTCGTCTTCTGGTACGCCAAACCCGGAGCGACCTCGAACCGCAACGCCGACCCCGAGGCCGCCCGGAAACCGCTGATGTCGCTCGAAGCCCTCGAGGCGCGCTCGCGCGAGCTCGAGCAGAAGGCGAAGCAGCCGCGCTGAGCAGCCGCGCTGAGCGCACCCCGCGTATCCGGATCGTGTCGGGCGTGGTAGCTTCGACCGCGAGGTCATCTGCATGCACTCGTTCCGCGCCACGGCACTCGCCCTCGTTCTCCTCGTTCCGGCCGCGAGCGCGCAGGTGCGTTTCGAGCACCTCGCGACGGTCGACCTCTCGGCGCTGATCGTGCCGGGCAACCCGCAGTTCATCGGCACGATGGCCGCGAACTGCGCCTGGAACGGATCGGAGCTCCTGATCGCGGGCTGGAACGCCGGGATGGCGACGACGGTCGGCATCGTGCGCATCACGGACGTGTTCACGACGCCGGTCGTCGGCACGCCCTTCGGCGTGGAGACCGTGATCTCGGGCATGGGCTACACGGGCCTCGATCTGAACGGCAGCCTGCTCGCGGCGCCGCTCGACACGGGCGCCACGGCGGCGAACGGACTCTCCGTGTGGGACACGGTCGGGAACCTGCACTGGACCTTCAGCGCGCGCTGCACGAGCGGCGCGGCCTTCGATCCGGACTACCTCGGCAGCTGGGGGCCCGACAGCGGCGTGGGCTGGGTGAGCTTCGCCGGCGGGCGCCGCGCGCTCAACGATCTCGCCGGCGGTGCGGAGATCTGGTCGCTCGCGACGGGGATGATCATCAACTCCTCGAGCGGCACGACCTGGCGCGACATCGACTTCGACGAGGCGACGGGCGACGTCTACCTGCGCAAGAACAACGACGTGACGCGCGCCGTGCGCACGAGCGGGAACAGCTGCACGGCGAGCGTGATCGTCAACCAGATCGACTCGACGCTGCCGCGCTCGAACGTCTCGGTGCTCGAGACCGACGGCGGGACGTACCTGATCGAGAACGACCGCATCTCGAATGCCACCGGACAGGTGTTCTCGACGGTCAACAAGGTCTTCGACACGAGCGGAACTCCGGTCGCGACCAACTGGGGCAGCTTCGCCCCGGCGACCTCCAACGGGACGTACGACTTCGGCTTCGACTCGGGAACCGACACGCTGGCCGTGCTCGACGTGCTCAACGCGCGGGTCTACCTGTTCCAGGTGCTCGCGGACCCGCAGGACGGCAGCTTCTGTTTCGGAGACGGCCTGGACACGGGACACGCGACGGCCTGCCCGTGCGCCAACCTCGGTGCGCCCGGGCGCGGCTGCGCCAGCTCGGCGAACCCCAACGGCGCGCGATTGTTCGCCACGGGAACTGCGGCAGCCGACGACGTGGTGCTGCGCGCCTCCGGCATGGGCGCGAACGTGACCTGCATCTACCTGCAGGGCACGGTCCTCGCCGACGCGGTCTTCGGCGACGGGGTGCGCTGCACCGGCGGTTCGCTGGTGCGCCTGGCGACCAAGGTCAACTCGGGCGGGGCGAGCACCTTCCCCGAGTCGGGGGTCGACACGCAGACGCTCGCGCAGCGCGGCGGCGTGACGATCGGAAGCGGCGCGCTGCGCTTCTATCAGACCTACTACCGCGATCCCGCGCCGAGCTTCTGTCCCTCGGCGACGTTCAACGTCACGAACGGCTGGAAGCAGGTCTGGTGATCCGCACGGGGCTTGGCCCCGGACCCGCCGGGCGGGTATGAATGCGCGCTCGATGCGCACGCGGGACGGAGCCCTGAAGTGGTCGCTGGTGGGACCGACGCTGGTCCTCCTGATCGCGTTCAACGTCTTCCCGCTCGGCTACAACATCGCGCTCTCGTTCACGAACTCCGAGCTCGTCGGCGAGGGAGCGCGCAACGTCGGCGGCGCGAACTACGCGCGCATCTTCACCGATCCGATCTGGCAGGCGGCGCTGCGGCGCACGGCGCTGTTCGTGCTCTGCGCGGTGGCGGCGGAGCTCGCGATCGGCTTCGCGCTGGCGCTGGCGTTGAAGAAGGACTTCGCGGGCAAGCGCTGGATCCTGACCGCGCTGCTCGTGCCGATGATGCTCTCGCCCGCGGTGATGGGCCTGTACTGGAACTTCGTGCTCAACGGCAACTACGGCATCCTCAACCAGACGCTCGGCGCGCTCGGGCTGCCGGAGCCGCAGTGGCTGACCGACCGCGACCTCAAGTTCTGGTCGATCCTGCTGGTCGACGTGTGGATGTGGACGCCGTTCATGATGCTGATCGCGCTCGCCGGGCTCTCGGCGATCCCGAACTCGATCTACGAGGCGGCCGAGATCGACCGCGCCAGCCGCTGGCAGGTCTTCCGCCACGTCACGCTGCCGATGTGCGCGCCGCTGCTCGGCCTGGCGGTGCTCTTCCGCGCGACCGACGCGCTCAAGCAGTTCGACCTCGTGATGGCGACGACGGGGCCGAACGACGCGGCGACGCAGACGCTCTCGACGCTGCTCTACCAGTCGACGTTCCGCGAGGGCAAGGTCGGCCTGGGCAGCGCCTGGGCCTGCACGGTGCTGGTCGTGGTGATGGCGCTCGCGACGGTGTTCACGCGCTACGTCGACCGGCTGCGCAAGAGCGAGGAGGCCGCGTGAGGCTCGCGCGCTGGATCGTGATCGCGCTGGGCTTCCTCTTCGCGGCGCTGCCGCTCGTCTGGATGGTGCTCTCCTCGTTCAAGCACCAGGCCGACACGATCACGCCGCACGTCAAGTTCGTGCCCGCGCTCGCCGCGCCGGCCGACCCGGACTCGACGGCGTTCGAGCTGACGGGCGAGGCCTACGCGGGTCTCTCGGTCGTGCACGCGGGCGCGCAGGCGAGCTTCTGGGAGCACCTGGCGAACAGCGTGATCATCGGCCTCGTCTCGACGCTCGCCTCGGTGCTGCTGGGCACGGCCTGCGCCTACGGCTTCAGCCGCTTCCGCATCGCGGGCGCGAAGGACTGGCTCTTCTTCATCCTCTCGACGCGCTTCATGCCGCCGCTGGCGGTAGTCGTGCCGGTGCTGATGATGTACCGCAAGCTCGACCTGCAGGGCACGCACCTGGGGCTGATCCTGCTCTACACCGTCTTCAACCTCTCGCTCGCGGTCTGGCTGATGAAGGGCTTCCTCGACGAGATCCCGCGCGCCTTCGAGGAGGCGGCGCTGGTCGACGGCTACTCGCGGCTGGACGCCTTCGTGCGCGTCGTGCTGCCCGAGGCGCGCACCGGCATGGCGGTGACGGCGGTGTTCTGCCTGATCTCGGCCTGGAACGAGTACGGCTTCGCGATGACGCTCAACAGCTCGGGCGCGGTGACCGTGCCGGC
The DNA here is from genome assembly GCA_044229935.1 of Planctomycetota bacterium. Taxonomy (GTDB): domain Bacteria; phylum Planctomycetota; class UBA1135; order UBA1135; genus JADJLZ01. The sequence continues at coordinate 53,993 of JBGASC010000011.1, read as the reverse complement.
GTACTTCGCGGGACTGCAGGGCAACATCGAGGGCATGCCCTGGCCGCAGATCGCCGCGGGCGCGCTGGTGTTCGTCGTGCCGATCGTGGTCTTCACCATCCTGGTGCGCTCGCACCTGCTGCGCGGCGTGACCTTCGGGACGATCAAGCAATGAGCGCGCGATCGACGAGCTTCGCCGCGCGCGCCGAGAAGCTCGCGCTCCTGGGCCTCGCCCTGGGCGTGGCGCTGATGCTGCAGCCCTGGTGGGAGGGCGGCATGCGCGCGGGCTTCTTCGTCACGCTGGGCTCGACGCTGGCGCAGATCGTGTTCTCGCACGTGCCGGAGAAGCGCGCGTGAGCTTCCTCGTGCTGCAGTCGCTCTCGAAGACCTACCCCGGCGGCACGCAGGCGGTGAAGGGCGTCGATCTCTCGATCCACGCCGGCGAGTTCGTCGTGCTGCTGGGCCCCTCGGGCTGCGGCAAGACGACCACGCTGCGCATGATCGCGGGCCTGGAGGCGCCGACGGGCGGGCGCGTCGAGCTCGCGGGCCGCGACGTGACCGCGCTCGCGCCCTCGCAGCGCGACGTGGGCTTCGTGTTCCAGTTCTACGCGCTCTACCCGCACCTCTCGGTGGCGGAGAACATCGGCTTCCCGCTCCTGTGCTCCGGCCAGCCGCGCGCCGAGCGCGAGCGCGCCGTGCGCGCGGTGGCCGAGCGCCTGGGGCTCTCCGCGCTGCTCGCGCGCCGGCCGCGCGAGCTCTCCGGCGGCGACCAGCAGCGCGTCGGCCTCGCGCGCGCGATGGTGCGCCGTCCCGCCGCATGGCTGATGGACGAGCCGCTCGGCACGCTCGACAGCGACCAGCGCGGCGAGATGTGCGAGTTCCTGCGCGCGCAGCAGCTCGAGGCGCGCGTCGCGACCGTCTACGTCACGCACGACCAGGAGGAGGCGATGCGCCTGGCCGACCGCGTCGTGGTGATGTCGGGCGGCGAGATCCTGCAGGCCGCGCCGCCGACCGAGGTCTACGACGAGCCCGCGACGCTCTTCGTCGCGCGTTTCGTCGGCAGCCCGGGCATGAACCTCGTCGAGGGCGAGGTGCGCGGCGGCCGCTTCCGCCCGCGCGGCCTCGAGGTCGAGATCGAGCTCGGCGCGAAGCTGCGCGAGGGCGCGGCCGTGCTCGGCGCGCGGCCCGAGTTCGTGCGCCGCGATGCGCGCGGGCCCTTCGCGGGCCGCGTCGTGCTCGACGCCTTCCACGGCGCGTGCCGCTACCTGCACGTCGAAGGTCCCTTCGGCCGCCTGGTCGCGCGCACCAGCGCTTCGAGCGCGAGCGCCGCGGGCGAGGAGGCGCGCTTCTCCTTCGAGCCCGCCGGACTGCGCCTGTTCGACAGCGCCAGCGGACGGAGGATCGCGTGAGCGCGCCGGCCCTGGAGATCCGCGGTCTCGCCAAGCGCTTCGGCCGCGTCGAGGCGCTCGCCGGCGTCGAGCTCGCGCTCGGCGCGCGCGAGTTCCTGGTCGTGCTCGGCCCGACCGGCGCGGGCAAGACCACGCTCCTGCGCGCGATCGCCGGGCTGGAGCGGCCCGAGTCGGGCTCGATCGCGCTCTTCGGCCGCGACGCCGCCGCGCTCGCGCCCGCCGAGCGCGACGTGGCGCTCGTCTTCCAGAACTTCTCGCTCTACCCGGGCAAGAGCGTGCGCGCGAACCTGGAGTTCCCGCTGCGCGCGCCAGGCCGCCGCCTCGGCGAGGCCGAGATCGCCGAGCGCGTCGCCTGGGCCGCGGGGCTCCTGCACATCGAGCGCCTGCTCGATCGTCCGGCGCGCGCCCTCTCCGGCGGCGAGATGCAGCGCGTCGCGATCGGGCGCGCGATCGTGCGCCGGCCGAAGCTCTTCCTGATGGACGAGCCGCTGACGAACCTCGACGCCAAGCTGCGCGAGGAGCTGCGCGTCGAGCTGCGCGAGCTCGCGCGCACGCTCCAGACGCCGGTGCTGTGGGTGACGCACGACCAGGCCGAGGCGCTCTCGATGGCCGACCGCCTCGCCGTGCTCGTCGAGGGCCGCGTCCTGCAGACCGGCACGCCCGAAGAGGTCTACGCGCGGCCTGTCTCCGCGCTCGTCGCGCGCCAGCTCGGCACGCCGCCGATGAACGCGATCCCCGCGCGCCGCGCCGGCGGGTTCTGGGTCGCCGAGGACGGCACGCGGCTGTGCGCCGCTGCGGATGGCGCAGGCGAGCGCGCCCTGCTCGGCGTGCGGCCCGAGCACGTCGAGCTCGCCGGCGGCACGAGCGCGGCCACGGTCGAGGTGGTCGAGGACCTCGGGCCCTCGCGCGTCGTGCTGATGCGCTGGGCCGGCTGCGAGGTGCACGCCCTCGTCGCGCGCGAGCACGCCGCGCGGGTGGGCGACCGGCTCCAGCCGCGCATCGATCCGGCGCACGTCGTGCTGTGGAACGCGGACTGAGGAGCGCTATCCTCTGCGCGTCTTGGGGAGGAGGTCTCTCTCACATGATCGTGCACATGGTGCTCCTGCGCGTGCGCCGCAACGTGCTGATGAAGGACGTCGAGCGCGTCTTCGCGGCCTTTGGCGGCCTGCGGCAGAAGATCCCCGGCATCACCGGCTACTCGTGGGGCGCGTACGCCTCGCCCGAGGGCCTCAACCGCGGCTACACCCACGCGTTCTGCATGGGCTTCCAGAGCGCGGCGCTGCGTGACGCGTACCTCGCGCACCCCGAGCACCAGAAGGTGGTCAACCTCGCGATGGGGGTGATCGAGGGCGGGCTCGAGGGCGTGCTGACGTTCGATTACGCGGCGTAGGAACTCCCAAAATGGAGTGCCGGGGGGGGCAGGGGCGGGCAGCCTGCACGTTCCAACCTCTTGCAACCGAGCCGATTGCAGCTGTTTGGACAGAATGGGAATCAGACTCCCGTTTTGTCAGACTCGAGGCCGTGGCCTACCCCCGCACCCTCGAAGTCGTCGCCCGCGCTCGTGCCGCCGAGCTTCCAATCGTGGCGATTCTCGGTCCGCGCCAGGCGGGCAAGTCGACGCTGTGCGCGAGGACCTTCGGGGACAAGCCGCTCGTCTCGCTCGAGGCGCTCGAGGCCCGCGAGAGCGCGCGCAAGGACCCGGTCGGCTTCCTCGCCCGCTTCCCCAGCGGAGCCGTGATCGACGAGGCGCAGCGCGCTCCGGACCTGTTCTCGGAACTGCAGGTCGATGTCGATGCGCACGCCGGAGCCGGTCGCTGGATCCTGACCGGGTCGCAGCACTTCCACCTGCTGTCCTCCATCTCCCAGTCGCTCGCAGGTCGAGTCGCGCTGCTGACGCTCTTGCCGCTCTCGCTCGAGGAACTCGGTTCCGACCGCGCAGCCGATCCCGCGCAGGCTTGCATCACCGGCGGCTATCCGCGCATCCACGACAAGCACCTCGATCCAACGCACTGGCTCGACGACTACATCACGACCTACGTCGAGCGCGACGTGCGGCAGGTCCTGAACATCGTCGATCTGGGCACGTTCCAGACCTTCCTCGGGTTGTGCGCCGGGCGAGCGGGGCAGCTCTTGAACCTCTCGGCGCTGGGCGCCGAAGCCGGCATCTCGCTCAAGACCGCGAAGGCCTGGCTCTCCGTGCTCGAGGCGAGCTTCATCACGTTCCAGCTCCGTCCCTACTTCCGCAACGTCGGCAAGCGGCTCACGAAGAGCACCAAGCTGTACTTCCACGATGCCGGCCTGCTCTGTCGTCTGCTCGGCATCCGCAGCACGGAGCAGTTGGAACTGCATCCCCTGCGCGGGGCCGTGTTCGAGAACCTCGTCGTGTCCGAGATCCTGAAGTCTCGGCTGCACCGCGGGACGAAGAGCGACCTGTGCTTCTATCGCGACCAGTCCGGACGCGAGGTCGACGTGCTGGTCGACGACCCTTCCGATCCCGTGCTGATCGAGGTCAAGAGCACGCGCACGGTCCTGCCCGAGACGGTACGGCCGCTGGAGGACGTTGCTCTGCTGCTCGAGCGCGGAGGGCATGCGCCGCGCTCTCTGCGGCGCGTGCTCGTGCACGCCGGGAACGAACAGGTCACCTCGGGCTCCATCGAGCGCGTTCCCTGGCACCAGGCCGCTCGCATTCTCGCACCGTGATCCGGCGCCGGCGCACGCGCCGGTCACTACAATCCGCGCTCCCCCCAGCCGCGCGAGGTGCTCCGATTCGCACGATCACGACCAGCGTCGTTCTCTCCCTGATCGTCCTCTCCTGCTCGAGCTCCAGCTCCGCTTCCTCGCCGCACGCGCTGGCGGCGGAGGGCGCGCCGCCGCAGACCTCCGCGCCGGCGGGGATCGCGTTCGAGCGCGTGCAGCTCTCCTCGGAGTTCCTCTGCGAGGGCGCGAACGTCGCCGACCTCGACAAGGACGGGCACAACGACATCATCGCCGGGCCGTACTGGTGGGAGGGTCCGCGCTTCGAGAAGCGCCACGAGATCTACGAGCCGCATCCCTTCGATCCCGCGCACTACTCCGACGCGTTCTTCGTCTGGCCGTGCGACGTCGACGGCGACGGCTGGATCGATCTCGTCGCGGTCGGCTTCCCCGGCAAGGAGGCGTACTGGTACCGCAATCCGCTCGCGAACAAGCGGCTGCGCGAGACGCGCTGGGACCGGCATCTGGTCTACGCGAACGTCTCGAACGAATCGCCGGCGTTCACCGACATCAACGGCGACGGCAGGCCTGATCTGGTCTTCAACACCGACAAGAACTTCGGCTGGGCCGAGTCCGATCCGCAGCATCCCGAGGCGCCCTGGATCTTCCACAAGCTCTCGGAGGAGATCGAGGGCCTGGGCGCGTTCGTGCACGGCCTGGGCGTCGGCGACGTCGACGGCGACGGGAAGAAGGACGTGCTCTGGAAGCACGGCTGGTTCCGCCAGCCGCGCTCGCTCGCGGGCGATCCGGCCTGGAGCTACGAGCGCTTCGAGTTCGGCGGGCCGGACAAGTACGGCGGCGCGCAGATGCACGTCGTCGACATCGACGGCGACGGGCTGGGCGACGTGGTGACGAGCCTCGCGGCGCACCACTTCGGGCTCTCGTGGTTCCAGCAGCAGCGCGACGGCCGCGCGATCCGCTTCGTCGAGCACGCGATCATGACCGACAAGCCCGAGACGAGCGCCGGCGGCGTGGTCTTCGGCGAGGTGCACGCGGTCGAGGTCGCCGACATCGACAACGACGGCCTGCCCGACATCGTCGCGGGCAAGCGCTGGTGGTCGCACGGCGCGGTCGGCGATCCGCAGCCGGGCTCCAAGCCCGAGGTGTGGTGGTTCCAGCTCGCGCGCGGCAAGGACGGCGTGCACTTCACGCCGCACCTCGCCGACGACGAGTCGGGCGTCGGCACGGGGCTCGTCGTCGCCGACGTCGACCGCAACAAGCGCCGCGACTTCGTGATCGGCAACAAGCGCGGCGTGTTCGTGCTGCTGCAGCGCGACGCGAGCGTGGTCGAGGCGAAGAAGAAGGCGCAGGCCGAGCTGGAGAAGAAGCGCGAGGCCGAGCTCGCCTCGCTGCCGCCGACGCTCGACTTCGAGAGCGGCGACCTGCGCGGCTGGAAGAAGAGCGGCAAGGCCTTCGACGGCCAGCCGATCGAGGGCGACACGATCAGCGCGCGCGGCCGCGAGGCCAGCCTGCACGCGGGCAAGTTCTGGATCGGCGGCTACGAGAAGCTCGGCGACGAGGCGACCGGCACGCTGACCTCGAACCCGTTCCCGGTCGAGCAGCCCTGGGCGAGCTTCCTCGTCGGCGGCGGCGGCGGCAACGACACGCGCGTCGAGATCCACGCCGCGCAGGACAACGCGCTGCTCTTCAAGTCGAGCGGCGCGAACTACGAGTCGATGCAGCGCGTCGTCGTCGACCTCCAGAAGCAGAAGGGCAGGAAGATCTACCTCGTGCTCGTCGACAACGCGGCCGGCGGCTGGGGGCACCTCAACTTCGACGACTTCCGCTTCCACGCCGAGAAGCCGGTCTTCGAGACGCCCGCGGGCGTGCCGCGCATCCTGCCGCTCGACGAGGTCGCGAACGCGGGGCTCGACGCGAAGGCCGCAGCCGCGGCGATGACGCTGCCGCCGGGCTTCCACGTCGACCTGATCGCGAGCGAACCCGACGTGCACCAGCCGATCGCGTTCTGCATCGACGACCGCGGACGCCTGTGGGTCGCGGAGGGCCTGACCTACCCGCGCCGCATGGAGGGCGACGAGGGCAAGGACGACATCGTCGTGTTCGAGGACAAGGACGGCGACGGCACGTTCGAGACGCGCACGGTCTTCCTCGACAAGCTGAACCTCGTCAGCGGGATCGAGGTCGGCTTCGGCGGCGTGTGGATCGGCGCGGCGCCGTACCTCTTGTTCGTTCCGGACAAGAACGGCGATCTCAAGCCCGACGGCCCGGCGGAGAAGGTGCTCGACGGTTTCGGCTGGCAGGACACGCACGAGACGCTCAACGCGTTCAACTGGGGCCCCGACGGCTGGCTCTACGGCACGCACGGCGTCTTCACGCACAGCAAGGTCGGCAAGCCGGGCACGCCCGACGACCAGCGCGTCGTGCTCACGGCCGGCGTGTGGCGCGTGCATCCGAAGACGCACGAGTTCGAGGTCTTCGCCGAGGGCACGTCGAATCCCTGGGGCGTCGACTTCGACGAGCACGGACAGGCGTTCATCACCGCGTGCGTGATCCCGCACCTCTTCCACATGATCCAGGGCGGACGCTACGACCGTCAGGACGGGATGGGCGGGCACCCGAACAAGTACACGTACGGCGACATCCAGACGATCGCGGATCACCTGCACTGGCAGGGCGACAATCCGTGGGCGGGCAACAACCGCTCGGGCACGACCGGCGGCGGACACGCGCACTGCGGGTGTCTGGTGTACCTCGGGGATCAGTTCCCGAAGGAGTTCCGCGGCAACGTGCTGATGAACAACATCCACGGCAACCGCACGAACATGGACGTGCTCTCGAGCGCGGGCTCGGGCTTCGTCGGCAAGCACGGACAGGATCTCCTGCTCGCGAACGACAAGTGGTTCCGCGGCACGAGCCTGAGGATGGGGCCGGATGGATCGGTGTTCGTCACCGACTGGTACGACAAACAAGCGTGCCACCTGACGAACCCCGAGGTGTGGGACCGGACGAACGGGCGCATCTATCGGATCTCGTACGGCGACGTGAAGCGGAGGAAGGAGACGATCGCGGATGCGACGACGGAGGAACTCCTGCGCCTGGCGTTTGACGGAGACGAGTGGCACTCGCGCCACGCGCGACGCCTCCTGCAGGAGCGCGGCAACGAAGTGCGCTACATGGACAAGGGGGCGACTGCCCAGGAGCGCCTGCGGTCCTTGTGGCTGTCCCACGTGACCGGCTGGCGGTCGTTCGACCGAGCGCTTGATGATTCCGACGAGTATGTCGCTGCTTGGGCGATTCAGTTGTTGATTGAGAACCGGCGCGTCGGACCTCAGACGCTGGCGAAGCTTGAGTCGCTCGCGAAGACGACCAAGTCTCCCGTCGTCCGCAAGTACCTCGCCTCCGCCCTGCAGCGCCTGCCGCTCGATCAGCGCTGGACGCTCGCGCAGAATCTGCTCGCGCGCAGCGAGGACGCGTCGGACGCGAACATCCCGCTCCTCGTCTGGTACGGCATCGAGCCGCTCGTCGAGAGCGACACGGCGCGCGCGCTTTCCCTGATCTCGAAGACGAAGCTCGAGAACGTGCAGCGCTTCCTCGTGCGCCGCGCCGGCGCGCAGTCGAAGCTGCACGCGGCGCTGGTCGCGTTCCTCGCGCAGCCCGCGAACCGCGCCGGCATCGCCTGGATGCTCGACGAATTCCGCGCGGGCATCGGCGAGCAGCGCAAGCTCGCGGCGCCCGAGGGCTGGAGCGCGCTCGCCGAGACGCTCGGCGCCGATCCCAAGCTTGCCGACGCGGTCGAGAGCCTCTCGATCGTCTTCGGCGACAAGCGCGCCTTTCCGAAGCTGCGCGCCCGCCTTGCGGATCCCAAGGCGGAGGTCGCGCTGCGCCGCGAGGCGCTCGAGGCGCTGCTCGCCGGCCACGACACGGAGCTCCTGCCCGTGCTGAAGCCGCTGCTCGACGACAAGGCGCTGCAGCTCGACGCGATCCGCGCGCTCTCGAGCTTCGCGGACGAGAGCATCGCTCGCGAGCTGCTCGCGCGCTATGCGGCGCTCGAGCAGACCGGGAAGCGCGAAGCGCTCAACACGCTCGCCGGGCGCAAGTCCTCGGCCGCGCAGCTGCTCGACGCCGTCGGTTCGGGCGCGATCCCGCGCAACGACCTCTCGGCCTTCGTCGTGCAGTCGATCGAGAACCTCGGCGACGCGGCGCTCTCTGCGAAGCTGCACGAGGTCTGGGGCAACGTGCGCCAGTCGAGCGCCGACGCGGCGAAGAAGAAGGAGGAGTGGAAGGCGAAGCTCGCGCCCGACGTGCTTGCGAAGGCCGACCTCGCGCGCGGCCGCGAGGTCTTCTCGCGCACCTGCGAGCAGTGCCACACGCTCTTCGGGACGGGCGGCAAGATCGGGCCCGAGCTCACCGGCTCGAACCGCGCCGACCTCGACTACCTGCTCTCGAACGTCATCGATCCGAGCGCGGTCGTGGGCAAGGACTACACCGTGACGAGCGTCTGGCTCGCCGACGGCCGCTTCGTGAACGGCATCCTGAAGAGCACGACCGATTCGACGATCTCGCTGCAGACCGACACGGCGCTGGTCGTGATCGAGAAGGGCGAGATCGAGACGCAGAAGGACTCGCCCAACTCGCTGATGCCCGAGGGCCAGTTCGACACGCTCGCGAAGGACGAGGTGCGCGATCTCGTCGCCTACCTGCAGAGCCCGAAGCAGACGCCGCTGCGTGCGACCAAGCAGAACACCGCGCGCCTCTTCGACGGCAAGACGCTCGCGGGCTGGAAGGGCGATCCGAAGCTCTGGTCGGTCGAGAACGGCGAGATCGTCGGGCGCACGAAGGGCCTCGAGAAGAACGAGTTCCTCGTCGGCGAGCTCCTCTGCTCGGACTTCCGCCTCGAGCTCGACGTGCGTCTGGTCAAGGACGAGGGCAACTCCGGCGTCCAGTTCCGCACCGCGCCGCGCGAGGACGGCGAGGTCGTCGGTTGCCAGGCCGACGTGGGCGCGGGCTGGTGGGGCAAGCTCTACGAGGAGAACGGGCGCGGCCTGCTCGTCGACAAGGAACAGCCGATCGAGAAGGACGGCTGGAACCACTACGCGATCGAGGCGCGCGGCGCGCACGTCAAGCTCACGCTCGACGGCAAGGTCTGCGCCGAGGTCGACGACGCGAAGATCGCGCGCGAGGGCATCTTCGCGCTGCAGCTGCACTCGGGCGGGCCGACCGAGGTGCGCTTCAGGAACCTCGCGCTCGAGGTCCTCGAGTGAAGGAGCGCCCCGCAGCCGGGGGACGTCCGGCTGCGGGGCGCGACGAGGCTTCACTCTCTCGCTCGAGCACCCTCACCAGTCGAGCGACACCGCGTTCGTGATGTTGTAGGTGAGGGCCGTGCAGTAGCTGGCGGGGTCGCGGTAGTACACCTGGTACGTCGCGGTCACGCCGCTGCCCGGGGGCGTGCCGCCCGCGACGCTCAGCGGCGGATCGCCGGCCTCGGGGAAGTGCGAGGCGCCGCCGACGTTGCTCTTCACGCGCAGCCGGATCAGCGCACCGGCCGTGCAGCGCAGCCCGTCGCCGAAGACCACGGCGGCGGGGTTCGCGGAGCTGCCCTTGAGGTAGATCGCGGTCGAGGTCGCGGTCATGTGCGAGCCGTGCAGCACGACGCAGTCGGTGCCCGTCGCGGGATCGGGTTGGGTCCAGCCGTTGGCCTCGAGCAGCGCCCCGTTCGCGTCGGCCGAGTTCGCGCAGCCGTGTCCCGCGGCGCCGGTGTTCGCGCACGGACAGGGCGTGCTCGTGCTGCCGTCGCCGAAGCAGAAGCTCGTGCCGATCGGGTTGTCGACCACGGCCAGCGAACGCGAGTCGTCGGCCGTCTCCGTCTCGGAGAGGCCGGTCGCGACGAGCGTCACGCCGATCACGTCCGACTTCACGAGCCCGGTCGGCCACGGTCCGAAGTCGTACCAGACGCCGTTGCAGTTGCAGCCGCACAGGTAGACGCCCGTGCTGGGGAAGTACTCCCAGCCGCAGTTGCCCGACAGGCCGATGCCGCCGTTGTTCCACCCGGCGCACGGGCTGTTCGCGCAGCTCGAACCCGAAGCGCAGCTCGGCCCGTTCTGGTAGCCGAGCGGGACGTGGGTGGTGCTGATGATCGTGCCGTTCAGGTCGACGTAGATGTCGAAGTCCATCGGCGCGGGCGTCGGCGTGTTCGGATCGATCCAGGCACCGACCTGGACGTCGACCCTCCACGTTCCCGGCGGCGAGCCGGGAGGGTGCACGATGCGGATGTCGCTGATCCTGCGGTTCCATTCGGCGTGAGCCGCGGGGAGCTGGACGAGGAAGGCGCTCGCGAGTGCGAGCGCGAAGAGGGGAAGACGCATGAGGGAACTCCTGGGGCGAGGCTTCGTGTGTGCGTGGACGCGACTGGTGCGTGCAGCGGGTCGAGACCCTCTGTGTTCCGGACCGGACGCGCGCGCGAGGGAATTCCGGGCTCGGATCGGTGCTGCGGTAGGATGGCGGCCGGCATGCGAGGCTCAGGCGATCCCGAGAGCGGAACACGCAAGACGCTCGGCGAGCGCATCCTCGCCAGCCTGCCCGGGCTGACGCGCTTCGTGCGCAAGCGCATGGGGCCCGAGCTCGCCGCGCGCGAGTCGGCTTCGGACATCGTGCAGTCGACCTGCCGCGAGCTCCTGCGCGGCGCGTCGGGCTACGAGGAGCGCGGCGAGGCGAGCTTCCAGAGCTGGATCCGCAGCGCAGCCGAGCACAAGCTGCAGAACCGCGCGCGGCACTGGCGCGCGGCGCGGCGCGCGTCCGAGGGCGGACCGGACGAGGAGCTCGCGCACGAGCAGCCCGCGTCCGGCGCGCGCACCCCCAGCCAGGACGCGATGCTGCGCGAGGAGACCGAGCGCCTGCTGCGCGCCTTCGCGGCGCTGCCCGCGGAGTACCGCCACGTGCTGCTGCGCTTCCAGATCGAGGGCGCGAGCCAGCTCGAGATCGCTCGCGAGCTGGGCCGCTCGAGCGAGGCGGTGCGCAAGCTCGTCGCGCGCGCGATGGCGCGGCTCTCGGCGGAGCTCGAAGCGGGCGAGCCTCAGCCGCCGCGCACCAGGCGCACCGCTCGCAGCCCGATCGACGGGCCGGACTTGCCCGGCGCCTCGCCGAAGCGCATGTAGACGCGGCACACGTTCGTGCCGTCCTGGTAGCTGCCGCCGCGCCACGCGCGCAGTTGCGCCGAGACGACCGTCGCGCGCAGGCCGTCGCGCACGCGCGGCACGAGCGTCGAGAAGCCGCGCTGCACGTGGCTGTCCAGGCACCACTCCGAGAGGTTGCCCAGCGTGTCGAACAAGCCGAAACCGTTCGGGAAGAAGCTCGCGATCGGCGCGGCGCGGACGAAGCCGTCGTCGAAGTCGGCGGGCACGATCAGCGCGAGCTGTCGCGGCTCGGGCGCCTGCGCCAGGGCGCTGCGGTCGAAGACGTTGGCGAAGCCCGCGAGCTCGAGCGCATCCTCGGCTCCGCCGCGCGCGGCGCACTCCCACTGCGCCTCGGTCGGCAGCTCGTAGCCGTGGCGCGCGAGCAGCGCGCGGCCGCGCGCCCAGTCGATCGCGAGCGGCAATCGGCCGTCGGCGGGCAGGCTCAGCTCCGCGGGCAGCCCGCCCAGGCGCCGCGCCTGACCGACGCTGAGCTCGCAGCTGCCGATCAGGAACGGATCGAGCTCGACCGCGTGCAGCGGCAACGCCGAGCGCTCCGGCGGCCCCTCGCCCTCGCGCTCGCCGAGCTCGTAGCGGCCGCCGGGAACGAGCACCAGCACGATCCCGCTCGACTCGTCGAAGCGCCAGCGCTCGCCCTCGCGCACGGGCTCGGCGCCGCTGCGCAGGTCGAGGAACTCCCACAGGTGCGTGGCCGGGTTCTCGCCCAGCGGCGCGAGGCCGAAGATCGGCGCGAGCCGCAGGCCCGCGTAGCGCGGCGAAGCGGCGATCGCGGCGCAGGCACGCTCCCAGGGGAGGGCGCCGGCGCCCTCGGCGCGTCGCGCGAGATCCTGCGTCGCGGCGCGCTGCTCGTCCACGCGCGGAACGAGCTCGCCCAGACGGCGCACGTCGGCGAGCAGGCGCACGAGCGCATGCTGGCGCCAGGACTCGACCGAGCTCGCGAAGCGGAAGCTCGTGCGCTGGTGCAGCTGGTCGCTGGCCTGCTGCAGGATGCGTTCGAAGTCGTCGAGCTGCCGCTCGTCGGGGCGCCAGCGCTCGGGCTCCGCGTGCATGCGCTGCCGCAGCGCGCCGATCGAGTCGGCGAGCCCGCGCACGACCGCGTCGGGATCCTCCTCGAGCCGGCGGGCGAGCTCGTCGTCGCTGCGGCGCGCGGCCTCGGGATCCGGCGGCGGCGCGGGCGCGCTGTAGCCGCCGCGTTCGACGAAGCCGGCCAGGCCGTCGATCTCGCGCGCCAGCCCGGCCAGCGTTTCGCGCGCGGCGGACTGGTCCTGGAGCCGGTCCTCGCGCGAGTACGGCTCCGCGCGCGCCTCGAGCGCGGCCAGCGCGCGCTCGTACTCGGGCAGGCGCTCGCGCACGATCGCGGCGCGCTCGAGCCAGCCCGACATGCGCCCGAGGTTCTCGCGCCGCGCGGGCCAGAAGCCCTGCGCCTCGTCGAGCAGCCCGCGCGCGAGCTCGATGTCCGAGAGGCGCGTGAGCTCGGCGGCGACGACGCGCTCGCGCACGCCGAAGGCCGTCGCCGCGAGCACGAGCAGCGAGGCCGCGCCGAGCGCCAGCGCCTGGCGCGGACGACGGCGCGACCAGCGCTGCGCGCGCACGCGCCAGGGCAGCGCCCGCGCGCGCACGGGCACGCCGCTCAGCGCGCGCTGCAGGTCGTCGGCGAACTGCGCCGCGTCGGCCGGCCGGCGCGCGCGATCGGGATCGAGGGCCGCGAGGCAGACGCGCTCGAGCGCGGGAGGGATGCGCGGGTTGAGCTTGCGCGGCGGCTCGAGGTCGCCGGTCGCGATGCGCTTGCGCACCGCGCTCTCGGGGCCGCCGAGGAAAGGCGTGCGCAGCGTCAGGAGGTCGTAGAGCGTCACGCCCAGCGCGTACACGTCCGCACGCGCGTCGAGCTCCTCCGGGCTGCCCTCGACCTGTTCGGGCGCCGCGTAGGGCAGCGAGCCGAGCCACACGCCGGTGCGCGTCACGCGCTCGACGCCGCTCGGCCGCGCCAGGCCGAAGTCCGCCAGCAGCACGCGCCCCGACGGGGTCGCGAGCACGTTCGAGGGCTTGACGTCGCGGTGCAGCACGCCCTCCTCGTGCGCGTGCGCGAGCGCGCGGGCGACGCGCGCGACCAGCAGCGTCACGCACTCGACGTAGCTGCGGCCGGGGAACGCGCCCTCGCGGGCGGGCTCGGCGTGCGGCCGGCGCGCGGATGCGTTGCGCAGCGCGCGCTCGAGGTCCGCCGGCGTGAGCGCCTCGGGCGGCGCGCCGCGCAATTCGTCGACGAGCTCCTCGAGCGAGGCGCCGCCGACCCACTCGAGCGCGAGCCAGGGCATGCCCTGCTCCTCGCCGACCTCGAGCACGCGCACGATGCCCGGGTGCGCCAGGCCGGAGACGGCCTCGACCTCGCGCCGGAAGCGCCGCCGCGCGGCCTCGAACCAGAGGTGGTCGGTGCGCACGAGCTTGATCGCCGCGAGCTCGCCGCTGACGGCGTGGCGCGCGAGGTAGACCTCGCCCATGCCGCCCGCGCCGACGCGCTCCAGACGCTGCCAGGAACCGAAGCGCTCGGGCAAGCTCGGCGGCTGTCGCGGCTCGTCGGCGGAGAAGCCGATCTCGCCCAGCACCGCGAGGCGGCGCGCGACGCGCTCGGCCTGCGAGGGATGCTCGCGCGCGAGGCGCTCGAGGACCTCTTTGCGCTCGTCGAGCTCGGCCTCGAGCACGGAGGCGACGAGCTCCTCGAGCACGTCTTCCCCGGGCGGATCGGTGACTGGCTCTCCGTGCATGGCTGGAAGTCTGGAGACCCGAAAACGCGCGCACCGGACGCGACAGATGCGAGTTCGAGCGGCGCGACCGCGGTATCGTAGCGCGCCGCTCGCAACCTGGCCGAACCCGACCGCACCTCCCCCCGATGCTGATCCCGCTCCTCCTGGCGCTCGCGACGTCCGTCCCTCTCCAGGCCCCGCTGCACGTGTTCCTGCGTGGAGGGCCGAAGACGCACGGCCCCAACCAGCACGAGCACGAGAAGTGGGTGGCCGAGTGGAAGCCGCTGCTCGAGTCGCGCGGCGCCGTGGTCGAGGGCGCCTCGCGCTTCCCGACGGAGGCCGAGCTCGCGCACACCGACGTGCTCGTGCTCTTCGCGGCCGACGGCGGAACGATCCACGGCGAGGACCGCGCGCACCTGGAGAGCTACCTCGCGCGCGGCGGCGGCATCGTCGCGATCCACGACGCGGTCGTCAGCGACGATCCGCAGTGGTGGTCGGGCGTGCTCGGCGGCGCGTGGGAGAACGGCAAGGCGAAGTGGCACGAGGGCACCACCGACCTCTATTTCACCGATCGCCAGCACGAGATCAGCGAGGGCATCTCGAACTTCCGCTTCGAGGACGAGCTCTACACCGATTTGAACATGCGCCCCGAGGCGCGCGTGCTCGTGCGCGGCTTCCAGTCGGTCTTCGACGCCTCGCCGCAGGCGTGGGTGTACGAGAAGGGCAGCTACCGCGCCTTCGTCGCGATCCAGGGCCACGAGTGGAGCTCGTTCGCGCATCCGGCCTGGCGCACGCTGCTCCTGCGCGGCATCGCGTGGGCCGGCAAGCGCGAGACAGGACTGCTCACGGCCTTCGAGGAGACCGCCGAGCTGCGCTATCCGCCCGGCGGACCGCTCGCGCCCGAGAAGGCCGCTGCGGCGCTGGTCGTGCATCCCGACTTCGAGCTCTCGCTCGCCGCGGCCGAGCCGCTGGTCGTCAAGCCGATTTCGATCGACTGGGACGCGCACGGCCGCATGTGGGTCGCGGAGACGCCCGGCTATCCCGAGAAGGAGCGCTTCACGGGCGTCCAGGCGCACGACGAGATCTCGATCCTCTCCGACGCCGACTCCGACGGCCGCATGGACACGAAGAAGGTCTTCTTCCACGGCCTCGACCTCGTCACGAGCCTCGTCTTCCATCGCGACGGCGTGATCGTCTCGCAGGCGCCGGACATCCTCTTCCTGCGCGACACGGACGGCGACGACAAGGCCGACAAGGTCGAGACGCTCTACACGGGCTTCGGCTTCGGCGACACGCACGCGGTGATCAGCAACCTGCGCTGGGGGATGGACGGCTGGATCTACGGCACGCAGGGCTACTCGGGCGGCGACTCGCGCCACATCACGAACGCGGCCGGCAAGGACTTCGGCCACATCGGCAACGGCCTCTTCCGCTTCAAGCCCGACGGCAGCGCGATCGAGATGGTCTCGAACTACGGTTCGAACACGTGGGGCTGCGACTTCGACAGCGAGGGCGAGCTCTTCTTCACGATGGCGAACGGCGCGCACCTGCGGCACGTCGTCGTGCCCGAGCGCGTCTTCGAGGGCGGGCGCATGGGCCAGCTCGAGAGCTGGGCCGACTGCCCCGACCACGAGCAGGTCGTGCCGCTCCTGACGCACAGCGATCCGGCCTACGCGCAGATCGACTTCGTCGGCGGCTTCACGGCGGCCTCGGGCTGCCTGCTCTACACCGGCGGCGCGTGGCCGAAGGAATGGAAGGACGCGCACTTCGTCGCGGAGCCGACCGTGCACCTCATCCACCACGACGTGCTCGCGGCCAAGGGCGTCACCTTCGGCGCGACCAAGGCGCGCGAGGCGGAGTTCTTCGCCGGCAAGGACCTGTGGTTCCGCCCGGTGCACATGCGCGAAGGCCCCGACGGCGCGATGTACGTGCTCGACTTCTACAACCAGGCCGTCGTGCACAACGACACGCGCGGGCCGGAGCACGGGCCGACGAACTTCGCCAGGCGCCCCGACCGCGACCACATGCACGGCCGCATCTGGCGCGTGCAGCACAAGCGCGCGGAGAAACTGCCGCGCGTCGACCTCGCGCTCGCCGACGAGAAGGGGCTCGTGCTCGGGCTCCTGTCGCCCAACGCGTGGACGCGCCTGACGGCCGAGCGGCTGATCGTCGAGCGCGGGAAGCCGGTCGACCTGCGCGAGGCGCGGCGCGCGAGCTCCGAGGAGGCGCGCATCGCGGTCCAGTGGACCTCGGCGCGGACGGAGGGGATCGCCGCGACCGTGCGCGAGGAGCTCGGCGGTGGGATGACCCAGCCTCTGGTGCGGACCGACCTGCGTCTCGCCCACGAGTTCGGCGCCGCGGACCCGCTCGTGACCCGGCGTGCGCTGGCCGCCCTGAACTCCGGCGATCCGCGCGCGCGCCTGCTGGCGCTGATCGCGCTCGGAGACGGGGCCGCTCCGGTCGAAGCCGTCGACCAGGTCGCCACGACCTGGAGCTCCTTCGACGATCCCTGGACGCGCAACGCGGCGCTGCGCGTCGCCACGACCGACACGGCGCGCGCCTTCGGTCGCGGCGCGCGCACGCTCGACCTCGAGCTCGCGCGCCGCGCGGCCCGCAGGCGCGACACGGCCGCCTGCGCGGCGATCGTCTCCGCGCTCGCAGCCGCAACGGCTCCCGGATTCGAGGTGCTCGACGTCCTCGCGCGCGACCTGCCGGCCGAGGCGCGGCCTGCGCTGACGCCGAAGCTCCGCACCGCGCTGCGGTCGCTGCTCGACAGCGCCTCGATCGATGTCGCGAGCGCGGCCCTGCGCCTCGCGCAGCGCTGGGACACGCAAGGCGAGCTCAAGGACGCCGGTGCGAAGCTCGGTGAGCGCCTCGCCGCGACGCTCGCGGATGCGCAACGCGCGCGCGCCGAGCGCACGGCGGCGCTGGCGACGCTCTTGACGCTGCCCGAGCGGCGCGCCGCCGCGCTCGAACAGGCGCGCACGCTGCTCGATCCGGGCATCGCGCTCGAGGACGGGCTGCACCTGGTCGACGTGCTCGCCGGCACCGACGACACGGCGGCCGCGCGCGTGCTGGTGGCGGCCTACCCCGCGCTCAGCGCGAAGCTGCAGGACGCGATCTTCGAGAAGCTCGCCGCGCGCGCGAGCTGGTCGGGCGTGCTGCTCGACGAGATCGCGGCCAAGCATCTGGATCCGCGCCCGCTCGGCGCGCAGAAGCAGCACCGCCTGCGCCACTCGCCCGATGCGGCGATCGCCGCGCGCGCGCAGGAGCTGCTCGCCGGCGGCGACGCGAGCTCGGCGCAGATCGACGCGCTGATCGCGAAGCTCCTGCCCGAGGTCGACAAGCCCGGCGACACCGTGCACGGCAAGGCGGTCTTCACCGAGAACTGCGCGCCCTGCCACACCGCCAACGGCGCGGGCGGCAAGATCGGGCCCGACATCACCGGCATGGGCTCGCACGGCGCGGCGGCGCTGCTGCCCTCGATCCTCGATCCCAACCGCACGGTCGAGGCGGCCTACGCCGAGTGGAACCTGACCACCAAGGACGAGCAGCTGGTCTCCGGCGTGCTCGTGCGCGAAGGGCGCGACTCGGTGCTCCTGCGCTGGAACGGCGGCGAGAAGGAGGTCCCGCGCGCGGAGATCGAGAGCCTCAAGAACAGCGGGCGTTCGCCGATGCCGGTGGGCCTGGAGAAGATCGGCGCCGACGGATTGCGCGACGTGATCGCGTACCTCTCGCAGGGGACCGAGGGCTTCCGCGTGCTCCCGCTCGGCGCGCTGTGCTCGCGCAACTCGCTCGACGGCATCTACGACCACCGGCATGCGAACGAGGTGCTCAAGCCGCGGCGCTTCGGCCTCTCGACCGTCTTCGGCGTGCCCTTCGAGGCGCTCGATCCCGCGCGCACGCCCAGCGGCAACAACGTGATCGTGATGAAGGGCGGCACCGGGCCCGACTGGGACTGCAAGCTGACCGGCCCGACGCGCGTCGAGGTGCCCGTCGGCTGCGCGGTGCAGCAGGTGCACGTGCTCGGCGGCATCGCGGCCTGGGGCTATCCGTTCCACCGCGAGAAGACCGAGATCCTCAAGTGGACCTGGAAGTACCAGGACGGCACGAGCGAGGAGGTCGTGCTGCACAACGGCGTCGAGTTCGGCGACTGGATCGCGCGCAACGACGTGCCCGGCTCGGCCTTCGTCGAGGGCTTCCTGGCCGACGATTCGTGGGGACAGGTGCGCTTCCACTCGCTCGCCCCGTCGAAGAGCGCGCCCGTCGCGTCGATCGTGCTCGAGAGCTACGACAACCTCTTCGCGCCGACGATCGTCGCGCTGACGGCCGAGCTCCCGGGCACCAGGCGCGTCGTGGTCGAGCAGGAGAAGCCGCGCACGCCCGTCGCGCTCGACGTGCTCGTCGTCGGCGGCGGATCGAGCCACGACTTCGCGACCTGGTTCGGCGAGCACGACCTCGCGACGCTGCGGAAGATGGGCCTCGAGCAGGTGTACTACACCGAGAAGACCGAGGAGCTCCTGCCGCAGCTGCCGCTGACGAAGGTGCTCGTGCTGACCAACAACCAGCCGCTCGAGGGCGACGAGCTGCACGGCGCGATCCTCGACTTCGTCGCGGGCGGCGGCGGGCTGCTGCTGGTGCATCCCTCGACCTGGTACAACTGGCCCGCCTGGCCCTCGTACAACCGCGACCTGGTCGGCGGCGGCGCGAAGAGCCACGAGGCCTACGCCGAGTTCGACGTCGTGTCGCAGGCGAGCGGCGACGAGCTGCTCGAGGACGTGCCGGCGCGCTTCGCGGTCGCGGACGAGCTCTACCGCGCCGAGCTCGTCGGCGAGCGCAACCGCGTGCTCGCCGTCGGCCGCTCGCGCACGAGCGGCCAGGAGTTCCCCGTGCTCTGGACGCGCACGCAGGGCAAGGGCCGCATCGTCTGCCTCACGCTCGGCCACGACGGCGCGGCGCACGACAGCGAGGCCTACCGCCGCATCTACCAGAACGCGGTGCGCTGGCTGCTCGAGGGCCGCCGCGCGAAGTGAGCGCGTGCGGCGCGATCAGGCGCCGATCGCGGGAGCGCGCTCGATGTCGTTGACCAGCAGGCGGCCGCTGGCGTGCAGCACGACGCGGTCGCCGTCGCGGAAGGTGCCGCGCTCGACGCCGTCGAGCAGGAGCTTCCCGTCCGCGATGCGCAGCACGTGCGTGCCGCAGTGCGACTCGAGCGTGTGGCCGTCGACCTGCGTGCGCATGTCGTGCCCGCCGACGAGGTCGACCCGCACCCAATCGCACTGGTAGGTGTTCGAGCGCGAGTTCGTGATGTCGAGCACGCACGCCGGCGCGGCGCAGGCGAGCAAGACGAGGAGGATCGAGGGGCGCAGCATGCGCGCAGGCTAGCTCCGCTCGCAGCCGGGCGGAAGAGCCGCGCGGCGCTCGCGCGCCGGCCGACGCTCGCTATCATCGGCCCGATGGCCACACCGACCTCGCGATCCCAGCCGCAGCGCTCCGCGAACGACAACACCCGCAAGGGCATCCTGGCGCGCTTCCGCGCGCAGATCGCGCGCGGCGAGCCGATCATCGGCGGCGGCGCGGGCACCGGCATTTCCGCGAAGAGCGAAGAGGCGGGCGGGATCGACCTGCTGATCGTCTACAACTCCGGCCGCTACCGCATGGCTGGCCGCGGCTCGACCGCGGGCCTGATGCCCTACGGCAACGCGAACCAGATCGTGAAGGAGATGGCCTTCGAGGTCCTCCCGGTCGTGAAGCACACGCCCGTGCTCGCCGGCGTGTGCGGCACCGATCCGTTCATGATGCCGAGACTCTTCCTGCGCGAACTGCAGGAGCTCGGCTTCGCCGGCATCCAGAACTTCCCGACCGTCGGCCTGATCGAGGGCGAGCTGCGCGCGACGCTCGAGGAGACCGGCATGGGCTACGGCCTCGAAGTCGACTGCGTGCGCCTCGCGCACGAAATGGATCTCCTCACCACTCCCTACGCCTTCAACCCGGACGAGGCGACCGCGATGACCAGGGCCGGCGCCGACATCGTCGTCGCGCACATGGGCTGCACGAGCGGCGGCACGATCGGCGCGAAGAGCGTCAAGACGCTCGACTCCTGCGTCGCGCGCATCCAGGCGATCGTCGACGCCTCGAAGAAGGCACGCAAGGACGTGATCTGCCTCTGCCACGGCGGCCCGATCGCGATGCCCGACGACGCGCAGTTCATCATCGAGCGCGTCGAGGGCATCGACGGCTTCTACGGCGCGAGCTCGACCGAGCGCCTCCCGACCGAGATCGCGATCAGGAAGCAGATCGAGGACTTCAAGTCGCTGCGTCTGCCGAAGCGGAAGAAGCGCTGAGATGTGCACCGCCCACTGCCTGCGCTTCGTCTCCTCGCCCGACGTCCAGATCGAGGAGCTCCCCTGGGGCCAGCACGAGTGGCTCTGCCGGCCGGGCCTGACCGACTCGAAGCTCCTGCAGCTCGTGCGCGTGACGATGCCTCCGGGAAACGCGCACGCCTTCCATCGCCACCCCTGCATGGAGGAGTTCATCTACTACCTCTCCGGCCGCATCGAGCAGTGGGTGGGCCGCGAGAAGCGCATCATGCGCGCCGGCGAGCTCGCGCACGTGCCGATGGACGAGGTGCACGGCAGCTACAACGTCTTCGACGAGCCGGCGGTGTTCCTCGCCGTGCTCTCGCCCGCGATCATCACCGGCCCGGCGCTGATCGACGTCTCCATGGACGAGCCCTGGCGCTCGCTCCGCGCACCGATTCGTTGAGTACGGTGCCAGTCCATTTCTTCCCACGAATGCGCCGCCAGTCTCCAACCCGCGCGACGCGCTCCGCGGATGCGGACAGGCGACGGTCGCGCGAACTGTGAAGAAGTGGACTGGCACCGTATTCCAACGTGCGGCGCTACACTGACGCCGTCATGATCGTTGCGCGCTCCCTCCTCGCGCTCGTCGCGTTGCTCGCGCTGCCGCACGCTCGCGAGCCGGAGTTCGCCGCGCAGAAGAAGCCCGAGACCTGTCCGTGGTGCAAGAACGACCCGGAGAAGATGGCCAGGGCCGGCCTCGTCTCGCACGGGCCGATCGCGGTCGGGCCGCACGGCAGCGAGGCGATCGTCAAGGACCTCCCCGCGGGGCAGTGGCTCTTCGCCGAGACCGCACACCTGCGCTGGGCGTCCGCGCTCGGGCCGATGACCGTCGAGCTCGACGACAAGAAGCGCGTGATGGCCGAGCTCGACCGGCTGCGCCTGGTGTTGCCGGACATCCCGAAGGAACCGAAGAAGCTCGACCCCTGGCTGCGCCTGCACCTGCTCGCGATGAAGGGCGAGGACTTCTACGCGCGCTTCCAGCGCCTCCTGCAGGTCAGCGACGCCGACTTCCCCGAGTCGCGCGACATGGACAA
Source organism: Planctomycetota bacterium (assembly GCA_044229935.1). GTDB lineage: Bacteria > Planctomycetota > UBA1135 > UBA1135 > JADJLZ01. The sequence goes on along the minus strand of JBGASC010000011.1, from coordinate 32,569 downwards.
GCCCTTCATGGGCAACGGCCGCTTCCTCGGCGAGAAGGAGAAGTTCGACGTCGTCGTGCACTCGACGCGCTCGACGCACTACCTCTTCACCAGGGAGTTCTGCGGCGCGCAGGTGACCGAGACGCTGCGCTGGCACTTCAAGGATCCGCACAAGCTGCTGCTCTCCGTGCCGGCCGAGGACTCGGACATTCGCAAGGACAAGTGGCTCTGGCCGCACGTCGTGCACAACCTCAGCCACGCGTTCTTCTGCGCCTACAAGCACTTCTCCTACGATCCGCCGATCTGGATCGACGAGGGGCTCGCGTTGGCGATGGAGAAGGAGGTCGAGCCCGAGTCGACGACGCACGAGGGCGAGGAGGGCTCGCTGCGCGAGACGAAGGGCCCGAAGGACTTCGGCGCGGTCGCCAAGCGCCTCGTGCTCGCGGGCAAGCCGCGTCCGCTGGCCGAGTTGACCGAGCTCAAGGAGTTCGGCGAGCTCTCGCAGGACGACCAGGTCGCGGTCTGGTCGCGCGCGCGCTTCCTGATCGACTCGCGCCCCTCCGAGCTCGCGAAGCTGCTCGGCGGCATCAAGGGCCAGCTCGACGAGAAGCAGCTGCCGACGGGCAAGGACCTGCCCGCGCTGCAGCGCAAGCTCCTGCAGGAGATCGGCGGCTGGAATCCGCTCAGCTTCGACGAGGCCTGGAGGAACTGGGTGCGCAGCCTGCCCGATCGCTAGCGCGTGCACGCCGGCGTCGGCGCGGCTTTCGTACACTCGCACGATGCTGCCGCTCCTCCTCGCCCTCGTCGTCCTGCAGGAACCGCAACCCGCGCCGAAGCCGCCCGAAACAAGCTCCGAGGACATCCGCGCCGCCGCGCGCGTGATCGGGCTGGAGCTCACGGACTCCGAGATCGCGCTGATGCCGCGCACACTCGACGGGCAGCGCGAGGGCTACGCGGCGGTGCGCGAGGTGCCGCTCGCGAACGCGGACGCGCTCTCGTTCGCGTTCAACCCGCTGCTCCCCGGCATGCGCGTGCGCGAGTGCACGCTCGCGCCGATCGCGCGCTCGATCCCGAAGGCCGAACGCCCGCCGAAGCTCGAGGACCTCGCCTACGCCGACATCCCGACGCTCGCGGCGCTGATCCGTTCGAAGCAGGTCAGCTGCGCCGAATTGACGGAGCTCTCGCTCGCGCGCCTCGCGCGCCTGGATGCACGGCTGCACTGCGTGGTCACGCTCTGCGCCGAGCGCGCGCGTGCGCAGGCCAAGCAGCTCGACGAGGAGCTCGCGCAGGGCAAGTGGCGCGGGCCGCTGCACGGAATCCCGTGGGGCGCGAAGGACCTGCTCGACACCAAGGGCATCCGCACGACCTACGGCGCGAAGCCCTACGAGAACCAGGTGATCGACGAGGATGCCGCGGTGGTGGAGAAGCTCGACGCGGCCGGCGCGGTGCTCGTCGCCAAGCTCTCGCTCGGCGAGCTCGCGATGGACGACGAGTGGTTCGGCGGCCAGACGCGCAACCCCTGGAAGCTCGAGCAGGGCTCGAGCGGCTCTTCGGCCGGTCCCGCGGCGGCGGTCGCCTCGGGCTGCGTCGCCTTTGCGATCGGCTCGGAGACCTGCGGCTCGATCCTCTCGCCCTCCGCGCGCTGCGGCTGCTCGAGCCTGCGCCCGACCTTCGGCCGCGTCAGCCGCCGCGGCGCGATGGCGCTCTCCTGGACGATGGACAAGCTCGGCCCGATGGCGCGGCGCGCGTCGGACGCGGCGCTCGTCTTCCAGGCGATCCAGGGCTTCGATCCGCGCGACGAGAGCACGCGCAACGTGCCGTTCACCGATCTGGGTCCGGTCGAGGTCAAGGGCTGGAGGGTCGGCTACCTCGCCGACGGCTGGTCGAGCGCGAAGGACCGCGACCAGTTCCTCGACGAGCTGCGCGCGCTCGGCGTCGAGCTCGTGCCCTTCGAGCTGCCCAAGGAGCCGATCGACGCGCTGATGCCGATCCTGATGGCCGAGGCCGCGACCGCCTTCGACACGCTGACGCGCACGAACCAGGACGATCAGCTCGCGCGCCAGCGCGTGGACAGCTGGCCCAACGCGTTCCGCTGCGCGCAGCTGATCCCGGCCGTCGAGTACCTGCGCGCCAGCCGCGTGCGGCGCAAGCTGATGCTCGAGTTCGACGCCGCGCTGCAGAAGCTCGACGCACTCGTGCATCCTCCGGGCGACGGACGGCTGCTGGTCCTGTGCAACCTGACCGGCCAGCCCGCGGTGTGCGTGCCGCGCGGCTGGCGGCAGGACGGCACGCCGCGCAGCGTCGCGTTCAGCGCCAACCTCTACGACGATGCGCGCGCGCTGGCGCTGGCCGAGGCCTGGCAGCGCTCGACGCACGACCACGAGAAGCATCCGCAGCTGTGAGGCGCGGCGGGCCGTCGAGCTCCTCGCGCAGCCCGGCGCACGAGCGGGTCGACACGCGAGATGCCGGTCCTCCCGGGGAACCGGACCGACACGTCCGCCGCGCTCTGTCGCGCGGCGACGGGAAGCTGCGGCTCGCGCGGCGCGAGCGCGGACAGCGTGCAGCGCTGTGCGCCCTCGACGCGCGCGGCTAGGATCGACCGTCCGCTCCCTGACCCTCCGCCCGCACGGAGTCCCGCGCGCATGTCCAGCCACACCGCCTTCGTCGGATCGATCCCGCAGCTCTACGACCGCCACTTCGGGCCGGTGCTGTTCGAACCGTACGCTCGCGATCTCTCGCAGCGGCTGGAGACCCGGGCGGGCCTGCGCGTGCTCGAGATCGCCTGCGGCACGGGCGTGCTGACGCGGCGCATGCTCGAGCGCCTTCCTGCGGACGGCGCGCTCGTCGCGACGGACCTCAACGGCGCGATGATCGCGCATGCGCGCTCGGTCGTGCCCGCCGATGCGCGCCTGTCCTGGCGCGAGGCCGACGCGCAGCAGCTGCCCTTCGCGGACGCGACCTTCGACGTGGTCGTGTGCCAGTTCGGCCTGATGTTCCTCCCCGACCGCCTCGCGGGGCTGCGCGAGGCGCGGCGCGTCCTGCGCCGCGGCGGACAGCTGCTCTTCAGCGTCTGGGACTCGATCGAGGCGAACGAGTACGGACGCATCGGCCACGAGACGATCGGCTCGTTCTTCCCGGAGGACCCGCCGCAGTTCTACCGCATGCCCTTCGGCTGGAACGATGCGCAGGACGTGCGCCGCACCGTCGCGCAGGCGGGCTTCGAGTCGATCGAGCTCGAGACGGTCGAGCGCGAGGCGGTCAGCGAGTCCGCGCGCTCGTTCGCGATCGGGATGGTGCAGGGAAACCCGGTCTGGAACGCGATCGTCGAGCGCGGCGGCGATGCGGCCGCGATCCTGGACGCGGTCGAGCGCCGCATGGCAGAGGCCTGGGGTTCGGCTCCGTGCCGCGGAACGATCCGCGCGCACGTCGTCACGGCGCGCGCGTGAGCGCCCCGGTCAGCCCGCCAGCGGCTCGCCCTGGAAGAACACCAGCGGTTCCTGCGCCCCCGGGTAGCGTGCGACGAGGCATTCGCCGAAGGCCTTCGACATCGGCACGCACTGCTCGGCGCTCTGGCCGAAGCCGCGGATGTGCGCGAGCTCCTCGAGCGGCGCGACGAGGCCGAACACGGCCAGCTTCTCCTCGCGGAAGCAGATCGAGACGCAGAAGGGCTGGCCCGCGCCGTGCGAGTGGTAGTTGAGGATCCAGCGGTCGCCGCGCGCGTGCGACTCGCGCACGGCCTTCGAGTAGGTCGGGTGCTCCCCGAGCTTGTCGAGGATGCGCTCGAACCAGTCGATCACCTGCGGAGGGAGCTCGCTCGTCATCCGGCGCATTGTAGGGCCGCGCGCCGCGCGCATCACGCGTGCGGATCGACGCGCGGCCGCCAGATGCGCCCCTCGATGCGGAAGAGCGCGTCGAGCTCGCGCGGATCGTCGGGAGCGCGCGCTCCGTCGAGCGCGAGGGCCGAGAGCGCGGCGTCGAAGGCGTCCTCGCTCGCCTCGGCGCGCGCGACGAGCTCCGCGTCGGCCGGCAGCGGATGGCTGGCCAAGTGCAGCGCGCGCGCGGGGCGGGAGCGCTTGGCGAGCGGGCCGGTGAACCAGCGCGGGTAGATCTCGGCCACGAAGGGCGCGCGCGCCGCGTCGAAGGGCCAGATCGAGAAGCCCGCGCGCGCGAGCTCGGCGAGGCCCGGCATGCCGCGCAGCGATCCCGTGCCGACCGCGCCCGCGCCGCCGATCTGGAAGACCGACTTCGGCGCGATGCCGCGCACGGGCAGGTGCTCGAGCTCGGTGCGGCGCCAGAGTGGCCGCTCCGGGTCGTGCGGAGGCCGGCGCCGGCCGGTGCGGCCGAAGAACGGCGCGGGACAGCGCGCGAGCCAGTCCTCGCCGCGCGCGGCGACGGCGCTCCACACCTCGCGTGCGTCGCCGGCGCCGAGCTCGCGCGCGAACCAGGCCGGGAAGGCGAAGGCGAAGTCGATGCCCACGGCGAGCTCGGGGTTCGCTGCGGCGCGCTCGGCGAGCAGGTGCAGCACCTGCGCGCGCGTGCGGCCGCACTCCAGGCGCACGAGGCGTCCCTGCGCGACCTCCGCGAGCCAGATGCGGCGCTCGGAACCGCTCGCGGCGCCCGACCAGTCGATCGCCATCGTTGTGCGTGCGGAGGCCATTTCCGAGCGGCGCGGAGCGAGTCTACCCGTCGAGGTCCTGGCCTGCGCACGATCCAGCGCCTATCCTGCGCTGTTTCATGGCGCAGGAACTGGCACGGCAGCTGGAACACGAATTCTCCCCCGTGCTGCGGGCGGAGGGAGCGGAGCTCCTGCGCCTGGGCCGCGTCGCGATCCTCGAATCGGCGCGCGGCTTCCTGCTGGCCGAGGTCGAGGACGGCGAGGTCTACGACGTCGGCCTGCGCTGGTCGGACGAGCAGGTCCGCACCGACGCGGCCTGCACCTGCGCGCGCTTCCGCGAGAGCGGCAGCTGCCCGCACCTGTGGGCCGTGATCCTGGCGCAGTCGCAGGCGCGCGAGGACGGCGCGGAGCCGGACGAGCAGCCCGCCTCGGACCCGACGCAGGACTGGCGCTTCCGCCTGCGCCTCCTGCGTCCGCCGCGCGCGCGCACGCTGCGCGATCCCTGGAGCGGCGTCCCGCCCGGATCGGGACGCGTCGTGTACGTGATCGGCGTCGACAAGACGCTCAACGAGGCGCGCGTCGTGCTGCGCCTCTACCAGGAGCGGCGCCTCAAGAGCGGGCGCTTCGGTACGCGCAAGCCGCTCGACCTCGACGAGTGGCGCAGCGCGCCGGCGCGCGATCCGCTCGACGTGCAGCTGTTCGCGCTGCTCGGGCCGGCGCTGAGCGAGCTGCCGATCAGCGGCGCTGCGCGCGCGAAGAGCACGCCGGCCGCGCACCTGGACGAGGCGCAGGCCGAGATCCTGCTGCCGATCCTGTGCCGCAGCGGGCGGCTGTTCCTCGAGGTCGGCGAGCGGCGCTCGGCGCACGCGCTGGCCTGGGACGCCGACCAGCCCTGGGAGCTGCGCTTCGTGCTGCAGCGCGACGAGGAGCTCGACCAGTGCGCGCTCGAGGGCCGCCTCGTGCGCGGCGCGCGCGAGCTCCCGATCTCCGAGCCGTGGCTCTTCCTCGGCTCGAGCTGGTTCTTCCTCGAGGACGCGCTGTGCCGCTTCCGCGCGCACGGCGCGCTGGCCTGGCTCGAGTCGATCCGCCGCGACGGCGCGCTGCGCGCGCGCCTGGACGAGGAGTCCGAGCTCCTGCGCGCGATGCTCGAGCAGCCCGGGACGCCGGCCGTCGCCGCGGCGGGCGTGCGCTGGTCGGAGGACGCGCGGCCGCGTCCGCACCTGTGGATCGGCCGGCGCGCGGGCGGCAAGGGCAAGCTCGACGCGCGCGTCAGCTTCGACTACGAGGGCGTGCGCGTGCGCGCCAGCGAGGAGCTGCACGTGCTCAAGAAGCCCGGCGCGGAAGGCGCGCTGGCGACGCTGATCCGGCGCGACTTCGAGGAGGAGCGCGCGCGCCTGGCGGAGCTGCTCGCCTGCGTGGCGATCGAGCCCTGCGAGCCCGAGGCGCAGTGCGACGCGCGCGTCGAGAGCGAGCGACTGGTCGACCTCGTGCGCACGCTGCTCGACGCGGGCTGGGTCGTCGACGCCGAGGGCCTGCGCTGGCGGCGGCCGGGCACGCTGCACTACGCGGTGCGCTCCGGCGTCGACTGGTTCGATCTGGGCGGCGGCCTGGACTTCGAGGGCGAGACGGCGAGCTTCCCCGCGCTGCTCGAGGCCGCGCGCGCGAGGAGCCGCACGGTCAAGCTCGGCGACGGCTCGATCGGCATCCTGCCCGAGCGCTGGCTCGAGGACTGGCAGCTGTTCGAATCGCTCGGCACCGAGTCCAAGGACGCGCTGCGCTTCGAGCGCAGCCAGGGCTGGGTGCTCGACGCGCTGCTCGCCGGCCGCGAGAACGTCAGCGTCGACGACGCCTTCGACTCGCTGCGCACGCGCATCGCGGCCTTCAGCGGCGTCCAGGAGCGCCGCGAGCCCGAGGGCTTCCGCGGCGAGCTGCGCGGCTACCAGCGCGAGGCGCTGGGTTGGCTCGAGTTCCTCGACCAGCTCGGCTTCGGCGGCTGCCTCGCCGACGACATGGGTCTGGGCAAGACCGTGCAGGTGCTGGCGCACCTGCTGCACCGCAGCCGCCGGCCGGGCGAGCGCAGGCCGAGCCTGGTGGTGACGCCGCGCTCGCTGTGCTTCCACTGGGTGCAGGAGGCGCGGCGCTTCACGCCCGACCTCGCCGTGCTCGAGTACACCGGCCCCGACCGGCACGCGCGGCTGGCGCGCTTCGACCGGCAGGACCTGATCGTCACGACCTACGGCACGCTGCGCCAGGATGCGCAGCGCCTCGCCGAGCAGCGCTTCGACCTCGTCGTGCTCGACGAGGCGCAGGCGATCAAGAACCCCGGCAGCCAGTCGTCGAAGGCCGCGCGCCTGCTGCGCGCCGAGCGGCGTCTCGCGCTCTCGGGCACGCCGGTCGAGAACCACCTGGGCGACCTGTGGTCGATCTTCGAGTTCCTCAACCCGGGCATGCTCGGGCGCCTGGGCTCGCTGCGCGAGGTCGACACGCGCGCGCTGCTGCCGACGAGCGACAGCGACGCACTCGAGCGCCTCTCGCGCTCGCTGCGGCCCTTCTTCCTGCGGCGCACGAAGGAGGAGGTGCTGGCCGACCTGCCCGAGAAGACCGAGCAGACGCTCCTGTGCACGCTCGAGGGCCGCCAGCGCGAGGAGTACGAGGAGCTGCGCGAGCACTACCGCCGCACGCTCTCCGGCGGCGCGGTCGAGGACGAGCGCGGCGGCATGCACGTGCTCGCGGCGCTCTTGCGCCTGCGCCAGGCGGCCTGCCATCCCGGGCTGCTCGATCCCGCGCGCGTGGGCGACAGCTCGGCCAAGCTCGAGGCGCTCCTGGGCATGCTCGAGGAGGTGCGCGAGGGCGGGCACAAGGCGCTGGTCTTCTCGCAGTTCGTCTCGCTGCTCTCGATCGTGCGCTCGAACCTCGACGCGCGCGGCCTGGTGTACGAGTACCTCGACGGCTCGACCGAAGACCGCGAGCAGCGCGTGCGGCGCTTCCAGGAGGATCCGCACTGCCCGCTCTTCCTGATCAGCCTCAAGGCCGGCGGCTTCGGCCTCAACCTGACCGCGGCGGACTACGTGTTCCTGCTCGATCCGTGGTGGAACCCGGCCGTCGAGGCGCAGGCGATCGACCGCGCGCACCGCATCGGGCAGACGCGGCGCGTGATCGCCTACCGTCTGGTCGCGCGCAACACGATCGAGGAGCGCGTGCTCGAGCTGCAGGAGAAGAAGCGCGGCCTGGCCGAGGCGATCCTGCGCGAGGACAAGGGCGGCCTGGGCGGGCTGACCCGCGCGGACCTCGAGCTACTGCTCTCCTGAGCGCGACGTCGCGGCCGGCTGCAGGGCCTGTGGCACGCAGAGCCGCGCGTTCGAGCGCTTGCCGCGCCAGCGCGCGATGGTCGCGAGCAGCACACCCTTGTCGATCGGCTTGCTGGCGAAGTCGTCGCAGCCCGCGGCGAGGCAGCGGTCGCGATCGCCGTCCATCACGTTGGCCGTCAGCGCGATCACCGGGCCGTCGTAGCCGACGCTGCGCAGCAGCGTGGTCGCGCTCCAGCCGTCGAGCTCGGGCATCTGCATGTCCATCAGGATCACGTCGAAGGGCGTGCCGTCGTGCTGCGCCCCGAGCGCCTTCTCGCAGGCGAGCCGACCGTTCTCGACGGTGAGGACCGTGGCTCCGGCGCGCGTCAGCACGAGCGAGATCAGCTTCTGGTTGTCGCGCCCGTCGTCGGCCAGCAGCACCGAGAGGCCGTGCAGGTCGGCCAGCGGCGCGTCGTTGCGCGGAGGCTCGCTCGCCGCGCGCGCGCCGGTCCGCTCGGCGCGGGGATCGTGCAGCTCGTGCGAATCGATCGTGCCGGTCTCGATCTCGACGGTGAAGGTCGAGCCCTTGCCCGCCTGGCTCTCGGCGCGGATGTCGCCGCCCAGCATCTGCGCCAGTCGCCGCGCGATGCTCAGCCCCAGCCCCGTGCCGCCGAAGCGTCGCGTGGTCGATGCGTCCGCCTGCACGAAGGGCTGGAACAGGCGCCCGAGCTGCTCGGGCGTCATGCCGATGCCCGTGTCGCTGACGCGCACGTAGAGCCGCGCGGGGCGTTCGGCACCCGCGGCGAGGAAGCCGACGGCCATGCGGATGCCGCCGAACTCGGTGAACTTGATCGCGTTGCCGACGAGGTTGACCAGGATCTGGCGCAGGCGCACCGGGTCGGTGTGGATGCGGCGGGGGATCTGCGTCTCGTAGTCGATGCCGAGCACGAGCTTCTTCTCGCGCAGCTTGGCCGTCATCAGCGCGCGCACGTCCTCGAGGAGCTCGACCGGCGCGCAGTCCAGGCGCTCGATCTCGAGCTTGCCGGCCTCGACCTTGGAGATGTCGAGGATGTCGTTGATCAGCGCCAGCAGGTGCTCGCCGTTGCGGTGGATGGTGGCGAGGTGCGCGCGCTGCTCCTCGGGCGGCGTCGAGCGGTCGAGCAGCAGCTCGGCGAAACCCATGATCGCGGTCAGCGGCGAGCGGATCTCGTGGCTCATGTTGGCCAGGAACTCGCTCTTGCTGTGCGTCGCGAGCTCGGCCTTGCGCCGCGCCTCCTCCAGGCTCTGCATCGAGCGCACCAGCTCCTCGGCGGTGCGTTCGACGTCCTCCTTGGCCTGCTGCAGGTCGAGCGCGTAGCGGCGCAGCGCCTCCTCGGCTCGGCGTTGTTCCTCGATGTCGCTGATCGAGCCCGACATGCGCGCGAGCCGGCCGGTCTCGTCGGTCACGGCCTGGCCGCGCCAGCGGAACCAGCGGTGGCTGCCGTCGCGCAGCGCGAGGCGGCAGTCGAGGTCGAAGAGCGTCTTGCCCTCGAGGTGGTCGCGCATCGCCTGCAGCACGCGCGCGCGCTCGTCGGGGTGCACCAGCGACTGCAGGCTGCTCCAGAGCGCCGGGATCTCGCCGGGCTGGCGCCCGAGCAGCTCGTAGAGGCGCGGAGACCACCACTGCTCGTCGGCCTGCACGTCCTTCCAGTCCCAGAAGCCGTCGCTCGAGCCCTCCAGCGCCAGCGCGAAGCGCACCTCGCTCTCGTGGTGCGCCTCATCCGCGGCGACGCGCTCGCGGATGTCGCGCAGGAAGGCGTGGAAGGAGTACGAATCGCCGCTGCGCACGACCTGCAGGGCCAGCTCGATCGGCAGCTCGCGGCCGTCGCGGTGCAGGGCCGTGAGTTCGATGCGCTTGCCCACGATCGTGCCGCGACCGGTGCGCACGAAGCGCTGGAAGGCCTCGGTGTGGCTGGCGCGCTCGTGCTGCGGGATGATCAGCTCGGCGAGCGGGCGGCCCAGGACCTCCTCGCGCTTCCAGCCGAAGATCTCCTCGGCGCGCGAGTTCCAGCGCACGACGCCGCCCTTCGCGTCCATCGACACGGCGCCGTCGAGGGCGCTGTCGAGGATGCGCTCCAGCTCCAGCTCGCTGCGGCTCAGGTCCGCGCCGGAGCGCTGCAGATCGTCGAGCAGGCGGTCGAGTTCCCGGCAGGCCAGGCCCAGCTCGTCGCTGCCCTCGATGCGCAGGCGCGCGTCCCGGCGGCCCGCGCGCCAGTCGCCCAGCACCGCATCGAGCGCCTGCAGTCGGCGCACGAGCAGGCGCTCGAAGTTCTGGTGCAGCGCGAACAGCGTCAACCCGGCCAGCACGAGGATCAGGCAGACCAGCAGCAGCGCGTCCGCCCGGGACACGCTCGTCATGTGGGCGCCGTCGAGCAGGATCACGACCTGTTCGCCGTGGCGCACCTGGTCGACGGGCGCGAGCCGGCCGCTGTCGAGCGGCTGGGCGAGGCACGCGATCGTGCCGCGCAGGAGGAAGCGGCTGTGGCGCGCCGGGCTCTCGACGAACTGCAGCAGGCCGCCGCTCTCGGGTGCGTCGCGGAGCTCGGCCAGCGTGCGCCCGACCCAGGATGCCGTGGTCGCCGCGCAGACGCGGCCGCTGCGATCGAGCACGAGGATCTGCAGGATCTCCTCCTCCCCGTGGAAGGCCTCGACGAAGCGCGTCAGTTCCTGCGAGTCGCCGTCGTTGTCGTGCGTGACGTCGATCGCGGTGGCCAGCGTGCGCGCGCGCATCTCGAGTCGTTCGGCCTGGCGACCGTCGAGGTACTCGGCGGCCAGCAGCGCGCCGAGCGCGACGAACAGGAGGCCGAGCAGGGCCAGCGCGACCTGCAGTCGCGTGTGCAGCGACGAGCTGCGCGAGACCGACGCCTGGACGGAGCTCATCGATGCGGCTCCTGCCTGCAGATCGACACGCGCGCGAGGCCGGGCGCGTGTCGGATGGCATGGGTGCGCGTGGAGGGGGCGTCGGGGAGACGTCGCATCATCAGGCCGGCGTGGCGGGGGACCGGTCAGGCATGGATCGGCCGCCGCAAGCGCGCGGGATGACGCCAAGGAAGGGAATCCCGACCCCGGTGCCGCGTGTGGATGCGGCATTCGCTTCCAGGCGCCCGTGCGTGGAAAGCCGACGAGCCGCCCGGATGCACCGGACGGCCCGTCTGGGATCGATGCGCGCGAGAGAGGCTCGCGCGCTGGTCAGGGCTCAGTGCCCGTGACCCGCGTGCGCGCCTTCCTTCTCCTTGCTGGGGAGGTCGGAGACGAGCGCGTCGGTGGTCAGGAGCAGGCTCGCGACCGAGGCCGCGTTCTGCAGCGCCGTGCGCACGACCTTGGTCGGGTCGATCACGCCGGACTTGACCATGTCTTCGTAGTTCTCGGTCGCGGCGTTGAAGCCCCAGTTGCGGCCCTTGTTGCTGCGCACGTTCTGCACGACGACAGCGCCGTCGAGGCCGGCGTTGACCGCGATCTGGCGCATCGGGGACTCCAGCGCGCGGCGCACGATCATCGCGCCGACGCGTTCGTCGCCCTCGATCTTGAGGTTCTCGACGATCTCGATGCAGGAGATCAGCGCCGAGCCGCCGCCGGGCACGATGCCCTCTTCGACGGCGGCACGCGTCGCGTGCAGGGCATCCTCGACGCGCTGCTTCTTCTCCTTCATCTCGGCTTCGGTCGCGGCGCCGACGTTGATCTTCGCCACGCCGCCGGAGAGCTTGGCCAGGCGTTCCTGGAGCTTCTCCTTGTCGTAGTCGCTCTTGGTCACGTCGATCTCGGCCTTGATCTGCGCGATGCGGCCGCGGATCGCGTCCTTCGAGCCCGCGCCCTCGATGATCGTGCAGGCTTCCTTGGCGACGATGACCTTCTTGGCGCGGCCGAGGTCCTTCATCGTCACGCTCTCGAGCGAGGCGCCCGTCGCTTCCAGGATCGGGTTGGCGCCGGCCAGGACCGCGATGTCCTCGAGCATCGCCTTGCGGCGATCCCCGAAGCCCGGGGCCTTGACGGCGACGCAGGGGAAGATGCCGCGCAGCTTGTTCACGACCAGCGTCGCGAGCGCTTCGCCCTCGATCTCCTCGGCGATGATCAGGAGCGGCTTGCCCGACTGCGCGACCTGCTCGAGCAGCGGGATGAGCTCCTTGATGGTGGAGATCTTCTTCTCGTGGACCAGGACGTACACGTCCTCGTACACCGTCTCCATCGTGGTCGGGTTGGTGATGAAGTGCGGCGAGAGCCAGCCCTTGTCGAACTGCATGCCCTCGACCCACTCGACCTCGGTCGTGATCGACTTGCCTTCCTCGACCGTGATCACGCCGTCCTTGCCGACCTTGTCCATCGCCTTGGCGATCATCTCGCCGATCTCGACGTCGCCGTTGCTGGCGACGGTGCCGACCTGCGCGATCTCCTGGTGGCCCTTGACGGTGGTCGAGAGCTTCTTGAGCTGCTCGACGGACGCGTCGACGGCCTTGTCGATGCCGCGCTTGAGCGCGACGGGGTTGGCGCCGGCGGTGACGTTCTTGAGGCCTTCCTCGAAGATCGACTCGGCCAGCACGGTGGCGGTGGTGGTGCCGTCGCCGGCCTGGTCGTTGGTGCGCTGCGCGACCTGCTTCACCAGCTGGGCGCCCATGTTCTCGTAGGCGTCCTCGAGGTCGATCTCCTTGGAGACCGTCACGCCGTCCTTGGTCACCGTGGGTGAGCCGAAGGACTTCTCGATGATCACGTTGCGCCCGCGGGGGCCGAGGGTGACCTTCACCGCTCGCGCCAGCTTGCGCACGCCGTCGCGGATCTTCTCGCGCGCTGCGGCGTCGTAGCAGATTTGCTTGGCCATGTTCGTTGTTCCGTTCTGTTGTGCGGGTGCGGGGGAATCAGCCGATGATGCCGAGGATGTCTTCCTCGCGCATGATCAGGAACTCTTCGCCGCCGTACTTCACTTCGGTGCCGGCGTAGGAGCTGAACAGGACGGTGTCGCCGACCTTGACCGAGAAGGTCGAGCGCTGGCCGTTGTCGAGCGTGCGGCCCTCGCCGATGGCGACGACGGAGCCTTCCTTGGGCTTGTCCTTGGCGCTCTCGGGCAGGAGGATGCCGCCGGCCGTCTTGCCCTCCGCTTCGGCGCGCTTGACCAGGACGCGGTCTCCGAGCGGGCGGATGGCGCCGGACTTCTTGCTCGTGGTGGGCTTGGCTTGGGTCTTCGTGCTCATGGGATCGAACTCTTCGGTGTGGTGGTGGTTGCGACAGGTCGGGGAATCAGTCAGGGAGACGCCCCCGCGCTCGGAGCGCGGGAGGTGGATCAGTTGAGCGAGCGGTCGCGCTCCGCGGCGATGGCCAGGGCGCGCGAGATCTCGGCGCGCAGCAGCGCGGGCTCGGGCGGCTTGCGGAAGACGGCCAGCGCGCCCTCGTGCAGCGCCATCGTGCGCACCGCCTCGGTGGCGTCGCCCGAGAGCACGATGCAGGGCACGCCGAGCGTCTCGCGACGCACGAACGAGACCAGCTCGAGGCCGGTGTAGCCGGGCATGTGCATGTCGAGCAGGGCCAGGCGCGGGCGCAGGCTGCGCAGGATCTCCAGCGCATCGCTGCCGGTCTCGGCCTGGACGATCTCGAGCTCCCACGCGTGTAGGAGATCGCAAACGCCCGCGCGCAGGTCGCGGTCGTCGTCGGCGACGAGAACTCTTCGATCGAAAGCCATGGCTGCCAGGAACCGGGCCGCCGCCAAAGCAAAGCGCATGCCGCCAGCTCCCCAGGTGGAGCGCGCCTCCAAGTGCGGCTGAGCCAAGCACCTGGAGCTGCATCCGGCCGATCGAGCGGGGTCCGCGAGGGTCGGGGGCCGGCTGTCAGCGTGGCAGCGAGCCGGGACTGGGCCCTGTGCCCCTGTCAGCCTGACAGACGAGCGCACGGGCCGGTTCGTATGCTCGCGCGCATGCACTCGAGGGCCAAGCTGACGCTCGGCGGACTGCTGCTGGCGGTTCTCGGCCTCCTGTTCGGCCCGGGGATCTGGGGCGGGGACGAGCCGCTCGCGCCGACCGCGAACCCGCCGGCGGGACGGCCCGCGACCGCCCACCAGCCGCACCCCCAGATCGGTTTCGCCAGCGCCGCGCGCCTGCAGGAGCACTTCGAGAAGCACGGGCGCGAGTTCGGCGCGATCGATCGGGACGAGTACCTGCGCCGCGCCCAGGAGCTGCGCGACCGCGCCGCTGGAGGCGACGTGCTCGAGCTCGTGCGCAAGGACGGCGTCGTGACGCGCTTCGACAAGCAGAGCGGCGCCTTCCTGGCCTGCAACCGCGACGGCACGATCCGCACGTTCTTCCGGCCCGACGACGGCGCGCGCTACTTCGAGCGCCAGGCGCGCGAGGAACACTAGGCTCCCGCTTCGCATGCCGACACGTCCGACACCCTCGCCGCGCGCCCGCGCCCTCGCCGCGCGCCGCCCCGTCTTCGACGCGCACGTCGACTCGCTGCAGCGCCAGCTCGATCTCGGCCACGATCTGGGCACGCGCACGAGCGGGCATCTGGACCTCGTGCGCGGGCGCGAGGGCGGGCTGGGCTCGATGGTCTTCGTCGACTGGGTCGACCCCAAGTACATCGCACCCGAGCTCGGCGGCGCGCGCGCGCGCACCGAGAAGCTCCTGCGCGAGTTCCACCGCCTGCTGCGCGCGCATCCCGAGGAGCTCGCCTTCGCGGGCAACGCGGACCTGCTGCGCCAGGCGCACACGCGCGGCGTCCTCGCCGGCATCCCGGGCATCGAAGGCGGGCATTCGCTCGAGGAGAGCCTCGACAACCTGCACTGGTTCTTCGAGCGCGGCGTGCGCGTGCTGACGCTGGTCTGGAACAACCACCTCTCCTGGATCCGCTCGTGCCAGTCCGGCGCGGGCGCGGAGATCCCCGAGGGGCTGAGCGATTTCGGCCGCTCGGTCGTACACGCGATGAACGGGCTGGGGATGCTCGTCGATCTCTCGCACGCCGGCGAGCGCTCGTTCTTCGACGCGCTCGACGCGAGCTCGCGGCCTGTGATCGCGAGCCACTCGGGCTGCCAGGCGCTGCACGCGCACCCGCGCAACCTGAGCGACGAGCAGCTGCGCGCGCTCGCGGCGAACGGCGGCGTGGTCGGGATCGTCTTCTGCGTGCCGTTCCTCTCGGCTGCGGGCGGCGCCGAGGACGCGCGCTGGCGCGACTCGCCCGGCTACCGCGAGCTCGCCGGCGCCAACGACACCGAGCTGTTCCTGCGCCGCGGCGAGTACCTGCAGGAGAAGGCCGAGCCCTTGCCGCTGGACGTGGTGGTCGACCACATCGCGCACGCGGCCGAGATCGCCGGCGTGGAGCACGTCGGCCTCGGCTCGGACTTCGACGGCATCCTGCGCACGCCGCAGGGGCTGGAGGACGCGAGCGGCTACGTCAACCTGATCGAGGCCATGCTCGCGCGAGGGTTCGGCGAGGAGGACGTGCTGCGGATCTGCGGCGGGAACATGCAGCGCGTGTTCGCCGCGGTCACCGGCCCGGGAACCCGCGCGGCGAGCGCAGCGCTGGTGGCGATGGAGTGAGCGGGGAGCGCGGTCTGCGTGCGGCGCCCGATTTCTCCGCCCGAGGACGACGACCTTGGCGCCTTGCGAGCGTCTCTTGGGGTGAGCACATCCCACCAACCCGCGAGGAAGATCCATGCGCTTCGATTTCAGCTCCGTCGACGACGTCGAGTCCTTCGTCCACGTGCCCGAGGGCCTGCACAACTGCCGTGTCGCCGAGGTGCGCGACGGCCGCGCGCGCGATGGCAGCGTGCGCTGGAGCTACCGGCTGGAGGTGCTCGACGGCGAATGGGCCGGGCGCACGGCGGCCTGGGACTCGCTCACCTGGAGCGAGCGCGGCATCTACCGCGTCAAGAAGGTGCTCGCGGCGCTGGGCATGGACACCAAGGGCGTGCTCGAGATCGAGCCCAACGATCTGGTCAACCTCAAGGCGCGCGTGCGCGTCGAGCCGGAGGAGCGCGAGGACCCCGTCACGGGCCAGCGGCAGGTGCGCATGCGCGTGCCGTACCTGGGCTACGCGCCCTACGAGCGTCCGGAGGACGCGGAGACGCCGGACTCGCTCGCGCCCGTTGACGGCTGGCACCAGAAGCGCGAACCTGCCGCAGATGGCAAGACGGCGGAAGACGACGAGTTCGCGTTCTAGCACCGCGCAGGCTGACCGCGAGCTGCTCGCGGCGGCGCGCGCGGCCCTGCGCCGCTCGTACAGCCCGTACTCGGGCGTGCAGGTCGGCGCGGCGCTGCTGGGGAGCGACGGGCGCGTCTTCGCGGCCTGCAACGTCGAGAACGCCGCCTATCCGCTCTCGGTCTGCGCGGAACGCAACGCGATCGCGAAGGCGATCTCGGAGGGCACGCGACGCTTCACGGCGATCGCGATCGCGACCAACCAGCCGCGCGCGGTGATGCCCTGCGGCGGTTGCCGCCAGGTGCTGCACGAGTTCGCGCCGCGGCTGCGCGTGCTCGTGGCCGCGCCGCGCGGCGAGGTGCTCGAGTGCGGCCTCGACGAGCTCCTGCCGGATGCCTTCGGTCCCGACGTGCTCGAGGAGCGCGCCCCGGCGTCCTCGCGCCGCTCCGCGAAGCGTCGCGCGAAGGCTGCCCGAGTTCCCTGAGTGACCCGGTCCTTGCACGAGAGAGCCCGCAGTGCGCGAACAGCCCCGCAGGAGCGCCCAGAAGCCCGCATGAGCGCCAAGAGGCCCCATGAGTGCCCAGAAGCCCGCATGAGCGCCCGGAGACACGCATGAGCGCGAAGCCGAGCGTCGAGACGCGCCTGGACGAGCTGCGTGCCCAGATCCGGCGGCACGACCGTCTCTACTACGTCGAGTCGCGCCCCGAGGTCTCCGACGCGGAGTACGACGCGCTCTTCGCCGAGCTCAAGCGCCTGGAGGCCGACCATCCCGAGCTCGTCACGCCCGACAGCCCGACGCAGCGCGTCGGCGCGCCGCTCGCCGAGGGCCAGGGCTTCGCGACCGTCGAGCACCAGGTGCCGATGCTCTCGATCGACAGCCTCTTCAGCGACGAGGAGGTGCGCGAGTTCGAGGCGCGCATCGTGCGCTTCCTCGGCCTGGAGACCGGCGACGAGCTCGACTGGGCGGTCGAGCCCAAGTACGACGGCGTCAGCGCGGCGCTCGTCTACGAGAACGGCCGGCTCGTGCGCGGCGCGATGCGCGGCGACGGCGTGCGCGGCGAGGAGATCACGGCCAACCTGCGCACGATCCGCAACCTGCCGCTGGTGCTCGCCGCGCGCGGCCACGCCATCCCGCAGCTGGTCGAGGTGCGTGGCGAGGTGCTGATCCGCCGCGCGAAGTTCCTGCGCCTGAACGAGCAGCGCACGGCGCAGGGCCTCGCGCCCTTCGCGAACCCGCGCAACACCGTCTCGGGCGCGCTGCGGCGCAACGATCCGGCCGAGGTCGCGCGCTACCCGCTGGAGTTCTACCCCTGGTCCGCGCCGCAGCTGGAGGGCCTCGACCTCGCGACGCAGACCGAGGTGCTCGCCGCCCTGCGCGGCTGGGGCTTCGCCGACGCGGGCGAGTCGCGCTGCGTGCGCGGCCTCGCCGCGGCGATCGCCTACCACGACGATCTCGAGCGCCGCCGCCTGGAGCTCAGCTTCGAGATCGACGGCGTCGTCGCCAAGCTCGATCGGCTCGACCTGCGCGAGCGCCTGGGTTCGACCTCGCGCGCGACGCGCTGGCAGTACGCGCACAAGTTCGCGCCGCTGGAAGCCTCGAGCACGCTGCGCGCGATCGAGACGATGGTCGGCAACGGCGGGCGGCTGACGCCGCGCGCGCACGTCGATCCGGTCGAGGTCGGCGGCGTGACCGTGCGCCACGCGACGCTGCACAACGCCGACTACGTCGCGGCGCTGGGCGTGCACGTCGGCGACCGCGTCTTCCTGCGCCGCGCGGGCGACGTGATCCCGCAGATCACCGCCGTCGCCAGGCCGGCCGAGGGCGACGCGCCGCCCGAGTGGGACGAGAGCGTGCCGGCCGAGCTGCGCGACGCGCAGGGTGCAATCCGCCCCGCGATCGCCTGGCGCTGGCGCGAGAGCTTCGAGATGCCACGGCACTGCCCGGTCTGCGGCACGTCGAGCGAGCAGGAGGGCAAGTACTGGCGCTGTCCGAACCTCGCCTGCCCGCCGCAGCTGGTCGGCCGCACGCTGATCCTCGCCGGCGACGGCGCCTTCGCGATCGACGGCCTGGGGGAGAAGCAGGTCGCGCAGCTCTACGACGCGGGCCTGCTCGGCTCGCCGGCGGATCTCTTCGCGCTCGACCGCGATCCCGCCGCGCGCACGAAGCTCGTCGAGCTCGAGCGCTGGGGCGAGAAATCGATCGACAACCTCTTCGCGGAGCTCGCCGCGCGCCGGCGGATCCCGTTCGCGCGCTTCCTGGTCGCGCTGGCGATCCCCGAGATCGGTCCCGCGACCGGCGCGCTGCTCGCGAAGCACTTCGCCACGCTGGAGGAACTGGCCGCGGCCTCGCTCGACGAACTGCAGCACGTCGACGGCATCGGGCCCGAGGTCGCCTCGCGCGTGTTCGACTGGTTTCGCACGGAGCACGGCCGCGCGCTGGTCGAGCGCCTGCTCGCGAACGGCGTCGAGATCGAGTACCGCCGCGCGACCAGCGGCGGCGGCTTCTTCGAGGGCAAGACGGTCGTGTTCACCGGCACGCTCGAGAAGCTGGGCCGCGCCGAGGCCAAGCAGATCGTCGAGGAGCAGGGCGGCAAGGTCGCGTCCTCGGTCAGCGCGAAGACGCACTACCTCGTCGTCGGCGGCAGCCCGGGCAGCAAGGCGAAGAAGGCGGAGGAGCTCGGTGTAAAGGTGCTGCTCGAGCCGGAGTTCCTGGAGAAGATCGGCCGGGCCTGAGCGCGCGTGGAGACGTAGGATGCGCGCATGCCGCTCCTCGCCTTCCTCCTCGCAGCCTGTGCCGCTCCTTCCCCGGACGCGGCGGCGAGTCCCGCCCCGATCGTCCTCCGCGCCGCGCAGATGCTCGACGTGCGCGCCGGCAAGCTCGTCGCGCACCCGCAGGTCGTCGTCCTCGGGCGAACGATCCTCTCGATCGGCAAGGACGGCGATCCGCTGCCCGAGGGCGCGGAGCTGGTCGACCTGGGCGACCAGACGCTCGTGCCGGGCCTGATCGACATGCACACGCACCTCACGTTCTCGGTCGAGGGCGACTGGATCAACCAGGCCGTGCACGAGACCGCGGCCGATGCCGCGCTGCACGGCGCGCACAACGCGCGCACGACGCTGCTCGCGGGCTTCACGACGGTGCGCGACCTGGGTTCGAGCGACTGGGTCGACGTCGCGCTGATGAGGGCGATCGAGCGCGGCGAGATCGACGGCCCGTGGATCTTCCCCGCGGGCAACGCGATCGGCATCACCGGCGGGCACGGCGACGCGACGGGCTTCGCGCCGGGGATCCTGCGCCAGGATCCCGAGCACGGCGTCGCCGACGGTCCCGACGAATGCGTCAAGGCCGTGCGCGCGCAGGCGAAGTACGGCGCCAAGGTGATCAAGTGCATGGCGACGGCGGGCGTGCTCTCCTTCGACGCGACGGTCGGCGCGCAGCAGCTCTCCGACGCCGAGCTCAAGGCGATCGTCGACGAGGCGACGCGCCACGGCCTCAAGGTCGCGGCGCACGCGCACGGCCGCGACGGCATCCTCGCCGCGGTGCGCGCGGGCGTGGCCTCGATCGAGCACGGCAGCATGATCGACGACACCGTGATCGACGAGATGCTGAAGCGCGGGACGTACCTCGTGCCGACCTACTACCTCCAGGAGCGGCTCGAACTCGCGAAGCTGCCCGAGCTGTTGCGCCACAAGGCCGAGACGGTCTTCGCCGCGAAGGACGAGAGCATGCACAAGGCGATCGCGCGCGGCGTCAAGATCGCCTTCGGCACCGATGCCGCGGTCTACCCGCACGGCGAGAACGCGCACGAGTTCGCCTGCTACGTGAGGCTGGGGATGAAGCCCGCCGACGCCCTGCGCACGGCGACCCTCAACGCGGCCGACCTGCTGGGCGTCGCCGACCGCGGCGAGATCGCGGCGGGCAAGCTGGCCGACCTGATCGCCGTCCACGGCGATCCGCTGGCCGACGTGCGCTGCCTGGAGCACGTCGGGTGGGTCATGCACGGCGGCCGCGTCGTGCGCTAGACTTGGCCGGCTGCGCGGGATGCAGGAGCTCCGCTCCGCACCCCAGGCGCACGAACGAGCAGGACGAGCGACATCCGCATGGCAGGTGACGACAAGAGCGAGAGCAACCAGCCCCCGGCGCCGGCGCCGGGCAGCGAGTTCGTGCTCCCGCCGGGCTTCGAGACCGACGAGGTCGCCGGGCTCGTCGCGCGAGCCAAGGCCGGCGACGCGGAAGCGCTCAACGACCTCTTTGCGCGCTACCACCACCTGCTGCTCGAGGTCGCGCGGCGCCGCATCGGCCCGCGGCTGCGGCTCAAGGAGGATCCCGACGACCTCGCGCAGACGACCTTCCGCGAGGCGACGCGCGACTTCGCCAACTACGAGTACCGCGGTCGCGACTCGCTCGTGCGCTGGCTGATGCAGATCCTGCAGAACAAGATCCGCGACAAGGCCGAGTTCTACTCGGCCAACAAGCGCGACCTCGGCCGCGAACGCGCGCTCGAGTCGCCGGTCGGCTCCGACGGCGAGGGTCTGCCCGCGCTCGATCCGGCCAGCGACGACCTCTCGGTGACGATGCAGGTGCAGCGCGGCGAGAACTACGTGCACCTCAAGCGCGCGCTCGAGCAGCTCTCGCCCGAGCACCGCGAGGCGATCACGCTGGTCTTCTTCCAGGGCCTGCAGTTGCGCGAGGCCGGCGAGAAGATGGGCGGCAAGTCCGAGGACGCCGTGCGCATGATGCTGCGGCGGGCCGAGACCCGCCTGGGCGAGATCCTGCGCGGCTCGATCGGCAAGGACCTCGGGCCCTCCTGAGGCCGGGACACGCTCCCCGTCGACCTCTTCAACGCGCCCGGCGTCCGTCCTCTTGTCGAGCGCGGCCCGCTCCGCTAGATTCTTCGCCCCCTGGGTGGGCGACTAACTCAATCGGTAGAGTGCCATGTTCACAGCGTGGAGGTTACAGGTTCAAATCCTGTGTCGCCCACCATCCTCCCCCTGACGCGCATGACCCAGAGCCTGCAACAGCGCTTTGCGCCGAACAACCGCTGCTTCGGCTGCGGGCCGGCGAACGAGCAGGGCCTGCGCATCGCGTCGCGCGTCGAGGGCGACAAGATCGTCGCCGACTGGACGCCACAGAAGCACCACGAGGCCTTCGCGGGCGTGGTCAACGGCGGGATCATCGGCACGCTCTTCGACTGCCACTCGAACTGGACCGCGGCGTACCACCTGATGCAGAAGACCGGCGCGAAGGAGCTGCCGAGCACGGTGACGAGCGAGTTCCACGTCAAACTCAAGCGCACGACCTCGTCGACCACGCCGCTGCGCATCGAGGCGCGCGTGGTCGAGTCGACCGACGATCGCGCCGTCGTCGAGGCCGAGATCCTCTCGGGCGGCAAGGTGACCTCGACCTGCCGCGGCGTGTTCGTCGCGATCCAGGAAGGCCACCCGGCCTACCACCGCTGGAACTGACGCACGCGCTCGCGGCCTACGCCACTGGGCGGTGAGCCGGCTACGCAGCATGGCACTCGGGCTGGCCCGTCCGTGCCGCAGCCGTAGAGTTGAGCCGGTCCGCCATCGCAGCGGACCCGCGTGAGCACGACCTCCAGCCCCGCGACCATCCGTCCGCGCGACTACTCGCGTCGCCGCGCGCTGCTCCTGGCGAGCGTGTACCTGCTCTTCGGGCTGCACATCGCGCACTGGAAGCTCGCCGGGCGCACGCTCGCGCCGCTCGAGCTGAACGAGGTGCTCTACACGGCCGAGCTCGGCATCGTCACCGCCGGCTTCCTGTTCATGCTGGTGGCCTTCGTCGGCACGATCGTGTTCGGGCGCTTCTTCTGCTCGTGGGGCTGCCACATCCTCGCGCTCGAGGACCTGTGCGGCTGGATCCTGCGCAAACTGCACATCCAGCCGCGGCCCGTGCGCTCGCGCGTGCTGCGCCTGGTGCCCTTCGTCGCGCTCGTCGACATGTTCGTCGTGCCGCAGGTCCTGCGCATCGCGGAGGGACGCCCCTTTCCGAAGCTGCACGTCTCGGGCGAGGGCCAGGGCTGGGCCTCGTTCCTGACCAACGACTTCTGGCGCAACCTGCCCAGCCCGCTCGTCGCGCTGGCGACCTTCGCGGTGTGCGGCTTCGCGATCGTGTACGTGCTCGGCTCGCGCGCCTTCTGCACCTACGGCTGCCCGTACGGAGCGCTGTTCAACCTGCTCGACCGCTTCGCGCCCGGACGCCTCTCGCTGGTCAAGGACTGCAGCGACTGCGGGCGCTGCACGGCCGTGTGCCAGTCGCACGTGCGCGTGCACGAGGAGGTGCAGCGGCACGCGCAGGTGGTCAACCCCGAGTGCCTCAAGGACCTCGACTGCGTCGCTGCCTGCCCGAACGGCGCGCTGGCCTTCGCCTTCCGCAAGCCGCCCGGTCTGCGCTCGTTCGCTTCGCAGCGACCCGCGCGCCTCGTCTGGGACTACTCGCTCGCGGAGGACCTCGCGATGCTCGCCGTCGCGCTGGCGACGCTGGTCGTGCTGCGCGGGCTGTACGAGACGCTGCCGTTCCTGATGAGCCTCGCGCTGGCCGGCATCGCGGCCTTCGCGTTCGTGCACGCGCTGCGCCTCTTCCGACGCGCCGACCTGCGCTTCGCTCCGTTCCAGCTGGTGCGCGCCGGGCGCATCCGCGCGGCAGGCTGGATCTTCCTCGTGCTGGTCGCGACCGGCGCTCTGTTCGGACTGCACAGCGCCTGGATCCGCTGGGAGGAAGCGCGCGGCCTCGCCGCGCTCGCCGCGGCCGAGCACGCGCCGCAGGGCGACGCGCCGGAGCTCGCCGCGGATCTCGCCGCGGCCCGCGAGCACCTCGAGCGTCGGGCGCGCTACGGTCTGGCGTCGAGCGCGGCGCTCGAGCGTGCGCGCGCGCGGGCGGCGGAGCACTCGGGCGATCTCGCGCGCGCCGAGGAGCTGCTCGGCGCCGAGTACGACCGGCGCGGCGGCGAGCTCGAGACGGCGCTGCAGCTCGCGCACGTGCTCGCGCGACGCGGACGCCTCGACGAATCGCGGCGCATGCTGCAGTCGATCCTGGACGTGCCGGTCTTCACCGGACACACGCTCGGGCGGACCAACGAGATCCGCGTCGGGGCCGCCCTGGCGCTGGGCGAGATGCAGGCCGAGGGCGGCGAGCTCGAGGCCGCGGAGCGGAACCTGCGCGGCGCGCTCGAGATCCTGCCGCAGCGCACGGACGTGCTCTACGCGCTGGGGGTCGTGCTGCACGCGCGCGGACAGCCGCTGGCGGCGCGCGAGCTCTTCCAGCGCGCGGTCGACGGCGGCATGCGCGACGCCGATCTCTCGAACAACCTCGGACGCCTGCTGCTGGAAGCCGGCGAGAGCGGGAAGGCCCGCGCGGAGCTCGAGCGCGCGCTCGCGATCGACCCGCGCAGCGCGGCCGCGCACTACAACCTGGGGCTCCTGTTCCAGCGCACGGGCGACGCAGCCGCCGCGCGCGAGCACCTCGAGCGCGCGAGCTCGCTCGATCCGCGCTTCGCTCCGCCGGCGCGCTGAGCGGGCGGCGCGTGGCTCAGAAGCACAGTTCGAAACCCAGCAGCGTGCCCTCGATGTCGAGGTCGACGTTGGACTCGAAGACGCGCTCCTCGTCGTAGCGCCAGTCGCGCCAGCCGGCGAAGAGCGCCAGGTTGCGCTGCGGCTGGACGCGCAGCCCTCCCTCGAACATGCGCAGCGCGGGTGCCAGGTCGTCCTCCGTGTCGCACGCGAGCAGGTAGCGCGCGTAGAGCCGTGCGTGCTCGATCGGCTCGTAGCCGACCTCTGCGCCCAGCGTGGGCAGCAGGAACAGATCGGCGTCCTTCACGTGCGCGGAGGCGCCCGTGAGCTCGAGATCGCGCTCGATGGCCGCGATTCCGGCCATTGCCGAAACCCTCACCCCAGGCGCCACCTCGTCGCCGAGCGCGAACCAGAGGTTGAACACGTCGAGCTCGAACCGGACGTCCAGGCTGTCGGGACCGCTGAAGTCGACGCCCTTGAAGCGCTGCGAGTCGCCCGGCCCGAGCTCCTGCGTCGAGCTCCCCAGCGCGCGCGTGGCCTCGAGCGTCAGGACGCAGAATCCGCGCGCGTCCTCGTCGCGACCGGCCGCACGCTTCAGGTCGATGTTGACGCGCGCCGCAGGGAAGCGCACGTGGTAGTCCGAGCCGTCGATCGTCTGCGAGCCCGTGACGCAGCTCGCGCCGAGGAGGGCCGGGACGAGCAGGAGGACGAGCCGGAGCAGCGTCACGCGCCGAGGGTAGCAGGTCATTCTTCGAAAAGCGCTCCCTGCGCCGGCTGCCCTGCGCGCGGCGCGGGGCCTGGCGCGAGCTCGGTGCGGTTCAGCCCCAGGCGACGGCATTGGATCTCGAAGAGCTGCTGCAGCGCGTCCCAGCGCGGGCCGCTGCCGCGCATGCGTTCGCCGAACGCGCTGCGGTTCCAGGCGCCGCCCTTCATCTCGCGCACCGCGTTCTCGACCTTGCGCGCGCGCTCGGGCAGCTCGGCCGCGAGGCGCTCGCGGAAGACGGGGAGCACCTCGGCAGGCAGGCGTACCAGCATCATGAAGGCCCGCGTCGCGCCGGCCGCGCGAGCCGCCTCGAGGATGCCGGCGATGTCGCTGTCGTTGAGGCCCGGGATCACCGGCGCGATCGCGACGCCGGTCTCGATCCCGGCGTCGGAGAGCAGGCGCAGCGTCTCCAGCCGCCGCTGTGGCGTCGGTGCGCCGGGTTCGATGCAGCGGCCGATGCGTTCGTCGAGGAAGGGGATCGAGAGGTGCACGCTCGCCCCCGGTCCGCGCGCGAGCCGTGCGAGCAGCTCGCGATCGCGGCGCACGAGCGTGCTCTTGGTGATGACACCCACCGGCGTGTTGCGCGCGAGGCAGACCTCCAGACAGCGGCGTGTCCGCTCGTAGCTCGCCTCCAGCGGCTGATAGCAGTCGGTGTTGCCCGAGAAGGCGATCGGCTCGCGCGTCCAGGACGGACGGGCGAGCTCGAGCGCGAGCCGCTCGTGCACGTTGGTCTTGACCACGATGCGGCGCTCGAAGTCCGTGCCCGCGCCGAAGCCCAGGTACTGGTGCGAGGGCCGCGCGTAGCAGTAGGCGCAGGCGTGCGCGCAACCGCGGTAGGGGTTGACGCTCCAGCGGAAGGGGACGTCGGGGCTCTCGTTCTCCGAGAGCGCCGTGCGCGCGAGCTCCTCGTAGACGCACAGCTCCGCCGGCGGCGGCTCGTCGAGCCACTCGACGTGTGTCGAGAGCCACGGATTCGGAGGGTTGGAGATCGGGCGCATGCGCATCCTCGGCGCCCCCGTCTCCCCACCGCACGCAGCCTAGCAAACCGGCTTCGGATCCGGTGCCGGGTCTGCCGATGAGGAGGCGTGCTTCCGAACGCGAAGGAGCGCCTCGCGCGCACCGTGGAGAGCCTGCCCGAGCCGCACGCACTCGAGCCCTGGTTCCAGGATCTGCCGCCACAGCAGCGCGCCGAGATGACGCGCGACTACCGCAACGCGATCGAACGGGGCATCGAGATCGGCGCGGACGAGCAGCGGCGCAAGCTGCGCGAGACCCTCTCCGTCGCGGCGATCTACTTCGTCGGCGATCTCGCCTGCGTGCACGGCGGCTGGGGCAAGGTGCTGCTCGCGACGCTGCTGGGGAGCGCGCTCGGCTGGGCGCTGCACCGCATCGACGCACATCGGCTGCTCAGCGGCGGGCTGGGCCTGGGCCTCTACTTCGTGTTCGAGTCGCTCGCCAACGGGTTCGCCGGCCTGCACCTCCTGGCCGCGTTCCCGCTGGGCGCGGCCTGCGCCTACGTCGGCTACCGCCGCGAGGAACGCGGGCTGGGCTGAGCGGTTCGCAGCGCGCGCTTTCGTGCCCGAAAATCGGCCGCACGCCCCGGCGCGGGGTGGACAATCGACGCGCATGAGCCCCGCGAGCCTTGCCCGACGATCCTTGCCCGCGCCCGCGCGGATGTGGCGCGCCTTCCTCGAGCGCGACGCGGCCTTCGACGGCCTGTTCCTCGTCGCGGTGCGCACGACGCGCATCTTCTGCCGCTCGACGTGTCCCGCGCGGCGGCCGCGGCGCGAGAACGTCGAGTTCTTCGCGCGCGCGAGCGAGGCCGAGGGCGCCGGCTACCGCGCCTGCAAGCGCTGCAAGCCGCTCGAGCCGGGCGCGCCGGCGCTGGTGCGGCGGCTGTGCGCGCTCGTCGAAGGCGCGCGCGGCCAGCGCATCGGCGACAAGCAGCTCGCGGCGCTGGGCATCGACCCCTCGACGGCGCGCCGGCAGTTCCAGCGGTCGATGGGGCAGAGCTTCCAGGCCTGGCAGCGCGCGCAGCGGCTCGGCCGCGCCCTCGACGGCGTGCGGCGCGGCTCGCGCGTGATCGAGGCGCAGCTCTCCGGCGGTTTCGAGTCGAGCAGCGGCTTCCGCAGCGCGGTCGAGCGCCACTTCGGCGCGGCGCCCTCGCGCGCGGCGGCCGTGCGCACGCTGCTCGCGCGCTGGGTCGAGTCTCCGCTGGGCACGCTGCTGCTGCTCGCGGACGAGGCCGGCCTGCGCCTGGTCGAGTTCGCCGTCGAGGAACGCCTGGAGCGCGAGCTTCGCGACCTGCGCGCGCGCCTCGACGCGGTCGTCGTGCCCGGCACGAACGCACACCTCGCGGCAGCCGAGCGCCAGCTCGCGCAGTACTTCGCGGGCGAGCGCACGCGCTTCGAGCTCGCGCTGGCGCCGCTGGGATCGCCCTTCGAGCTCGCGGTGTGGAAGGAGCTGCGGCGCATCCCGTTCGGGGAGACGCGCTCGTACGCTGAGATCGCGCGCGAGGTCGGCCGCGCGAGCGCGCAGCGCGCGGTCGGCACGACCAACGGCCGCAATCGCCTCGCGATCGTGATCCCGTGCCACCGCGTGATCCGCGGCGACGGATCGCTCAGCGGCTACGGCGGCGGCGTGGCGCGCAAGCGCTGGCTGCTCGATCACGAGCGCCGCGTCGCCGCGCGCTGAGGGCGAGCGTCGCGCGGGGCGCTCAGTCCTCGCGCGTGCTGCGCTTGCGCGGCTTGACCGCGAGGTACTGCTCGGGCCAGGGGAACTCGGTGTTGCCGTACTGCTCCGCGGCGCGGCGCGTCAGGTACGGATCGCTCAGGTGCCCGCGCGCGATCGCGCACAGGTCGGCGCGGCCGGCGGCGAGGATCGTGTTGACGTGGTCGGCGCCCGCGATGCCGCCGACGGCCATCACCGGGAGGCCGGCCTCGGCGCGGATCTGCTCGGCGAAGGGGACCTGGTACATGCGGCCGTAGGTGATCTTCGACTCGGGCGTGTTGCCGCCCGAGCTGACGTCGACGAGATCGCAGCCGCGCGCCTTGAGCTCGCGCGCGAAGACCACCGACTCGGCCACGGTCCAGCCGCCGGCATCGTCGAGCCAGTCGCTGGCGGAGATGCGCACGAAGAGCGGCTTCTCGCTCGGCCATGCGGCGCGCGCGGCCTCGAAGACCTCGAGCGGGAAGCGCATGCGGTTCTCGAGCGCGCCGCCGTACTCGTCGCGGCGCTGGTTGGACTTGGGCGAGAGGAAGCTCGAGAGCAGGTAGCCGTGCGCCATGTGCAGCTCGAGCACGTCGAAGCCCGCGCGCTCGGCGAGCCGCGTCGACGCGACGAAGGCCGCGCGGATGCGCTCGAGGTCGGCGCGGTCCATCTCCCGGGGCACGTGCCAGCCCGGCGCGAACGGCAGCGCCGACGGGCCGATCGTCGGCCAGGCCTGCGCGCCCTGCAGCGGGCGGTCGCCCTCCCAGGGCCGGCTGCACGAGGCCTTGCGGCCGGCGTGCCCGATCTGGAGGCCGATCTTCGCGCGCGAGTGCGCGTGCACGAAGTCGACGATGCGCTTCCAGGCGCTCATGTGCGCCTCGCTGTACAGGCCCGTGCAGCCCGGGCTGATGCGCCCGTCGGCCGCGACGCCGGTGGCCTCGGCGAACACGAGCGCCGCGCCGCCGATCGCGCGGCTGCCCAGGTGCACCAGGTGCCAGTCGTTCGGCAGCCCGTCCTGCGCCGAGTACTGGCACATCGGCGAGACGACGACGCGGTTCTCGAGCGTCAGGCCGCGCAGCTTCAGCGGCGCGAACATCGGCGGGACGAAGCTGCCGTCGGCACCGCGCGGGATGCCGTGCGCCTCCGCGTACCAGGCGCCGACGCGGCGCACGAGCTCGGGGTCGCGCTTCTGCAGGTTGTCCCAGGTGATGCGCTTGGAGCGAGTCATCAGGTTGAACGTGAACTGCAGCGGGTGCTGGCCCATGTAGCGCGCGCTGTTCTCGAACCACTCCAGGCTGGTCTGCGCCACGCGCTGCAGCTTGGAGGTGTCGACACGGCGCGATTCCTCGTAGGCGGCGAGCACCGCCGGCACGTCGCGCGTCCCGTTCGCGCGGAAGGCCGCGACCAGCGCCATCGCGTCCTCCATCGCGAGCTTGGTGCCCGAGCCGATCGAGAAGTGCGCCGTGTGCACCGCGTCGCCCACGAGCACGAGGTTGCCGTGGTGCCAGCGCTCGCAGCGGATGGTGGGGAAGGTGCGCCAGATCGAGCGGTTCCCGAGCAGCCGGTGCCCGGCGAGGTCGTCGGCGAAGATGCGCTCGCAGAACGCCACCGTCTCCTGCTCGCTCATGCGGTCGAGGCCGGCCTGGCGCCAGACGCTCTCGTCGCACTCGACGATCCAGGTCGAGAGGTTCTTCTCGAAGGGGTAGGCGTGCACCTGGAACAGGCCCCACTGCGTCTGGCGGAAGACGAAGGTGAAGGCCGAGAGCGGCTTGGTCGTGCCCAGCCAGCAAAACTTGGCCTTGCGCCAGTCGAAGCTGGGCTTGAAGTGCTCCGCGTACTTCGTGCGCACGAAGCTGTTGATCCCGTCGGCGGCGAGGATCAGGTCGTACCCCGCGAGCTCGGCGTCGTCCTTGATCTCGCGCTGGAAGTCGAGGCGCACGCCGAGCTCGCGGCAGCGCGCGTGGAAGATCTCGAGCAGGCGCTTGCGCGCCAGACCGCAGAAGCCGTGCCCGGTCGAGCGAACGCAGGTGTCGCCGTAGTACGTCTCGATGTCGCCCCAGTAGGCGAAGCTCTTGCGGATCTGCGCGTAGCTCGCCGGGTCGGCCTGCTCGAAGCCGCCCAGCGTCTCGTCGCTGAAGACCACGCCGAAGCCGAAGGTGTCGTCGGGCTTGTTGCGTTCGAAGACGGTGATCTCCGAGTCCGGGAAGGCCTGCTTCATCAGGATCGAGAAGTACAGGCCCGCCGGTCCTCCGCCGATGCTCGCGATGCGCATCCGCTCATCCTACGCAGCGGCCGGTGCTTCCGGCGATACGCCGGGAGCGGCTATCCTGCACGGCTCGCGCATGCCCCACGCCCAGGACTGGATCGAGACGCTCTCCGAGCTGCGCGCCGCGCGGCGCGCGTGCGCGATGGTCGTCGTGACCGACCTCGCCGGCAGCGGCCCGCGCGAGGCGGGCGCGCGCATGCTGGTCGCGCTCGGGCCGTCCGGCGCGCCCGAGCTCGTGCACGGCACGATCGGCGGCGGCAACCTCGAGCTGCAGGCGCTGAACCATGCCGGCGAGCTCCTGCGCGTGCCGCGGGCGCTGACCGAATCGGTCGCCTACCCGCTGGCCGAGAAGACGGGCCAGTGCTGCGGCGGCAGGGTCACGCTCTTCTTCGAGACCTTCCCCTGGACGCGCCGGCGCATCGCGATCTTCGGCGCGGGCCACGTCGCGCAGGCGATCGCCGGGCTGCACGCCTACCTCGACGCCGACCTCGTGCTGATCGACGCGCGCGAGGAGCGCGAGATCGTGCCGGCGTTGCCCGCGCGGCGCAGCTTCGAGCTCGTCTGCGTCGACGCGCCCGAGGCGGAGGTCGACACGCTGCCGCACGAGGCGCTCGTGCTGGTGATGACGCACAGCCACGCGCTCGACCTCGAGATCGTCGCGCGCGCGCTGCGGCGCGGCTTCGCCTACCTCGGGCTGATCGGCTCCGAGCGCAAGTGGGCGCGCTTCCGCGAGCGTCTGGCTCAGCGCGGCTTCACCGACGCGGAGCTCGCGCGCGTGCGCTGCCCGATCGGCGTGTCGAAGCACTCCAAGGAGCCCAACGCGATCGCGCTCGCGGTCGCGGCTGAGCTCTCCGAGGTGATGGAGCGCGCGCAGGCGACCTGAGGCGCGCGCCGCCGGTTCAGGCCGGCTGCGGCGCGAGCTCGCGCTTCGCGCTGCCGTTGAGCGCGCGCCGGTAGATGGCCCAGGTCGTCCAGCACATCAGCGGCAGCATCAGCGCGCCGAAGAGCGGGATCGGCTGCAGCAGGATCAGGCCCCAGTGCACGAAGCGCACCCAGAAGCGCGCGAAGCAGCCGCTGACGGGCGGGATGTAGCCGCGGAAGGCCGTGACGAGGTTGAGCCGGTAGTAGATCACGCCCGGGATCACGCCGACGACCGGGATGGCGCTGAACCCCAGGCACACCAGCAGCGTCTTCGGCAGCCGCGCGTCGATCACGCGGCGGTACTCCTCGAACTCGCGCCAGCTGGCGAAGGTCACCGTGTTGCAGGCGGGGCAGGGCTGCTGCACCGCGCGCTTCACCAGGCGCGTCGCGCAGACGGGGCAGCGCTTGCGCGCGATCAGCAGGAAGCGCTGCTCGGCGCGATCGAGCGACGGCTTGTCCTTGGGCTGGCCGAACACGCCCACCGCGCGAGGGCTGGCGAGCTCGTGCCGGCAGTTGGGACAAGCGAGCGCATGCGGATACACGAGCGTGGCGCACTGCGCGCAGGGGATCTTCTTGCGCTCCTCCTGCCGGCGCGCCCAGCGCTGCGCGAGCCACAAGCCCAGCGCGGCGCACAGCGAGAGCACCAGCGCGACGATGGGGGCGATGACGAAGAACACGATGCCCAGCACGACCCAGCTGTTCTCCGCCCACGAGAGCGCGGTCTGCAGGCCGATGTCGTCGTGGTCGTCGATCTCGTGCACGATCGCCAGCGCGCCCTTGCGCAGCATCGCGGCCCCCCAGGTCAGCGCCGCGACGCAGCCGCTCCAGAAGCCGTGCAGGCCCAGGCCCTGGTGCTGCAGTCCGCGCAGCGTCTCCGCGTCCTGCTTGTCGAGCACGGCCAGCGCCACGAGCAGCGCCACGGCCGCCTTCAGCCAGGCGTCGACCTCCTGCATGATCGAGCGCACCTCCGCGCTCTTGGCCGAGAGCATCTCGCCGACGGCCAGCGCGAAGAGGGCCGCCAGGCAGCCGAAGCCCTGGAACCACTGCGGCGCCTGGTGCAGCGCGACGATCACCTCCTTGTCGCCCAGCCAGGGGATGTGCACGCCCCAGCGCGCGAGCAGCGCGGTGAGGAAGGCCGCCAGGAACGGCCGCGAGGCGAAGAGCGGCACGGTCGCCAGGCTGTAGAGCACCGACTGGATCATCGCTGTCCAGACTACACGCTCGGGAAGCACGCACTCAACGCGCGGGTGGTGCGCTTGGTAGCTTGACGGGATGCCGCACACGATGGACCCCAGCTCGCCCACGCCCGAAGAGGCGCTGCGCCGGCTCGTCGAGGGCAACCGGCGCTTCCGCGAGGCTCATCCGACCGCCGCCGACCGCAGCTTCAGCGCCCAGCACGCGACGCAGGCCCAGCGCCCCTTCGCGATCGTGCTGGGCTGTTCCGACTCGCGCACGCCGGTCGAGATCCTCTTCGACCAGGGCTTCGGCGACCTGTTCGTCGTGCGCGTCGCCGGCAACATCGTCGCGCCCTCGATCGTGGGCTCGATCGAGTTCGCCGCCTCGCTGTTCGGCTCGCGCCTGGTGGTCGTGATGGGCCACACCGGCTGCGGCGCGATCGACGCCACCGTGCACGCGATCGAGACGGGCATGGGGCACGAGTCGCGCAACATCCGCTCGATCACCGACCGCATCGCGCCGCACATCGCGGGTCTCGTGCAGCCGGGCGACCACGACGCGGTGATCCGCGAGGCGACCCGCGCCAACGTGCTCGCCTCGGTCGATCACCTGCGCCACGGCAGCCGGCTGCTCGAGGAGCTCGTGCAGATCGGGCGGCTGCAGGTCGTCGGCGCGGAGTACGAGCTCGAGAGCGGCGCCGTGCACTTCCTCGAGGACCTGCCCAAGGGCGTGCTGCGGCGCTGAGCCTGGATTTCAGGCCTCGAGCTTCTTGCCCAGGCTCCAGGCCAGGTGGTCGAGCTGCCGGCGCAGGCGCGCGGTGAGGTCCTCGAGCTCGACGACGCGCTTCTCCAGCGGCGCGAGCTCCTCGCGGCGCACGAACTGCGCGGTCTCGGGCAGGATCACCGAGGCCACCAGCGACCCGCCGCCGCTCGCGAGCGCGCTGCCCGCGCCTCCCGCGCCTCCCGCGCTGCCCGGCGCGAGCGGAGCGGCGGCGCGCACCTCGATCGGATGCGCGCTGGGCGCCAGCGTCTGCATGTAGCGTTCGGCGCGCGAACCGGGCAGCGGGTCGAGCCGGCGCACGCGGCCGCTGGCCATCAACGGCGCCAGCGCGTCGGCGAGCGCCTGCTGCGTCTCGAGCATGTGCATGCGCGAGACGCGCGCGCGCAGCT
>JBGASC010000075.1:0-20946 GCA_044229935.1 Planctomycetota bacterium | reverse complement strand
GAGGCGCTGGCGCGCCTGGCCCCGCGCGGGGTGCGGCCGGCCTTGTGGACGCGGGCGAGGGGGAGGAGCGCGCGAACCTCGAGATTTCGCGGCGCGCCTGGGGTTCTCCTCCGCGCGCGTTTTCTGGGCCGGCGCGAGTGATGCGGGCGAGCTGCTCGCCGCGGCCGACGTGCTGGTGCTGCCCGCGCGCCGCGAGGGCCTGGGCGTCGCGGCCCTGCAGGCGATGGCGGCCGGCCGCGGTGATCGCTGGGTGCCGTCGGAGGCCTGGCCGAGGCGGTCGTCGACGGCGGCAGAGCGGGCTGCGAAGCCGCCGACGATCCCGAGTGAAGCTGGCCGAGGGCTCGCCGCGACCTTGTACTGGGCGAGTCGCGCCTGCGCGAGCGACTGGCCTCGGGCGGCCGCGCGCGCGTCGCGCAGGGCTACCTCGCCTCCCAGATGGTCGAAGCCTACGACGAGCTCTACCGCCGCGTGCTCGCGGAGCCGGTGCGCCGATGAGCGACGCACGGCCGAGGCTCTCGGGCTGCATCATCGCCATGGACGAGGAGGACCGCATCGCGGACTGCCTCGCCAGCCTCGACTTCTGCGACGAGATCGTCGTGGTCGACTCGCACTCCAAGGACCGCACGCGCGAGATCGCCGCGTCGCGCGGCGCGCGCGTGATCGAGCGCGACTGGCCCGGCCACGTGGCGCAGAAGGAGTTCGCCATCCGCGCCGCGAGCCACGAGTGGGTGCTGTGCGTCGACGCCGACGAGCGCATCTCCGCGCCGCTGCGCGCGGAGATCCTCGCCCTGCGCGACGCGGGCTTCCCCGGCTGCGCGGGCTGGCGCTTCCCGCGCCTGTCGAGCTACCTCGGGCGCTGGATGCGCCACGGCGGCTGGTATCCCGACCGGCAGCTGCGCCTGTTCGACCGCCGGCGCGGACGCTGGGGCGGGAACAACCCGCACGACAAGGTGCTGCTCGACGGCCCGCTCGGGACGCTGCGCGGCGACCTCCTGCACCATCCCTACCGCAGCTTCGCCGAGCACCTGCGCACGATCGACAAGTACACCACGATCATGGCCGAGGGCCTGCACCAGCGCGGGAAGCGCGCGCACCTGGGCCACCTCGTCGTCGGGCCGTGCGCGCGCTTCGTGCGCTTCTACGTGCTGCACCTGGGCTTCCTCGAGGGCTGGCGCGGCCTGCTGCAGGCCTACCTCGCGGCGCACTACGGGCGGCTCAAGTACGCCAAGCTGCTCGTGCTGCAGAACCAGGCCGAGGCGCTGCGGCGTCCGGATCCGCCGTGAGAACGCAGCTCGCCGCAGGAATGCTCGGCCTCGCCGCGTCCGCCGCGCTGCTCGCGGCCTGCGGCGCGCGCGAGGGCGTCGACGCGCGTTCCGGCGGCGCGGGGCTGATGCGCAACCTGCTCGTCAGCGCGACGGTCGAGGTGCAGGCGAGCGAGGAGCGGTTGCTCGGCGCCGCGCGCGCGCACGCGGCCGAGCTCGACCCCGCGCGCACCGGCTGGAGCGCGCGCTTCGACGCTGCCGGCCCGGGCGCGGCGCGCATCCGCACGGCACGCTCGCCGACGCCGCGACGCGCGCTGGCCTCGAGCGCCTGGGCGTGCGCACCGGCACGAAGGGTTCCGGGTCGTTCTTCGCCGTCGACGAGCTCGAGTTCAGCGGCGCCGAGGACGCGCTGGTCGCGGCCGAGGACCCGCGAGCGGCCTGGCTTGCCGCTGACGCTCTACGCCGGCAACGATGCCGAGCACTCGCGCGCCTGGCGCGCCACGAGCTGGTCGCGGGCTGGAAGCCCTCGCCTGTTCAGCGCGGGCGCGCCTGGCGCTGCACGGACCGCTCGCGCCCGGCGGGCGCATCGACGCGGCGCACCTGAGCGGCTTGCCGCGCGCGCCGAGGTCGAGCTGGAGCGCAGCCTCTCGGCCGCGCGCAGCGACGGGCTGTGGGGATGCTGCAGTCGGGCGCCGATCCGGCGCGGGTGGAGCGCTGCCTGGCCGAGATCGCCCGCGCGCGGGCAGCGCGCGCCTGGGCCGCGCCCGAGCTGCCGACGCTGGAGCTCGTCGCCCTGCGCGCGCGAGGATTTCACGCGCCTCGCCGGCGCGGCCGAGCCCGCGGTGCTCGATCGCGCGCGCCGCGTCACGCTGTGCCTCGCGCCCGGCCTGCCCGGCGACGGCGGCGCGGCGGGCGCGCGCGCCCGCTGGAGCGCGCGGGTCCGTTCACGGATTCCACACGAGATCAACCTGCTGAGTGAGGTTGAACGTGCTCGTCGCGGGACAACCGCCGAGCACGAGCGGATCGCGGTACCAGACGCCGTAGTAGCGGTGCTGTCCCGCGACGATGGTGTCGCCGAGAGCGGCGGAGCGCTGCGCGACACCGCTCTCGCCCGCGATCGGCGCGACGAGGACGCCGTTCACCGCGCTGCGCGCGTACAGCCGCCGCAGCGGCCCGGCGAGACAGCTCACGCCCTGGCCGAGCAGCGCGCCCGCAGGGTTCGTGCTCGTGGCCGAGAGCAGCACGCTCAGCGCGCTCGCCGGCTCGCCGGAGCTCGCGAACGCGACGGCGTCGTGCGCCAGCGAGGCGAGCCCGTTCGTCGCGAGGTGCGCGCCGCCCGTCGCCGCGCTGTTGTCGCAGCCCAGGCGCGCGCCGGCCGGTGGGTTGGCGCACGGGCACGCGCTCACGCCGCCGATCCCGGGCGAGCAGATCGGCGTGCCGATCGGCATGCAGCCCAGCGGCAGGTCCCACTTGGCGATGCAGGAGTCCTGCCGGTAGGCGCCGCTGAAGGCGCCCGACACCAGCAGCGAGGGCCCCGTCGGACTGCCGTCGTCGGCGACGAGCATCGAGTAGATCCAGGTCGAGTACGGAGCGACCTCGCCGCCGCACAGGCCGAGGTCGGTCCAGCTCGAGCCGTCCCACTTCGCGAGTCCGTTCGTCGGCGTGCCGCCCGCCGAGAGGAAGTAGCCGCCAGCGAACAGGCGCGCTCCCGCGCCGTCGTCGAAGACCGCGAGCGCGGTCACCGTCGGCTTGTTGCTGGGGACGCCCATCCCCGATCCAAGCACGGACCAGTTCGTTCCATCCCAGCGCGCGATGCCGTTCGCCGTCAGGCCTCCCGCGGTGTCGAACTGCCCGCCGGCGTACAAGGCCGGCCCCGTGCCGTCGTCGTACACCGCGAGGCACTGCACGCGAGGGTACGAGCCTGCGACGCCCGATCCGAGCGGACTCCAGCCGGTCCCCGTCCACTTCGCGATTCCGTTGACCGCCTGGCCTCCGATGCTCGTGAAGGTGCCGGCCGCATGGAGCGCCGGACCGCTGCCGTCGTCGAACATCTCCAGGTCGAGGAAGATCCCGTCGTTCGCGCCGCCCAGGTTCGTCCAGCTCGATCCGTTCCAGCGGTAGACGCCGATGCCCGATCCCGTCGCGACGCAGTACAACGCCGGGCCGCTGCCGTCGTCGAGGACCTTCATGTCGCGGATGTTCGTCAACGGCGTCTGGACGAAGTGCCAGCTCGTGCCGTCGAACTTCGTGAGCTCCGCCGGACCGGCCCACTCGGACACGAACAGCGCAGGACCGCTGCCGTCATCGAACACGGCCAGCGAGGACACGTACCACATCAGCGAGTACGGGTTGGCCGGGAGCGGCGACCAACTCGTCCCGTTCCAACGCGCGAGCGCACGCAGGTCATCGCTGCCCGCGTGCAGGAACGAGCCGCCGGCGTAGATCGACTTGCCCGAGCCGTCGTCGTACACCGCAAGACACTCCACCGCGGCTTCCAGTCCGGAACCCGGCGCCGACCAGCCCGAGGGACCCAGGCGCGCGCACCGGCCCGCGGCGACCGAGCCCGCCTGGTCGAAGTGTCCGCCCGCGAAGAGCGCGCTTCCATTGCCGTCGTCGAACACGCACAGCGAGCGCACGGCCGGGTTCCCGTTGTTGAGCCGCACGCGCACGCCGTTGTCGATCGGCTGCCATGCTGCGCCGTTCCAGCTCGCGATCGCGCTCGCGCCGCTTCCGCCGGCGTTCGCGAACGCGCCCCCGGCGACGAGCACCGCCGCGCCGCCGATCACGCACGGCTGCAGAGCCGAGACCTCGCCGTCGGTGCCCGAGCCGACGGCCGACCAGGAGCTTCCGTCCCAGCGGGCGATGCGGCTCGCGCTCGTGCCTCCGGCGGACGTGAAGACGCCACCCGCGTAGAGCGCCGTGCCCGTGCCGTCGTCGAAGCTCGAGAAGCAGCGCACGGTGGTCGCGCCCTGGACGCCGCCGGCCATGCCGCTGCCGAGCGCGGACCATCCCGCGGCGTCCCAGCGCGCGACGCGGTTGCAGACCAGTGCGCCTGCGTGCGTGAAGTCGCCTCCGGCGTAGAGGGCACTCCCGCTGCCGTCGTCGTGAACGGCGAGCGAGCGCACCGGGCCGTCCAGTCCGGTCGTGAACCCCGACCAGCTCGTGCCGTTCCAGCGCGCGATGTTCGCGGAGACGAACCCGCCCGCGCTGCTGAAGCTCCCGCCGGCGTAGAGCTGCGTTCCGCTGCCGTCGTCGAAGACGCACAGGGACGAGACGTAGCCACCAACGGTGCCGCTGCCCAGCGGACTCCACGTGCTTCCGTCGAAGCTCGCGACATGGTTCGCGCTGACGCCGCCGATCGAGGTGAACTCCCCGGCGGCGTACAGGCGCGGCCCGCTGCCGAAGTCGTGCACCGCGAGCGAGAGGATGCGGCCCGCGCTCGTGTTCGCCACGTTCTTCCAGCCCCAGCCGTCCCAGCGCAGCAGTGCGGCGCCTGCCGAGGAGAGCGCCGCGAAGAGCGCCGGGCCGTGTCCGTCGTCGAACACGGTCTCGGCCAGGATGCTCGAGGCGTCGTTGGCGGGCGCCAGCGGGTATCCGCCGAAGGTCGGCAGCCACTGCGGCGAGCAACTCGATTGGCGCGCGGGCGCGGGGGCGGCGAGCAATGCAATCAGCGGCAGGGCGGCCAGGGGGGAGAGCTGCGGCATGGTGTCGATTCCGGAGCAACGTCCGGAGCGGGGAAGAAGTCGGCGAGCCGGACTCGGGAGGGGCCGTGCGGTCCGCAGCGCATACTGTGCCACGTACACCAGCAGCGTGGCCCAGCGATTCCGGCGCTGTCCGCTGCGTGCGGCTGCGCACGCGTGGAGCGCATTCGCACGCTCAAGCGTGGCCGAGAGCGCTTCACCTGCACAGCTCCACCGCCCGTCTCGCCCCGTGCTCGACCGCGGGCGCGACAACTACCACTGGCTGATGCTGACCACCGTGGCGATCTACGTCGGCGCGGCGATCGCGACGGGCTGGCTGCTCGCTCCGCTGGAGCGACGGGAAGCTCCCGACGTGCCCGGGAGCTAGGGTCAGGCGTTTCGCTCCCGCGTGGAGTCTGGTCGCGGGGCGTGCCTAGAGCAGCGTCCCGCGCAGGATCACGCTCGCCGCCATGAAGTAGATGATCAGCCCGGTCACGTCGACCAGCGTCGCGACCAGCGGCGCGGAGGCCGTCGCGGGGTCGAGCCGGAGACGCTTGAGCACGAACGGCAACAACGCACCCGAGAGCGTGCCCCAGAGCACGACGCCGACCACGCTCACGCCGACGGTGATCGCGATCAGCACGTAGTGCGCGCCGTAGTAGCCCTGCGACTCGTCGTGCTTGAAGACGTGCTGCCAGGCCAGGATGCGCGCCACCCCGATCATCCCCAGCATCACGCCGAGCGCGAGACCCGTCACGAGCTCGCGCAGGAACACGCGCCACCAGTCCTTGAGGCGCACCTCGCCCAGCGCGATCGCGCGGATCACCAGCGTCGAGGCCTGCGAGCCGCAGTTGCCGCCGCTGGAGATGATCAGGGGGATGAACGTCGCCAGCACGGCGGCGCGCTCGATCTCGCCCTGGAACTCGCCCATGGCGCTGGCGGTCAGCATCTCGCCCACGAAGAGCAGCGCCAGCCAGCCGCCGCGCTTCTTGAGCATGTCCTTGAAGCCCACCTGCAGGTAGGGCGCGTCGAGCGCTTCGGTACCGCCGATCTTCTGGATGTCCTCGGTGGCCTCCTCGCGCACGACGTCGACGATGTCGTCGGCGGTGACGATGCCCTTCATGCGGCCCTGCGCGTCGATCACCGGCACGCACATCAGGTTGTGCTGCGCGAAGACGCGCGCGACCGCCTCCTGGTCCATCTCGTCCTGCACGGTGACGAGGTCGGTCACCATCACGTCGCGCACGCGCGCCTCGCCGCGCGCCATCATCAGCTGGCGGAAGGAGACCACGCCGACGAGCTTCTGCTGCTCGTCCTGCACGTAGGCGTAGTAGATGTTCTCGACGCGCTCGCGCGTCTGGCGGCGCAGGTAGCTGATCGCCTCGTCGACGCTCATCTCGGCGCGCAGGCGGGCGTAGCGCGGGTTCATCAGGCCGCCCGCCTCGTCCTCGGAGTAGGCCAGGAGCGCGCCGATCTCCTTGCGCGTCGTGTCGTCGATCAGGCCCAGCAGGCGCGGACGCTCCTCGGCCGGCGTCTCCTGGATCAGGTCGGCCACGTCGTCGGGCGGCAGCGCGCGCAGCCACCAGCGCTGCTCGACCTCGGGCAGGTTGCGCACGATCTGCGCGCGGTCGAGCGCGGGCAGCTCGTGGAAGAACTCCTCGGCCTCGCCCGTGGTCAGGTAGCGAAAGCCCTCGACGCGCGCTTCGGGATCGAGCACCGCCCAGGCGTCGTGCAGGTCCGCCGCCATCACGCGCTGGCCCACCAGGGGATCGTCTTCCGTGGACGTCATGGCTGATCGGAGGGCGGGAGCGGGTGGGCGTGGAGGTTCGCGCGGATGCGCCCTCGTTGTACCTCTCGTGCGCGAACCCCCGGAAGCGCTCGCGCGCAATTTTCTTGGCGCGATTCAGCGCGCGGCGAGCACCAGACGCAGGTCGTAGGCGAGCACGCGGCGTCCTTCGCAGTCGACGAGGTGGCGTCCCTCGGGGTCCAGGCGCAGCGCGTGCGGCGCACCCAGGCGCAGGCTCGCGCGCGAGCGTCCGGCGGGGAGCGCGATGAACTCCAGGTCCTGCCAGCCGACGCCCGCGACGCTCTGCGGTTGCGTGAAGGCGAGGACATCCCCCGGGAGGAAGAGCGCGCGGCGTCCTTCGGTCGCAGCGCCCGCCGGATGCAGCGTGCCCGCCGGCGTCGGCGGCGTGCGACCCGCGAGCGCGAGGAGCTCGATCGCGCCGTCGGGGACGTGCTCGACCGCGAGCCGTCCGCGCTCGGGATCGAGGGCGAGGCCGCGCTCCTCGGCGCGCGTCCACAGGCGCGCGCCGTTGCGGGCGTCGTAGCCGCGCAACGGGCCGTCGCGGCCGCTCGCGACGACGAGGTCGGGCCCGGCGAAGGCGGCGAAGTCGATCGCGCCGGCCGGATCGGACGGGGCGCGCGGCCACAGGTGCGGGATCGAGGGCGCGCCGGGTGCCCCGAGCTCCGCGACCCACAGCTCGCCGCGCGCAGTGCCGATCGCCAGGCGATCGCCGGCGGGGGAGAGGGCCAGCGCGCTGGCGCCGTCCTCCTCGAGCGGGACCTCGAGGAGGTGGCGGCCGCTCTCGTAGGCGACGAGCAGCAGGGCACGGCGAGACGGCGCGATCATGGGGGGATCCAGGCGCATCATGGGGGGGATCCGAGAGGGATCGAGGAAGAGGCCGATCGGACGGGCTGGGAGCGGGAAGCCCGAGGATCGCTGCGCATAGCATGCCAGCACCCGCCCCAGCGCGCAGCCCGATCCCCGAGGCC
This sequence comes from Planctomycetota bacterium, assembly GCA_044229935.1. Classification (GTDB taxonomy): domain Bacteria; phylum Planctomycetota; class UBA1135; order UBA1135; genus JADJLZ01. Next base: position 13,229 of record JBGASC010000075.1, on the reverse strand, counting down.
TCGAGCCCCGTGCGAACGCGGGCGCAAACTACCAGCGGATTCGCACCCTGCGCGTCCGGGCGCCTGCATCCTGCGGAACACGACCGTCGCGCGCGGTCGGCGCGGGAGACGCTCCAGCCGCCGAATCCGCGCGTGACTGAGAGCAGCGTCCCGCGCAGGATCACGCTCGCGACCATGAAGTAGATGATCAGCCCGGTCACGTCGACGAGCGTCGCGACCAGCGGGCGGAGGCCGTGGCCGGGTCGAGCTTGATGCGCTTCAACACGAAGGGCAGCAGCGCGCCGGAGAGCGTGCCCCAGAGCACGACGCCGAGCACGCTCGCGCCGACCGTGATGGCGATCAGCAGGAAGTGCGAGCCGTAGTAGCCGTGCGCCTCGTCGTGCTTGAAGACGTGCTGCCAGGCCAGGATGCGCGCCACGCCGATCATCCCCAGCATCACGCCGAGCGCGAGGCCCGTCACCAGCTCGCGCAGGAACACGCGCCACCAGTCCTTGAGGCGCACTTCACCCAGCGCGATCGCGCGGATCACCAGCGTCGAGGCCTGCGAGCCGCAGTTGCCGCCGCTGGAGATGATCAGCGGGATGAACGTCGCCAGCACGGCAGCGCGCTCGATCTCGCCCTGGAACTCGCCCATGGCGCTGGCGGTCAGCATCTCGCCCACGAAGAGCAGCGCCAGCCAGCCGCCGCGCTTCTTGAGCATGTCCTGAAGCCCACCTGCAGGTACGGCGCGTCGAGCGCTTCGTACCGCCGATCTTCTGGATGTCCTCGGTGGCCTCCTCGCGCACGACGTCGACGATGTCGTCGGCGGTGACGATGCCCTTCATGCGGCCCTGCGCGTCGATCACCGGCACGCACATCAGGTTGTGCTGCGCGAAGACGCGCGCGACCGCCTCCTGGTCCATCTCGTCCTGCACCGTGACGAGGTCGGTGACCATCGTCGCGCACGCGCGCCTCGCCGCGCGCCATCATCAGCTGGCGGAACGAGACCACGCCGACGAGCTTCTGCTGCTCGTCCTGCACGTAGGCGTAGTAGATGTTCTCGACGCGCTCGCGCGTCTGGCGCCGCAGGTAGCTGATCGCCTCGTCGACGCTCATCTCGGCGCGCAGGCGGGCGTAGCGCGGGTTCATCAGGCCGCCGGCCTCGTCCTCGAGTAGGCCAAGAGCGCGCCGATCTCCTTGCGCGTGGTGTCGTCGATCAGGCCCAGGAGGCGCGGGCGCTCCTCGGGGGCGTCTCCACCTGGATCAGGTCGGCCACGTCGTCGGGCGGCAGCGCGCGCAGCCACCAGCGCTGCTCGACCTCGGGCAGGTTGCGCACGATCTGCGCGCGGTCGAGCGCAGCGAGCTCGTGGAAGAACTCCTCGGCCTCGCCCGTCGTCAGGTAGCGGAAGCCCTCGACGCGCGCCTCGGGATCGAGCACGGCCCAGGCGTCGTGCAAGTCCGCCGCCATCACGCGCTGGCCCACCAGGAGGATCGTCTTCCGTGGACGTCATGGCTGATCGGAGGGCGGGAGCGGGTGGGCGTGGAGGTTCGCGCGGATGCGCCCTCGTTGTACCTCTCGCGCGAACCCCGGGAAGCGCTCGCGCGCAATTTTCTTGGCGCGTTTCAGCGCGCGGCGAGCACGAGGCGCAGGTCGTAGGCGAGCACGCGGCGTCCTTCGCAGTCGACGAGGTAGCGTCCGTCGGGGTCCAGGCGCAGCGCGCGGCGCGCCCAGGCGCAGGCTCGCGCGCGGCGTCCGGCCGGGAGCGCGACGAACTCCAGATCCTGCCAGCCGACGCCCGCGACGATCTGCGGCTGCGTGAAGGCGAGCACATCCTCCGCGAGGAAGAGCGCGCGACGGCCTTCGGTCGCGCTGCCCGCCGGACGCAGCGTGCCGGCCGGCGTCGGCGGCGTGCGACCGCGAGCGCGAGCAGCTCGATCGCGCCGTCGGCGACGTGCTCGACCGCGAGCCGTCCGCGCTCGGCATCGAGGGCGAGGCCGCGCTCCTCGGCGCGCGTCCACAACCGCGCGCCGTTGCGCGTCGTAGCCGCGCAGGGGACCGTCGCGCCCGCTCGCGACGAGCAGGTCGGGGCCGGCGAAGGCGGCGAAGTCGATCGCGCCGGCCGGATCGGACGGGGCGCGCGGCCACAGGTGCGGGATCGAAGGCGCGTTGGCCGGGCGGAGCTCGACCCACAGCTCGCCGCGCGCGGTGCCGATCGCCAGGCGATCACCGGCGGGCGAGAGGGCCAGCGCGCTGGCGCCGTCCTCCTCGAGCGGCGCCTCGGCGAGCCGGCGGCCGCTCTCGTCGATCACGAGCACGCTCTCGGGCTGGTCGAGCGAGATCGCGAGGCGCCGGCGGTCGGGCGTGCTGGCGAAGAGCCGGCCCGCCAGAGCGGCCTGGGTCTCGAGCAGCGTCCCCTCGGGCCGGCCCGACGGCCACTCGTAGCGCACGAGCGCGCCGCCGCGGCCGAGCACGAGGCTGCCGTCGGGGAGGAACGCGACGTCGCCCTGGCCGGCGAGCTCGAGGCTGCGCTGGCCGAGCGCGCTGGGTTCGCGCACGAGCGCGGGCCGCGGGACGCCGCTGGACTCGCAGGCGGCGAACAGCGCAGCGCAGAGGAGCAGGGCGGGAGAGAGGCGGTTGGACACGGGCGGACTCCTCACGGTCGACGCAGGCGGGATTTCACCGCACGGTACGCGAACCAGAGGAACAGCGCGAAGGCGAGGGCCGATCCGGCGGCGAACCAGGGGCTGCCGAGCATCTCGCGGCCCTCCGCGCCCAGCGTCAGCGCCAGGCCACCGAACAGCGCGGCGATCGCGCTCGTCCCCAGCGCCACCGCCAGCACGCCCATCGGGCGCGAGAGGCCGACGATCTGGCCGGCGAACATGCCGCCGACCGCACCCGTCCCGGGCAACGGGAGGAACACGAACAGCACGATCCCCAGGAAGGCCATGCGCCGCAGGCCGGGGTACTCCGCGAGCACGGCCCCGGCGCGCAGGTGCGCGTTCTGCAGCCAGGGCCCCACGAGCGGCAGCCTTCCCAGCGGGCCGAGGAAGAGCGCCAGCACCAGCGCCAGCGCCGTGTCGACCGCGATGCACAGGATCGAGAGCCCGATCGGCCCCAGCGGCGAGCGCGCGTCCAGGCCGGAGAAGATCACGTACTTCCCGGGGAACGAGGCGATGCCGACGATCTGCAGCCAGAGCCACTGCAGGTTCTCCGGCTGCGTCGCGCGGATCCAGGTGAACAGCACCAGCGCCAGCCCGGCGAGCAGCGCGCCCAGCGCGATCCACAGCACGAGCGTCTCGCGCTGCTGGGCCTCGCGCGCCGCGGCGGGGGGCGGGAGCTCGCTCGCGCCGCTCACGGGAAGCGGTACGCCTCCGGACCCTCGGGCAGCTCGACGCGCGCGTAGCCCGCGCGGCGCAGCTCCTCGGCCAGCGGCCGGCGCTGGTCGTTCTCGCCGTGCACCAGGAAGAGCGCCTGCGAGCGGCCCGCGTGCGGCGTGAGCGCGCGCAGGAGGTCGTCGCGGTCGGCGTGGGCCGAGAAGCCCAGCATCGGCGTGATCCGCGCGCGGACCGTGTGCAGCAGGCCCAGGATGCGCACCTCGCGCGCGCCCTCGAGCAGCTGGCGCCCGAGCGTGTGCTCGGCCTGGAAGCCGACGATCAGCACCTCGGCGGCCGGGTTCGAGATGTTCCAGGCGAGATGGTGCAGGATGCGGCCGGTCTCGAGCATGCCCGAGGCGGAGAGGATCACCAGCGGGCGCGGGTCGTCGTTGAGCGCCTTGCTCTCGTCGATCGAGTGCGTGAAGGCGAGCTGCGCGAGGAAGCGCTCGTCGGTCTGCAGGCGCTGGTATTCCGCGAGCGCCTCGGCGTCGAAGCACTCCGGGTGCGCCAGCACCACGCGCGTCGCGGCCGAGGCGAGCGGGCTGTCGACCACGAAGCGCACGTTGGGGCAGCGGCCGTCGCGGCACAGCCGCGCCAGCGCGTAGAGGATGTTCTGCGTGCGGCCGACGGCGAAGGCCGGGATCAAGAGCCGTCCGTGCGGCGTGCCCGAGACGCGCGCGACCGCTGCGGCGAGCTCGCCCTCCATGTCGCCGAAGGCCGGGTGCGTGCGGTTGCCGTAGGTCGACTCGCTGATCGTGAGGTCGGCCTCCTCGAGCGGCTCGGGGTCGCGCAGGATCGGCTGGTGGAAGCGGCCGTAGTCGCCGGTGAAGACCAGGCGCTTCTCGCGCCCGCCCTCGACGATGCGCGCCTCGATCCAGGCCGAGCCGAGGATGTGCCCGGCGTCGCGGAAGCGGAAGCGCATGCCGGGCAGGGCCTCGAACCACTCGCCGTAGGCGTGCGTCTGGAAGCGCGGCATCAGCGCGCGCACGTCCTCCTCGAGGTAGAGCGGCACGAGCTCGCGCTCGGGCAGAGCCAGGGCCGGAGCCATCGGCGCGCGCGGATCGATCACGGGCAGCTCGGGCTCCGCGCGGTGCGGGAGGTGGGGCTCGCGGCCGGGGCGCGAGCGATCGTGGCCGTGCTCGTGGTCGCGGACGCGAGCGTGGCCGTGGTCGTGGCCGTGCCCGCGATGCGCGCGCGTGCCGTGCTCGTGCTCGTGCCGGCGTCGCTCGTGCTTCTCGCGCGCCTCGCGCCAGCGCTGCTTGTTCAGGAACTGTGCGTCCTGCAGCTGGATGTGCGCGCTGTCGACGAGCAGGATCTCGCACAGGTCGCGCGTCGCCGCTGTCGCGTGCACCGCGCCGGCGAAGCCGGCGCGCTCGAGCATCGGCAGCTTGCCCGAGTGGTCGATGTGCGCGTGCGACTGGATCACCGCGCCCAGCGTCGAGACGTCGAAGCCGAAGTGCTCGTTGCGCCGCCGACTCTCCTCGCGCCGGCCCTGGAACAGGCCGCAATCGAGCAGCACGCTGCGCCCTTCCGAACGGACGAGGTGGCAGGAGCCGGTCGTCGTCCCCGTCGCACCGTAGAAGCGCAGTTCCATTGCGTTGCCGCGCGATCGTAGGGGGCCTGCCGAGCGCGAACAAGCACGCGGCTTGCGCCCGAGCGGGACGCTGCCTACCGTTGCGCGCCACGCCCCTGGAGGAACCCATGAAACACGTCTCGTTCGCCCTGTGTCTCGTCTCCCTCGCGACCGCCTGCCAGTCGACCGGCGCCGGCGGCGCGCAGGATCCCAAGCTGCGCCAGACGCTGCTCGACAGCGTCAAGTCCCTCGAGGGCACGTGGGAGGGCCCGGGGCAGGGCGGCCAGACGATGCGCCTGGAGTTCCACGTCGCATCCAACGGCTCGATCGTGCGCGAGGTGATGTTCCCCGGGACGCCGCACGAGATGCTCAACGTCTACAGCCTCGACGGGAACTCGCTGCTCGTCACGCACTACTGCGCGATGGGCAACCAGCCGCACATGCGCGCCACGGGCCGCGAAGGGCGCTTCCTCGACTTCCGCTGCGATTCGGTCTCCGATCTCGACAAGCCCGACGAGATGTACATGGGTGAGCTGACGCTGGAGCTCCCCGACCAGGATCACCTGGTCGAGCACTGGCGCACGTTCTCGAAGGGCAAGCACCTCGCCGAGCAGAACGTCGACTTCGCCCTGACGCGCGTGAAGTGAGCCGCGGCCGGACGCGCGCGCCGTCGCGACCGGCGTCACCGCCGTTCAGGGGCGCTGCGGCGCGCGCTCGAGCTGCTTGAAGGACTCGTTGCCCTTGGCGAGGAAGGCCGTCAGCCGCTCCATCAGCTTCGGGCCCAGGTGCTGCTCGAACACGGCGAGCTGCTTCTCGGCCGTGATCTCGTAGGCGGGATCGCGGTGCCAGTTGCCGCCGCCGTCGTCCTTGCGGTTGTCCTCGTCGCGGAAGCGCCGCAGCTCGTCGAGGGCGGCCGCGAGCTTCGTACCCGGCTGCGTGGCGAGGAAGCTCGCCATGCCGAAGGCGAGGTGCGCGCGTTCGGCGTCCCAGCGGCCGCGGCGCCACAGCGCGAACTCCTGCAGCTGGAGCGGCTTGTCGGCGCGCGCGGCGAGCGTGTTGCGCAGGTCGTTGGGCCAGGCGCCGTGCTCGGCCGCGTAGACGAACTCGCGCCGGTAGGGGAAGCTGTAGAGCGTGTTGTCGAAAGCCCACTCGGCGGCCCACGCGACGCCCTGCTGCAGCCAGAAGGGCTGCTCGCCGTAGCGGCGCAGGAAGAGCAGCTGGGCCGCGCGGTCGACGAGCTCGTGCGCGGGGCTCCACTCCTTGAGCTCGGGCGCGTTCTCGAGGAAGGCGCCGCAGAGCGGGGCGAGCAGCACGAAGCCGGTCTCCTTCTTCGCGTCGAGGGTCCAGTCGGCGAGCGTCGGCGCGACCTCGGAGAGGCGCGCGAGCAGCCGCGCGTAGTCCTCGGGGCCGCGCAGCACGAACAGCGCCGCGCACTCCGCGTCGGTCTCTGCGGTCGCGGCGCCGTTCTGCGGTCGTGGCGCGGGCGTGCTCGGTGGAGCCGCGGGCGCACCCGCCGGCGGGTGCTCGGGATCCTCGGGGATCTCGCCTCCGGACGTCCCGCCCGTCGCGGGCGGCGGGGTGCTCGCGGCGGCCGCGGGCAGCGGCACGGGGAAGTGCGCGTCGAACCAGACCGAGACCTTGGCGAGGTTGCGCAGGTTCTCGTCGACGCGCGAGCTCTTCTCGGAGGTGACCAGCAGGATCCGTCCGGGCGCGTCGACGTCGATGCGGTAGCCCGCCGCCAGGCAGAAGGGGAGCCAGCGCTCGAGCGCGGCGCGCGCCGCGGCGGGGAAGGTCGCGGGGAGCGTGGCGTTCGTGTAGGGCTTGCCCTGCCAGCGCACGGCGACCTTCTCGCCCGCGCGGACCGGCGCAGCGCGCGGCGCGGCGCCGCGAGCGAGCGCCGGCGCGCTCGCCAGCGCGAGCACGAGGCCGAGAGCGATCGCGTGCAGGGCGGTCCGGGAGCGAGCGATCATCTCAGCGCCGCTCCTCGAGCCAGCGCACGAAGCGCGCCTCGACCTCGGGGAAGGGCCGGTGCGCCGCGGTCGCGATCACGTCGACGGCCGGCTCGCCCGCGCCGACCTTCTCGAGGATCCCCGGCAGCTCCTTGGGCAGGCCCTCGACGAGGTAGGCCGCGAACGAGTACGTCGCGAGCAGCTCGTCGAGCTTCAGCGTGCGCAGCTCCTTGGGCAGCGCCTCGGCCAGCTTGGGCGGCGTCGCGCCCTTGTAGAGCTTGAGCGTCTCCGCCATCCAGTTCGACTCCGGTCCGAGCAGCTTGGTCTTGAGCTTCTCGAGCTCGCCGCCGCTGGCGAGGATGAACCAGGTGTAGCGCGTGCCGACGAGCTCGCGCGAGAGGTACAGGCCCAGCCCCTCGAAGGCCCAGCCCTGCCTGGCGTCGATGTGGAAGCCCTCGAGCATCAGGCCGGCGAGCACGTGCCGCGAGAAGCAGTCCATGCGGCGCTTGGCGTCCTTGTGCCAGAGCGCGACGGCCTCCTTGCCCGGGATTCCCACGCCCGAGGACTCCTTCCAGCTCGCGCGCTCGGCCTCGGGGATCTCGGTCAGAGCCGCGGCGAAGCGGTCGCGGTCCGCGGGCTCGCCCAGCACGTAGGCCGTGAAGCCCTGCGGCAGGTTGGCCTGCTTGCCGGCGACTGCCTGCATCAGCGCCCGCGCCGCGCGCGCGGTCTGCAGCATCTCGCGGCCCTCGGCCTCGCTGGTCTGCACGAGCAGGCGCAGGCCCTCCGCGCTCCAGCAGAACTTCCAGGAGGCGAGGTAGCCCAGGTCCTGCGCCGTGGGCGTGCTCGTCTCCGACTGCGGCGTGCCGGTGCGCGCGGCCTCGATCAGGGACTTGATCTCCGCTCGGCGCGCCTTGCCGCTGGCGGTCTCCTCGAGCACCCAGGCGTTGTCGAGCTTCGTCTCGCCGCGCAGCGCGCGCACCTTCGCGTCGTCCGGATCGACGCCGAGGATCTCGGCGTAGGTCTCCGCGCGCGCCTTCGCGTCGGCGTGCTGCTCGTCGAGCAGCACGAGCAGCTCGTCGCGCCAGGTTCCCACCGCCTCGCTGCGGCGCTTGCCCAGCTCGGGCAGGAGCGCGGTGTTGCGGTCCTTCACCTCGCGCGGCGCGGGATCCTTCCAGCGTCCCTGTCCGTCGCGCGAGTAGCGCAGCCCCTTGCGCGCGTCGACGTTCTCCGGCTCGAGCGCCATCACGCTGCGCCAGAGGTTGTCGCGCTGCAGGAAGAGCTCCTTCTCGTTGCACCAGGTCGCCAGCGCGAGCAGGCGCTGGATCAGCTCGCTGCGCGACTTGGCCGCGTCGCCGGCCCAGGCGGAGGGAGCGAACGGCAGCAGGGCCAGCACCAGGGCCAGCAGCAGGACCACCCGGCGCATGGCTCAGTGCTCCTTCGTGCCCTTGGCGCCCTTCGTGTTGCCCGCGGCCTTGGCCTTGGCCGCGACCGGATCGGCGACGACCTCGACCTTCAGGTCGGGCACGATCTTGTGCACGATCTCGGCCGCGCGCGCCTCGATCGCCGCGCGCGGAAGGTCCTTGTGCGCGTCGCGCAGGCGCTCGACGGCGAAGAGCCACACGCCGGTCGTCCCCTCGAGCGTCGTGTGCAGGCCGTCGTCCTGCAGCAGCGACTGCACGCGGCCCTTGGGCCACAGGTTCGCGCCCACGTGCAGGTCCTCGCCCGTGCGCAGCGCGATCATCAGCTTGGAAACCGGCACGACGATCACGTTGGGGTGCTGCTTGGCCCACTCGGCGAGGCGCGCGTTGAGCTTCTGCAGCACCTCGGGCGCGGGCACGGCCTGCGGCGGGAGCAGCGGCATCTTGGCCTGCAGGGCCGAGCTCATGTCGGGGAAGTCGCCGAGCAGGATCGGGCACTCGAGCTTGGCGAGCGGTGCGAGCCCGCGCTCCAGCGCGGCCAGGCGCTCGGCCTCGCCGCCCCAGGAGCTGCCGTAGCCGAACCAGAACAGGTAGTCGAGCGCGACCACCAGCGTCGGCGGCTTCTCCTCGAGCTTGCGGAACGCGCGCTGCGCGGCGCCGACCGGATCGCCGAACGTCATCGCGGAGCTCGCGTCGAGGATCGGCTCGTGCGGGATCGCGAGCGAGGAGTCGATCACGCGCGCGAGGTCGATGCGTCCGCCCGCAGGGTCGGGAGCGAGGCCGTAGCCGCTCGAGACGCTCGCGCCGAGGACGGCGATGCGCGTCAGCAGCGCCTCGCCCTTGGCGCTGGCCTCGGGCGGATGCAGGGCGGCTGCCTGGGGATGCGGCGCAGTCCAGGCGAGCGGGGCACAGGCGAGCAGGGCGACGAAGGCAGCGGGTACGCGGGAGCGGAGTCGGTGCATGGGCCGGGAGTCTGCGGGCGGATCCTGAAGAAAGGCGCGAGCGCGGGATTGTGGCACAGAGGAGACGCCGCGAGCGCGCCAAGGTTGGGTGCTTGCAGAGAAAAAACTCGCGCGAGCGTGCGCCGTCCGGTCCGCCCGAGCGTCTCGGGACGGGGAGAGCGCGAGATGCCGGACCGATCAGCCGTCTTCGGGACTTCGGGTCGAGGGTGCGAGCGGGAGCTCGAGCACGAAGCGCGCGCCCTTGTCCTTGCCGTCGCTCGAGGCCCACAGCCGGCCCTCGAGCTCGCGCACGCTGCGTGCGCAACCGCGCAACCCCGGGCGCTGGCGCGGGCCGTCCGCGTCGCCCTTGGATTCGAAGATGCGCTCGAGCTCCTGCTTGTCCAGGCCGGGGCCCTCGTCCTCGACCACGATGCGCACGTGGTCGCTTCCCAGCGCGGCGAGCTCCAGGCGGATGCGCCGCTGCGCGGGCGGGCGCGACTGCACGGCGCGGCGCGCGTTGCGCACCAGGTGCAGCAGCACCTCCTGCAGCTTGTCGCGTTCGGCGAACAGCGGCGGCACGTGCGCCAGCGCTCGCTCGATGTGCGCGCCCTCCTCGCCCGCGCCGGCGCTCTGGTGCACGACGCTGTCGAGCAGCTCGGCCAGGTCGACGCGCTCCAGCTCCGCACGCTGTCCGGTGCCGGTCGCCCGGCGTGCGACCAGGGCCTGCATCTCGCCCAGGCCGCCCTGCAGGCGCTCGAGCTCGCCGCGCAGGGCACCCTGCTCCTCGAGCAGCGCGCCGGCGAGGGCCTGCAGGAAGACCGGCAGCTGCTGGCCGCGCGGATCCTCGGCCAGCCAGCGCTCCAGCGCCCCGGCATGTCCGGCGAGCAGCTGGCTCAGCCGTTCGAGGTCGTGCAGGTTGCGCTCGGAGAGACGCTGCTGCAGCGACCTCGTCTGCGCCTGCAGCGACTGCACGGCCAGGCGCAGGTCCTGCAGCACGGCGTCCGAGGCTTCGCTCAGCCCGCAGCGCCGCGCGGTCTCGGCCACGCGCGCCTTGGACTGGGCCAGGCGCTCGACCATCGTGTCGAACTCCTCGGCCAGCACGCCGAGCTCGTCGTCGCGCTGCAGCGCGCAGCGCTGCGTCAGGTCCTCGTTCTCGCCGATGCGCACCACGTGCCGCGTCAGCTCCTCGATCGGTCCCGCGACCCCGCGCTGCAGCAGGTAGACGGCGGCCAGCGCCAGCACCAGCACGGCCGCGGCGCTGGTCAGGAGCGCCGCGTCGAGCGCTTCGCGTCCGCGCGTCAGCACGGGTCGCGCCAGGTGCGCCTGCAGCAGCAGCCCGTCCGCTCCGCCCAGCGCCGGGAAGAGCGCGCTGGCGACGAGCACGTTGGGGCCGAGCTCGGTCAGCGCCGTGCGCGCCCCCGCGTGCAGCCGCTCGGAGGCGGACTGCTGCTCGGGCGTCAGCTCGCCGCGCGTCGGGCAGAGCGTCAGCACCAGCCGCGTGCGGTGTCCCAGCTCCGCGATGCGCTGCGCGTCGAGGAAGCGTCCCATCAGGATCCAGCCGGCCGGCTCGGCCGTGCGCGTCGAATCGGTGACGCAGCGCGCGGCGCACAGCAGCGGCCCGTGGCTGGTCAGCAGGATGCCGCTGCGCGACTCGTGCGCGTCGTGCGCGGCGAGCAGCTCGTGGTCGAGCGGCCAGAGCTCCCCGGGCAGCTCGTCGACCTCGGTCGCGCTGCCGTCGGGCGCGCGGCCGCCGCGCCAGACGACCGCGCCGTCGTGCCGCACGAGGCAGAGGAAGTCGAAGCTGTCGCGCCGGAAGACGTTGCTCGTCAGGTTCGAGCGCACGAAGTCCTCGTTGGGCTCGTGCACGTAGCGGTACAGGTCGTCCCAGCCGGCCCAGTCGTTGACGAACTCGTCGACGCGCGCGATCTCGGTCTGCAGCGACTCGGTCGCGCGATCGAGGTCCGCGGCGGCCTGGCGCGCCTCGAGCTCGACGAAGCTCGGGAGGACCACGTGCTCCTGGACCACCCACGCGGCGAGCAGGAACAGCCCGGCGAGGATCGCGAGGGCGGTCAGCATGCGCGACCAGAGGCTGTGGGGACGGATCATGGAGGGAGCGTCGACGGAAACCCCTGCTGCATCGGACCCCGGCGAGGTGCCCCTTGAGCCCGGAGTGCCGCGGCGGGGATCCTGGAGCCCGAGCGATGAGCCGCGCCGACCCGCAATCCCTTCCCGGAGCGAGCCTGGGACCCGCCCTGACGGAGCTCCCCGGCGTCGGGCCGGCGCGTGCGCGCTCCCTGGCGGCGCTGGGCATCCGCCACGCGCGCGACCTCGTGCTGACCGTCCCGCGCGCCGCGCGCGAGGCGCTCGAGCCGGTGCCGATCGCCGCGGCCCTGGGCGCGGCCGGCGGCGAGGTGCGCGTGCGCGGCACGATCGAGCGGGTCGCGCTGCAGCGCTTCCGCGGCCGCTCGACGGTGCGCGTGCGCGTCGTCGACGCGAGCGGGTCGATCCAGGCGCTCTACTTCAACCAGCCCTGGATGGCCAAGAGCTTCCGCGTCGGCGAGGAGGTCGAGCTGCTGGGCCGCCTGACCGACGCGCGCGGTCCCGCGCTGCTCGCGCCGCGCGTCGGGCGGCCCGAGCGGCCGCTGGCGAACTCGGGCGAGGTCCAGCTCTCCTACCCGCAGCTCGACGGTCTGGGCGGCGCGCTCTTCGGCAAGCTCGTGCGCGCCGCGCTGCCCGCGCTGGAGGCCGGGCTGGACGAGCCGCTCGAGGAGGCCGAGCGCGCGCGCCTGGACCTCGATCCGCTCGCGGCGAGCGTCGCCGAGCTGCACGCGCCGCGCGACCTCGAGCGCTTCGCGCGCGCACGGCGCCGCGTGCGCCTGGAGAACCTGCTCGAGCTGCAGGCTGGCATGCTCGCGCGCGCCCGCGCGATGCGCGCGCGGCCCGCGCTGCGCGCCGAGGTCGCCGACGAGGAGCACGCGCGCCTGATCGAGGCCGTCCCGTTCCGCTTCACCGAGGGCCAGGCGCGCATCGCGCGCGAGCTGCGCGAGGACCTCGCGCGCGGCCGCCCGATGCGGCGCCTGCTGCAGGGCGACGTCGGCTGCGGCAAGACCGCGCTCGGGCTGTACGCGGCGATGCTGGTCGCGCGCGCGGGCGGGCAGACGGCCTTCCTCGCGCCGACCGAGATCCTCGCCGAGCAGCACTTCCACGGCCTGCGCGCCTGGCTCGCGCGCGCCGGGCTCTCGGCCGTGCTCCTGACCGGCTCGCTGCGCGCGGGCGAGCGCCGCGCGGTGCTGGCGCAGCTCGAGAGCGGCATGACCGACGTCGCCTTCGGCACGCACGCGCTGTTCTCGGCCGACGTGCGCTACCGCCGGCTCGCGCTGGCCGTGATCGACGAGCAGCAGCGCTTCGGCGTCGCGCAGCGGCAGGCGCTGCTCGACAAGGGCGTCGAGGCGCACGTGCTGCTGATGACCGCGACGCCGATCCCGCGCACGCTGGCACTCTCGATCTACGGCGACCTGGACACCAGCATCCTGCGCGAGCGCCCCGCGGGCCGCGGCCGCACGCGCACGCGCTGGGTGCGCGAGGCCGAGCGCGGCAAGGTGCCGCAGTTCCTCGACCAGCGCCTCGCAGCCGGCGAGCGCGTCTTCTGGGTCACGCCGCGCATCGGCGAGGGCGAGGACGGCGACGACGCGCTCGAGAGCGGCCGCGCCAGCGCCGAGGCGGCCTTCGAGCGCCTCTCGCGCACCGACCTCGCGCGCCACGGGATCGAGATCGTGCACGGGCGCATGGGCGCCGAGGAGCGCGCCGCGCGGCTCGCGCGCTTCCAGCGCGGCGAGGTGCGGTTGCTCGTCGCGACGACCGTGATCGAGGTCGGCGTCGACGTGCCCGAGGCGACCGTGCTCGTGGTCGAGAGCGCCGAGCGCCTCGGTCTCGCGCAGCTGCACCAGCTGCGCGGTCGCGTCGGGCGCGGGCCGAAGGACGCCTGGTGCCTGCT
>JBGASC010000010.1:0-129412 GCA_044229935.1 Planctomycetota bacterium | reverse complement strand
GACCGTTCGCATGCGAGCGAGCCTGCGCAGGGGGCGAGCCATGCGGGGATTGTCCGCGAGCCCGCTGCGGGCCTCAAGCCGCGCCCGGTTTGACCTCGCGCGCCGCGGGCCGTATAACCTCTCCCCACTTCACCGGGTCGGGGCGTGGCGCAGCCTGGCTAGCGCGCTTCCTTGGGGTGGAAGAGGTCGGAGGTTCAAATCCTCTCGCCCCGACCAATTTCTCGCCGGGAATGCCCGGACCGGATCCGTCGAGAGGCTTCCCTGCGATGCGTGTCGCGCTCGCCGCGATCCTGTGCCTGTTCGCTGCCGCTTGCCGCTCGCCGTTCCCGTATCCGAGCGAGGACGAGCTGCGCCGCGACGCGCAGAGCGTCGTGCACGACCCGCGCTTCACGCTCTACTCGCCCTACGACGAGAGCGCGACCGCCCAGTACGCCGGGGCCGTGCGCGGGGAGCTCGAGCTCGTGCAGCGCCTGATCCCCGACGAGCGCGCGAGCGTGGTGCGCCTGTACCTCGCGCCGATCGAGGCCCCGCCGGATCTGCAAGCCTGGGAGACCCCTTCGAACCAGAGCCTCAAGGGCGCCGCGACCGAGGGCGAGTACGCCTTCGTCTACGTGCCGTCGCGCCCCCGAACGTCCTCGGCGCTCGAGGGCGCCACGTTCCTGCGCGGCGGGACGCTGCGCCACGAGCTCGCGCACCTCTTGGCGCATCGCGCCGGGCTCGCGGGCGCGCCGTGGTTCAACGAGGGCCTCGCGCTGGAGGTCGAGTCGATGCGCGAGGCCGGCGGCGAACTGCACGCGCATCCGTTCCCGATCTACGTGCACGCCGCGCGCAAGACCGCCAAGCCCGGGGCGCTGGCCGAGCTCCTGCGCTGGTCGTACGGGGACGACCTGACGGTCGCCGAGCGCTCGCTGCGCTATGTCTGGGCGCAGGCGCTGTTCCGCTTCCTCGCCGAAGAGCAGCCCGCGCAGGCCTTCGTCGACCGCGCGCGCGCCGTGCACGGCCTCGCGCAGGACGCGCTGCGCGGGCGCGAGGCCGCCTGGCTCGAATGGCTCGGCAAGCTCGACGCCCTCGAGCGCATCCGTGCGGGCGCGAGCTCGACGTCCGCGCTCGAGCGCGCGCTGTGCGTGGGCGTGCTGCCGAGCCTGGCGGAGAGCCGGGTACCCGAGCTCTTCACGCGCGCGGCCGACGAGCTCGCGCTCGAGAAGCTCGGCGATCCGGCGTGTTTCGAGCCCGCCGTCACGTTCCTGTGCTTCTTCCGCGCCAAGGAGCTGCACGCGCAGGACCTCGAGACGCTCGAACGCTCCGACGACCCGGTCCTGGTGCTCGCCGCGCAGGCCCTGCACGCGCGGCGTCAGGAGCCGGTGGATCTCGAGCGAGCGCGCGGGGCGTGGAGGCGCGTGCCCGAACGGGAACGGGCGGGGCTCTCCGTGCTGGCGGCGCTGCTCCCGCGGCTCGACGGACCGGAGTGAGGACGCAGGCCCTGCGGCGGAGGCGGTGCGGACCCGGACTCAGCGCAGCGGCGCGCGACCGTCGGCGACGCCGTCCTCGACGTCGATCTCGCGCAGCTTGCGGGCGAACTCCTCGTTCGTGCAGACGCCCTTCTCGCTCAGCACGCGGCGCAGGGTCTTCGTCGCCAGCGCGAGCTCGCCCAGCGCCTGCTCCAGGCGCGCGGCATCGACGCTGTTCGTGCCGGCCGTGCGCAGCGAGCTGATCTCGGCCCGCGCCGCACGCGCCTCGTCGCGCGCCTTGTCGATCTGGGTGTGCTGGTAGACGTCGAAGATCCAGTTGAGCAGTCCCATGGGTTCCTTTCGCCGGGGGGGAGGACGTGGAGCGCGGCAGCCTACACGGAGCTCGGCGCGGAATTCAGCTCTGTCCGCGGGCCGTGCGGTCGCGCACGAACGCAGCGAGGGCCGCCGCGATCGCGGCGACCCTCGTCGGAGCCCTCGACGGCTCTCTCTCACCAGTCGACGCGCACCGCGTTCGAGATGTTGAACGTGGTCGTCGCTCCGCCGCAGAAGGCGGTCACCGGGTCGCGGTAGTAGACCTGGTAGAAGCGCGGCGTGCTCGGGGCGATCGTGTCGCCGAGCGCGGCCGAACGCGCGGTGATCGAGGGATCGCCGGAGCCGGGGAAGGCGACCTCGCCGTTGACGGCGGTCTTGACCGCCAGGCGCTTGAGCGTCCCGCCCGCGCAGCGCACGCCGTCGCCGAAGACGACGCCGTTCGACACGTCGACCGAGCCCTGCAGGAAGAGGCTGACGGCCGAGGGCAGCTCGCCGCTGGCGGCGAGCACGATCGAGTCGGGTTGCGTGCTGCCCGTGAGCGTCAGGAGCGAGCCGCCGCTGCCGATCGAGTTGTCGCAGCCGCGTCCGGGCAGGCCGAAGTTGAAGCACGGGCAGCTGGTCGGGAGCGTGCCGTCGCCCGCGCAGAAGCTCTGGCTGTCGGCGATCGCGGCCTCGACGCTGAACGGGGGACCGAAGAAGCCCGAGTCCGGCGGATCGATGCGTTCGATCGTGCCGGACTGCGTGATCAACAGCGAGGGATAGTGCGTGGCGCCGCTGCAGAGCACGCGCGTGTCGACCGCGATGAAGTCGCCGCGCGTGCCGCCGCTGGCGATCAGGTTGATCACCGGATTCGTCGGCGGCTCGAGCTCGAGCGAGTTGCTCGGGTTCGTGTCGTACTGCACCTCGAACACCTTGCCCGAGTTGGTGTTGATGTAGGCGTATCCGAAGGTGAACGGCCCGCCGACACCCAGCGCGATCCCGTCGGCACCGTCGGCGGGCGAGATCGGCGCCGTGTACGCGATCGTGTTCGTCTGCATGTCGTACACGACGAAGCCGGTCGACTGCGTGGCGAACATCAGGTAGCGGCCCGACTTGGTGAACACGAGGCCGTCGGCCGAGTTGGTGGTGAGCTGCGAGGTCGAGCCGTTGGAGGGATCGACCTCCGTGATTCCGCCGCTGCCGCGCGAGATGAAGAGGTGGTTCGCGTGCGCGGCCGATCCGGGATACGACGCGCCAGGCGGCTGCGCGACGATGCCGGTCGCGGTCGGGACGTTGGCGACGAACACGATCGCGCCCGTGCTCGGCGTGAGGCGCACGACGCGACCCAGGCTCTGCTGCGTCATGTAGTACTCCCAGGTCGCCGTGTTCGTGTTGAACAGCGCGCCCAGGCCGACGGCGTTGCCCTGGCCGAAGTTCGCCAGCAGCGTCCCGTCGCTCTGCACGTGCGTCGGCTGGCCGAGCGTGGGCGGGTGCGGCGTGTCGTAGGCGAACGTGCGCAGGTCGCCGTTGTAGTCGGTCACGAGCACCTGCGTGGTCGAGAGCGGCAGGATGCCCAGCGGTCCGACGTTGTTGACCGTGCTGAAGCCGGTTCCCCAGGTGGACTGGCTCATGAACTTGCCCGTCGCGTAGGGCGTCAGCGTGATGCCGGGCAGCGCGCGGACGCTGGCGGTGCAGCCCGCGAGCGCGGCGACGAGCAGGGCGGAGCGGTGCAGGGACGACGGTTTCATTGGAGTTCTCCTCGGGAGCGGGTGGCGGTCGCGGTGCGCAGGCACTGCGAGCGGTCGGAAGGACCACGCCGGGAGTTGCGGCCCGCGCCGCGCGGCGGACACGAAACCGGGAATCCCTCCGGGAGCTAGCGCTCCGGCGTCGGCAGCTGCGGTGCCGCGCGCTCCGGATCGTCGAGGCAGTACCAGACGTTGCGCGCGAAGACGAAGGTCTCCGGCGCCGTGCCCGGGCCGACGTTGACCGGCGTCGCGATCTCGTCGGAGCGCCAGGCGACCAGGTTGTCGACGAACTCGACGTTGCGGCAGGGCACGAAGCCCGGCGCGCGCGTCTCCTGCAGGATGCGCAGGAACCACTTGCGCGGCCGCAGGAACGTGTTCCCGCGCAGCACCGCTCCATCCGCGCCGACGCAGGCGATCGGTGCCTCCGATCCGACGAAGGTGCAGCCCTCGACCGTGATGTCCTTGGCCTCGAAGCCCTCGGGCCTGGGCCGGAACCAGCGCAGGTCGGTCGCGCCGCCGAGGTTGATCGCGCGCTCGCCGGCGTGCTCGAAGCGCGTCCCGCGCACGACGACCGCACGCGTCCCGCCCTTCAGCTGCAGGCCCGAGGCGGCCGGATCGTCCTCGCCGTCGCGCAGCGTGCAGTCGCTCACGAGCCCGCGGTGGCAGCCGACCATGTCGATCGCCGAGCCGCCGCGGCCCCAGTGCTCGATCGTGCAGCGCTCCAGGCGGAAATCGTCCAGGCCCGAGAGCTTGATGCCGTCCTCGTTGCCGCGCCGTCCGCAGTCGCGCACCGTGACGTCGCGCAGGGTCACGTGGTGCGAGGGGGTCTCGAACGTGCCGCCGTCGTCGATGTTGAGCCCGTTGGCGGGCGCGTCGCGGATCACCAGGCCCGTGAGCTCGAGCTCGGAGACGTCGGAGAGCTGCACGCCTCCGTGCACCTGGGGCGGGTGCGCCGGATCGGTGGGGGCGACCACGATCGGCCGGCCGCTCGCGCCGTGCACGTCGGCGACGAAGAAGCTCTCGTACTCGCCGGGGGCGACGAGGATGCGCGTGCCGGGCGTCGCGGAACCCAGCGCGCGGCGCAGTTCGTCGCTGGTCGCGACACGCTGCTCGCGGGCGGCGACCGGGCTCTCCGCGCCGGCTCCCGCTCGCGCCGCGAGGACCAGGCCGGCGGCGCCGAGGAGGCGCGCGCACTGGCGGGGAAGGCGGGGGAGGAGGTGCTTCACGAGCTCGACGCGCACGCGGCCGAGCGGGCGGCCGCGACGAGTCGGGCGCGAGCCTAGCACGAACGGACGACCCCTTCGGAGCGCATCCGCGGCCGCGCCCGGCGAGCGCAATCCGAATTCGCATGCGCGTCCGGGGCCGGCCAACCGGTAGGATCGAGGCGCATGGGCCGCATGTCCAACCGAGATCGCATCGCGCGTGCAGCCGAGGAAGCCAAGGCTGCCGCGGCCGAGAAAGCCGCCACCAAGGCCACCAAGGCGACGAAGAAGGCCACGAAGCCGGGCTCCGCGTCGCGTCCCCGCCGCGAGGCGACGCCGGCGCGCGTCAAGATCGTCTGGGACGTCACCAGCCCGACGGGCGCCAAGGTCAAGACCTTCGCCTACCCCGACAAGGCGGCGGCCGAGGCGGAAGCGCTCGCGCTGACGCGCTCGACCGGGCGCGACCACGCCGTGCGGGCCAACAAGGTCCCGATGGAGTGAGCGCGCCTCGCGCTCACTCGCCGAGCAGTCGCGCGCGGATGCTGCGGCCCTTGAGGCCCGCCGCGGACAGCTTCTTCAGCGCCGTCGCCGCGACCGAGCGCTCCAGCGCGACGTAGGTCGAGAGCTCGTTGATCGCGATCCGGCCCACGCTCGCCGCGCGCAGGCCCACGTCGCCGGTCAGCGCCCCGAGCACGTCGCCGGCGCGGATCTTCTCGCGGCGCCCGCCCGCGATCTGCAGCGTGCGCATCGGCGGCAGGAGCGGTTCGCGTCGCGCCGGCACGAGCTCGCCCGTCGCGTGCCACTCGACCGGCGCGCCCTGCGATTCCTCGATGCGTGCGACGCGTCCCATCTCGCGCCGCGTCGCGAGGCTGAAGGCCCAGCCTTCGGCCTCGACGCGTCCGGTGCGGCCGATGCGGTGCACGTGCACCTCGGGATCGGGCGAGAGCTCGACGTTGACCACCGCCTCGAGTTCGGCGATGTCGAGGCCGCGCGCGGCGACGTCGGTCGCGACCAGCACGGAGACGCTGCGGTTCCCGAACTGCACCAGCACCTGGTCGCGCTCCTTCTGCTCCAGCTCGCCGTGCAGCGCGAGCGCGACCAGCTTGCGCCGCTCCAGGTGCTCGAGCAGGTCGCGACAATCCTGCCGCGTGTTGCAGAAGGCCAGCGTGCGCTCGGGCCTGTAGTGCTCGAGCAGGCGCACGACCGTGTCCAGGCGCGTCTCCTCGCTGACCTCGTAGAAGCGCTGGCGGATCTGTCCGGGCGCGTGCGCCTCGGACAGGCGCACCTCGCGCGGCTCGCGCAGGAACTGCTGCGCGAGCTCGACGATGCTCTCGGGGAAGGTCGCCGAGAAGAGCAGCGTCTGGCGCTCCTTCGGGCAGCGCTTCGCGACCTGCTTGATGTCGTCGAGGAAGCCCATGTCGAGCATGCGGTCGGCCTCGTCGAGCACGAGCGTCTTCAAGCCGTCGAGCTTCAGGCTGCCGCGCTTCAGGTGGTCGAGCAGGCGCCCCGGCGTGCCGACGACGACGTGCGCGCCGTGTTCCAGGCTCGCCAGCTGCGGACGGATCGGGCTGCCGCCGCAGAGCGCGAGCACCTTGAGGTTCTGCTCCGCGCGCGCGAGGCGCCGGATCTCCTGGCGCACCTGCTCGGCCAGCTCGCGCGTCGGACAGAGCACCAGCGCCTGCACCGCGAAGCTCGGCGCGTCGATCCGCGCGAGCAGCGGCAGGGCGAAGGCGGCGGTCTTGCCGCTGCCCGTCTTCGCCTGCGCGAGCAGATCGTGCCCCGCGAGCGTGTGCGGCAGGCTCGCGGCCTGGATCGGCGTCATCGTGCGGTAGCCCAGCTGCTCGAGGTTCGCGAGCACGGGCTCGGAGAGGCCGAGGGAGCGGAAGGAGGGAGCGGTGGTCATCGCGCGGCGCTGCGGGTTGCGTCAGCGCGTGTGCGGGCGCTGCGGGGGCGGGGAGGTGGGATCATCCGCCTTCGGCCCTCGCGACGGAAGCGCCACCTCGTCTTCCGCGGAGCGGGTGCCGCGTCCGGCGCGGCAGCTCAGGGCGCGCGCCTCAGGCGTTCGAGCAGGCCGCGGAAGTCGGCGCGCTCGCGCAGCGCAGCCAGGTCCGGATCGCGCTCGGCCGCGTCGATCGTCTCCGGGGCGGCGAAGTAGCCGGCCTTGGCCGCGCGCTCGAGGCTGCGCACGGCGCGCGCGCCGAGTTCCTCGGCCCGTGCCGCGTCGCTGGAGGCGAGGCCGCTCGCCAGCGCATAGGCGCGCGCCAGCGCCAGCACGTCCTCGGCCGCGGGGATCTCGGCCTTGGCGGTCTGGTCGGCGAGCTCCACCGCGGCGTCGACCGAGCCGGCGTGCGCCAGCGCGACCGACTTGCCCGCGCGCAGCGCGGGATCGTTGCGCGTGTCGAGCGCGATCGAGCGGTCCCAGCGCTGCAGCGCCTCCGCGTGGCGGCCGAGCGCGTCCAGCGCGCGCGCGCGCCAGGACTCGCAGTAGCTCAGGTAGTACAGCGCGATCGTGTGCTTGGGCTCCTTCGCCAGCACGCCCTCGAGCGCGGCCACAGCCTGGTCGAGCTGCTCCAGGCCCCGCGCCGGCTCGGCGGCGCGCACGTCGAGCTCCCCTAGGTTGCAGTAGCTGCCCGCGAGCTCGATCGAGTAGTCGAGCACCACGGGGTGCTCGCGCACCAGCTTCCCGCGCAGCGCGAGCACCTTGAGGTGCGTCTGGCGCGCCTCGTCGAGCTGGCCCAGCAGCGTCTCGATGCCGGCCAGGTTGTTGTAGGTCGCGCCCAGGTTGTTCTCGTACTCGGGGTTGCCGGGGTTCTCCCGTACCGAGGCCTCGACCAGCTCGGCGGCCTCCTGCACGAGCGGCTTGGCCTGCGCCGGGCGCCCGCCGGTGCCGTAGAGCGTGACGAGGTTGTTGAGGCTCATCACCAGGGCGTTGCGGCGCTCCAGGTCCTGCGGCTGCGCGGCCGCGAGCTTGCGCCGGATCGTCAGGCCGGCCTCGTGCGCGTGCTCCGATTCCTCGCGCCGGCCGAGGCGGATGTAGAGCGTCCCCAGGTTGTCCTCGAGGCTGGCGACCTGGGCCTGGCAGGCCTCGTCCTGCGCGGCGGCGGCCAAGGCCGCGGCCTTCCCGATGCCCTTGCGGGTGAGCGCCTCGGCCTCGCCCGCGCGGCTGGTCTCGGAGTAGAGCAGCGCGAGGTCGGTGCAGGCGATCAGGTAGTCGAGCATGGCCTGCGTCGAGGCCGGCTCGCGCTCCAGGATCCCGTCGTAGAGCTCCAGCGCGCGCACGTACGACTGCTCGGCCTTGGCCGTCTCCACCAGCTGGCGATCGATCAGGCCCAGGTTGATCAGCGCGCCGGCGAGATCGCGCTCGAGGTCCGTGTCTGCCGAGCGCTGGTCCAGGAAGCGCTGGTAGAACTCGCGCGCCGTGCCGAGCAGCTCGCGGCGCAGGGGCTCGAGGCCGTGCTCCTTGAGCTTGGCGTTGTCGGCGACGCGCATCAGGTACTTGTCCACCGCGCCGCGGGCCAGGCCGAAGTTCTTCTCGGCGCGCGCCCGGGCGGCCTCGACCTGCTTCTGCTTGCCGGCCAGCAGCTCGAGCCCGACCGCGAGCGCGATGACCGCGCTGACCAGCAGCACCGCGGCGCTGGTCACCAGCGTGCGATGCTTGCGCACGAAGCGGCCGGCGCGCTTCGAGAAGGGTTCCGGACAGGCCGAGACCGGCTCGTCGGCCAGGAAGCGCTGCACGTCGCGCGCGAGCTCGACCGCGCTCGGGTAGCGCGCGGACTTGGACTTCTGCAGCGCCTTGAGGCAGATCGCCTCGAGCTCAGCTCGCGTGCCCGGGGCCAGCGTGCGCGGCGCGGGCGGAGGGCTGTTGCGCACGCGCTCGAGCACCTCCATCACGTTCGATCCGGCGAAGGGCGCCTGCCCGGTGAGGATCTCGTAGAGCACCGCGCCGAGCCCGTAGACGTCGCTCGAGGCGTCGACCTCGGCGACGCGGCCCGCGGCCTGCTCGGGCGACATGAAGGCCGGCGTGCCGATCACGTCGCCTTCTTCGGTGCGCAGCGCCGAGTCCTCCTCCAGCCGCGACCCGGCGCCGGACTGGTCGGGCTCGCCCAGCGCCTTGGCGATGCCCCAGTCGAGCACGATCACCTCGCCGAAGTCGCCCAGGATCACGTTGTCGCCCTTCAGGTCGCGGTGGATCACGCCGCGCGAGTGGGCGAAGGCGATCGTGTTGCACACGGCCACGAAGGCCGAGAGCAGCGCCTGCAGCTCGACCCCGTCGCCCGCGCCGCGGCGACGCTTCTCGGCGTGCTCGCGCACGGCCTGCGCCAGCGTGCGGCCGCGCACGAAGCGCATCGTGTAGAAGGGCTGCTCGCCGTCGGGCTTGCGCGCGACCTCGTAGATCGGGACCACGCCGGGATGGTCGAGCCGGCCCGTCAGTCGCGCCTCCTGCACGAAGCGCTCCCAGCGCCGCGGATCGGCGGCGTGCTCGGGGCGGATCTCCTTGAGCGCGACGTCGCGATCGAGGTCCAGATCGCGCGCCAGCCAGACCTGGCCCAGCCCGCCCTTGGCGTGCAGGTGGTCGAGCGCGTAGCGCTCCATCGATCCGTGCAACGACCGCGCGAGGGGAGCCTGGACGCGTGCGGCATCGTCCAGGATGTGCCGCAGCTCGTCGCTCGGCAGCGCGGAGAGCGAGCGCCGCAGCGAGGCCGAGGCCAGCGCCGAGAGGGCCGCGCGCGCATCGCCGCCGAAGTCGTGCAGCCGCGCGTCGACCTGCGCCTCGATCTGCGCGCGCGCGCGCAGGTCGAGCGCGCCACACGCGACCAGCACGTCGGCCAGCGAACGGCCCGCGTGCCGCAAGGCGAGCCAGTCCGAGAACGCACGCGAGAGCACGTTCTCGTCGACGCGCATGGACTGCAGCGCCAGGGCGCCGAACAGGAGCCCTCGACCGACATCGTTCTGGATCATCACGAAGCCCTCCTGGGCGGTTCAGTATCCGGCCCGGCCGCCGCGAGCGCGCGGGATTCGGACTGTTCGAGGTTCGCGAGCACGGGCTCGGAGAGGCCGAGCACGCGAAAGGAGGGGCCGTCCGTGGAGGGGGCGGGTGTCGAGGGCTGGCTGGGCATGGCGTGGATCGCCGATGGTCGCACGCCGCCGCCCCGATTCGCTGCGGCGATCGCGGTCCGGCGGAATTCCCCGACCGCGGCCCTCGACCGGGACGATTCGAGGGAGTGAACTACTCGCCGCGTCAGGACTCCGGGCAGAGACCGGTCCTAGGTCCGCGTTTGTATCGCTCGTGGCGGGGATATGATGGCGTGAAGCTACGGGTTCCCCTCCGACCAGCACGGCCAGCGATGACCACCGATTCGACGCAGGGCGAACGCGCAGCGGAGGATGGCGCCGCGCACCACATCCCGACCGCGCGCGCCGCGGCCGAGCAGCCCTTCGCGGACGACCTCGTGCTGGCGCGCGCCTGCCTCAGCGGCGACGAGGTGGCGCTGGCGCGCCTGGTGCGGCGCCTGGCCTGCATTCCGCGGGTGCTCGAGGCGCTCTCGGCCCGCCTGGGCCACCCGCTCGACGAGCAGGAACTGGAGGATCTTGGCCAGGAGACGCTCGTGCTCGCCTGGCGCAAGCTCGACACGTACACCGGCGAAGCGCGCCTGGAGTCGTGGAGCTACGGTCTCGCGCGCCTGGAGCTGATGAACGCTCTGCGCCGCAAGCGCCGCCGGCCGGAATTCCGCGCAGCTGCCCCCGAGCCGGAGACCGCGGCCGTCGAGGTGCCGCGCGCTCCCCAGCACGACCGGGAGTTCCTGCTCGCCGCCGTCGCGGGCCTGGATGCGGGAGAGGCCGAGGTCGTGCGGCTGAAGCACTTCGAGGCACTGACCTTCGACGACATCGCGGGTCGCCTCGGCCTCACGCTCAGCACCGCCAAGACGCGCTACTACCGGGGGCTGGCTCGACTCCACGAGCGCCTGCGCGGAAAGCTCGGGGACCCGCAGACATGAGCCCGGCCGTGCGACACGACGAATTCCTGCGGCGCCTCTCGACCGGCGACCTGAGCCCGGATTGCGACGAGGCGCGCCGCCACCTCAAGGAGTGCCCCGCGTGCCGCGATCGCTGGCGCGACGTCTCGGACACCATCGAGCGGCTCGAACAGGCCGACAGCGAGCGCCGCGAGATCCTGGATCAGTCCTCGGATCCCGGCCCGCGCGACATCGAACGGGCGCTGCGCGCCGGGGTCGCGGCCGGCGTCGTCAGCGAGCGCGCGGCCTCGCGCTCGCCCAGGCACGCGCGCCGCCGGCTCGTGCTCGTGTGCTCCGCCGCGGCCGTGCTGCTGTGCGTCGCGTATCTCCTCGTTCGCGACGGGACGCGGGGTCGCACGAACGTCGGACCGATGCTCGGACAGCACGACGCACGCATCGTCGACCCCGACGGCATCCTCGATGCGAGCGGCATCGTGATCGACTATCCTCTCGGACCGATGCGCAGCTTCCGCATCGACCTCGAGGGATGCTCGGCCACCGGAGAACACGTCAGCGTGCAACAGCAGGTCTGGGAGACGCGCTGGCGCCCCGATCCGGCGCTGCTGGCGCGCTTCTCGGGCAAGCTCCTGCTGCGCGTGCAGCCGCTCGATGCGGGCGGGAAGCCCGACGGCTCGGCCTTCGAGCGGGAATTCTCGCTCTCGCGCTGAGCCTGGGCGTCGCGCCGGCGCATGCGGCCATGTCCGCGGCGATCCCGGCGCGCAGCCAGCCCGCGCAGGCCGCGCAGGCCGCGCAGGAGGCCGTGAACCGCCTCGGCGCACTGCTCGACACGTTCGAGACCGACTCCCCGGCCTCGATCGACGCGTTCCTGGCGGCCGTCGCCGCCGCACGCACCGCGGTGCCGGACGCCGCGGACCCCGTTCGCGCGCAGATCGAGTCGGCCCACACGCGCGGGTTGAGCGCGCTCGGCCGCGACGCGGAGGCCGAAGCGGCGCTGCGCGCCGCACTCGCGTTCACCCGGGGCGACAACCCGGGGCGCGCGCAGATGCTGCTCGACCTGGCCGAGCACTGCGTCGCGCGCCGCGAGTCCGCGGCCGTGCTCGATCTCACGGAACAGGTCGCGGGCATGTGCACGCGCGTCCCGGACCTCGCGCGCAACCCGGAGCTGCGCACGACGCTCCTGTGCCTGCAATGCCAGACGGCGATCGACCTCGGCCGCCAGGAGCGCATCGCGGCGCTGGCCGCGCAGCTCGCCGAACTCGCTCCGATGCTCGAGCCCGGGCTGCGTCGCAGCGTCCAGCTCCAGCGCGGCAACGCGATGCTGGCTCTCTCCGCCTGGCAGCCGCTGGAACAGCTCGCCCAGCAGGAACTCGCCGACGCGGACCTCGACCCCGGCCTGCGCGCGCAGTGGCAGTTGCGGCACGGGCAGGCGTTGTCGGAGGTCGCGCGCCTGGACTCCTCGGCGAGCGCGCGGGCGCAGCACGAGCTCGAGGCGGCGCTCGCGTCGGGCCTGCTCGACGAGCTCGAGCAGGACGACACGCTCCTCGCCCTGGCCGAACTCGACCTCCGCACACACGCGCCCGAGGCCGCACGTGCGCGCCTGGAGGCGTGCGCCGC
Organism: Planctomycetota bacterium; assembly: GCA_044229935.1. GTDB lineage: Bacteria > Planctomycetota > UBA1135 > UBA1135 > JADJLZ01. The sequence goes on along the minus strand of JBGASC010000010.1, from coordinate 117,116 downwards.
CCGCCACGCACCGGGCGCCGCGCAGTCGCGCGAACCGGGCGCCTCCGAGCCCGAGCTGCCGGGCCTGGATCCGGAGTCGCGCGCTCGATTCCAGGCGCTCGCCATCGAGGTGGCTCTGGCCACGAAGGCCAGTCGCGAGGATCTCGCCCGCCTGCGCGCGTCGGCGCGCACGACCCTCGGCGCCGTGCGCGAGGAGTGGCTGCAACGGCCGCTGGTGCCGGGCGGGCAGTCGTTCCTGCTCTTCAGCGAGGCGCGCTTCCTGCTCGGTCAGCTGCTGCGCGTGGAGATCGCGCTCGAGGGCGAGCGCGCGGGCGTCGAGGCGGCGCTCGAGATGCTGGCGCTGCTGCAGGGCGCGGGCACGGCGGCACGCGCGCTCGATCCCGGGCGGATCGACGTCGCGCGGTTGAGGCGCGAGCTGCTCGCGGACGACACCACGCTGCTCGTGATCCTGCCCGACTCGCTGCGCACGCATGCCTGCGTGCTCGGGCCGCAGGGTGCGCTGGCTGGCGAAGGAGCTCCGTTCGAGCAGCTCGAGGTGTTGCGCGACGAACACCGGCGCTGGCTGCAGGCTCCACCGGCTGCCGCGCACCCCGAGCGCGCGCGAGCGCTGCGCGAGACGGCCGAGCGCTTTCGCGATGCCGTGCTCGACGCGCGCGTGATCGCCGAGCTGCGCGCACGGCCGGTGCTCGTCGTCGCCGGCGACGATCTGCTGGGCGGCTTCCCGATCGAGGCCCTCGATCTGAACGGGGAGCGACCGTTCGGCTGCGAGCGCGCCATCGTGCACGCGCCGTCCCTGCCGATCGCGCTCGCGCTCGCCCGGCGCCGGGACGAGCCGCCGCGCTCCGGTCCGTGGGACGCGGTCGTCTTCGGGGCTCCATTGCAGTCGAGCGCTGCTCGCGGCCTGGAGCCGCTGAAGCTGGGGGCCGCGGAGTTGCGCCGCCTGGGCGAGGCTTTCGAGCCCGCGCGCGTGCTGCTGCTCGACGGCGCGCAGGCCACGCTGGCCGGACTGCACACGCCCGAACTGGCTGCCGCACGCGTGCTGCAGGTCCTGACCCATGGCGTGTACGACGTGAGCCGCGTGGAACCGACCGGACTGCTGGTCGCGCCGGGACCCGACGGTGCGGACGTGGCGTGGCGCGCGGACCTGCGCTCGCTCGCCGCGCCGCCGGTGGTGGGGCTGTGGGCCTGCGGAACCGCGCGCGGTCCCGGCCGCTTCGGCGACGACACGGCCGCGCACCTGGGTGGCGCCTTCCTCGAGGCCGGAACCTGCAGCGTGGTGTTGAGCCCCGCGGACATCGCGCTCGGGCCGACGCTGCGCATGGCGCGCTGCTTCGGTCGCGAGCTCTCGCGCGGCGAGTCGCCAGCCGAGGCGCTGCGTGCGGCACGCAGCGAGGTCGCGGGGGATCCTGCGACGGCTGACCCGTTCTTCTACGCCTCGGTCGTGCTGTACGGCGAGGCCGGCAGGCGCGATCCGCCGCGCGCACGCGCGGCGGCCTCGCTCCCGCGAGTTCGGCCGCTCCAGAGGCCGGAACGACGGATCCCGCGCGCACGCCGCAAGGGAGTGCGCGCGGGATCCTGATCGCGCTCGCGGTCGCCGCAGTTCTGGTCGCGGCGTGGATCGTGCAGCGCGCTCGCGCACGCCGCGGCTGAGTCAGGCCGCGGCCGTGCGCGCCGTGCCGAGGACTCAGTTGGAGCTGGCCGGGACGGGCAACGGCAGGAGGATCGGCGTGTTCGTGATCGGGTTCGGCTTGCGCCGCATCACGATCGCTCGGGCGTGGACGGGGTTGATTCCGGAATTGTCCTCGCATCCGAAGTTCTGATGTGTGCTCCCCGTGAGGAGTTCCGCCTCCTCGAACCCGCCGCTCGGGAGGTAGGTCTGTTGATCGGTCACGTTGCGGATGTGTCCGAACGTGTAGGTCGGACCGGATTCGATCACCGTCGTCCCGGCCGAGTCCACGCGGATCTGGCGCACCTCGAGGAAGCGCGGGAGCACGGCGCACTCCAGCGGCGGGTCGGGATTCGCGGGCAGGCTCACGTACAAGCCGCTCAGCGTCAGGTCGGTCGCCTGGACTCCGCCCGCCGGCCAGTCGATCCAGTAGCGATTGATGCTCGACTGGGTGTTGTAGACGTTCGTCATCCCCGGGTACCCCGTGAAGATCGTGACCTCCAGGTGGCGGTTCTCGGCCGTGCCCGAGCCGGGGGGCGTCAGGACCTCATCCCCGAAGTTGATCATGAATTGGAACTCGAACGTCGTCTGGCTGGGCGACTCCAGGAAGAGGACCTCCGGCGGCACGGGGTCGTTGGGGTCCTGTGCGAATCGGAACAGGTCGTTCCCGGTCAGGAAGAGCGGCATCGCCTTTCGGAACAGGGCCAGCTCGGCGTTCGTGCCGGAGTACGCCGGAACCACGAGATCCATGACGTTCAGCGAGCACTCGAAGTGAGCCGCAACCGGAGGTCCCGAGTGCTGCATGGACGAGGTCCAGGTCAACTCGGTCTTCTGCGTGGGGTCGAATGCCGGCGGCGTGCTCGACGTGCCCGAGTTCAGCATCTGCCAGAGCGCCCGCGTGGAGCCGCGCGTGACGAGCACGTCCACGATGCCGTCGTTGTTGAAGTCGACCGTGGTGAGCTTCGTCGCGGACCAGTCCCAGGAGCTGAGCTCGGCCAGGTTGTCGACCCTCGGCGCGATCCGGTGGAGCACGGCGAAGTCCGTCAGCGCCGTCGACAGGTTGGTTCCGATCCAGGCGAGGTAGTCGGTTGAGGGCGGGGTCGCCGGAATGCGCGCGATCGACGTCGACGTGTGCCCCGAGACGACGACCGAGTCGGCCTGGTTCAGGCTGAGGTTCCGGATGTCGACGCCCTGGCTGCTGAGCACCGCGATCTCCCAGTTGGTGGTCGGCGTCCAGTTGAGCAGCACGATGTCCAGGATGTCGCGACCGGTGTTGACCTCGGTGGTCACCCAGCCGCTGCCGGTGTTGCTGCGCAGGAGCAGCGACTGGCCATCGGCCTTCACGCCGACGTAGTCGAGTCCGCCCGTGCCGCGCAGGTCGGCGACGCGCAGCATCTTCGCGCCCGCCCACGAGCCGGCCTCGAGCGTCGTCGGCGTCTCGAAGGCGAAGCTCGAGGAGCTCATCGCGTTGCGCTGGAGCAGCTTCAGGCCGCCCGAGTCGACGAAGGCCAGCGCCGCGATGCCGCTGGGGCCCTGTGCGGGTGCCGCGTCGAAGTCATTGCAGGTGATCGCGGTGTCGAGACCGCCCGATCCCTGCCAGATCCCGTCGAAGAACACGAGGTGGTCGTTGTTCGTTCCGGCGCGCACGAACAGGTCCAGTTGCCCGTCGCCCGTCGCCTCCAGTGCGACGGAACGTCCGAGCGTGCCCGGGGAACCGAGCGACGCACCCCAGGGGATCGTGTCTTCGTAGCCGAACTGCGCCGCGGCTGACGTCGAGAGCAGGAGGAGTGCAGGAAGGATCAAGGACGAGCGAGAGGCTTGCATCGAGAACTCCCATGAATGGATTGGGGGGGGGCCAAGCGAAGGGAGGTCGTCGTGACACTTGGCCTTGGTCGGCAGATTTCCGGAATCACCGGCCCGCTTCATTCCAACACGGCGGGGGAAGTCGTTGCAGCCCCCGGGAGGCCGAGCGGCTTTCCCTTGCCGGCGCGCGAGGCAGGCGAAGCAGCGCGGCTTGCCCGTCCCGGCATGGGTCGCCCCGTCGACACCTGAGTCGACGGGACTCGTGCGGTACCCTCTGCACGCTCGGGCAGGTCGAGCTCCCGCTCGGCCTCGCCCGCGCGCTACCCGGGCACGCGTGCGCGGGCAGAGAGCAGGTCCGTCGATCGAGGAGAAGTCGCGCCGCATGCCGCAGTCCCGCTTCCTGATGCTCTTCGCTCCCGAGGAACCGCTCGGTCAACGTCTCGCGGTCCTCGGAGTCTGCCTCGCCGTCGGGGCGTGGATGATCGTCGTTGGGCGCCGCAACGTGCGCACGAGGACGGCGGAGGAGTCGGGCAAGCGCGCCGCGCTGCTGACGGTGCTCGGCAAGTCGACCGCGCTCGCGGGCCGCAAGGCGGTCTGGATGGGCTGGCTGCGGATCGTGCTCGGGATCGCCGTGATCGCGTTCGGCTTCGTGTTCCTCGTCTTCGGCGCGTTCCTGAAGAAGTAGCCGGCGTCCTAGCGCGCGGCGCAGAGCTTCACGAGCGCCTGTCCGAGTGCCTCGCCGACGAGCAGATACGTTTCGCCGTTGCCGAACTCGTGGTGGGCGTGCTCGGGGTTGGGGGAGTTCTCGCCCTTGCGCACGAAGTCGTGCGTCGGCACGAACGCGACGCTGCCGGAGAACTCGGCGCGCGCCGCGGCGGCGGCCTGCGCCTTGCGCAACAGGTCCCACTCGCCCTCGGCCTTGACCCACGGGCCGGTGAGCTCGCCGATCACGACCGGCAGTCTGGGCGCCTTGAACTCCGCGCGCACGTCGTGGATCAGGTGCACGAGGTTCTGCTCGTACTCCGGCACGGCGTGCTCGGGATCGCAGCCGTCGTTCCAGCCCTGGTACCAGACGAAGCCTGCGAGCTCGGCCTTGCGTCCGGCGAGCGCGGGGAAGTCCGTCGCGAGCTTCGCGAGCGCCTCGTGCACCTCCGCGATCATCTTCGTGTAGTACGGCCCCACCTTCCCGCCTGCGGAGGGCGGACGGAAGTCGGCGAAGAGGCTCTTGCCGCCCCAGGCGGTCTTGACGAGCAGGACCGGATCGTCGAGCGCGTCGCCGAGCACGTGGCCGAGCTCGAGCTCGGGCCCGAAGTGGTGCGCGTCGTAGGGCGTGAAGCCCGGCGCGAGCGGGCCCTTCAGCAGCGGTCCGTCCTCGAGCCGGTAGCGCACGAAGACGTCGTCGCGCACGCGCCACTTGCCCTGCGCGTCGCGCAGGTGCGCGTACTTCTTCTTCTTCGCCGGATCGCGCAGCACCTGTTCGAGGCTGCCGCGGCCGTCGTTGTAGTCCTTGGGGTTCCAGCCCGGATCGAGGTCGAGGATCGCGGGGCCCTCCATGTTCGACTGGCCGGCGAGCACGAAGACCTGCACGCGCCTGGGCGGCGGGCCGGAGAGCCCCTTCGCACCCGCGCGCGCGGGCTCGGGCAGCGCGGCGAGCGAGCGGATCGCGGCCTCGACCGCGGCGAGCTTCTTCGCCTTGCAGTCGTCGGGGAAGTCCTGCTCGTCGCGGCAGAACTGCGCCAGCTCCTTCAGCTGCGGCACGAGCGGCTTCGCGGCCGCGCCGTAGCTCGCGAGCGTCTGCAGGATCTCGCCCATGCGCGTCTCGCTGCCCCAGGAGTTCTGGTGGCGCGCGTAGTCGACGCAGGCCTGCATGCCCTCGGGGCGCTGGTGCTTCGCGAGCAGCTTCAGCCCCGCGAGGCGGATCTCGTCGGCGTACATCTCGCCGCTGGGCGCGCTGACGCGCACCGCGGCGAGGATGTCGGGCCACAGTTCGTCGAGCTCCGCCTGCGTCAGGCGCTCGTAGACGGACGCGACCTGCGCGCGCACGAGGCCGTCATCGCTCGCGAGCAGCTGCTTCACGGCCGGCACCAAGAGGCGCGGGTCGACGTCCTCGACCGAGCCCGCGACCAGGCCGTGGCGCGGCCCGGTGTCGATGAAGCCCTCGAGGAAGAGCGCGATGCCGAGGTAGCGCCGCACGGTCTGGCGCGGATCCGACGGATCGCCGGCGAGCGCGAGCTCGAGCAGCCGCGGGATCGCCTTGCGCGCGCTCGCGCCGATGTCGGCCAGCGCGAACGCGGCGCGGATGCGCAGCCAAGCGTCGGGCTCCGCGAGCGCCGCGATCAGCGCGTCCACCGCGGGTGCGCCGCGCTCGCCGCTGCGCTCGAGCGCCTGGCAGGCGCCGTAGCGCGTCGCGAGATCGCCGTGCGCGAGCTTCTCGACGAGTGCGGGCACGACGTCGGCCTGCTTCAGCGCCAGCGCGTTCGCGGCGCGGAAACGCACCGTCGGCGACCAGCTCGAGAGCGCGGCGAGCAGCTCGCTCACCGGCCGCGGCAGGTAGGCGTCCTCGAGGTGCCAGGGATCGAAGCCGCGCCCGTCGGCGATCACCGACTGCAGCTCGGTCCCGGAGAGCTCGTTCGACGCGCGCACGTTCTTGCCCGTGATCTCCAGCGCGTGCAGCGGCAGCGCATACGTCAAGAGGAACGCGCCCGTCGCGTCCCAGCCGAGGTAGGAATCGTCCTCGCCCGCGCCGCCCTGGTAGCGGAAGCCGCCGTCCCAGCGCCGCGCGAGATCGTAGAACCAGCGCTGCTCCGCCAGGTGCGCCGCGAGCGCCTGCTTGCCCGCGCGCGCGACGCCGAGCGGGCCCCAGAGATAGCTGAAGTAGTTGCCGGTGTGGCCGAGCTCGCGCTCGCCGTACGAGGCGGTCGACATGCGCGCGAAGAACTGCGTCGCGGCCGCGTCGCCGTCGAGGTCGAAACCGACCGCGGCCATCGCGTTCTTGCCGTTGTTGTCGTGCAGGAAGTAGTAGGGCGCGTGGTCGCCGTAGGGGATGCTGCCCTTGCCGGCGTAGAACGCGAAGAAGCGCCGCGAGCGCTGCTCGGCCTGCGCGACGATCTCGTCCTGGACGCCGCACTTCTGCGCCAGGATCAGCGCGAGCCAGCAGCCCATGCCGGCCTGGTTGATCGCGCCGTAGCCGCCGAGCGCGCACTCGCTGCCGGGCACGACCATGCCGTGGCCCCACGTGCCGACCGAGCTCTGCCCCGACGCCATCGCCGTCGCGTACTCGCGGATCGCGGGCAGCACGTAGCGGTCGCCGGTCGCGAGGAAGTACTCGCACAGGAAGAGCTCCGCGTAGCCCCAGTCCCAGGCGTGCATGCCCGGCGTGAGCTCGAGCTTGCGCTTGGGATCGCCGAGCTCGTGCGCGAAGGCCTTGAGCGTGTCGGCGAACTCCGGCTTGCCGGTCGCGAGCAGCGCGAGCGCGTTGACCTCGCCGCCGAGCCCGTCGCCGAGGCCGTGCTGCGCGAGGTACCTGGCCGCCTTCTCGAGGATGCGCCTGGACTTCGGGCAGTTCTCCGGCGCGCTCTCGCTGTAGCTGCCGAGCACCTCCAGGTGCAGCGTCAGCTTCTGCTGCGCGTTCCTGCGCCAGACCAGAAGCGGCAGCAATCCGCGGTGCTCGCTCGTCTCCGCCTCGGTGATCGCCGCGCCGAAGAGCTTGCGCGCGTCGCCGGCGAAGGGCTTGGTGCCGACGCCGAGGATCACGTCGCCGACCTGCAGCACACCGTCGGCGGGCGAGCCCTTCTCGACCTCGGTGACCAGGATCTGCCGCGCGTCGGTGGTCGCGAGGTTGAAGCTCCACATCCAGCCGCGCGCACCGGTCGGCCCGAGGGTCCAGTCGTGCGTGGCGTCCTTCGTGCCGCCCTTGGTGAGATCGGGCACGGGCTTCTGCGCGGACGCGAGCGGAGCGAGGGCGAGCGACGCGAGGGCGAGGACGAGAGCACGCAGGCAGGTGATCGTGATGCGCATGGGGAGGAGGCGTGATCATCCTCGCTGGCTCCTCGCAGCGAAAGCGCGCGCAGGGCGTATGGACGATGCGCGCCGATTCCCGGCTCCGTGCGCAGGCGGGTCATTCGACCGCGCCGCGCTCTCGGGGCTCTCGCGTGCGCACCCGCTTGGGCGATGCCGCCCCGATCCGTGGTCCAGGTCCTCACGCACCTGCGAGGCCGAACGTGGGCGGCGGTCATTCGGCGCAATCGGGGCCGTCCTCGCACTCGGTGTCCGTCACACGAGGCCTGCACGTCCTCGAAGCAACTCGGACGCGAGCCCGTGGAACGCCTCGGAGGCTCCGGGGAGCTGTTTCCAGCACCTCGAAGCCTCCGCATCGGCGCGCGGATGAGTGGCCCGTTCGGTGAGAGGCTCCGCTCGGGTTCCCGGTCCGCTACCCTGACCTCGGCCCTCGATCGATCAGGGCTGAATCGAGAAGCCGACCGCGTTGCTGTACGACTCGCAGTCGTTGCCCGTGCAGTTGTCGCGCGACCAGGTCTGCATCCAGACGTACTGTCCCGGCACCTGCAGCGCCGGGTCCGCGCCCGTCCGGATCCACGCATTGAAGTCGACGCTGGCCGTGCCGTCGCACGGCAACGCCGGGTTGCCGGAGCCGGGGAAGCTCGGCAATCGGCGGGTCGGCAGGGAGATGCACAGGTCGCTCGCGCCGTTCGCCCACGGTGCTCGCGGACCGACGAGGCTGTAGAAGAAGTAGCCGGCCTTGCCCGTCGGGATGTTCACCGTCGTGATCACGAAGGGCGTGCTGCTCGTCGCGCTCGGCGTGCCCGACAGCGCGGCGATCGTCGGCAGGCAGCCGTTCGTGCTCAGCTCGGGGACGCAGTAGAACCCGGGCTGCGTGTAGGACTCCAGGCGCAGGAAGCCGTCGACGTCGGGGATCGACGAGTAGCACTCGGCCGTGGGGGCTCCGGAGCAGTTCGGGTTGTTCCCGAACGTCCACGCGAGCTGCTCGTCGGTGCTGTGGAACGTGAGGCGCCCGATCGGGTCGGCTGCGCACGGATCCACGCAGTCGGCCGAGGCCCCGACGGTCGGGCCCGGGAACGTCGCTTCGCTGCGGCGCAGGATCGTTCCGGTCGTCACGTCGTACGAGTAGATGTCGCGGAAACCGTTCGTGTCCGGCGTCGCGAGGAGGTTCGTGGCGGCGGTGTCGAACGCAAGCCATGCACCGCTGCTCGCCAGCGAGGGCCGGTTCGATGCGCCGTTCGCGCCAAAGGGCGTGACGCGCGTGAGGGTGCCGCCCGTCGCGTTCGCGAGGAAGATGTCGGTGACGGCGTTCATGTCCGGAATCAGGCTGAAGTCGGTCGCGTCGCTCTCGAAAGCGATCTTCGTGCCGTCGTAGGAGATCGAGGGTTCGCGCGAACCGGCGTTCGCCGTGCAGATGTTCCCGACGGAACAGGCCGCGACGATCGAGACGAGCGCCGGGGTCGGAGCCGTCGTCGGACAGACGAACACGTCCTCGGCACCGTTGAAGTCGTTCACGACCTGGGGGAGTGGCGTGAACATCAGGTTGGTCGCGAGCGACTGGAAGGCCACTTTCGATCCGTCACCGCTGATCGCCGGCAGCGTCGACGGTCCGTTGGCCAGCGTGTAGACGGAAGTCTGCCAGTCGTAGCGCACCGAGAGGATCGCCAGACCCAGCGGTCCCAGCACGTAGATGTCGCTCAAGGAGTTCGTGTCGGTGAACGCGCTGGCGGGGTTGTCCAGCAGGTTCGCGTCGGTGTGGAACGCAACGGATCCGTCGTCCGCCACGGAGGGGTTGTCCGACGGTCCGGCCGCGAACACGTTCATCTGGGTCTTGCTGACGCAGGAGAGCACACCCGTCTGCCGGTCGACCAGGAAGACGTCGCGCACGCCGTTCGTGTCGCTCGGGACCAGGTTCGTGGCGTCGCTGGCGAACGCGACGTAGCGTCCGTTGGGCGAGATCGCCGGGTGCAGGCAGTTGGCATTGGCCTCCGCGCCTGCCGCGTTCTGGCTCACGCGCTTGACCTCGAACGTCCCGACGTGGATCACGAACACGTTCTTCGGGTAGCTGGGGTTGCTCGTGAGCTGCACGAGGTTGCGGCTCGAGCTGGCCAGTACGATCCACTGTCCGTTGGCGGAGATCTCGATCTCGTCGGGCGGCGGCGGAACGCAGGGGTTCGTGTTGGGGATGCAGTCGGGCTTGTCGCCTTCGATCGCTCCGCGTCCGATGCGGCGGATCGATCCGTCCTGCGCGGAAGCGGCGAGGCCTAGCGTCACTGCGGCACCGGCGATCAGCCCGATCGCGGTGAACGGGGGGCAGGTGAGAGACGAGCGCATGGTGATGGGACCCTTCGCGGTGGTGCGCCGCCCGTCGGCCGTCCCTGCGACGACCGCGCGCGGAGCGGACGCCTGAACTCGTACGCGGGGACATCCGCGGTCGGTGGCGAGACTCGAATTTCGCGCGAGCGCGTCGCGCAGCTCCCGGGGTCGAGAGTCGACGGGGCAGGGAGGCGGCTCGGCGCTTCCGGACGGCAGGGCTCGCGTCGGACGAACTCGCTCGGGCGAGGTCCGGTGTGGACGAACTCGTGCGTAAGCCCGGGGCTGGAAGGCTCCGCGCGCGGCGCATAGGCACGCCGTGGTGTACGGAGACCGGGAGAGCGGACAAGGGACGGCCGCGAACAACCGTGACAGTTTGCGCTGGGGATGCTTGCATGCCTGCGGAGGTTCCGCATGCCGCGTCCGAAGACGACACCGAAACGAGCCACGACGAAGAAGCCCGCACCGAAGCCCGTCCGCCGAACCACACGCACCGCCGCGCAGGGCAAGCTCGCGCGCACGCTGCCCGGCGCGAAGCCCGGCAAGGCCAGCGCTGCCGCCGCGGCGGTCGGCGACGCGCCGGTGAAGGCCTACATCGAGAGGCTGCCGGCCGCGCAGCGCGCGATCGCGAAGCGCTTCGACGCGCTGATCGCGCGCACGCTGCCCGGCATCCAGCGCTGCATCAAGTGGGGGATGTCGTTCTACGGCACCGACACGGGCTGGTTCGTCTCGTGCGGCGGCTTCGCCGACCACGTCAAGATCACGTTCTTGCACGGGACGAAGCTCTCGCCGGTTCCGCCGGTCGGCACCGGCAAGTACACGCGCGGCGTCGACGTCGAGCGTGCGGCGGACCTCGACGAACGGCAGATCGCCGCGTGGATCGTGCAGGCCTCGCGCTTCCCGGGCCTGGGTGCGGGCAGGAAGTGAGCGGCGGTCGGGAGGCGGGCCACCCTCGAGCGCGAAGGCCGCGCGGCGTGAGTGCGCGGCGCGGCGTGCGCGCTCCGCTCTAGACTGTCGACATGCTCGCGTCCGTCCGCAGGATCGCTCTGCTCCTCCTCTCCCTCGCCGCGCTCGCGTACGTCGGTGTCTGCGTGCTGCTCGGCGTGTTCCAGTCGCGGCTGATCTGGTTCCCGGGCAAGGACGGCGGCGCGACGCCGCGCGACGAAGGGCTCGCGTTCGAGGACCTGACGCTCGCGACGCCGGACGGCGAGCGCATCCACGCCTGGTTCCTCCCGGCGCACGGGGAGGCGCGCGGCGCCCTGCTCTTCTCGCACGGCAATGCCGGCACGATCGAGGACCGTCTCGACCTCGCGCGCTTCTTCGTCGAGGCGCAGGTCTCCGTGCTGCTCTACGACTACCGCGGCTACGGGCGCTCGAGCGGCTCGCCGAGCGAGGCCGGCACGTACGCCGACGCGCGCGCGGCCTGGAAGGAGCTCGTCGAACACCGCGGCTTCGCGCCCGGGCGCATCCTGCTCTACGGCGAGTCGCTCGGCGGCGGTGTGGCCGTCGAGCTCGCGACCGAGGCGAGGAGCGCGGGCCTGCTGCTGCACGACACCTTCCTCTCGCTCGACGATGCGGCGGCATACCACTATCCCTGGCTGCCGGTGCGGCTGCTCCTGCGCAGCCACTACGACAACGCCTCGAAGATCGGGAAGGTCGCGGTGCCGCTGCTGGTCGTGCACAGCCCGCAGGACGAGGTGGTTCCGTTCGAGCAGGCTCGAGCGCTCTTCGCCGCGGCCGCGGAGCCGAAAGAGCTGCTCGTCACCGCGGGGAGCCACAACGGCCCGAGCTACCTCGGGAAGCGCGAGTGGCAGGCGCGTGTTCGCGCCTTCCTCGAACGTGCGCTGCCCTAGTGCGCGCTCGACCCCGTGCTCGAGATCGCAGCCGTCGCTCCAACCCGGTTCGCGGAGGAGGCCTGCGAGCGCGCAGGTCTCGACCGTTGAGTCCTGCGTCCTCGTGTCGGGGCGGACTCTCGAATCGGGACACCTTCGTGGCGAAGTCGTTCCGCCGGCCGACTTGTCATCGCAGAGATGCCTCCATCAAGATGGTGGCGATGAGCAAACCCGCGCGAGCTGACTACGGTGTCGATGCGCCGACCGCGGTTCGCAATCTGCTGATCGTCTGCGCGCTGGGGATCCTCTCGCTGGTCACGCTGGTGGCGGGCGTGTGGGACAAGCAGTCGACCTTCGCGCTGCTCGGCCGCCCGCTGATCTCGGGAGGCCTGGCCAGCGGCGTGATGGCGGTCTGGATGATCTGCTCGAGCAAGTACGGCAAGGTGCGCGAGCGCGAGACGTTTCTCGATCTGCTCGAGTGGCGCGGTGACGAGCGCGTGCTCGATGTGGGCTGCGGGCGCGGGCTGTTCCTGATCGGCGCGGCCAAGCGCTTGACCACGGGCCGGGCCATCGGCATCGACATCTGGCAAGCCGAGGATCTCAGCGGCAACACGCCGGCGGCTCCGTTGGACAACGCGAGGATCGAAGGCGTGGCCGATCGCGTCGAGGTGCAGACCGCCGACGCACGCAAGCTGCCCTTCGACGATGCCAGCTTCGACGTCGTGCTCTCCAGCGCGGCGCTGCACAACATCTACGACGCAGCCGAACGCCAGGCTGCCGTGCGCGAGATCGCGCGGGTGCTGAAGGTCGGAGGACGCGTGCTGATCGCCGACGTCCGGCACCTCGGCCAGTATGCCCAGACGCTGCGCGACGCCGGTTTCGACGGCGCGGAGGATCCGGCGCGCAGTGTGCAGAAGATCGTGTCCCGCCTGCTGAAGATCCTCACCTTCGGCGCGGTGCAAGTCGGCTACGTGATCGGCAGCAAGGCGCGGTGAGCCTGCCCGAGACCGCGGCGGCGCTGCGCTAGCGGCTTGTCGCCGGCGCCGGCGGAAGCCGCCACGCGAGCAGCGCCGCGGCGATCATGCTGGCGAGGTTGATCGAGAGGGCGAAGGTCTCGGCGTGCGCGTAGGCCAGCCCGTGCGTGGTCGCGACGGGCGTGTGCGCGCCGAGCCTCGCGGTCGTGCCCGTGTCCTGTGCGCGCACGCGGGAAGACGCCCGGTGCGCTGCCGGTCAGTTCGCACTATCCTGCCGTGATGCTCGCGCTGGCCTGCAAGCTCGCGTTGCTCCTTCCGCGCCTCGCGGTGATCGCGTGTGCCGGCGTCTGCGTGACGCTCGGCGTCTGCCAGTCGCAGCCGATCTGGTTCCCGGGCGAGGATCATGGCACGACGCCGCGCGACGAAGGGCTCGCCTTCGAGGACCTGACGCTCACGAAGCTGGACGGCGAGCGCATCCACGCGTGGTTCCTCCCGGCGCACGCCGGTGACAGGGTGGCGCAGAAGGCACGCGCTTGGAGAGCGTGGTCCGATGTGTTCTTGGAGCCCTGCACCACAAGACGCGGTGTTGGCGATCCCTCGTCGCATCGTCCGCGTGCCGCACCATCGGTCCCGACTGCGTCAACGTCAGGAGCCGTTGAATGGTCGTAGCCTCCGAGCAACGCATCCAGGCTCCTGGCGTTCGATCCCTGGTTTGGGAGGGCGATACGCTGGTCGACTGGATTGGCGGCGGCGCGCGGTACGACCTCGATGGCGGGTGCGCTCGTCCTTCCGTGTACTACGCCTACGCCTTCGATGCGGCCGTCGCACTCGCAGGCAGTGGCTTCGCAGTGATCTACACGCGGAGCGCCACCAAGGGGCTGGTGCTGCATCACGGGAGCGTGGTGCGGGAGATCAACCGGAGCTTCTACCACGCCGACGTCCACGAATACCCGATCGCGCTCTCCCGGCTGGCTTCGGGGAGGGAGGTCCTGGTGCACTGTCCCGAGGACTACTGTCGCCTCGAGATCGAGGACCTCGCGACCGGAGAGCGGTTGACGAGATCGAACTCGCGGCAACCCAGCGACATCTTCCACTCGCGTCTCTCGGTGTCGCCGGACGGACGCTTCCTCGCGAGCGCGGGCTGGCTGTGGCACCCCCTCGACTCGGTCGCCCTCTACGACCTCGAGCGGGCGATCTCGGATCCCGCGCACCTCGACGGTTCGGGCTTGGGCCTGGAGGCCATGGCGGAGGAGAGCAGCGCGACCTTCTTCCCCGACGGCCGCCTCGCCGTCGCCCTGCGGGGAGGAATCGATGAGGATGAGTCGAACCCGCTGAAGGAGTTGCGGATCTACGGGGCGGGCGGGTCCGTCACACCTCTGCACGTGCTGCGCGCAGGCAGGCTGGGCAGCCTAGCTGCGATCGGTCGTGATCACCTGCTCGCGCTCTACGAGCATCCGAGGTTGATCGACGCACACACGGGCCGCGAAGTCCTCCGCTGGCCGGAGTTGCGATCCGGAACACAGACGAGCGCCATCCTGCCGAAGGACCCAGTCGTTCCGCCCGTCGCCGTCGATCCGGAGCGCCGTCGCTTCGCAATCGCCGACGCGGAGGGCATCACGGTGATCCGGATCGACGAGGATGACTGCGATCCGCGCGAGAACTTGCACGCGCAGTAGCGCCCTGGGACTCGGCGGCGGCGTGGATGCCCGAGCGGCTTGATCGTTCCCTCGACGCCGTTCTCGAGGGCCCAACTCGCGCTCCTACTCGAGCACCTCATTCAGCGGCCTCGTCGCCGGTGCCGGCGGCAGTCGCCAGGCGAGCAGCGCGGCGGCGATCATGCTGGCGAGGTTGATCGAGAGCGCGAAGGTCGCGGCGTGCGCGTAGCTCGCGGCCAGTGCGCTCCCGGTTCCGGCCGGTTTCCCCAGCGCCGTCGAGAACACCAGGCCGATCACCGCCACGCCGAGCATGCTCGAGACCTGCTGGAACGTGCTCAGCACGCCCGACGCGGCGCCGGCGCTGCGCAGCGGGACGCCGCTCAGCACCGTCGAGAACATCACCGGCGACACGCAGCCCTGGCCGAGCGCGTAGATCGCGAGCCCGATCGTGATCGCGGCGCGCGCGTCACCGGTGCGAGTCGTGCCCAGGCCGACGACGAGGAACGCGATGCCCGCGCACACGAGCAGGAATCCGCCGTGCAGGAACTTCAAGCGATGCCGCGCGACCAGGCGCGATGCAATGAGCGACGAGACGAGCAGCGCGCCGGCGAAGCCGGTGAACGAGAGCGCCGCGTCGAGCGTCTCCATCCCCAGGCCCTTCTGCAGGTAGATCGAGAGGATCAGGAACAGCGATCCTCCGCCGAAGAAGTACATCGCGATCATCGCGAGCCCGCGCCGGAACGTGCGCAGGCGGAAGAGCTCGAGGTCGATCAGCGGATCGCGCCCGTGCGCGGCGGCGCGGCGCTCCTCGCGGAAGAACCACCACAACACCGGCACCGAGACGAGCAGCATCACGATCGCCCACGCGGGCCAGCCGGCCTGGTGGCCTTCGATCATCGGCACGAGCAGGAGCGCGAGCCCGACCGTCGCGATCGCGACGCCGGAGAGGTCGAGCGTCGGCGGGTTGGGCGCGCGCGCCTCGGGCAGCGTGCGCGCGGCGATCCACAAGGCGACGCCGCCGATCGGCAGGTTGATCAGGAACAGCACGCGCCAGCCCAGGTCGAACCAGTTCCAGTGCACGAGCAGGCCGCCGAGCAGTTGCCCCGCGATCGAGGCCAGCGCCACGTTGAGCCCGAAGTAGGCCAGCGCCTTCGGCCGCTCGTGCTCGGGGAACGTGACCTGGACCAGCGCGAGCACCTGCGGGAACGCGAGCGCCGCCGCGAAGCCCTGCAGGAAGCGCGCACCGATCAGGAACCAGGGGTTGGGCGCGACGCCGCAGAGCAGCGACGCGAGGACGAAGCCGGCGAGCCCGAGCAGGAACACCTTGCGCCGGCCGTGCGTGTCGCCGAGGCGGCCGCCGGTGACGACGAAGACTGCGTAGCTCAGCGCGTAGAGCGCGATCACCGATTCCTGCTGCGCGAAGCTCGCGCCGAGGCGCTCGCCGATCTGCGGCAGCGCCAGGTTGACCACGAAGAAGTCGAGCACGCCGAGGAAGGGCGCGGTCAACGCGGCGAAGAGCCCGATCCAGCGGCGCGGATCGGGCGAGGCGTGGGGGTGCGGCGGGGTCGTGGCGCCGGCGGACATCCCCTCACTGTAGCGCTCGCTCGCCGTGCGCTCGCCACCCGCTCTGCGGACCTGCCGCGCGCGGACCGTTCTCGCGAGCGTGGAAGTGAAGAAATGGCCACCGCGCGCGCGGCACCGACTGCGTAGCATGCGCACTGCGCCGGGAGGCTCCGGCGCGCCATCGAGTCACGAGGTGATCCCATGAACCGAACCGCAGTCCATCCGGCGGCGCTGCTCCTCGCATCGGCCGCGCTGACCCTCCCGCTCGCCGCGCAGCAGCGGCCGCAGGAACCCTCCAAGGATCCCGCGAAGGTCGAGCGGGTGCAGGAAGCACCCAAGCACGCCGCGCCCGCGGGCGGGGTGCGCAGGGCGGAACCGCCCAAGGCCGAGGCTCCGGCGGCGGAAGCGCCGAACGCAGAGGCGCGCGAGATCGCCAAGAAGGCCGCGCACTTCGAGGCGGTCCACCGCGATCGCATCGCGCGCATCGACCGACTGATCGTGATCTACACGGGCAAGGGCGATCGCGCGAAGGTCGCCGAGCTCGAAGCGCTGCGCGACGGCCAGATGAAGCGCCACACCAACGCGATGGAGGGCTTCCGCAAGCAGCTCGGCGGCGAATCGTGGGGGCGCTTCGAGCAGGAGCTCAAGCGGCCCCGCGTGCGCGCGCGCAAGACGCGCGAGGAGCACCAGGACGCGAACGACAAGGAACGCACGAAGGAAGAGCCGCCCGCGCGCGACGGCGGGAAGAAGTAGAGGAGCCGGACCATGCAGATCCAACGACTGTTCCTCGTGCTCTCCCTCGCGGTGCTCGGCGCCTGCACGAGCAAGGAGAGCTCCACACCCGCACCGACGCCTGCGCCTGTGCCTGCGGAGCAGGTGAAGCCCTCGACGGAATCGGGGACGCTGCTCGCGCCCGAGGATGCGGCGATCCCGTCGGAGGCCGAGGCTGCGGACGCGGCGGCGAAGGCGATCGACGAGAAGAACGCCGACGCGGAGCTCGAGAAGCTCAAGCAGGAGATCCAGGGCGGGCACTAGCCTGTCGAGGCCAGGCAGCTTGTTTCCAGGCACGGAGGCGGGCCATGGGCGGCTTGCCTCCGATGCCTGCCCGGGGTGCGAGCGGACCGCGCCGCTCGAGCGCGGAGCTCCGTGCTCGCCGTTCCGTCCCGGGGACTAGCGGCGTCGCGAGTAGTAGTACCCGCCGCCTCCTCCGAAGACCAGGACGAGGACGACGACCAGGATGATCAGTGTGGTGGTGCTCATGCGTGTTTCCCTCGCGGGTTCGGAGTGGTCGCGTCCCCTGGTTCAGGCTGCAGAGGAGTCAGCCGCGTGTGCGGAGGGCAGAGCGCGTGCTCGCGCCCGCCGTCCGCGTCGAACGCGATCGGCGAGCGCGGGGGCCGTCGTCCCTACTCGTTCCAGTACGGGGTGGAGCCGTAGTAGGTGTGGATGGTGGTGCCCCACGTCCGGTCGGCGAAGTCCGGCCACTTGGCGGACGAGTCGAACCCGGGGGCCTGCTTCAGCTTCTCCTTGTCCGTGTCGAGGATCAGCTTGTTCTCCGTGGCGGAGAACTCGAGCGCGGCCCACGGCACGGCGAACAACTTGTTGCCCATGCCCATGAACCCTCCGAACGAGAGCACGGCGTAGGACAGTCTTCCGTCCGTGGCGTCGAAGACGATCTCGTGGATCTTGCCGAGGTCCTCGTTCGCGCGGTTGGTCACCGCCTCGCCGATGACCTTGGAGGCCAGGACGACGCCGTACTTCTCCGTGGACAGGTTGGTTTCCTTCATGATGCACCTTCTGTGTGGCGACGCGGGTGGCCGCAGACGTTCCGTCGTGGCGATCGGCAGCGGAAACACCGGCGACTCCGGCTGGCATCGCCCTCCGCCGGATCGAGCTGCGGGGCGAGGATGCGCGGGCTCGGAGGGTCTTCCGCTCGTTCGAGAGCAACCATAGGTCCACCTCGGACAGGCGGTCGATCGACAGATTCCCCGAGTCGTCGCCGGCGATCTGCGCAGTGCAGCGTGAGCTCGACGGAGCGTCCTCGATCGGGTCATGCCGGCGGAGATCCTGCCCACCCCGTGCTACCGGGTTCCGCTCTGCCGAGTCCACGCTTGCGGGGATGGCCGCGGGATGCACGTGCGACGTAGGGTGCGCTCGAGAGCCTGACGAGCGACCCGGGCGTCCATCCGCCCGGCATCGGACTCGGTGCCACGAGCAGCGAGCACGTTGCCCGCCGCATCGACGATGCCGCCTCCGTCGTGCTCGAGCGAATCTGCCCGCACCTTCCCTCGACAGAACGGAGCCCGACATGCTGAAGCCCGATCGCACCAAGTACCTCGACCGTGAGACCCTGCTGGCGATGCTGTCCGACTCGGAGATCGCCAGCGTCAGCACCGCCGAGAGCATGAAGTTCCTCGTCGAGGGCGACGAGTACCTCGATCTGGAGAACCTCGCCACGGGCGTGCAGCGTGCCGACGGGGCGCTGATCCCGATGGGGCGCGTGATCCCGCGCAAGGTCCTGGCAGAGGGGACCTGGAGCAGGATCCTGGCGCAGCTCACCCCGCTCCCCAACTGACAGGTGCGCGCCCCGCGCGACGCCCGCATCCGGGGACGGTGGCCCGCGCGGCTTGCACGTCAGCTCGGCTGCAGCGCCGGATAGTCGGTGTAGCCGCGCGCGTCGTGCGTGTAGAAGGTCCGCGCATCCGGCTCGACCAGCGCGACGCCGGCGGCGACGCGCTCGACCAGGTCCGGGTTGCTGACGTAGTGGTGACCGAACGCGACCGCGGCGAGCGTGCCCTGCGCGATCGCCTTGGCCGCCTCGGCCGGCGTGAAGCCCATGTTGCCGACCAGCGCGCCGCGGAAGGCCGCCCGCGCGGGCTGCACGACGTCGGCCTTCTGCACGCCGAAGAAGTCGGCGCGCATCAGGTGCAGGTAGCCGAGCGAGCGCGCGTCGCACTGCGCCGCGACGTAGCGCGTCAGCGCGATCGGGTCGCTGTCGCGCATGTCGTTGTAGCTGTTGAGCGGCGAGAGGCGCAGGCCGACACGCCCGGCTCCCCAGACGGAGATCACCGCATCGAGCACCTCGAAGAGCAGGCGCGCGCGGTTCTCGAGCGGGCCGCCGTAGCGATCCGTGCGCTGGTTGCTGCCGTCGCGCAGGAACTGGTCGAGCAGGTAGCCGTTCGCGCCGTGGACCTCGACGCCGTCGAAGCCCGCGGCCCGCGCGTTCTCGGCCGCGCGGCGGAATCCGGCGACGACGCCGGGGAGCTCGTCGGTGCGCAATTCGCGCGGGATCTCGTAGGGCTTCTTGCCCTGCGGCGTGTGCGTCTCGTCGTTGGTGATGCGCAGCGGGCTCGGCGCGACCGGCTGCGCACCGTCGTTGAGCAGCGAGTGGCAGGCGCGGCCGCCGTGCCACAGCTGCAGCAGCATCGTCCCGCCCTTCGCGTGCACGGCCGAGGTCACGCGCTTCCAGGCCGCGACCTGCGCTGCCGAGTGGATCCCCGGCTCGCGCGCGCCGAAGGCGGAGTGGCCCTCGATCACCATCGTCGCCTCCGCGATGATCATCCCGGCGCTGGCGCGCTGCGCGTAGTACTCGACCATCAGCTCGGTCGGCACGTGGTTCACGTCCGCGCGGCAGCGCGTCAGCGGCGCCATCACGATGCGGTTGCGCAGCTGCAGGGAGCCCAGGGTGACGGGGGTGAAGAGCTCGGGGTGTTGCATGCTCGGAGCAGTGTGACGATTGCGGGGCGCGCGGAACAGCATCGGTCGGACACGCGAGGTGCGCGGGCTCGGTGCGTAGTCGAAACGGACGAAGCTCCGCGTGCCGGCGCATCGCGGACGCAGGTCGCGGGGGAGCGCGCCCTCGTCCCGCTGCTGAACGACAAGCGCTGCTGAGCGGGCGCTGCGCCGCTCAGCGCGCCTCGTACCCGCGCCAGAGCCACACCAGCGTGTCGGCCAGCGTCGCCTGGAACACGCAGCCCTCGCAGTGGCCCGTGCCGAGGCTGTAGACGAAGCGGTGCGCGTAGCCCTTCGCCTCGAGCGCGGCGGAGGTGCGCTTGCCGGCCAGGACCCAGTTGTGGTGCGTCTCCTCGGGATCGTTCTCGCGGATGTCGTGCTCGGAGACGTGCGTGAAGATGCGCAACGGCTTCACCTCGCTCGACTCGATCAGCTTCATGCCCGAGTGGTAGTCCCACGCGCCGAGCGGGAAGAGCTTCTCCTCCGGCGCGTCGTCGTCCTGCTGGTCGACGAAGGTTCCCGAGTACGCCGCGATGCGGCGGAACAGATCGGGCCGGAACCAGCCCATCGTCAGCGCGGCCGCGCCGCCGGAGCTGCAGCCGAGCACGGCGTGCGCCCACGGGTCGTCGCTGAGCGCGAAGTGCGGGTAGGCGGCCTGGATCTCCGCTCGCGCGAGCACGGCCGGCACGACCTCGTCGTGGAGGAAGCGCGCGAGGCGGTCGGACATCGTGTCGTACTCCAGGCCGCGCTCGCTGTTCTTGCCGTCGTTGCCGCCGTTCTGCACCGCGATCGCGACGAAGGCGGGCAGGCGTCGCTGCGCGTCCTTCGCGCCGGCGAGGTTGTCGAGCGCGTTGCGCACGAGCGCGAGCGGGCCCGGGCCGTCGTGGATCACGAGGTAGGGCGCCTGCGCGCCGTCGACGTACGCCGCCGGCACGTAGACCGTGATCGTGCGCGTCTTGTTGACCGGCTTCTGGTCGGGCTCGAGCGTCTTGTCGTCGCCCGGGAAGATGCGGCTCTCGGAGAGCGCGAGCGTGAACGCGAACTCCCGGCCCTTGGGTTTGCCCTTGTCGGTCAGGTCGGGATCGACCTTGTACTCGGGTCCGATCGTGAACTCGCCGTTGCCCAGGCGCTCGTCGGCGAGCGGCGAGCTCCCGAGCAGGAGCGCGCTCGCGGCGGCGAGCCGAAGGAGGGGAAGGGTGGGATGCATGCGGCCCAGAGTGGACCACGGCGCAGGCGGCGCAGGCCAGCCCGTCCGCCGCGAGCTCGTCCCGCCGCCGGTGGCCGGCGCGCGTACGGCGCCCGCGCACCTCCTCGCGCAGCGCTGCCGACTGTGGCCACTGCCCCGCGCGCGTGCGCGGAGCGATTCTGGGCGCCGGTCCGCTCGTTCGAAACGCCTCACCGGTCCACGTCCAGAGGTGCGTCATGCTCCGTGCGCTTCGGTTCGCTCTCGGGTCCTCGATCGCCCTGCTCGTCCCGTCTCTTCCCGTTGCGCTCGGCCAGGGACCCGATCTCGCCGACGGGCTGCTCGGCCTCCAGGGACAATCCAAGCCGGGCAGTGTCTGGAGCTGTACGGGCCCGTACTGGGGTCCGGTCGACGTCTCGATCGGGAACCGCGGCACGCAGGTCTTCGTGGGGGCGTATCACAACGCCTTCAACGATGCGGACGCATTCCTGCTCTCCAGCCATGACGGCGATCCCGCGCAGCCGTGCTGGCTGTCCCCGCCGGGCAACGAGGAGACGTTCCACTCCGCGTCCGCGGCGCTGGCCGACGTGCACGTGTCGATCACGGAGGAGGGGACACCGGACGTCAACCAGCGCATCCGGCGCGTGAAGAAGTTCTCCTCGCGCGGACTGGACTGGGTCTACACCTACCCGCAACTGGGCGCGGGCCGGCTCGCGGTCGGGGTCTCGCGCGACGGCGGCCTGATCCTGGCGGCGGTCGGGAATCCGACCACGGGCGTCAACGACGTGCTGCTGTTCGGCCCGGATTCGCCGGTGCCGGTGCGGACGCTCGCGGTGCCGTCGGGCGTGATCTGGGGCTACGACCTCGCCGCGTACGGCACGCACGCCCTGTTCGCGATCGAATCGAAGTACTACGTCCTCGATCTCTCCGACGGCAGCGTGCACCTGGTCTCGGACCACTCGCCCTACTCGCTCTCCTCGATGGGGGCGGCGATCTCCGGAGACGGCTCGGTGGTCGCGTGCAGCACGTTCGTGGGCATCGCCACCTTCGAGTGGAACGGCACGGACTACGTGCAGACCTGGGAGCGCAGCTTCGGGTTCGGCCTGGTGGCCGACATCTCCGACGACTCGTCCACGCTGGCCTACGGCACCGGCGGCGGCTTCGGCTCGCCGCACATCCTGACCGAGTGCCTCGACATCCCGACGAAGACGATCACGATGAGCGAGGACCTGACCAGCACGGGCCAGTACGGCAACCGTCTCGAGGACATCGCGATCTCGGCCACGGGCGATCGCTTCGTCAGCGCGACCTGGGGCGACCAGTTCGACCTCGTGCCCGAGGTGCGCATCTACGCGAAGTACCAGAACGCGCCGATCCGGACGCTCAACCTGCCCGGTTCCGCTCTCTGCGTCGACATCACGCCCGACGGACACTGGATCGCGGCGGGCAGCCGGCTGGTGCACTCCGAGTTGCCCGGCAACGGCGGCCGGGTCGATCTCTACCACATGGGGCGCTCGGACTTCCGCATGCGGACCGTCCCGGCGATCGGCAACACGGTCAGCTTCGAGGTCTTCGGCATGCCGGGCCGGCTCGCGTACCTGCTCGACTCGCCGATCCTGGCCGATCCTCCGCTCGTCTTCCCCGGCTGGGGCGCGCTGCACCTCGATCTGGCGACGCTGCACCTCACGCCGATGGGGACGATCGGTCCGGTCGGGAGCCGGACCGTCGACGTGACGCTGCCGGCGGACCCGCTCCAGATCGGGACCTCGCACTACTACCAGGGCTTCACGACGGATCCCGTCCGCAAGCTCACCCGCGACTGGCTGGTGGTGACGCTCCTGCCGTGAGCGGCGGCTCGCTCACTTCAGCGCCGCTGCGATCCCCGGCGCGATCGCGGCGGCCCACTGCTCGTAGCCGAGCGGCGTGAGGTGCAGGAAGTCCGGCATGATCTCCCTGGGGATCGTGCCGTCGCTGCGCACCCACTTGTCGCTGAAGCCGAGCACGTGCGTGCCCGGTCCAGCGAGGCCGCGCAAGACCTGGTTGATCTGCGCGATGTCGCCGCGCATCGGGTTCATGCGCTCGCCGCGCGGGAAGATCTCGTGCACGAGCAGCAGCGCCTTGGGCGCCTGCGCGTGCAGCTCGGCGATCACCGCCAGCACGCCGGCGAGCGTCTGCTCGGCGTTGCTCGTGACGTGGCCGAGGTTGTTCGTGCCGATCAGCAGCACGATCACCTTCGGATCCAGGTGCGTGATCGGCGCCTGCGCGAGGCGCCAGAGCACGTGCTCGGTGCGGTCGCCGCTGACGCCCAGGTCGAGCGCGCCCAGCGGCGCGAACTGCTTCTGCCAGACCGCCTTGCCGGTCTCCTCCCAGCCCTGCGTGATCGAGTCGCCGACGAAGATCACCGGCGCCTTGTCGGTCGCCTTCGCGCGGCGCAGCACCTCGGCCTGGCGCTCGAGGATGCCGGCGTCGGTGCGCGGCACCGGCACGACGGCGGCGTTGGGCACCGCTGGCGCGGGCTTGGGATCCTGCGCGGCGAGGGCGAGCAGCGAGGCGAGGAGCGTCACGGGCAGGAGCAGGCGGAGGGCGTTCATGGCGGCTCGTTGTCGGGGATCCAGCTGCCGGAAGCAAGCGCGCGCCCCGCGTCTCGCCGGCTCCCGCCGTCCGCGCTAGCATCGACGGGATGAGGGACGTCCCGCCGCGCGTCGACCTCGAGGACGGTGCCGGCGCGCTGCAGCGCAACCTCGAGACCTGCTCCAGGCCCGAGCTGTGGTCGGAGTGGTTCGAGGCGGCCGAGGCCTCGATGGAGGCGCAGTGGAAGGACCCGATCTGGCCGCTGATCCGCCGCGCGGACCTGACGAGCACGCTCGAGATCGCGCCCGGCGCCGGGAGGAACTCGGCGCGCCTGGCGCAGCACGCGCGCACGCTGCACCTGGTCGACCTCAACCGCTACGCGCTCGAGCGCTGCCGGCAGCGCTTCGCGCAGTGGCGCGGTCCGTGCGAGATCCGCTACCACGAGAACGACGGCAAGAGCCTGCGCTTCCTCGCCGACGATTCGATCTCGCTGGTGTACTCGTGGGACTCGATGGTGCACTTCGAGCGCACGGTCGTGGCGGACTACGTGCGCGAGTTCGCGCGCGTGATGCGCCCGGGCGCGTGGGGCTTCGTGCACCACTCGAACTACGGCGAGACCTCCGCCGATCCCGACATCGAGCGCGCGCCGCACATGCGCAGCAACCTGACGGCGGAGCTCTTCGGCCGCTACTGCAGCGGGAGCGGGCTCCTGCGCACGCACTTCCTGGTCTTCGACTGGGGCGGGACGCCGCGCTCGGACTGCATCTCGCTCTTCCTCAAGCCCGTCGCCGGACGGCCGCTGGCGACCTGGCGCGAGCGCCTGCGCCAGCAGCTCAGCTGGACGCAGTGGCGCTTGACGCGCGGCCGGTAGGCTCCCGGGCTTCTCAGCGTGCCGCGCGTGCGGCATCCTGTCCGCACATGGAACGCTTCCAGCTGCGGCAGAAGATCTTCTCCTTCGGCGACGACTACACGATCCGGGACGATCGCGGCCGCGAGCGCTTCTTCGTCGACGGCAAGGTGCTGACGCTGCGCAACACGCTCGTCCTCGAGGACATGCAGGGCGACGAGCTGGCCGTGATCCGCCAGCGCATCCTCGCCTGGGGCCCGACCTTCGAGATCGAGCGCGACGGGAAGACCGCGGCGGTCGTCAAGAAGCAGCTCTTCACGCTCTTCCGCTGCCGCTTCAGCGTCGACGTGCCCGGCCCCGACGACCTCGAGGCGCAGGGCAGCTTCCTCGACTACGAGTACGAGTTCACGCGCGGCGGGGAGCGCGTGGCGGAGGTCTCCAAGCGCTACTTCGCGTTCAGCGACAGCTACGGCGTCGAGATCGCCGACGGCGAGGACGTCGTGCTGCTGCTCGCCGCGACGGTCGTGATCGACCAGTGCTGCCACGAGAAGCGATGAGTGCGCTCCTCGCGCTCGCGCTGGCCTGCGGCGGTCCCGATCTCCCGATCGCGGACTTCGAGGGGGCGGACTACGGCGCGTGGACGGTCGAGGGCACGGCCTTCGGCGCGGCGCCCGCGCACGGAACGCTCGCGAACCAGCAGCCGGTCTCGGGCTTCGAGGGGAAGGGCCTCGCGAACTCGTACCTCGGCGGTGACGCGGCGCAGGGGACGCTCGTCTCGCCGCCCTTCGTGATCGAGCGCGCCTTCGTCGACCTCCTCGTCGGCGGCGGGAACCACCCGGGCGAGACCTGCGTCGAGCTGCTGGTCGACGGCGCGGTCGTGCGCACGGCGACCGGCGCCGACGACGAGCGCCTCGACTGGGAGAGCTGGGACGTGCGCGAGCTGGCCGGGACGAGCGCGCGCATCCGCATCGCCGACCGCAGCAGCGCAGGCTGGGGCCACGTCAACGTCGACTCGATCGTGCAGAGCGACGAGCGCCGCGGCGTGCAGATCGTCGACGCGCCCCTCCATGCCGAGACCTACCGGCCGCAGTTCCACTTCAGCGCGCGCACCAACTGGCTCAACGATCCCAACGGCCTCGTCTGGTGCGCGGGCGAGTACCACCTCTTCTTCCAGCACAACCCGCGCGGCCGCGAGTGGGGGAACATGACCTGGGGCCACGCGGTCGGCACGGACCTCGTGCACTGGACGCAGCTCGAGGACGCGCTCGCGCCCGATGCGCTCGGCACGATCTTCTCCGGATCGGCGGCGGTCGACTGGACGAACAGCGCGGGCTTCGGGAAGGGCGGCGAGGCGCCGATCGTCGCGCTCTACACGGCCGCGGGCGGCACCTCCCCGGAATCCCAGGGCAAGCCCTTCACGCAGTGCCTGGCCTACTCGACCGACCGCGGGCGCACGTTCACGAAGTACGCGGGCAATCCGGTGCTGCCGCACGTCGCCGGCGAGAACCGCGATCCGAAGCTCGTCTGGCACGCTCCGAGCGCGCGCTGGATCGTCGCGCTGTACCTGGAGGGCGAGCGCTTCGCGCTGTACTCCTCGCCCGATCTGAAGTCGTGGACGCAGCTGCAGGAGCTCGTCGTGCCCGGCTGCAGCGAGTGTCCCGACTTCTTCGAGATGCCCGTCGCGGGCGAAGCGTCGTCGCGCGCGTGGGTCTTCACCGCCGCGAACGGCCACTACCTCGTCGGCGGGTTCGACGGCAAGCGCTTCGTGCCCGAGGGCGCGCCGCTGCGCGCGGACTGGGGCCGGAACGTCTACGCCGTGCAGACCTGGAGCGACCTGCCCGCGGCCGACGGCCGGCGCATCCAGATCGCCTGGATGAACGGCGGGAAGTACCCGCGCATGCCGTTCAACCAGCAGATGAGCTTCCCCTGCGAGCTGATGCTGCGGCGCACGCCGGAGGGGCTGCGCCTCTTCCGCGCGCCGGTGCGCGAGATCGAGTCGCTGCGCGGCGCAACGCACGCCGCGACGGATCTCGCGCTGCACGGCGCGAGGCCGCTCCAGGCCACGGGCGATCTCTTCGACGTCGAGCTCGAGATCGCGCCCGGAGACGCGAGCGGGGTCGGCCTGCGCTGGCGCGAGGAGACGATCGCGTACTCGCCGAGGACGGGAGAGCTCGACTGCCTGGGCTGTTCCGCCGCGCTGCCGCTCGATGGCGGACGGCTGAAGCTGCGCGTCCTGATCGACCGCACCTCGATCGAGGTCTTCGCGGCCGACGGCCGCGTGTCGTTCTCGAGCTGCTTCCTCCCGCGCGGGAAGCGCGGGCTCGAGCTCTTCGCCGAGGGCGGCACGGCTCGCGCGAGCGTGCGCGTGCACGAGCTGCGCTCGGCCTGGGGCCCGTGAGCGGCTCGCGCGCGCGCGGAGCGCCCGCGCGCGACGCGCCCGATCACTGGGTCCAGACGATCGTGATCCCCGAGGACACGTTCCATCCGTCTCCGGGCGGGTTCGGGCAGAAGGCCGGGTCCGGATCGCGATAGTACGTCTGGTAGTGCCGCCGCGCGCCCGGCGCGAGCACGTCCCCGAGCGCAGCGGAGCGCGCGGAGATCGAAAGATCGCCGGGTTGCGGCGCGCCGACGGAGCCCCCGCTCGCCGTGTGGACGTAGAGTCGTCGCGCCGTGCTGCCCAGGCAGAGCAGTCCGTCGCCGAAGACCACTGCGCTCCCCAGGCTGTCGCCCTGCAGGAACACGCTCGGCGCCGACGCCACCTCGCCGAACGAGCCGAGCGCGAGCGTGTCGTGCGCCAGCGAAGCACTTCCTGTCGCGGTCAGGACGGCGCCTCCGGTCGAGGCCGAGTTCTCGCAGCCTCGGCCCGCGAGGCCGGAATTGCCGCACGGACACGCACCCGAACTCGCGTCGCCGAGACAGAACAGCGCCGGCGGCGGAGCGGTGCGGTCGCGCACGAAGATGTCGAAGTAGATGTTCGTGTCGCCCGCGACGAGGTTCGAGGCCAGGCTGTGGAAGGCCACGAAGCGCCCGTCGGCCGAGAGCGCCGGATCCGTGCTGTTCCCGTTTCCCTGCGCGCCCACCGGATCCAGGCTGACGCGCTCGGTCGTGCCGCTCAGGAGATCGTGCAGGAAGATGTCCATGCGCCCGTTCGTGTCGCCCGCGACGAGGTTCGGCGCCCAGGACTGGAACGCGACGTAGTGCCCGTCGGCGGAGATCACCGGGTTGTCGCTCCAGCCGTGGCCCTGCACGATGCCCGTGGCCAGGCTGACGCGCACGGTCGTGCCGAGCTGGCGGTCGCGCACGAAGATGTCGTGTCCCGCGTTCGTGTCGCGCAGGACGAGGTTCGAGGCCGCGCTCTGGAAAGCCACGAAGCGACCGTCGGCCGAGATCGAGGAGTTCGAGGTGTACCCGCTCTCTTCGTTGCCCTCGCCGCCGCTCGTGCTCACGCTGATGCGCTCGGTCATCCCGTTCAGGCGGTCGCGCAGGAAGATGTCGCCCCAGCCGTTGGTGTCGCCGGCGACGAGGTTCGTGGCGTAGCTCTGGAACACCACGTAGCGGCCGTCGGCCGAGATCGCCGAGCCGTAGTAGCCGCTGACGCCGTTGGCCTGGAGGCCGTTCGAATCCACGCTGACGCGCTCGGTCGTGCCGAGCAGCCGATCGCGCACGAAGACGTCCGCCTGCCCGTTGGTGTCTCCCGCGACGAGGTTCGTGGCGCTGCTGACGAAGGCCACGAAGCGCGCATCGGCCGACAGCGAGTGGGAGCCCGTGTCGCCGTTTCCCTGCGCTCCCGAGCTGCTCAAGCTGACGCATTCGGTCGTGCCCAACACGCGGTCGCGCAGGAAGGTGTCGTCCTTCCCGTTGCTGTCTCCCGCGACGAGGTTCGTGGCGGCGCTGCCGAACGCGATGTAGCGCCCGTCGGCCGACAGCACCCCGCCACCGCTCGCGCCGTTGGCGGACACTCCACTGCTGGTCACGCTGACGAGTTCGGTCGTGCCGAGCTGCCGGTCGTGGACGAACACATCCCAGGTCCCGTTGGTGTCCCCGGCGACGAGGTTGCTGACCGGACCGTCGAAGGCCACGAAGCGCCCGTCGGCCGAGATCGAGGCGCGGAAGCTCGATTCGTTGCCCTGCAGGCCGCCGGGTCCGACGCTCACGCGCTCTGTGGTCTGTGCTGTCGCGAAGCTGCAGGCCCAGGCCGCAGCAAGAGCCACTCCCGTTCCACGTCGTGCACGGTTCATCGAAGACCTCCGCTCGCTCGACTCGCGAGGACCGCTCCGAATCCCCGCGGCGAATTCGCCAGCGATGCCGGCCGTGGTTCCGCGCCGCGAGGAGACCCGAGCCTATCGCCCGGCCGCGGACGCTCACGATGCGGTCGAGGCCGTAGTGTCGGCCGGCGCTGTGGGGGAACGCACGGTCTGCCTGGGCAGCACGAGGGCGGAAATCGTCAGCGTCTGCGCGAGTGAGCTCGTCGCGGCACGGCTCAGCTGGCGTTGTCGTCCCGTCGCTCGCGCGTCTTGTGCTTCTCCGACGGAGAGCAGGCGTTCGACGCTCAGGTCGGCACGCCCAGGCGCGGGAGGATCACCACCTGCAGCAGGATCCACACGGCGACGACGCCGCCCGCGATCAGGATCTGCTGCCAGGTCTCGGAGAGTTGCGCGAGGAAGAGCATGTTCGTCACAAGGGTACTTCGCCCCGCGCGGCGTGTCGCGCAGTACGGATCATTCCGCAGCCTCCGCGCTCGCGCGAACGGGTGCTGACGCGCCCCGCGCGCGCGTGCTAGCTTGCCGCGCATGAAGTCCCGCACGAAAAGCGCCGCCAAGCCCGCCCTGCGCGAGCTCTTCCCCGAGATCGAGCCCTTCGACGAGGGCTACCTGCGCGTCTCGAAGCTGCACACGATCCACTACGAGCAGTGCGGCAACCCCAAGGGCAAGCCGCTCGTCTTCCTGCACGGCGGCCCGGGCGGCGGCATCGATCCGGTCTACCGGCGCTACTTCGACCCGAAGGTGTGGCGCATCGTGCTGCTCGACCAGCGCGGCTGCGGCAAGAGCACGCCGTTCAGCGAGCTGCGCGAGAACACGACCTGGAACCTCGTCGCCGACATCGAACAGCTGCGCGAGCAGCTGGGCATCGAGCGCTGGGTCGTCTTCGGCGGCAGCTGGGGCAGCACGCTCAGCCTCGCGTACGCGCAGACGCATCCCAAGCGCTGCAAGGCCCTCGTCCTGCGCGGCATCTTCCTCCTGCGCCAGAGCGAGCTCGAGTGGTTCTACCAGGAGGGCGCGAGCCATCTCTTCCCCGATGCGTGGGAGGACTACCTCGCGCCGATCCCGCCGCGCGAGCGCGGCGACCTGATGAAGGCCTACTACAAGCGCCTGACGAGCACGAACAAGAAGGTGCGCATGCAGGCCGCGCGCGCGTGGTCGATCTGGGAGGGCAGCACGAGCAAGCTGTTCGTCGACCAGGCGCTGGTGAAGAAGTTCGGCGGCGGCAAGTTCGCCGATGCCTTCGCGCGCATCGAGGCGCACTACTTCGTCAACAAGGGCTTCCTGAAGACGGATGACCAGCTGCTGCGCGACGCGCGCAAGATCCGCAAGATCCCGGGGGTGATCGTGCAGGGGCGCTATGACGTCGTCTGCCCGATGCGCTCGGCCTGGGACCTGCATCGGGCGTGGCCCGAGGCGAAGCTGATCGTCGTGGGGGACGCGGGCCACTCGATGACCGAGGCCGGCATCCGCAGCGCGCTGATCGAGGAGACGGAGCGCTTCGCGAGGTTGTGAGCGGGTTGGGGCGCTGCGCCTTGCCTGCGTCGCCTCCGTCGAGGAGGCGGCGGCGCATGCGTGCGTGGAGATCGCCAGCCTGGGCGCGTTCCTTCGTGAAGGCGAGACTGCGCAGGACCTGACGGCCCTGCCACCGGTGGCTGGACTCGCACGATCGACATGAGCATCAAAGCCTGGATCGAACGCCACGCGATCACGTGCATCCTGATCGCCCTCGTGCTCGTGCCGGTGCTGCGCATCGGGGCCTGCGTCCTCTCGATGCATCCGCTGCCCGTCGGGGCACAGCAGAGCGAGCTCCAGCATGCGGGCGACGAGCTCCTCGCTGAACTCGAGACATGGCGCAGCGCGCACGGCCGCTACCCTGCGAGCTTCGACGAGGCGGGGATCACACCCACCAAGACCGCGTTCGGGCACTGGGAGTACGGACTCGACGCGAACGCACAGACTTGCCAGCTCAAGCTGGGCGACTACGACGTCGACGGCTGGGTGCTCTACTGGCGCAGCGACGAGCGCCAGTGGCGCTGGGACACCTGAGCGACTCGCGCGCTCAGATCACCTCGCGGTACAGGCGCTCTTCCGGCCGCGGGATCACGACCTTGCTCACCAGCAGGCCGCGCTTGGCGATCTCCCTCGCGCCGGCCTCGATGGCGGTCTCGACCTCCGAGACCTCGCCGGTCAGCATCAGGAAGCCTTTGCCGCCGATCGCCATCGCGACGTGGATGCGGAAGAGCTTGACCTCCGCCGCCTTCACGGCCGCGTCGGCGCCCTCGACGATCGAGGTGACCGAGAAGGCCTCGAGGATCCCGAGCGCATCCTTGTCGCGCTCGTCGAGCGTCACGCCGCCCGAGATGGCCGGGAAGACGCGCGTGTCGATGTTGGGGATCACGAGCTCGTCGATCAATGCCTCGCGGCTGACGCGCTTGCCCTCGCGCACGCTGGATTCGACCGCGGCGGTCTGGCCGCCGATCATCACGATGTACTTGCCCGAGCAGATCGTGCGCGCCACGAGCAGCTCGACGTCGGACGCCTTGAGCATCGCGTCCTCGACCTGGTAGGCGACCGCGATCGACGACAGCTCGAGCATCCCGAGCGCTTCCATCTTCTTCGACATGCTCATCTCCGGATCACGATTTCGTCGCCGACGCTCGCCACGCTGCCCGCCATCGAGGCGTGCACGGGCACGCCCAGGCCCTCGGGCGCCGCGCCGATCACCTGTCCCTCGCGCACGCGCTCGCCCGCGCGCACGAGCGCGACGGCCGGCGCGCCGACGTGCTGCTTGAGCGGGATGCGCACCTCGTCGAGCTGCCAGTCGATCTCGACCAGCGGCCCGACGTTGCGGAAGTCCGACAGGCCGAGCTTCTTGATCAGGCTCGAGAGCGGCACGTGGCGGTACTCCTGCATGCTGTGCGGCTTGACGTCGGTCTTGCCGGTCGCGGGGTGCTGCAGGCCCTTCGCGCGCATCATCTTCTTGTTGTCCGCGCAGGCGTCCTTGGGGAAGAGGTCCTCGGGGCAGGCGTAGAGCGAGCACAGGTTGCACTCGCAGCAGAACTGGCTGCCGAGGATCATCGCCTCGCCGACCATGTTGAAGCCCAGGCCGCGCATCGCCAGGTGCGGCTCGACCGGGTGGCCGATCAGGTAGCGCGGGCAGAGCTCGGTGCAGAAGCTGCACTGGTCGCAGGCCGAGCGGCCGATGCGGTCGCGCGCCGGCGCCTGCGTCTGGTAGCGCTCGGGCAGGCGGTGGCCGTGCTGGAAGCAGACCAGGCCGCCGGTCGTGCGCGTGACGACCTCGTCGAAGTGCTGCATCAGCTTGCCCATCATCACGCCGCCGACGAGCACGTGCGCGATGCGCTCGGGATCGGCGCCCGCGGCGCGCAGCACGTCGCCGTAGGAGGCGCCGATCGGCGCGCAGACCGTGACCGGTTCGGGCACGTTGCCCGCGATCGTGAAGTACTTGCGCGTCACGGGCCGGTCGAGCTCGACGTTGAGCATCGTCTCGACGTTGTTGACCAGGCACCCGACGTCGCCCGGCAGCCCGCCCGGCGGGATCACGCGACCGGTCGTCTCGTAGACGGTGATGAACTCGTCGCCGGCGGGGTAGTAGTCGCCCAGCGTGTGAACCTCGATGCCCAGCGGCTCGGCGGCCGCGCGCAGCTCGCGGATCATGTCGACGTACTTGTCCTTGATGCCGATCAGGCCGCGCGAGGCGCCGACCTGGCGCATCACCTGCAGCATGCCGGCGAGAACCTCGCGCTTCTGGTGCTTGAGGATCTCCTTGTCCTTGTGCAGCAGCGGCTCGCACTCGGCCGCGTTGAGGATCACGGTGTCGACCGCGCGCTCGAGCTTCTTGTAGAGCGGGAAGCCGGCGCCGCCGGCGCCGACGATGCCGTGGGCGCGGACGCGTTCGATCAGGGACGCTTGCGTGGTGCTCATGAGCGCGAGGGGGCGGGAGTATACGCGGGCGGCCCTCGGCGTCGAAGGGTGGTCCGCGCTCGGGCGCCGAACTGCGCTACGCAGCGGAGCTTGGCTCGGCGCGACGCACCAGCGCGGCCCGCGCCAGGAGCGCCACCGCGGGCAGCTCGATCGCGAGCAGGCACAGGAGCGAGCGCACGATCCCCCGATCGCCGAGCTCGGCGCGGAACCAGTCGTTGCCCGCGCCGACGAGCCACGGCCCCAGGCCCAACCCGAGCAGCGTCAGCACCGCCAGCAGCAGCGCGGCGGCCAGCGCGCGCCGCGCGGGCGGCACCGCGCCCTGCACGGCGGCGAACAGCGGACCGAACCAGCTGCTGGCGCAGAGCTGGCTCAGCCCGAGGAACACGAGCGCGCGGTCGAGCTCCGTGCTCGTGACGTAGAGCGCGTAGCAGGGGATCGCGACGAGGAGCGCGAGCGCCGGCACGCCCAGAAGCCAGCGCGCGTCGCGCCGCGCGAGCCGCGTCGCGAGCCAGCCGAAGCCCGCGCTGCCGAGCATGCCGGCGAGCCCGTAGATCCAGCCCAGCTTCGCGCCGGCCTCGCCCAGCGGCAGGTGGTGCACGCGCGTCAGGAGCGCCGCGTTCCAGGTCGCGTAGCCGTAGCCGACGACCGAGGTCGCCGCGGCGGCGAGCGCGACGAGCACGAAGGTCCGGTTGTGCGCGAGCTCGGCGAGTCCCGCGCGCAGACCCGTGCTCGCGGCGAGCGGCGCCGCCTGCGCGTCCAACGCTCCGCGCCTGGGCTCGCGCAGGACCAGGCGCACCACCAGCGCCAGCAGCACGCCGGGCAATCCCGCGACGACGAAGGCCGTGCGCCACGCGCCGCGTTCGCCGAGCCAGCCGCCGAGCGCGTAGCCCGCGAGCGAGCCGAGGAAGATCCCGCTCGAGAACACCGCCAGCGCGGCGGCGCGGCGCTCGCGCGGGTAGAGATCCGAGAGCAGCGAGTGCGCGCTCGGGACGCAGCTCGCCTCGCCCAGGCCGACGCCGACCCGCGCCAGCGCGAGCTGCACGAAGTTCTGCGCAGCGCCGCACAGCGCCGTCATGCCGCTCCACACCAGCAGGCCGAGCGCGAGCAGATCGCGCCGCGAGCCGCGGTCGGCCCACTGCGCCAGCGGGATGCCGGCGAGCGTGAAGAGCAGCGCGAACGAGAGCCCGGCCAGCGCGCCCAGCGCCGCGTCCGAGACGCCGAACTCGCGCTGGATCGGCACGAGCAGCACGTTGACGATCTGCCGGTCGAGGAAGTTGAGCGCGTAGGCCAGCGTCAGGAGCGCCAGCGTGGCGTGCGCCCGCCAGCGGCTCTCCCGCGCCTCGTCGACCGTCTCGCTCGCGCTGTGCGGCACCGCGCGAGACTCCAGCGCCGCGCGCGCGCGCTGTCAATCGTGCGCTGCGCGCCTACTTCGCCTTGCGCTGCTTCCAGCGCTCGAGCAGCGTCATCGCACGCTGCTGCGGCGCGGCGACGTTCGCGGAGCGCTTGACGAACTGCTCGAGGTCGTGCGCGTAGCGCTCGCCGCCGCCGTCCTCGCGCACGGGGAACAGGAGCGGGCGCCGCGTGGCGAGCTCGAGCCACTTGCGCGCGTCGTCGGCCGAGCCGCCCATCATGCTCTTGCCCGAGATCTCCTTGACCTGGTCCGTCACGCGCTTCTGCGTCGCGCCCGGCAGCCCGGCGACCAGCAGCGACTCGATCTCGACCAGCTCGGGCGTCTTGGACTTGGCCGCTGCGTCGCGCGCGGCGTCGTCGAGGTCGTGCTCGAGCTCGTCGATCGCGACCACCACGCGCTTGGCGTCCGCCTGCACGCGCAGCGCCTCGTCGCCCTCGGCCGGCTTCTTGGCCAGCTTGTCGGCCGCCGCGCGCGCCTTCGACCAGGAGCCCTTCCAGTAGTCGGCGAGCACCGGCACGAGCTCGGCCGCGAGCGGCGCGCCGAGCGGACGCGCCTTGGGCCGCGCGAGCGCGTCGCCGACGGCCGCGAGGAGCGCCTTCTCGTCCTTGGCCGCGCCGCACCAGACGAGCTCGCCGCTGGGACCGATCACGCACACCTCGGGGGCGAGATCGCCGAGCACGC
Organism: Planctomycetota bacterium; assembly: GCA_044229935.1. GTDB lineage: Bacteria > Planctomycetota > UBA1135 > UBA1135 > JADJLZ01. Next base: position 82,667 of record JBGASC010000010.1, on the reverse strand, counting down.
TGTCGGCCTTGGGCGTGCCGAGCCAGACCTTGTCGCCCAGCGCCTTGACGAGCTCCTTCGACTTCGCCTCGTCGGCCGCGCTGGTCCAGGCGATCACCATCAGCTCGCGGTCGGAGGCCGCGTTGGCGAGGTCGGCGAGCAGCGCGTTGCGCTCGGTGCTCGTCGCGCGCACGACCAGCTTGGCCTCGTGCCAGCTCGACCAGCGCTGCACGGGCCAGCTGCCGGTCTGAAAGCCCTTCTTGTCGGGGCGGACCTCGGCGCTGGCGTTGCCGGACTTCTGGGGCTGCACGATCCAGGGACCCAGGCCGAGCTCGGGCGCCGGCTGGCCGACCACCAGCGGGGCGCCGCCCTTGGGCGCGGCGGGTGCGACCGGATCCTGGGCGGGCGTGGACAGAACGAGGGCGAGGAAGGCGGTCGTGAGCATGCGTTGTTCCTTGTCGCAGGAAGGGGGGCGAACGCTGGGGGCCAAGGCCTACGCCCTCGGCGTCGTCGTGTTGGCCTCGGCTCCCGCTACGATTTCGCACGCACCCCATGATCCTCGCCAGCCTCCTGTGCGCACTTCCGCTCGTGTGGGCTCCGGCCAGCGAATCGCCGCAGGCGAAGCTCGCCAAGGTCTACGTCGACGCCGTCCACGACCTCAACGAGAAGCACGCGCGCGATCCGGGCAAGGAGAGCGAGGACGAGCTCGCGAAGAAGCTCCCCAAGCCCGCCCTGGCCGCGCTGCAGGAGCTGCTCGGCGAGAAGTCCGGGCCCGAGCTCGCCGCGGCGCTGCGCCAGTGCCTCGAGGCCTCGCTCGACCTCGCGCGCATCGACGACTTCCAGAAGATCCGCGAGCGCCTCGCGGCCGAGGACCGCGGCGCGGCCGCGAAGCTCGACACGGCCCTGGTCCGCCCGCGCTACCTCCTGCGCGGCGTCGGCGGGCTCGACACGAAGTACCTCGAGGGCTTCGCGGAGGTGCTCGACGGCGTGCTCGGCGCGTACGACGAGGTCTTCGGCTTCCGCGAGTTCAGCAAGGTGCCGGGCAAGAAGCTGCGCGTGCGCCTGCATCTCGTCGAGGCGATCACCGCGCCGCCGCACTTCGGGCCGGAGTTCCCGTACCACTCCGAGATCGACTTCCCGGTGATCGACGCAAAGGAGCTCGCCTCGCCGACCTCCGACGGCAAGTTCCTCTTCTACGGTCTGTGCCACGAGCTCGGGCACGTGATCGCGATGTGGGACAAGGACGCGCAGAAGGTCGACTTCCACACCTGGGCGCACTACTGCGGCGTGACGATCGTCGAGCACCTCGCCGCGCGGAACCCCGCGCCGAAGTGGATGGCGAAGCTGCGCGACGCGCAGTGGCGCTCGCTGGCGAAGGAGCGCGAGGCCGCGGCGAAGAACGCGCCCGCGCTCGACTCCGACAAGGGCGTGATGGCGACCTGGATCGCGCTGCACGACCGCGTCGGGCCGAAGGCGCTCGGCGACGCGATCAACGAGCTCGATGCGAAGGGCGAGGGTCCGCGCGTCAACCGCGTGCGCTACTACACCTTCGCGCTGCTGAAGAAGGCGCTGCTCGCGACCGTGAAGGACAAGGACAAGCGCAAGGCCGTCGAGGAGCTCCTGCCGTAGGGCTCAGCGCGCGCGCTCGAGCGCGAGCGTCACCGACTGCGGCTCGTCGTCGCGCGTCTCGAGTTCGAGCGAGCGCGGCTGGTAGCCCTCGACCACGATGCGCAGCGTCTGCCAGCCCGGCTCGCAGCCGACGCGCAGCATGGATTCCTCGCCCAGGCGGCTGCCGGAGCCGGAGTTGGACGTCTCGATCCAGGCGAACGGTTTGCCGGAGAGCGGCAGGCCGCTGGCGCGATCGACCAGGTGCAGCTCGATGCTCGTGTTCAGCCACCGTCCCGCGCCGAAGCCCAGGCTCAGCGCGCGCTCGGGCAGACCCGCGCGACGCGAGCCGGTCGCCGCGAGCTGGATGCGCGCGACCACAGGCGCGTCGGCGCCGCCGGGCGTGACGAGCGTCTCGCCGCGGTAGAGCGTGCCCGGTTCGTCGCCGCCGCGCGCGAACCCCCAGGCGACCAGCCGCGTCGTGCGAGCAGCCGCGCAGACGACGCGCTTGTCCTCGCGCGCCGAACGCAGCCGGCCGTCCTCGTCCTCGCGCAGCACGCAGCACTCCGTGTCCTTTGCGCGCGTGCCGTCGGGGTAGAGCACCTCGACCGCGACCACGACGTCGGGGAGGAGACGCAGCTCGATCGAGACGAGGAACGGATCCCGCCCGTGCAGCAGCGTGCGTGTGGCCGCGAAGCCGTGTTGCGCGTCGACGGACGTGCGCTTGCTGACGAGCCAGGCGCTGTCGAAGCGCGGCACGGGCGGGAAACGGAACAGGCCCGTGTCGTCGCTGCGCGTGCTCCACTCGCCGGCGAGCTCGGCCAGCGCTCCCTGCTGCGGGCTCGCGAGCGGACGGAGCACGAGCTCGACGTTCGCGACCGGCGCTCCCGCGGCGTCGACGACGATCCCGGCGACGACGAGCCCGCGCTCGAGCTCGAGCGTGACCTCGGGCCACTCGGCTCCGGCCGCGGGCTCGTGCAGGGCCTGCTCGGTGCGCGCGAACTCCGCGTGCCAGGCGGAGAGCGAGACCAGGTGCGCCATCGCCGCGGGCCGGGGGAGGAACGCGATCCCGCGCACGCGGAAGCGGCCCTCGACATCGCTGGTCGTCTCGAAGGCACGCGAATCGCCGGTGTCGAAGCGCACGTTCGCGCCGGCGATCGGCTGGTGCGTGTCGTGCGCGAGCACGCGGCCGCGCAGCACGAGACCGCTCGAGACGAGCAGCTCGAGCTCGCTGGAACCGTGCAGACGTCGCGGCGCGAGCTCCTGCGTCAGCGGCTCGAAGGCGTCCGTGTACACGCCCAGCATGCGATCGTCGAGCAGCGTCGACTCGCGCTCGGGCACGCGCGCGCGGACGAGCACGCTGCCGTCGGGGAGATCGAGCGTGAAGGTCCCGTCGGGGGAGGAGCGCGCGCGAAGGGTGCGCGTCGGGAGCGTGCTCGCGTTCGTGGGCAGCGGGTCGGTCTTGGGGGGCGCGTAGAGGATCTCGAGCTCCACGCCCGCGTCGGCGACGGGAGTGCGGTCGTCGGCGAAGAGGAGGTGGCCGCGGAGGCGTGCGGTCGGGCCGGCGGGTGCGGGTGCGTGGGCTTCGGTGCTGGTCGCGGTGGCCTGCGCTTCGCGCGCTGGCGAGGTGGTGTTGGACGCGTCGAGGGATTCGACCGGCTCGGCGTGGGTGGGCTGTGGTTGCGTGCTCGCTGCGAGGTCCGCGTGGGCGACGAGCGTCTCGGCACGCTGCGACCGCAACGCGAGCCACACGCCCAGCGCGAGCACGACGAGCAGAGCGAGGAGCAGCAGGAAGCGCCGCATGGCCTCCAGCATACCGCGCCGCGCTCAGCCGGTTTCGCGCACGCCCTCTCCGAACTCCCGATGCGCGCGGTCCAGCTCGAGCTGCAGCTCGACATACGTCTTGTCGTTCAGCGCCCCCTGATCGCGCAGGCGCAAGAGCTCCTTGTCGTGCGCCTCCGCGACGGCCTTGCGCACCTCGTGCGAGACCTCCAGGCGCGTGCGGGCGCGCTTGCGCTCGTCGTCGTCCTCCGAGCGCAGCGAGAGCAGCTCGTCGTTCATCTGCGAGCGCCAGTGGTGTACCGACAAGGGACAGCTCACTTCGGAGCAGAACTCGTCCAGGCGCGCGATGCCCGCGACGAGCATCGCCTCGCGCGCTTGTCGCACCTCGCTGGCCGAGGCATCGACGTCGCTCAGGCCCAGGCGCTGGATCAACGGATGCAGCGTCGGCGCCTGCAGGAAGAGCGTGATCAGGATCACCGCGAGCGTGCAGGCGAGCACGGCCTCGCGGCCGGGGAAGGGCGTCAGGCCGTCGCCGAGCACGGTCGGCACCGAGAGCGCGGCGGCGAGCGAGACCACGCCGCGCACGCCGCACCAGGAGGCGACGGTCACGCCGCGCCAGGAAGGATAGCCGCCCTCGCGCGCGCGCAGCCGGCTCGAGAGCCAGAGCGGGACGTACGCGCCCGGGAACATCCACGCAATGCGCGTGAGGATCACCGCGGCCGAGACCGCGCCGCCGGCGATCAGGAGCCCGCGCGTGCCGAAGCTCGAGTGCGTCTCGGCGAGCAGCTGCGGCGTCTCGATGCCGATCAGCACGAAGCAGAGCGCGTTGAGCACGTAGGTCAGGTTCTGCCAGGTCGAGTAGAGCTCGACGCGCGCGGCGGCGGGCACCTCGTGGATGCGCCAGGAGACGAGGAAGCCCGCGACGACGACGGCGAGCACGCCCGAGGCGTGCAGGGCGTGCGCGGCGAAGAAGGCCAGGTAGGGCGCGAGCAGCGAGAGCACGAAGAGCAGCTCGTGCCGGCGCGCCTTGCGGTTGGCGTAGACGCCCAGCGCGCCGATCGCCAGGCCGGCGAGCACGCCTCCGCCGCCGATCCAGACGAAGTCGAGCGCGAAGCGGCCGAGCTCGAACGCGCCGCCCGCGAGCGCCGCGATGCCCAGCTGCACGCCGAGCAGGCCGGTCGCGTCGTTGACCAGGCTCTCGCCACCGAGCACGGCGGTCATGCGGCGCGGGATGCGCAGGCGCTCGATCACCGACTGCACCGCGAGCGTGTCGGTGGGCGAGACGATCGCGCCGAGCAGGAAGCAGACGGGCAGCGGCAACTCGGGCAGCACGGCGTGCGCGACGAAGCCGACGACGAGCGTGGTCAGCGCGACCAGGCCTACCGCGAGCATCAGGATCGGCCGCAGCCAGCGGCGGAAGTCGGTCCACGAGGCCTGGAACGCGTCGGCGTAGAGCAAGGGCGGCAGGAAGCCGAGCAGCACGAGGTCGGGATCCAGCGGCAGGTGCGGGATCGCGGGCACCAGGCCGAGCAGCACGCCTCCGAGCGCGAGCAGCACCGGCGCGGGCAGCCGCGTGCGCGGCGCGAGCAGCGCGACGAGCGCGACCACGGCCAGGAGTCCGATCAGGGCGGGGAGCAGGGGCTGCATGCGGCGCGCGAGAGGATCGCATCGCCGCGCGCGAACGCAAGCCGCGGATCAGGGACTCTTCGGCGGGAGCAGGATCTCCAGCGCGCCCGGGAGCTCCTGCCCCTCCTTCCAGGGCACGGTCTGTGTGACCGTCTCGTGCTGCGCGGCCTCGGCGCGCACCAGGAGCAGCCCGTCGCGCGGCTGGAGCTCGCGCGGATCCAGGCCGACGAGCGCGAAGCCGCCGTCCGCGACGCTCTTGGCCATCGGCAGCGGCGGCTGCACGCTCTCGAGCACGACCAGCGCGTCCGCGAGCGGCTGCCGCGTGCGCGCATCGAGCACGCGCCCGCGCGCAGCGAGGCCGGAGTCGATCTCGAACGCGATCTCGAGCGCGCCGGATTCGAGCGCCTGGTCGACCTCGTGCCGCGTCGCGATCAGCGTCGAGTGCACGAGGTGCATGCCGCTCGCCGACGTCTCGCTGTGCTCGGGCTTGGGGAAGTACTGCACGCTCGCGACCCAGGACTTGGGCGGGAGCTCGGCGACGAAGCCGCCGTCGGACTGCACCGCGACCTCGAGGTTGGAGAGCACGATGCTGCTGGGATCGTGCAGCAGGAGCGCGTGCGTGTCGGCCGCGCTCAGGTTCGAGACGTGGTGATCCTCGAACTGGATCGCGAGCTTCCCGGCCGGCGCGGGCGTGCCGTCGGACTTCTTGTGCAGCCAGCCGAAGAGCTGCGTCTTCGCGGCGGCGGCGGGCTTGGGCGAGGGCGTGGCCGGGGCGGGGTGCGCGCTGGGGGTGGGGGCTGCGTTCGTGCTCGGGTCGACCTTCGCGCCGCTCGAACCCGCGTTCGCGGCGCCGGTCGATCCCGAGTTCGGCGCCGTCTCGCGCGAGCACGCGCCGAGGGCGAGGACGAGGACGGGCATCCCGAGCAGGAGACGAACGCGGTTCATCCGCTCATCTTCGCGGAGCCGCGCGATTCCGGCCAGGGGCAGCTCGTGTTCTAGGGGCGTCGCGTTCGGATCGGCGCGACGCGCCTCACCGACTCGTCCTCACGTGCCACACGCCCTTGCCATAGCCGCCGAGCGGGATCATGCACTCGAACGCGTCGCGCGGGCCGCCGTCGACCTCGATCTCGATCTGGTGCCGGCCGACCTCGCCGCGCACGCGCACCCAGCCGTTGACGAGCTGGCTCGTGCTGATGCTCGCGCCCTCGCCGGAGAGGTTGATGCGCTTCTCGCCGCCGAGCGCGATCCCGCTCGCGGCGTCGACGAGCTGCACGTCGAAGGCCGCGAGCAGGCGCCCGCCGCCGAGCTCGAGCACCTTTGCGCCCTCGGGTGCGGGCGGCGCGTCGAAGCGCGCGCGGGCGCCGAGCACGATGCGTACCTCGGGCGGATCGTCGGCGCGGCGCTCCAGATGCACGCGCTGCGAACCGTGCACGAAATCGCCGGGCGTGTCGCTGCCGGGAGCGGGCGCGAGCGCGACGAGCTCGAGGTCGACGCCGAGCGGGACCTGCACGAGCCGCCCGTGGCCGTCGGCGGTGATCCGGCCGGGCACGACGGCGGCGTTGTCGGGCGCGAGGACCTGCACGTCGCGCGCGGAGAGCTGCTGTCCGTCGGCGGCCTCGACGCGGACGCAGACCGTCGCGGCCGAGGCGACCTCGAGCACGATGTCCTGCGCGCTCGTCCGCAGCGCGCCGAGCGGACGGCGCAGGCCGAAGATCGGCGCGCCGCCGTGCTCTTGCGGCGGGATCGCGATCGTCGCCTCGCTGCACGGCGCGAACGGGCCGAAGCGGAACGCGCCGGTCGAGTCGCTGGTCGCGCTGTTCACGCTCGAACCCGAATCGAGCTCGGAGAGCGCGCCCGAGGTGGTCAGCGCGAGCCTCACGCCCGCGACGGCGCGGCCCTGCTCGTCGACGACGCGGCCCGAGACGCGCAGGCCCGGGCGCAACTCGATCACCAGTGGCGCGTTCGACTGCAGTTGGTCGAGGCCGAGCTCGACGATTGCGGGCAGGTGCTCGCGCTGCGAGACATCGATCGTCTCGTGCTGCGTCGTGCGCGTGACCCGTGCGCCGAGCACGAAGCTCCCGTCCAGCTCGGAGGTCGCATCGCCCAGGCCCGAGCGCAGACGCACGTTCGCGCCGGGAACCGGCAGGTGCGTCTCGGCGTCGCGCACGACGCCGGTGAGCACGAGCCCGCGCAGGACGTTCACGACGAGCTCCATCCCGCCGGGCTCGAGAGCACGACCGATCGGATTCTGCACAGGAATGAAGAACTCGGCCGGCGTGCTCGGCTCCCCGTGCGGATCACGCGGTCGCGCGCTGACGGCCAGGACCTGTGTGCCGACCGGAAGCTCCATGCTGAATCGGCCCTGCGGGTCGAGCTCGAGGACACGAGAGTTCGCATCCGTGCCCGAGACGTCGACGGTGCCGAGGGGCTGGCCATTCGCGGACATCGGCTGCTTCGGCGGCGACCAGCCCTGCGCGGACGCGGGCAGCAGGTAGGTGACGATCAGCGTGCCGCGCGGGATCGGCTCGAGCGTCTTCCCGTCGCGCACGAGACCGCGCACGCGCGCGAGCGGGATGCCGCCCGCGCGTCCGGACTGTGCGCTCGCCGGGTTCGCGGTCTCCGTCGTCGCGGCCGCCGCACTGCGCGACGAGCCCTCGCGCGGCGCCTCGATCGCGTCCGCGTCGGTGCTCGAGACCGTCGCGGGCGTGTCGGGCGTCGAGACCGTCTCGTGCACGAGCTCGGCCGCCGGCACGAGCTCGTGCGGGCTCGTGCGCGTGCTCGCCCACCACGCCAGCGCGACCAGCGCGATCGTCAGCACGACCAGCGCGAGGATCCCGGTGCGCTTCACGGGCTGAACCTCACGCGCCATTCCGTGGTCGCGTAGCCGCTGAGCGGGACCGAGAGTGTGACCGCTGCGCCGACGGCTCCATCGGCCTCGAGGTCCAGGGTGCGCACTCCGATGCGCTGCCAGAGACGCGCCCAGCCGTTCGGGCCTGGATTGATCCAGTGGTCGTTCGGCTGCGCGCGGAACAGGCGAAGCGAGATGCTCTTCCCGCCAGTGATCGGTACACCGGTCGCATCGTCGACGATCCGCACGTCGATCGCACCGCGCAGGCCGGGGCCCTCGTCGAGATCGAGTTCCGGGACGCCGGCTGGCACGGGCGGGATCTCGAGCCGGCCCGCGGGCGCGAGCCGCAGGCGCACATCGAGTGGAGACGCGACCCCGCGCGCCGTGCTCACGTGTGCCGACGCGCTCACGATCGCTGCGCGGTCGGTCGTGCCCGGCGCTCGCGCCAACGCCCGAACGTCGAACTCGAGCCCGCGCGGGAGCACACGAGATTTCGCCTTGGAGGTCGGCAAGTCCAGCGGCGGCGCGAGGATGCCCGGGGACGCGAGCGATCCGTCGCCCCAGTCGATCTCGAACTCGCGCGGGTCAAGCGTCGTCCCGTCGGCGAGTTCGGCGAACACCCGCAGCTCGAGCGCGCTCTGCACCTGGAGCTCGACGTCGAAGCGGCTCGCGATCAGCGCGCCGAGGTCGAGCGAGGCGTCGACGATCGGCGGACTCGAGGACGACTGCGCTTGCGCGTACAGGGAGGCGTGCTCGCTCGGTGCGATGCCGCGGAACTCGAAGCGCCCGAGCTCGTCGCTGTTGGCCCAGGAGGAACTCGTCGTCGAGAGCGTCAGGTGCGCGCCGGCGACCGGTGCGCGATCCGCGTCGACGATCCGCCCCGAGAGCACGATGCCCGTCTCGAGCAGGATCAGGATCGGCGCGGCACCCGGATCGAGCACGTTGGCGTCGGGCTTCAGCACGGCGGGCAGGTAGCCCTCGCTCTGGACCTCGAGCGGCTGCACGTTGCGCGCGTTGACGAGCAGCGCCACGCAGTCGAAGGAGCCGTCCTCGCGCGAGTCGATGCGCGTGCGCTGGCCGAAGCCGTGGTACCGGATGTGCGCGCCGGCGATCGCGCGCCCCGTTGCGGCGTCGCGCACGAGGCCGTGCAGGTCGATGCCGCGATCGACGCGCACGAGGATCGTGTTGCGCCCGGCGCGCACGAGCTGTCCGAGCTCGCGTTGGTAGGGGACGAAGCGGTCGCCCTCCTCGGTCGCCTCGGCGCGCACGTCGACGAGCGTCGAACCCTCGGGAAGCGGGAGATCGAGCACGCCGTGCTCATCGGTGACGCCCTCGGTCGGCGGAGGCCCGACGAAGACCTTCGCGCCGCGCACCGGGCGGTTCGAGTCCGCGTAGAGCACCTCAACGTGCACGCGGGCGTCGACGGCCGCGGCGGTTGGCGTGGTGCTCGCGGGCTGCGCGTCGATCGGCTCGCGTTCGGCGGGAACGGCCGCTGCTGCGACGGAGTTCAGCTCCAGCGTGGGCGCTTCGAGCTCGGCGGAGGACGCCAGCGTCGGAGCGACGCTGTCGGGCGTGCGCAGCACGGTCTCGTGCGGGCTCGTGCGCGTGCTCGCCCACCACGCCAGCGCGACCAGCGCGATCGTCAGCACGACCAGCGCGAGGATCCCGGCGTGCTTCACGGGCTCGTCCTCACGCGCGCGACTCGCTTCGCATGGCCCGAGGAGGGGATCGTCAGCTGCAGCGTGTCGTCCGCGATGTGCGGGATCAGAACGTGCAGCGGGTAGGCGCCGGGCTTGCCCGTCAAGCGCACCCAGCCGCTGGGAAGCCCCGCCACGTTCCTTGCGGACTGCCCGCACGAGAGGCGCACCTCGCGCCCGCCCTGGAGCACCTCGCCGGTCGCGTCGTCGAGGAGCTGCACGTCGAGCGCGCCGCGCAGGTAGTCGGGCGCGGGGAGCGCGAGCTCGACGCTGCCTTCGGGCGCGGCCGGGATCCGGAAGCGTCCAGGCGCGTCGAGCACGATCGTCAGGCTCTGCGGCGTGTCCGATTCGCGATCGAAGAGCACCCGGCCCGTTCCACGCACGAAGACGTCGCGGGGTTCGCTCGACCCGGCGCGTGCGAAGGCCTCGATCTCGACCAGCTCGTGCAGCGGCACGTTGACGCGTTGCGCGGCGCCGGCGCGGGAGATCACGCGGGCGCGGCTCTCGGCCGGGCACACGAGCGTGAACTCGTTCGGCCGCAGCCGGGATCCGCTCGCGAGCTCCGCGTGGACGGCGATCGTCACGCCGGTCGTCGTCCGCAGCACGACGTCGGCGCGATCGCTGCGCAGGGCGCCGAGCTCGAAGCGCTGCTCGAGGATCGCGCGGCCGCTCGCGGTCTGCTCCTCGATCGTCACCGTCACGTTCGCGCACGCGGGCAGCGGCGAGAAGCGGAACTCGCCGCGCAGCCCGGTGCGCTCGCGGCGCGGCTGGGGCTCGGGGCGCTCGCTCTCGAGGAAGGCCGGCTCGTCGACGTCGAGCCGCACGGCGATGCCCCAGAGCGGCTGGTCGTGCTGGTCGAGCAGCCTGCCGGAGATCGAGAGGCCGCGCCGAGGTTGCAGCACCAGTCGCGGCCCGTTCGGACGGAGGACGCCCGGCTGGAACTCGAGCTCGGTGCGCAGGAAATCGGCGTGGCTGCAGATCAGGCTCGCGCGCTTGCCCGGATCGCGCAGGCCCATGCCCGCGAGCACGAAGCGGCCGCTCGCGTCGGTGTCGGCGTGGTCGGGCAGGGCCCAGTTCTCCGCCGTCTCGACGCGCGCGCCGGCGATCGGCGCGCCGCTGGCGGCGTCGACGACGAGGCCCGTGATCTCGAAGCCGCGGACGACCTCGATGCGCAGCCGCGAGCCGAGCTCGGCGAAGGGCTTGTCGAGCGCGAGCACGCGCGGGAGGTAGCTCTGGCCCGCGGGCGCTTCGGAGCGCGAGAGCCCGGAGAGATCGACGCGCTGGATGCGCGCGGAGCTCTGGACCTGCAGCACGAACGTGCCGTCGGCCTGGATCTCGGCTCCGGGGAAGAGACGGGTGATGGGGGCGAAGCGGGCATCGGTCTGGCGTGTGCGGTCCTTCGGAGAAGTGTTCCCTCCGATCACCGTGTCGTGCTCGACGGTGCAGGCGCACTGGACGACGCCGCCGCTGACGGGCAGCCCCGTGTCCGCGAACACGACCAGGCCGTGCAGCTCGGCGTCCGCGAGCGGGTCCACGTCCGAAGGAGGCGCTGGCGGCAGACGTCGCCGGGTGACCGGCTCGCGCGGAGCTGCGTCGCGGGGTGAGATCGACTGGACGGGTTCGCGCGCGGCCGTTTCGAGCTCGAGTGCTGCCGCGCTCGCAACGTCCTGCGCCGGGAGTTCAGGCTCAGCGACCGGCGCGGTTTCGTGCGTGCTCGTGTGCGTGCTCGCCCACCACACCAGCGCGACCAGCGCGAGCTCGAGCACGACCAGCGTGACGATCAGCACGCGCTTCATCGCACGCTGCCCACCCGCCACGTCTCATGCCCCAGCCCCTCCGCCGGGATCACGAGGTCGAACCGGTGGTGCAGCCGGTCCTGCGTCTCGACCTCGATCGGGTACGTGCCCGGCACGCCGCGGACGCGCACGCGACCGGCGCGCAGCGTGCCGAAGGTCACGCTCGAGCCCGGCGCGGCGAGCGAGACCCACACCTCGCCGTCGAGCGCGCGATCCGTCGCGGCGTCGACGAGCTCGAGATCGACCGCGCCGGCGAGGTACGCGGGGCCCGAGAGCTCGAACTCGCGCGTGCCCGGGGCAGGCGCGGGGAAGTCCCGCTCGCCGGTCTCGTCGAGCTCGATCACGAACGGTTGCGGCACGTCCCCATGCGGATCGAGACGGACCCGGCGCGTCCCGCGCACGTAGGCGTTCGCGCGCGCGCCGCTCGTGCGCGAGGCGGCGCAGGCCACGAGCTCGACCTCGCGGCCGAAGGGCACGCGGACCACGCGTCCCAGCCGCTGCGGGTCGACGCGCACGGAGCGGCTCGTGCCGCCGGAGACGAGCACCTCGAACTCGCGCGGCGCGAGCGTGAAGCCGCCCTGCAGCCGGGCGACGACGACCAGCTCGCCGAAGGTCTCGAGCTCGAGTCCCACGCCGGCGACGTCCGCGCGCAGCGGGCCGAGCTCGCGCCGCGCGGCCAGCACGCCCGTCTCGAACGCGAGCTGCTCCTCGATCGAGAGCACGGCCGCCTCGCAGTGCGGCAGGCCGCGGACGAGGAACGCGCCGTGCTCGTCGCTGCGTGCCGAGCAGACGTTCGTCGCGCCCAGGTCCAGCGCCTGGATGCCCGTGGCGCGGATCTGCAGCGCGACCCCGCTGAGCGGACGGCCGGCCCCATCGACCAGCGTCCCGCGGACGCTGAGCCCGCGCTGCAGCACGATCCGCAGCGGCGCGGCGCCGGGAGCGAGCTCCTCCTCCTGCAGCGTGCGTTCCGCGGGGATGCAGTCGGGGTGCGCGAACTCGAGCACGCACGGCCTTCCCAGCTCCGCGCGCTCGTACCCGGCGAGGTGGAAGCTCCCGTCGGGATCGGTGAGGAACTGCAGCGGCTCGTGCGCGTTCGAACGCACGCGCACGCTCGCGCCGGGGATACCGCGACCCGTGCCGGCATCGACGACGGAGCCCGCGAGCTCGATCCCGCGCTGGACCTCGATGCGCACCTCGCGCGGCGACGATCCGAGTCGCTCCTCCAGTCCCACCCGCTTGCGCGCGAAGCGACGTGCGGCGTTGCCCGGCGTGGGCGGCCCGTCGAGCGCCTCGTCCGCGGCGCACACGTCGAGGAAGTGCAGTTGCGAGCCCGGAGCGAGCTCGAAGGCGAAGCTGCCGTCGGCCGCGAGCGGAACCTGCCGCTTCGTCCGCACGGAATGGTCGCGCGGGACGGCGCTGGGAAAGGGGACGAAGCCCGTCGGCGTCGCGGGAGTGCAGGTCAAGTAGGCCTCGCCGCCGCCGACCGGCTTGCCGTCGTCGGCGAAGACCACGAGGCCGCGCACGGCGCTGATCCTCTGTTCGGACCCCGCGGGGGCGGCAGGCGCGGCAACCGGGAGCGCAGGGCGCTCTTCGCGACGCGCATCCGCAGGCGCCGGTTCCGCTTCGAGGTCGAGCGCCTGCACCGGCGCGACCGGCGCCGGTGTCTCCGCGCCCGATGGCGCGCCCGGCTCGAGCGTCGGCTTCGAGGAATGCGTGCTCGCCCACCACACCAGCGCGACCAGCGCGAGCTCGAGCACGACCAGCGAGACGATCAGCACACGCTTCATGGCGGGAAGCCGAAGTTCACCACCAGCCTACCTGAATGCGGGCCGCGACGCGGTGTACGCGGCGGCGCGATGAGGCCCCCCCGCGCCGCGAGCACGCGCCAGCGTCCTGGATCGAAGCGCACGCCGCACCTACACTCCGCGCCCGTGCCGGAAACCGGTTGTGTCTGGATCGTCGACGCGTTCGGGTGCGATCCCGAGCGCTTGCGCTCGGAGCGCGAGCTGGAAGCGCTCGTCCGCGCGGCCGTCGAGGAGCTCGACCTGCATCCGATGCGCGAGACGGTCTGGCAGCACTTCCCCGCGCCGGGCGGTCTGACGGGCTTCCTCGTGCTGTCGGAGTCGCACCTCTCGATCCACACCTTCCCCGAGCGCGGCTACGCGGCGCTCGATCTGTACTGCTGCCGGCGACGGCCGGAGTGGGACTGGAGCGCGCGCCTGGCGGAGTTCCTCGGTGCGACGCGCGTCGAGCTGCGCGCGCTGGAGCGCGGCGTCGATCCGCGCACGCTCGAGCGCGGCGTCGAGCGGGCGTCCGCGCCGGCCGCGCCCGGAGCGCGAGGCCGATGAGCTCGCGCAGCGCGACCTGTCCGGCCTGCGGCGCGGAGATCGAGTTCGCCAACGTCGCGACGCTGATCGTCGTCTGCTCGCACTGCCGCTACGCCTCGATCCGCAAGGGGCAAGCGCTCGAGACGATCGGCCTGGTCGCCGAGGTCGCGCCGATCGAGTCGCCGATCGCGCTCGGCGCGCGCGGCGCGCTCGACGGCAACCGCTTCGTCGTCGTCGGGCAGATCCAGCTCGACCACGGCGCGGGGCCGTGGAACGAGTGGAACGTGCTCTTCGATTCGGGCAAGAGCGGCTGGCTGGCCGAGGCGCAGGGCCAGTACCTCGTGACCTTCGCGGTGCCGACGCTCAGCGTGCCCGCGTACGACGCGCTCTCGGCGGGCGAGGAGCTCGATCTGGGCGCGCACGGGCGCTGGCTCGTCGCCGAGAAGGGCCGCGGCGCCGTCACCGCGCTGCGCGGCGAGCTGAGCGCGGACCTGCGGCCGGGCGCGCTCGTCAACTACGCCGACCTCTCGGGCGCGCAGGGCGGTTTCGGAACGCTCGACTACGGCGCGGGCACGCAGTGCGAGACGATCTACCTCGGCGTGCGGCGCGAGCTCGCCGATCTGCACCTGGACACGACCGGCAGCGAGGCGCCCGTGAGGCGCAAGACCGCGGCGCAGCGCGTCGAGTGCCCCAAGTGCGCCGGCGCGATCGACCTGCGCGACGCGGCCAACACGCAGCGGCTGGGCTGCCCGTACTGCGGCGCGCTGCTCGACCCGCGAGCGCCGGTCCTGCGCGTGCTGGCGGTGAGCGAGCTGTTCCGTTCGCCGCGCGGGCCCGACGTCGGCGCGAAGGGCACGCTCTTCGGCCAATCCTTCGAGGTGCTGGCGCACCTGGAGCGCTCGGTGCGCTCGGACGGGCAGCGCTGGCCCTGGGACGAGTGGCTCTTGCGCCGCGCCGACGGCGCCTACCGCTGGCTGGTGTGCGCGCAGAACCACTGGACCTTCGTCGAGCCGCTCAACCTGGCCGACGTCAAGCGCTCCGGCTCGCGCGTGCAGTGGAAGGGGCGCCGCTTCAAGCACTTCTCGGGCGGCGTCGCGCGCGTCGACCGCGTCGTCGGCGAGGTCTACTGGGAGGTCGAGGTCGGCGAGGAGGTGCGTGGCGACGACTTCGTCGACGCGCCGAACATGATCTCCTTCGAGGAGAGCGCGGGCGAGAAGCTCGTCTCGCTCGCGACGCACGTCGAACGAGCCGAGATCGAGCGCGCCTTCAGCCTCGCGAAGCCGCTGCCCGCGCCGAGCACCATCGGCCCGGCGCAGCCCAACCGCGTGGCCGAGGTGCTGGGCGGGTTCTGGAAGCTCTTCGGCGTGCTCGCGCTGGTGCTCCTCGCGCTCGGCATCGCGCTGGTCGCGGCGCGCCCCGAGCGCGTCGTGCTGCAGTCGACGCACGGGCTGAGCCTGGGCGGCGCGATCGTCAGCGACGAGTTCGAGATCGCGGCACCTCTGGGGCTGCGCACGCGCGCGACGATCGCGCTGACCGCACCGGGCCTGGCGACGGGCGGCTTCGCGTGCGACGGGCTGGTCGAGGAACTCACGAGCGGCTCGGCGCGTCCCTTCTCGGTCACGACCAGCGGACCGGTGGCCGGCGTGCCCGAATCGGCCGACACGAGCACCGCCGTCCTCAAGATCGGCGGCCTCGCCGCGGGGCGCTACCGGCTGCGGATCGATCCGCATGCCAGCGCCGTGGCGCGCACCGGCGTGCTGACGCTGCGCGTCACCAGCGGCGGCGGGGATCTCGGCACGGCGTTCCTGCTGATCGTGCTGCTGCTGGCGGTGCCGCTGGTCTTCTCGATCGTGTCGGGGGTCATCGAAGGACAGCGCTGGTCGCAGAGCGACCACGCCGGATGAGGACGGACACATGAAGACGCTGCGCATCCTGTATCTGTGTGGCGGCCTCGCGCTCGCGGGCTGGTACGGCTTCTCCGAGGGCCGCGCGCACGAGCCGAGCACGGCCGCCTACGAGCGCATCGATCCGTCGGTGCGCGTATCCACGGGCTCGAGCTCGGGCTCGAGCGGCTCGCACTTCTGGTTCTCGGGTTCGCACGGAGGCAAGTGAGATGGACGAGAGAGCATTGATCCAGGGCGTGGTGTTCGCGGTCGTCTTCGGGATGCTCGGCGTCGGGCTGTTCGGCCTGGCGATCGTGCTGATGAAGAAGCTCGCGCCCTTCTCGATCGAGAAGGAGATCGCCGAGGACCAGAACACCGCGCTGGCGATCGTGATGGGGGCGATGCTGCTGGGCATCGCGATCATCGTCGCCGCGGCGATCCACTGAGGCGCGCACGCGCACCCCGATGCGCCTGGGACTGGTCTTCCTGACCGTCTTCGTCGTCGCCGCCTGCGGCCTGGGCTACGAGCTCGTCGCGGGCACGCTCTCGTCCTACCTGCTCGGCGACTCGGTGACGCAGTTCTCGCTGGCGATCGGGCTGTACCTGTTCGCGCTGGGCATCGGGGCCTGGCTCTCGAAGTTCCTCGCGCGTTCGCTCGTGGCGCGCTTCGTCGACCTCGAGCTCGCGGTCGCCTTCGCCGGCGGGACGTCGGCGGTCGTGCTCTCGCTCGCCTCGGCACGCGGCGTGTGGTTCCGGCCGATCCTGTACGGCGAGATCCTGCTCGTGGGGACGCTGGTCGGCCTGGAGATCCCGCTGCTCCTGCGCATCCTGAAGGACGAGCTCGAGTTCAAGGAGCTCGTCGCGAAGGTGCTCAGCTTCGACTACGTCGGCGCGCTGGTCGTCAGCCTCGCGTTCCCGCTGCTGTTCGTGCCGCACCTGGGCGTCGTCGCGAGCGCACTGGTCTTCGGCCTGGTCAACGCGCTGGTCGGACTGTGGAGCACGTGGATCTTCGCCGCGCGGCTGGCGCATCCGGGCTGGCTGCGCGCACGCGCGGCGCTGGTGATCGCGCTGCTCGCGGCGCTGCTGGGCCTCTCGGGCGCGATCACGCGCGGAGGCGAGGCCGCGCTCTACGGCGACGACATCGTGCTGGCCGAGTCGACGCCCTACCAGCGCATCGTCGTCACGCGCAACGCCGCCGGCTTCCAGCTCTACCTGAACGGCGGGTTGCAGTTCTCGAGCGTCGACGAGTACCGCTACCACGAGGCGCTGGTGCACCCGGCCTTCGCCGTGCACCCGTCGGCGCGGCGCGTGCTCGTGCTCGGCGGCGGCGACGGCCTGGCCGTGCGCGAGATCCTGCTGCAGCCCGGCGTCGAGCACGTGACGCTGGTCGACATCGATCCGGAGATGACGCGGCTGGCGACGGAGTTCGCGCCGCTCGCCGAGCTCAACCGCCGCTCGCTCGCCGACGTGCGCGTCGAGGTGCTGCACGACGACGCGATGCGCTGGCTGGCCGAGCGGCGCGGTCCCTTCGACCTGGCGATCGTCGACTTCCCCGACCCGAACAACTACAGCGTCGGCAAGCTCTACACGAGCGCCTTCTACCAGCGCCTGGTCGCCAACCTCGCCGCCGACGGCGTGGTCGCGGTGCAGTCGACCTCGCCGCTCTTCGCGCGGCGCGCCTTCTGGTGCATCACGCGCACGATCGAGTCGGTCGGCCTGTTCGCGCGGCCGTACCACGTCTTCCTGCCCTCCTTCGGCGAGTGGGGCTTCGTGCTCGCCTCGCGGCGCTCCTTCGAGGTGCCCGAGCAGGCGCTCCCCGGCGCGCGCTTCCTCGACGGTCCGACGCTGCGCTCGCTCTTCCACCTCGCGCCGGACATGCAGGCGCTGGAGGTCGAGACCAACCGCCTCGACGAGCAGGTGCTCGTGCGCTACTACGAGGACGACTGGCGCAAGCTCAACTGATGGCGACGCGCCGCGAGTTCCTGCAGTCGGGCGCGGCGCTGGCCGCGGGCCTGGCCTTCCCGGCTTGCGCGGCGAGGCGGCGCGCGATCACCGGTCGCATCGTCGGGCAGAGCGACGCGCGCGGTCACCTCCTGCGCACCGCCGCCGTGCCCGCGGGAGCGACGCGGCGCGAGGAGGTCGCCGTCGCGATCCTCGGCGGCGGCATCGCGGGCCTCTCGGCCGCGTGGCGCCTGGCGCGCGCGGGCCTGGACGAGTTCGCGCTGTTCGAGCTGGAGGACCAGCACGGCGGCACGGCCGTCGGCGGCGCAAACGAGGTCTCGGCCTTCCCCTGGGGCGCGCACTACCTGCCCGTGCCGACGCGCGAGCAGCGCGCGGTGTGCGAGCTGCTCGGCGAGCTCGGCCTCGCGCGCGGCTTCGCTGCCGACGGGCGCCTCGTCGTGCCCGAGACGGCGCTCGTGCGCGATCCCAAGGAGCGCCTCTTCTTCGCCGGCGCCTGGAGCGAGGGCCTCTTCTGCGTCGACGGCGCGAGGGCGCGCGATCTCGAGCAGCTGCGCCGCTTCGAGGAGCGCATGCGCGCGTTCGCCGCGCGGCGCGACGCGCAGGGCCGGCGCTGGTTCGCGCTGCCTATGGAGACGAGCGCGCAGGAACCCGAGGCGCTCGCGCTCGACGGGATCTCGATGGCGCAGTGGCTCGCGCGCGAGGGCTTCGATTCGCCGCGCCTGTGCTGGTACGTCGAGTACGCCTGCCGCGACGACTTCGGCTGCACGCTCGCGAACACCTCGGCCTGGGCCGGCGTGCACTACTTCGCCGCGCGCCTGACCGACCGCGGCCACGATCCGGCGGACTTCCTGACCTGGCCCGAGGGCAACGCCTTCCTCGTGCGCCACCTCGCGGGGCTCGCGGGCTCGCGCGCGCGCTGCGGACAGCTCGTGCTCGGGATCGAACCCGGCCCGCAGCGCGTGCTCGTGCGCGTGCTCGACGTCGCGAGCGGCACGCTGCTCGAGCTCTCCGCGGCGCACGTGATCTGCGCGCTGCCGCGCTTCGTCGCGCGCAGGCTGCTCCCGGAGCTGGGCAGCGAGGGCTTCGAGACCAGCCCGTGGGTCGTGGCGAACCTGACGCTGCGCGAGGCGCCGGCCTCGCGCGGCTTCCCGCGCTGCTGGGACAACGTGCTGGTCGAGAGCGAGTCGCTGGGCTACGTCGTCGCGACGCACCAGCAGGATCGCACCGACGCGCGCAGCGTCTGGACCTGGTACCGGCCCTTTCCCGGCGTCGACGCGCGCGCCGAGCGCGAGCGCGTGCTCGCCGCGCGCTGGGAGGACTGGCGCGACGAGGTGCTCCGCGACCTCGAGCGTGCGCACGAGGGCCTCGCCGGGTGCGTCGAGTCGATCGACGTCTGGCGCTGGGGCCACGCGATGGTGCGGCCCGTGCCCGGCTTCGTCTGGGGGCGCGCGCGGCGCGAGGCTGCGCTGTCGCGCGGCCGCGTCCATTTCGCGCACACCGACCTCTCGGCCATGGCGCTCTTCGAGGAGGCGCAGTGGCACGGCGTGCGCGCGGCGCAGGAGGTGCTCGCCGCGGACGGGCGGGCCTTCGAGAGCTGGCTCTGACGCCGGCCGCTGCGCACAATGCGCGCATGAAGCTGCGCATCCGCTTTGCGACCAATCGTGACCCGCTGGGGACGCCCGTGCGTGATTTCGGCATGCACTTCAACCCGACGCATCCGCTCGAGCTGCGCTTCGGCGAGGTCAACCTCGACACGCGCACGACGAGGCTCCCGGCCGCGGGCTCGGATCTCTCCGATGCGCTGACGGAGCTGCTCGGGGACGGACGGGGGCTCGTGCAGGTCTACCCCGAGGACCTCGATGCCTCGCCGCAGGTGCTCGGCTCGCGCCGCCTCTTCACCGAGCTCAAGCAGTCGATGGAGAAGAAGCGCGACGTGCTGGTCTACATCCACGGCTACAACACGACCTTCGACCAGGCGGTCGGCGCGGCGATGGCGCTGCAGCAGAAGCTCGGCCAGCAAGGCTGCAAGCTCGACGTGGTGCTCTTCACCTGGCCTTCCGACGGCAGCATGAAGCCCTTTCTCGCCTACCGCAGCGACCGCGACGACGCGGCCAGCTCCGGCCTGGCCTTCTCGCGCGGCTTCCAGAAGCTCGCGGGCTTCCTCTCCGAGCTGCCGCGCGAGCAGTACTGCGGCTCCTCGATCCACCTCCTCTGCCACAGCATGGGCAACTTCGTGCTCGAGAACACGCTCTGGCACCTGCGCAAGAACGTCGGCGGCAAGCTGCCGCGCATCTTCTCCGAGATCGCGCTGTGCTCGGCGGACGTCGACAACGACGCGCTGGAGTCCGAGAACAAGCTCGGCCGCCTTCCGGAGATCGGCCGGCGCATCAACGTCTACTACAACTCCGGCGACGAGGCGCTGCGCGTCTCGGACCTGACCAAGGGCAACCCCGACCGGCTCGGACAGCGCGGACCCAAGCATCCGCTCGATGTCCCGGCGGGTGTCGTCAACATCGACTGCTCGGACGTGGTCGGCGGGCTGGTCGAGCACTCCTACTACCTCGACGAGGCGCTCCCCGACCTCGCCGCGACGCTGCGCGGCACGCGCGAGGACAAGATCCCGCGGCGCGACTACGTGCCCTCGGCCAACGCCTACCGCCTGCGCGCCTGAGGCGCGCCGCAGCGCCGCCACGATTCCGTCAAGTGGCCGTGGCAAGCCGGGCGATCCTGTTGCATGCTTTCCCCAGGAGATCTGGGAAAGCGCTCCCCCCTGTTCCAGCTTGGAGGCCGCCATGGATCCGCGTCGTGGTCAAGCTCAGGAAGAGAAGCACCGTGGTCCACATACGCTGCGCGTCTGGCGCGGCACGATCGTCGGCAGCTTCGGGAACGACATCTTCGTCGAGCTCGGCCCGCGCATGCAGGGCGTGATCGCGCGCCGGCACTTCCGCCGGCCGCCGATCCCCGGGGACAGCTACGAGTTCACGCTGCACGGCCAGGAGGAAGGCCTGTGGGCGCTCTCGCTCAAGGAGGAGGAGACGCTCGAGACCTGGGAGGCGATGGAGGAGGGCAGCCTGGTCCAGGCGCGCGTCGTGCGCCTCGCTCCGGGCGGTTTCGAGCTCAAGGTGGGGCCGTTGCACGCCTTCCTGCCCAAGTCGCACAGCGGCCTGGCGCGCGACGAGCGGCCCGAGCCGCTGGTCGGCAAGAACGTGACGGTCGAGGTGCTCGAGGTCGATCCGGAGCGCCAGCGCGTGATCGTCTCGCGCAAGCTGGTGCTGCAGCGCCAGCGCGAGAGCCTGCACCAGCGCGAGATCGCAGGCCTGCGCGTGGGCGAGCGCGTGCAGGGACGGGTCGTGCGCATCGAGAGCTACGGCGTGTTCGTCGCCTTCGGGCACGGGCTCGAAGGCCTCGTGCACGCCTCCGACCTGGACCACGCGCGCGTCGAGGATCCCTCCGAGGTCGTGCGCCTGGGCGAGGTGATCGACACGGTCGTGCTCAGCGTCAAGGCCGGCGGCAAGCGCATCGCGCTCGGCCGCAAGCAGCTGCTCGCCAGCCCGTGGAGCTCGCTCGAGCGGCGCTGCTACGTCGACCAGATCGTCGAGGGGCGCGTGACGCGCCTGGTCGAGTTCGGCGCCTTCGTCGAGATCGAGCGCGGCGTCGAGGGCCTGTTGCACGCGAGCGAGTGCGGCCTGGTCGCGGGCGTGCCGCTGCGCACGCTGCTCGCGCCCGGACAGACGATCGCGGTGCGCATCGCGCACCTGGATCCCGCGGCACAGCGCCTCTCGCTCTCGCTGCAGCACAAGAGCGGCGGGCGCATCACGGCCGAGGAGGTCGAGAACGCGCGCCACTTCGCCGAGCTGCTGCACACCAGCCCGGCGGAGAAGCTGCAGTTGCCGCTGGGCAAGCTGCTCGCGCGCGCGCTGCGCGGCTCGCTCGGCGACCGCGCCGGCGGCGGCGGCCCGGCGAGCCTGTCGGCCTGATCCGCGAACATCCGTGCCCGCCACGGTTGTTCGCTTAAAAACCGTGGCGGGCACGGATGTTCGCGGATCAGGGGGCGGGCAGGCGCAGCACGGCGCCGGCGCCGACGCGGACCGAGTCGACGTGCGCGGCGAGCGGTTCGCTCCCGCGCAGGAGCACGTGCAGGTGCTGCGTCTCGCCGTGGTGCGTCAGCGTGCCGGGCGGGAGCTCGCTGTGGAACCCGACCAGGCGTCCGTGCGCGCTCGGGACCAGGCGCCGCACCGGCTCGCTCTCCGCCGGGCCGGGTCCGGCCATCGGGCAGCGTCCGTGCAGCACGTGCACGCGCAGATCGTCGAGCTCGCCCTCGATCACGAAGGGGTAGACCGGCGTGTGCGCGAGGCCGTTCTCGCGTGCTCTCTCGGCGACGAAGCCCTCGAGCGCGTCGGCCGCGACCCCGCCGGGGATCGGGAGCTCGATCCAGCGCGCGACCTCGGCCGTCGCCAGCATCGTCGCGCTCTCGCCGCGCTTCGCGCCGGCGTAGGTCTCGAGCACGCCCAGCGGCGCCGAGCGCGTGATCCAGGCCACGCCGTCGACGAGCACGATCTCGCCCTCGAGCCCGGCCAGCGAGCCGATGCCGATGCGCGCGGGATCGCCCTGCAGCGGCACGAGCTCGACGCGGCCCTCGGTGCGGCCCTCCATCATCACCTCGCGCATCGTGCCGTGGACCTCGATGCGTCCCTGCCAGCCGTCGTGCACGCCGCTCGTGCGGCAGCCCGCCAGCGCGGCGAGCGCGAGTGCGAACCCGCCCGGCATCGCGAGCGAGAAGACGAGGAACGCGCGCCTCACGCGCGGTCCCTCCAGCGCCTCGCGATCGCGAGCACCTCCTCGGCGCAGCCCCAGGAGAGCGTGATGCCGGCGCCGCCGTGGCCGTAGTCGTGCACGAGCAGCTGTCCGGGCCGCGGCGATTCGGCCTCCAGGCGCACGACCGAGCGCGCCGGCCGCAGCCCCGCGAGCGTGCCGAGCTCGCGTGCCTCGGCCAGGCGCGGCTCGAGCGCGCGGCAGCGCGCGCGGATCGAGTCGAGCGCGGCGGCGCTCGCCGCGGCGTCGGGATGCTCGGGCTCGAGCGAGCCGCCGAGCACGACGTCCCTCGCGCGCGGGATGACGTAGGTCGGGTTCGCTCCGGTGAAGTCGAAGGCGAAGCGCTCGAAGCCGGCCTGCGCGACGCGCACGACCTGGCCGCGCAGCGCGTGCAGGTCCGTATCGCCGCACAGTTCGCGCGCGCCCAGTCCCGTCGCGTTGACCACCAGCGGCGCCTCGTCGAAGGCCTCGGCGAAGGAGCGCACCGTGCGCGTCTGGATGCGCGCGCCCAGGCCGAGCACGCGCTTCTCCAGCCAGGCCATGTACAGCGGCGTCTCGACGACCGGTGCGCGGAACTCGAAGCCGCGGCCGTAGCCGCGCGGGACCTCGCTCGCCTCCAGCTCGCGCACGGCCGGCATCTCGGCCAGCCAGGCGGGCGGCGCGAGGCCCGGGCCGAAGACCTCGATGCCGCTGCGCAGGACGACGCCGCTCTCGCGCTCGCGCGCGAGCGCCTCGAAGCGTTCGAGCGATTCGAAGGCCCAGCCGCGCACGCGCTCGATCGGGTTGGCGTGGAACGGATACCAGATCGCGCCGGCGATGGTCGAGGTCGTGCCCTGTTGCCGCTCGCGCGCCCAGACCTCGACCTGGAAGCCGGAGCTGGAGAGGCGCTCGGCGGCGCTCAAGCCGCACACGCCGGCGCCGAGGACGATGGCTCGCATGGAACTCGCTCCTGTCCCTCAGGCGGGCTCGAGCTTGGCCGTGAGCGGGAAGCCGCGCGGTCGCGCCAGCGAACGGATCTGCTCGACGTACAGCTCGGCGCGCTCGAGCGTGGTGATCGTGATCAGCGCGGAACCGCTCTTGTGCACCTCGAGCATCAGGCGCTCGGCCTCCGCGGGCTGCTTGTGGAACAGGGTCACCAGCAGGTTGGTGACGAAGTCCATCGTGGTGGTCGGGTCGTCGAGCAGGATCACCTTCCACTGCGGCACGAGGCCGCTCTTGCGTTCGGTCTCCGTCTCCGTCAGGACCTGCAGGCGGCGCTTGGGCATGAGGCCAGGATAACCCTGCGGCGGCGCGGCGGAATACGCAACCTGCTGGAGTTCCGCCCGCGCCTCGCGCACTCTGTCCGCTGCCCGGAGGACGACCATGCACCCGACCGCGAAGCTCTGTCTGCGACTGGCCCTCTCGTGCGCGCCGCTGCTCGCGCTCGGCAGCTGCTCGATCGAGCGCTTCGCCATCGGCAAGCTCGGCGACGCGCTGGCGCACAGCGGCTCCACCTTCGCCTCCGACGACGATCCCGAGCTCGTGCGCCAGGCCGTTCCGTTCAGCCTCAAGCTGATCGAGAGCCTGCTGGCCGAGGAGCCCGAGCACGCCGGCCTGCTGCTGGCGGCGACGCGCGGGTTCACGCAGTACGCCTATGCCTTCGTGCAGCAGGACGCCGAGCACGCCGAGCCGGTCGATCTGGCCGCCTCCGAGTCGCTGCGCCTGCGCGCGCAGAAGCTCTACCTGCGCGCGCGCGGCTACGGACTGCGCGGGCTCGAGATCGCGCATCCCGGCTTCGAGGCGCGCCTGCGCGCCGATCCCGTCGCGGCCGCGCGCGAGCTCGAGCGCGGCGACCTCGAGCGCGCCTACTGGCTGGCGGCGGCCTGGGGCGGCGCGCTGACGCAGGCCAAGGACTCGCCGGCGCTGCTCGCCGACCAGCCGATCGTCGAGGCGCTCTTCGACCGCGCGCTGGCGCTCGACGAGAGCTTCGACCAGGGCAGTCTGCATACCGTCCTGATCGCGTACGAGGGCAGCCGTCCGGGCGCGCACCGCGGCTGGGAGGAGCGTGCGCGCGTCCATTTCGCTCGCGCGGTCGAGCTCAGCCGCGGCCGGCGCGCCGGGCCCTACGTGGCGCTGGCCGAGTCGGTCTGCGTGCAGGAGCAGAAGCGTGCCGAGTTCGAGGAGCTGCTCGGGAAGGCGCTCGCGATCGACGCCGACGCGAGCCCGGACACGCGCCTGGAGAACCTCGTCCTGCAGGCCCGCGCGCGCTGGCTGCTCGCCCGCACGAGCGAGCTCTTCCTGGAGTAGCCCCCGCGCGCTCTGGAACTGCGCCGGCCCGGCGCCCTAGAGTGGGTCGCGCCATGAAGCCCGTTCCCTGGTCGAAGTTCGCGCGCAGCCTGGGCGCGCTGGCGCTGTTCGTGCTCTCCGCGACGGCCGGCGCCGACGACAAGAAGCCCGTGCGCCTGGCGACGCTGGCGCCCAAGGGCTCCTCGCTGCACAAGATCCTGCTCTCGATGAGCGAGCGCCTGCGCTCGGCGCCCGAGGGCGGCGTCAAGCTGATGATCTACTCCGACGGCACGATGGGCGGCGAGGCGGAGATGGTGCGCAAGATGCGCGTCAAGCAGCTGCAGGCCGGCCTGCTGACCGCCGCGGGCCTCGAGCAGATCGACGACTCGATCAACGCGCTGCAGAACCTGCCGCTGGTCTTCCGCGACCTCGACGAGGTCGGTCTCGTGCGCGATCGCCTCGCGCCGCTCCTGAAGAAGCGCTTCGCCGAGAAGGGCTTCGTGCTGCTCTTCGTCGGCGACATCGGCTTCGTGCGCTACTTCTCCAAGCAGCCCGTGCGCACGCCGGACGATCTCAAGAAGACCAAGCTCTTCACGATGCCGGGCGACGTCGCGCAGGTCGACCTGATGAAGAGCCTCGGGCTCAACCCGCAGCCGCTGGAACCGACCGACATCCTGCCCGCGCTGCAGACCGGCCTGATCGACTGCGTGCCGATGATCCCGTTCTACGCGCAGGTCGGACAGTTCTACAAGCCGGCGCCCTACATGCTCGACCTGGAGTGGGCGCCGCTGGTCGGAGGCTGCGTCGTGCTCAAGGAGGTCTACGACGCGCTGCCGGGCGCGACGCACGCCGCCGTGGACCAGATCGCGCTCGAGACCGGCAACCAGGTCATGGCGCGCAACCGCGTCGAGAGCCAGGAGTCGATCGCGGCGATGAAGGCCGGCGGCCTGAACGTGATCACGCCCACGCCGCAGGAGGTCGCGGCCTGGCGCGCGTTCCTGCAGCCGGTCTACGCGCAGCTGCGCGGATCGCAGGTGCCGGCGGAGCTCTACGACGTCGTGATGGAGACGCTGCGCCAGCACCGCGAGAAGGGCGCCGCGCCGCCGCCCAAGGACGCGCCCGCGCCCGGCGGCGGGAAGTCGCTCGAGGCGCCGCACGAACGCGCCGCGTCCGGCGCGCGATGAGCGGCGAGAGCCGAATCGCGGAGTTCCCGGATGCGGTCCACGCGCCGCGCGGACCGCTGCTCTCGTTCCTGGCGCGCATCGAGGACCTCTGCCTCGCGCTCGCGCTGGCGGGCATCGTGGTCCTGCCGGTCTCCGACGTCGTGCTGCGGCGCTTCTCGACCGGCATCTCGGGCTCGACCACGCTCGCGCAGCACCTGACGCTGCTCGTCGGGATGCTCGGCGGCGCGGTCGCCGCGCGCGAGGGGCGCATGCTCGCGCTCTCGACGGCCGAGGCCTTCCTCAAGGGCTGGTTCAAGACCGCGATGCGCCTGTTCAGCCACGGCGTGGCCGCGGCGGTCGCGCTCTTCCTGGCCGAGGCCGGGCGCGAGTGGGTGGTCACCGAGAGCGCGGCGGGCAAGACGCTCGCGCTGGGCATCCCGCTCTGGATCGTGCAGGCCGTGCTGCCGCTGGGCTTCGCGCTGGTCGCGCTGCGCTCGATCCTGCACGAGGCGGGCAGCTGGAAGGAGAAGCTCGCCTGCACGGCCATCGCGCTCGCGATCGTGCTCGTCGCGCTGCACCCGCCGCTCGATCCGGCGAAGCTCGTGCTGCCGGCGCTGCTCGTGCTCGGCCTCGCGACGCTCTTCGGCGCGCCGATCTTCGTCACGCTCGGCGGCGCGGCGCTGATCCTCTTCTGGGGCGACGGCGAGACGATCGCCTCGATCCCGATCGACCACTACAGCCTGGTGACCAACGCCACGCTGCCCTCGATCCCGCTCTTCACGCTGGCCGGCTACTTCCTGGCCGAGGGCGGCGCCTCGCAGCGCCTGATCCGCGTGTTCCTCGCGCTCTTCGGCTCGATCCGCGGCGGCCCGGCGATCGTGACGGCGCTCGTGTGCGCCTTCTTCACCTCGTTCACGGGCGCCTCGGGCGTGACGATCCTCGCGCTGGGCGGGCTCCTGATGCCGATCCTGCTCTCCGCGCGCTACTCCGAGCGTGCCGCGCTGGGCCTGATCACCGGCGCGGGCTCGCTCGGCCTGCTCCTGCCGCCCTGCCTGCCGCTGATCCTCTACGGGATCATCGCGCGCGTCTCGATCGGCGACATGTTCCTCGGCGGCATCCTGCCCGGCACGATGCTCGTGATCCTCACCGCCTGGTGGGGGATCCGCTGCGGGCCGAAGCTCGACGGCAACCGCGTGCGCTTCGAGGCGCGCGAGGCCTGGAAGGCGATCTGGGCCGCGAAGTGGGAGCTCGCGCTGCCCGCGGTCGCGCTCTACGCGCTCTTCAGCGGCCAGGCGACGCCGGTCGAGGCCGCGGCGCTGACCGCGCTCTATGCCTTCGTGATCGAGGTCGTCGTCTACCGCGATCTCGCGCCGCTGCGCGGCACGCTCAAGGTGCTGGTCGAGTGCGGCGTCGTGATCGGCGGCGTGCTGATGATCCTCGGCCTCGCGCTGGGCTTCACGAAGTACCTGACCTTCGCGCAGCTGCCCGACCAGGCGCTCGAGTGGGTCAGCCAGTCGGTGCACGAGCCCTGGCAGTTCCTGCTGCTCTTGAACGTGTTCCTGCTCGTCGTCGGCTGCCTGATGGACGTGTTCTCCGCGATCGTCGTGGTCGTGCCGCTGATCGCGCCGATGGGCGAGCACTTCCAGATCGAGCCCGTGCACCTGGGCATCGTGTTCCTGGCGAACCTCGAGCTGGGGTACTTGACGCCGCCGGTGGGGATGAACCTGTTCCTGGCGAGCTATCGGCTGAAGAAGTCGATGCCCGAGGTGATCCGCGCCTCGTTCCCGATGCTGCTCGTGCTGCTGGCCGGCGTGCTGGTGATCACGTACGTGCCGTGGATGACGACGTGGCTGCCGGGGTTGTTCGGTAGCCACTGAGCGGCGCGCCGCTAGGAACAGGCGTGGCGCTGCATCCGGAGATCCGACGGTTCATCTGGTCCGTCACGGGCCTCGTGTGCGCGATCAGCGTCTGCATCGCGCTCATCAGCCGGGACCGGCCCGTGCGCTCCACCGAGCCGCTCGTGTGCATCGAGTGTGGACGCCGCGCGGTGAGTGTCCACGATGGCCGCGAGCTCGTCTCGCTCTCGATCTCCGACGAGCGGCCTGAGTTCCTCCAGCGCTTCGACGCGCTCCTGCCGCGCGACCACGTGCACGACTGGATGAACGCCGGCTGCGTCGAGCAGGGTGGCGCGTTGATCCGCGTGCGCAGCGGCGCACGGGCGTAGATCCAGCTCCTTCCGCGCCTCGCCGACAGCGCAGCGGTCGAGGCGCTGCTCCGCGAGGCGCTGCCGCTCTCTCCCGACGAGCGCCACGCTCTGATCGACGAGTTCGAGTGCGCCTTCGCGGGCTGCCAAGGAGAGTTCGACGCGGCGTTCGCGCGCTGGAACGCCGCGCGCAAGGCGCGCTGACCTCGATCAGCCCGTGTGTCCGCGCAGGTACGCGCGCGCGATCGACGCCTCGTCGACCAGGCCCGTCACGCGCATCTCGTCGTCGACGACCGGCAGGCGGCGCAGCCCGTGAGCGAGCATCGTCTCCAGCGCCGTGCGCAGGTCCTCCGAGCGCCGGACGGACACGGGCGGGCGCATCACGTCCGAGGCGTTGAGGAAGTGCTCCAGCCCGCGTTCGGCGGCGAGCAGCTCGAGCTCCTCGTCGGTGATCAGGCCGATCAGGCGACCGCTGGCGCGATCGACGACCGGGTACACCTCCTGCTTCGAGCGCGCCAGTCCCAGCGCGTGGGCCGGCGTGTTCTCCTCGAAGCGCACCACCTCGGCGCTCGCGCCCAGCACCTCTTCGAGCGACTGGCTCTCGAGCACGTGCAGGCCGGTCGTGGCGCGCAGATGGATCCCGTCCTGCGTGAGCAGCGCCTCGTAGATCGGTTCCGGCCTCAGCTTGCGTGCCACGGCGTAGGCCAGCGTGTTGGCGATCATCAGCGGCAGCACCAGCGCGTAGTCGCCGGTCATCTCGGCGATGATCAGGACCGAGGTGATCGGCGCGCGGATGCTGCCCGCGAAGAAGGCGCCCATGCCGACCAGCGCGAAGCTGCCCACCGGGGTGTCCGCGTGGCCGAGCAGCGTCGTGTCGAGCGCGCCCACGGCGCCGCCCAGCATGCCGCCGATGAAGAGCGAAGGCGCGAAGATGCCGCCTGCCCCGCCGCTGGAGTAGCAGAAGACCGTGGCGACGATCTTCATCGCGCACAGGGCCAGCATCGCACGCGTGGCGAGCTGCCCGTTGAGCGCGGACTCGAGCGTCGCGTAGCCGCCGCCGGTGACGCCGCGCGAGCCGAGGAACTGCAGCGCCAGCACGGCGAGCACGCCCGTGAGCAGGCCGCCGACGGCCGGCTTGGCCCAGGCGGGCAGGAGCTGCAGCGCTGCGAAGCGCTTGCGCAGCCACAGCAGCGAGTCGGTGAACACCACGGCCGCGAGGCCGGCGGCGAGGCCGAGCAGGACGTAGACGAGCAGCGAGGAGGCGTGCGCCAGCCCGTACTTGTGCGCCACGTCGAAGACGGGGTGCTCGCCGAGCACGCTGCGCTCGATCACCGCCGCGATCGCCGCGGCCACGATCACGCCCGAGAGCACGGTCTTGTCGAGATCGCCGACGATCTCTTCGATCGTGAACGTCACGGCCGCGATCGGCGCGTTGAAGGCGGCCGCGATCCCGGCGGCGGCGCCGACCGGGAGCAGGCGCCGCACGTTGCGCGGCGCGAGGCCGGCGATGCGCCCGATGCGGCTGGCGATCGAGGCGCAGATGTGCACGGTCGGCCCTTCGCGACCGAGCGACGCGCCCGACCCGATCTGCAGCGCGCCGATGCCGAACTTGCCCAGCGCGTCTCGCAGGCTCAGGTTCCGGCCGCGCTGCGCGAAGGTGGCCTTGACCTCGGGGATGCCGCTGCCGCGGGCGCGGGGGGCGACGTACTGCAGCAGCAGTCCGCAGGCGAGGCCCCCGATCGTCGGCACGAGGATCGTCCAGGGAATCCAGCTGGTTCCCGGCGCGACGAGCGCGCGCTCGATCAGGTCCATCTCGAGCAGACGGATGAGCAGGTGGAAGGCCACGGCCGCCAGCCCGCAAGACACGCCGATCAGCGCGGTCAGCAGGAACAAGCGCTGTGCCTCGCTCGGGGCGAAGCGCACGCGCGCGCGCAGCCAGTACAGGCGCCGCATGCGCGCCAGGAGCACGACCCGGCGGCGCGCGCGCGAGAGCAGGCCGCGCGGACGCAGCTCGCCGCGGAGGGCGGCGAGCCGGTCCGGTCCGAGGGGCGGTGGCGTCTTGGAGGAATCGGGCCGAGTCACGGTGGGTTGTTGTACTGCATCGGCTCCGGCCATGCCGACTTCGCTACCCGAGCAGCCCGGTGAGCGCGCGCCGTGTCGCGTCGACGTCCTCCAGGCGGCAGGTCGCGCAGGTCGGGCCGCTGCCGACCTTGACCGCCACGCCGGCGGGCAGCACGGCCTCGAACAGATCCTCGTCCGTCGCGTCGTCGCCGATCGCGACGAGCAGCGCCTCCGCGCCTCCAACCTCGCGCGCCGCGCGCGCGGCGAGCGCCTTGCCCGCGCCGGCGGCGCGCACCTCGAGCACGCGCGCGCCGCGCTGGATGCGCAGGCCCTCGCCGCCCAGGCACAGGCGCAGCGTCAGCTCGAGCTCGCGCACCTGCGTCTCGGCGAAGCGCTCGTCGCTGGCGCGCCAGTGGAACACGAAGGCCTCCTCCTTCTCCTCGACGTGCGAGCCGGGCACGCGGCGCTGCGTCTCGTCGAGGATCTCGCGCAGGGCCTCGCGCGCGGGCAGCGGCGGCACGGGCTGGCGGCGCCATTCCGGCGCGTCGCGGCGGCGCAGCCACACGCCGTGCTCGGCGTGCAGGTGCACGGGCAGTTCGCCCAGCCAGCGCTCGAGGTCGGCGCGCGTGCGGCCGCTGACGACGTGCACCTCGGTCGCGGCGCGACGGCTGAGCGCGCGCAGGAGCCCGAGCAGCTTCTCGTCGGGCCGCGCGGCGGCGGGATCGGTCTCGAAGCGCACCAGCGTGCCGTCGTAGTCGAGCAGCAGGCCCAGCGCGCTCGCCTGGCGCGCCTGCGCCAGCCAGCGCGCGGCGCCGTCGGTGGCGGCGAGCTCGACGCGCGGCCTTGCGGCGAGCGCCTCGAGGAACTCGCGCGCCCAGCGCGCGCCGTCGAAGGCGAAGACGCGTTCGCGCATGGCGCGCATGCGCGCGCGGCGCTCCTCGCGCGAGAGGTTGAGCGCGTCGTGGATCGCGCGCGAGGTGCCCTCGACGTCGTACGGGCTGACGCGCACGGCGTCGGGCAGCTCGGCGGCCGCGCCGGCGAACTCCGAGAGCAGCAGCACGCCGTCCTCGTCGTTGCGGCTGGCGACGAACTCCTTGGCGACGAGGTTCATGCCGTCGCGCACAGGCGTGACGAGCAGCACGTCGGCGGCGCGGTAGAGCGCGACCACCTCGCGGCGCGAGAGCGAGCGGTGCAGGTAGCGCACCGGCGACCAGTCGGGGATGCCGAAGGTGCCCTGGATGTTGCCGATCAGCTCCTCGATCAGGCTGCGGAAGCGCTGGTAGGCCTCGACGCCGCCGCGCGAGGGAACCGCGACCTGCACGTAGCGCACCTTGCCGCGCAGCTCGGCGTGCTCGGAGAGCAGGCGCTCGAAGGCCTGCAATCGTCCGGGGATGCCCTTGGTGTAGTCGAGCCGGTCGATGCCGACGAGCCAACGCGCCTTGTCGCCGCGGCGCCAGCGCTTCGCGACGTCGAGCGTCTCCTTCTCGTCGGCGAGCGCCGAGAAGGAACGCGCGTCGATGCCCATCGGGAAGACGCCCACGCGCGTCGCGCGGCCGGCGAGCTCGACTTCGCGTCCGCGCACGCGCGCGCCAGCGAGGCGCAGCAGCGTCTCCTGGAAGTTCCGCGCGTACGAGGCCGTGTGGAAGCCGACCAGATCCGCGCCGAGGAGCTGCGCCAGGATCTCGCGGCCCTGCGGCAGCGCGCGCCACAGTGCGCCGGCGGGGAAGGGGATGTGCAGGAAGAAGCCGATGCGTGCGCCGGGCAGCTTCGCGCGCAGCAAACCGGGCACGAGCAGCAGCTGGTAGTCGTGCACCCAGACGAGGTCGCCCTCGCGCCACTGCGCGGCGACGGCGTCGGCGAAGCGCTGGTTGACCTGCTGGTAGACGCGCCAGTCGGCGGCCTCGGAGGTCGCCTGCCCGAGCCGGTCGTGCATCAGCGGCCAGAGCACGCCGTTGGAGAAGCGCTCGTAGTAGGACTCGACCTCGGCGGAGGAGAGGAAGACCGGCTCGAAGCGCGCGCGCTGCAAGGTGCGCGTCAGGTCCTCGCGCTCCGCGCCGCCGAGCTCGTCGGAGGGTCCCGGCCAGCCGATCCAGAGGCTGTCTCCGCTGGAATGCACGGGATCGAGGCCGGTGGCGAGGCCGCCCGAGCTCGGGACGAGCTTCGCGCGGCCGTCCTCCCAGCTCACGCTGAGCGGCAGTCGGTTGGAGACGATCAGCGTGCGTGCCATGCGCTTCAGGTCCAGGCGCGCACGCGGCCGTCGCGCGCCTCGAGCAGCTCGCCGATGGTCAGCGCGGCGTGGATCAGGCCGACGTGCGTGTAGGCCTGCGGGAAGTTGCCCAAGAGGCGCGCGCTGTGCGGGTCGACGTCCTCGGAGAACAGCCCGACCGGGTTCGCGTGCGCGACCAGGCGCCGGAAGAGCGCGACGGCCTCGTCGAGCTCGCCCATCAGCGCCAGCGCCTCGGCCCACCAGAACGAGCAGATCGAGAAGGCCGAGGTGGTCTCGCCGAAGTCGTCGGCGTGCGTGTAGCGCAGCATCCAGCCGTCGCGCACGAGCAGGCGCTCGCACGCGCGCACGGTCGAGACGAAGCGCGGATCGCGCGCGTCGATCAGCCCCAGCGTGGCGAGCAGCAGGTTGCTCGCGTCGGCGTGCTGGCCCTCGAAGCCCTGCGTGAAGAACCCCAGCTCGCGGTTGAAGCCGCGCTCGAGCACGACCTCGCGCAGGCGTGTGGCCTGCTCGCTCCAGCGACGCGAGAGGTCGAGCTCGCCCAGTCCCTGCGCCAGCAGCGCGCCGCGCTGCACCGCGACCCAGCCCATCGCCTTCGAGAAGGTGTGGTGGCGCAGCTGCGTGCGGTACTCCCAGATGCCGGTGTCGGGCGCCTCGAAGTCGACCAGCGCGCCCTCGACCAGCGTCCGGAGCAGCGGCAGGTAGGCGCGCGGCTCCTCGTTGACGATGCGCGGATCGCACAGCAGGGTCTCCAGGCACAGCACCACCTCGCCCGCGAGATCGTGCTGGCGCTGGATCGAGGCCGCGTTGCCGATGCGCACGTGGCCGTTGCCGCCGAAACCGGCGAGGTGCGGGAGCGTGCGCTCCTCGAGCTCGCGCTCGCCGCCGATTCCGTAGACCGGCTGCAGCGGTCCCGCCTCGACCACGTCGCGCAGGAAGCGCAGGTAGCGTTCGCCCTCGGCCAGGTGCGAGAGCCGGCGCAGCGCCTCGACCACGAAGGCCGCGTCGCGCAGCCAGCAGTAGCGGTAGTCCCAGGTGCGCTCGGTGCCGAGCGCCTCGGGGATGCTGGTCGTCGCGGCCGCGATGATCGCGCCCGTGTCGTGGTTCTGGTGCAGCTTGAGGCACAGCGCCGAGCGCAGCACGGCCTCGGCCGCGAAGGTCGGCAGCGCGCAGGTGCGCGCCCAGGCGCGCCAGCCGCCGACGGTCACCTCGTGGTCGTGCAGCACGCTCTCGCGCGTCGGCGTGTGGGCGCGCCGGCCCCAGGCGAGCACGAACCAGCTCTCGCGCGTCGGGGCGAACTCCTGTCCGGAGAGGATGTACGGCGCGGGAACGCTGCTCCACAGCGTCAGGTCGCCCGCCGGGTGGCGCACGGCCAGGCCCTCGGGCGCGAGCTCGACGCGCGGCGGGATCTCGGCGTAGCCCGGGCGCGGATCGAACTGCACCGAGAGGCGCGGGCGACCGCGCAGCGGGCGCACGATGCGCACGATCTCCAGCGGCGCGTCGACGCCCAGGCCGTGCGGCAGGCGCGGCGCGAAGTCGATCACCTCCCAGGCGGCGTCGCCGTCCTCGTACAGGCCGCGCACGACGTTCGTGTTGCGCTCGTAGGCGAGCGTCCCGTCGATCCGCCGTCCGCCGTGCCGGAAGGCGAAGGTGCCGCCGTGCTCGCGGTCGAGCAGGCGCGCGAAGACGGAAGGCGAGTCGAAGCGCGGCAGGCAGAGCCAGTCGATGCCGCTGTCGGGCGCGACCAGCGCGAGCACGCGGCCGTTGCCGTACGCGGCGTGGTCCAGTCGCGGGGCGTCGAGGCTCATGCGCCCCCTCCGCTCCACGGCTCGGCCTCCGCGCCGCGCTCGAGCACGCTCCCCGGGTCCTCGCTCGGCGCCACCACTGCCCCCGGCCGGTGCAGCAGGAACCCGGTCAGCAGCGTGTTGCCGACCGTGTAGAAGACGATCGCCCCGAGCAGGCCCGGCGGCACGCGCCCCTGCTCCTCGAGGATGTGAACCACGACCAGCGAGAAGACCAGGGTGGGCACGCTCGCCAGGCCGATGCGCCTCGTCTCGCGGAAGGGCAGCCGGCGCGCCCAGGAATCGGTCCAGGCCAATGATGCGACGCGCAGCGGGGTCAGCAGCGCCAGGAACGCGATCCCGACCAGCAGCGGCGCAAGACCGAGATCGAGCGCGCCCAGCGTCGTCCCGGCGTGGAAGAAGTAGAAGGGCGCGAAGACCACGCCGAAGTCCTCGACGGCGTGGACGATGCGCTCGGAGGAGAGCGCCGGCAGCTTGTCGCGGAAGCGGCGCGCGATCACGCCCACCACGAAGGCGCCGACGAGGTAGTAGACGCCCAGCTTGCGCGTCAGGACGGCGCTGAGCACCGCGACCATCAACAGGAAGGCGAACTCCGTGCGCGGGGCATGCGGTGCGATGTGCGCGGCGAAGAAGCGGAAGGCGAGCGGGATCGCGAAGACCAGGCCCACGAGCGCCATCGTCGAGAGGCCGAAGCGGGTCGCGCTCGCCGTCTGCGTGGTGCAGAACAGCACCAGCAGGGCCAGCAGCTCGGTGCCGATGGCGAAGTCCTTGACCGCCCGCTGGTCCAGCTCGCTCATGCCGAAGGAGGGCAGCGAGTCGAGAATGAAGCCGGTCGACGGCGTGAACAGCGCCAGCGCGACGAGCAGAGCGTCGCGTCCTTCGAGCTCGAACATCCAGGCCAGCATCCAGGCCGAGAGAAGCAGCTCCAGCGCAAAGACCACCAGGGCCAGCAGGATCGGCCTCCAGCGGCGCAAGAGCTCACCAACGTCGATCTCCAGGCCCGCGGACAGGAACAGGGAGACGATCCCGAAGGTCGCCAGCAGCGGGAGGGTCTGATCGCTGCCGAACGGCTGCCAGGGGATCGTCGCCGCGCCGAGCACGAGGCTGGTCACGGCCGCGGGGATGCGCAGGCGGACGAGCAGACGGGGCACGACGAAGAGCCCGAACACCAGTCCGACGTAGAGCAGGTCCATTCCCATGCAGCGCGTGCAGGTCCAAGGGTCCGCGCGCAGTGGAATTCGGAGGACTCGTTGGACTCGTGCGAGCCCCACCCGCAGCCGGCCCGCTCCACGCTGTCGCTTCGTTCAGGGATACCAGTAGATTCGCCCCGCGTTCGTGCCGTTCCACGTGCTCGCGGCCGGGCAGCCGCCGAGCACGATCGGATCGCGGTAGTAGGCCATGTACTCGCGCGTCGTGTTGGCGAGGATCGGATCACCCAGCGCCGCGGAGCGCGCGCTCAGGCTCGGATCGCCCGCGCCCGGCGCGCTGATGCTGCCGCCCGAGGCGGTCTTGACGTACAGGCGCTTCAGCGTTCCCCCGATGCAGCGCACGCCCTGGCCGAAGACCGAGCCCGTGTTCTGCGTCGTGCCCTGCAGCAGGATCGTCGTGCCGGTCGGGCGCTGGTTCGCCGTCGTCACCACCACGTTGTCGCTCGCGAGCGAGGCGAGGCCGCTGGCGGTGATCGAGGCGCCGCCGGTGCTCGCGCTGTTGTTGCAGCCGCGGCCCGCACCCGCGGGCGCGTTGCCGCACGGGCAGGCGAGCACGCCGCCGACGCCCGGATCGCAGTAGTTCGTGATCGGCGCATCGGGCGGCAGCGTCATCACCCAGGCCTCGAGCTGCGAGCTCGGGTTGTAGCCGTAGCCGCAGAGCGTGTGGCCGTCGGCGGAGATGCCCGTCGCGGCCTGCAGCGACCAGCCCGCGAGCTGCGCGCCGAGGAAGGGGCTCATGTACGTCTGCAGCTCGACCATGCCGAGGCTCTGGCGCCAGAAGAAGGCGCGGAAGCCCGAGCCGAGGATCGAGCCGTTGATGCCGACGATCGTGCTGCCGTCGCCGCTGATGTCGAGGCCGGTCGCCTGGTCGTTGGAGACGCTGCCCGGCAGCTTGCCCAGCTGCACCGGACCGGTGGCCTGCGTCCAGCGCAAGAGCTGGTTGTTGTAGACGCCGGTGATCACCGCGCCGTTCGTGCTCGCCGCCCAGGCCTCGCCGCCGAGCGTGAGGTTGCCGATCTGGGTCATCGTGCCGCCCGACCAGAAGACCGGCTTGCGCGGGCTGCCGTTGTCCCAGCCGACGACGACGCTGCCGTCGCCCGAGACGCCGTTGGCGCGGCTGGAGTATCCGCCCGGGCTCGCGCCCAGGTCGGTCATGCCGCCGGCGAGCGTCCACTTGAACGCGTGCGCGGTGCC
The DNA here is from genome assembly GCA_044229935.1 of Planctomycetota bacterium. Lineage (GTDB taxonomy): Bacteria > Planctomycetota > UBA1135 > UBA1135 > JADJLZ01. The sequence continues at coordinate 46,230 of JBGASC010000010.1, read as the reverse complement.
GGCCGTGACCCAGCCCAGGCCGACGATCACCGTGCCCGAGTCGTCCATGCCGTAGGCGCTGCTCAGCGAGGAGCCGCTCTGGCTGGCGAGGCCGCCGATGTACGTCACGTTGCCCGCCGCATCCCAGCGCGCCGCCTCCTGGTTGTTCGTGCCCGGGTTGGTGTACGTCGCGCAACCGAATGCGCCGCCGCTCGAGCACTCGACCTCGCCGCCGGAACCCATGCTGACCGGCAGCGTCAGGCCGCTGGTCGAGTTCCACAGGAACGTGCCGCCGGCCGCGCTGCCCGTGACCCACTGGCCATCGGAGGAGATTCCGTTGGCGCGCGTGTTGGGCCCGAAGCTGACGAAGGTCGCCTGCGCGAACGCGGGCGTGAGGAGGAACAGGGGTGCAGCGAAGCGTGCCAGCATGGGTGAGGGTCCTCGTTCGAGGGAAGGGGCAGGTTGCGCGGGGTGAAACGGTCCGAGCCCGGGGGGGAGCCTGAGCTTGAAGGCTATCCGCGCGACCCCGCGCCGAAAGCTGTCCCAAGGTGCAGTGCGGCGTCGAATTCGTTGCCGCGGCCGCTTCCCCGGGACCTCACGGCGGGCTGGAATGTGCGCCATGCGCCGCCTTGCGATCGTGCTCAGCCTGCTGGTCGTGCTCGGCTTCGGCGTGCGCGCGCTCGTGCACGCGCTGGCGAGCGACGCGACCAAGATCCGCTGGCTGGTCGAGGACATGCTCGACGGGTTCAACGCGACGCGCATGAACCCGATCCTCGCCGCGCTCGACAAGGACTTCGTCGACGACGGCTCGGGCGCGGACAAGGACCTCGTGCGCGCGGCGCTCGCGCAGGTCTTCCTCGAGCGCAAGGACCCGCAGACGAAGGCCTTCCCCTGGCGCGTGACGCTCGCGAGCGCAGCTCAGCGCATCACGGTCACGTCGGTGAGCGGCGCCCCGAAGTCGGCGGTCGACGAGCTCGAGGCGCTCTTCGAGGAATCCGCACGGCGCAGAGTGGTCGCCCGCCTGGCGCATCCGCGTGCGCGCCGAGCTCGCCGAGGGCGACGACGGCTGGAAGATCCGCCGCACGCGCGTCGACACGCTCGACGGGCGGCGGATGCGCTGACTACGGGTTCCAGGCCAGCGTGCCGGCGTCGCTCGTGTTCCAGGTCGCGCTCGCCGCGCAGCCGCCGAGCACCACCGGATCGCGGTACCAGGCCTGGTATTGGCGCGTCGAGCCCGCGGACAACGTGTCGCCGAGCTGCGCGGAACGCGCGGAGATCGAGAGGTCGCCGGCCTGCGGCAAGCTCAAGCTGCCCGCGACCGCGCCGCGCAGGTAGAGGCGCTTGAGCGAACCGCCGATGCACAGCACGCCCTGGCCGAAGGCGATGCCCGAGCTCGCGCTCGTGCCCTGCAGCAGCACGGTCGTGCTCGTCGGGAGCAAGCCCGTGATCGCGATCACGCTCGTGTCGTTCGCGAGCGAGGCCGATCCGCTGCCCGCGATCCTTGCGCCGCCCGTGCCCGCGCTGTTGTCGCAGCCGCGACCGGCGCCGCCCGGCGGGTTCGCGCACGGACAGGCACTCACGCCGGCGAGGCCGGGCGTGCAGAACGTCGAGAGCGGATCCTCGGGCGGGATCGTCGCGAACCACGAGTCGGTCTGGTTGGCCGGGTTCACGCCCCAGCCTGCGATGCGCGTGCCGTCCACCGACACGCCGACTGCGCTGCGCAGGCTCCAGCCCGCGACCTGCGTCACGCCCAGGCCCGAGAGGTAGGACGCGAGGTCGACCAGGCCCGTGCTCGCGCGCCAGAGGAACGCGCGCGGCGGCGAGGAGAGGCTCGTCTGCGAGCCGACGATCACGTCCCCGTAGGCGCTGATGTCCAGGCCCGTCGCGACGTCGCTCGCCGTGCTGCCGGGGAGCTTGCCGAGCAGCTGCATCCCCGCGGCCTGCGTCCAGCGGAAGAGCTCGTTGCCGTACACGCCGGTGATCACCGAACCGTCGGCGCTCGCGGCCCAGGCTTCGCCCGCGGTCGTGCCGTTGCCCAGCGGCGCGAAGGTGGTGCCGATCCAGCGCGCCGGTTGGCGCGGGACGCCGTTGCACCAGCCGACCGCGACGCTGCCGTCGCCGGAGACGCCGTTCGCGCGGCTGAAGTTGCCCGCGCTCGTCCCCAGATCGACGAGGCCGCTCGCCTGCGTCCAGCGGAACGCGTGCCACGTCGTCCCGAAGGCGGACACGTTGTTCGCCGAGCCGACGATCGTCGCGCCCGCGTCGTCGATGCCGTAGGCCGTGCTGCCGAGGTTGCCCGGGAGCGATCCGAGGAAGAGCAGGGTGCCCGCGGAATCCCAGCGCGAGGCCTCGCTCGCGCCCGAGCTCGGGTTCAGGTACGTGCCGCAGCCCAGGAACGCGCCGAGCGAGCACTCGATCTCGCCCGGGACCTCCGGAGCGAGCGAGGTCACCGACTGCATTCCGGTCGCCGTGTTCCAGCGGAAGGTGATGCCCGGCGCGCTGCCCACGACGTAGCCGCCCGCCGCGGAGATCCCGCTCGCGCGGGAGAAGGGCAGGTTCAGCGGTTGGAAGCTCGCCTGCGCGAGCACGGGAGCGGCGAGCAGGGAAGGAGCGAGGAAGCGCAGCAGCATGGGAGACCTCTTTCTCGAAGCGAGGACGGACACGCCAGCCTCGTTCTAGCAGGCTCTCCACCGCTGGCTACGGGGCGTGGCGCGAATTCCAGGAATCGCCTGCGCGAGCAGCGACGACGGCCTCGGCGCCGCGACTCACCTCTCCAGCACCACGAGCCTGCGCTCGACCTCGCTGATCACCCAGCCCGAGTCGACGAAGCGCTCGGGCGTGGCGAAGCCCTTGGGCAGGCCGCGCCCGCTGGCGATGTGGTGCGCGACGATCGTGATGCCCCAGCAAGTCGTGAGCTCCATCGCGGTGAACTTCGTGCGCTTGTCGGCCGCGACGTCGAGGCGGTACTCCCAGCCGCGCTGCATCCCGTCCTGCTCGCGCCAGCCGCGCACGCGCAGGATCAGCTTGTCGCGGTCCTTCTTCGGGTCGTAGCGCAGCACGGGATCGTTCTGCAGGCGCTCGGCCAGCTGCTCGTCGCTGGCGCGGTCGCCCTCGAGATAGCCCAGCGACTTCCAGCCGCGCACGAGCGGCCAGTGGCCCTTGTAGCGCACGGTCATGTAGTCGTAGTGCGTCACGCCGACCGAGGCGAGGTAGCGCACGACCTGCGGGGAGTTGTTGGATGTCGGCGCGCAGTCGTGCTCGGCGTCGAACTCCTCGATCTGCGAGAGCGCCTCGACCTTGCCGAGCTTGCCGTGGCGGATCACGGGCACGTCGCCGGAGTACTCGCTGATCAGGCCCCAGGGGCTGAAGACGAGCTTGTACTGCAGCGGGTTCGCGTGCGCCTCGGGCCGCACCAGCGGCAGGCCGCCGCAGCGCACCTCGACGCGCGTGCAGCCGTGCGCGCGCGCGCAGTGCGTCGCGAGGATGTTCGAGAGCCCCGGCGAGACGCCGCAGTCGGGCACGACCGGCACGCCCTTCTTGCCGGCGAGCTTCTCCTGCGCCGCGACGGTCTCGGGGTTGCCGCCGAGGTCGGTGAAGGGCACGCCGGCCGCGCGCGCGAGCCTGGTCAGCTCCAGGTTGGCCGAGTACGGCGCGCAGGAGAGCACGACGTGCTTGTGCTTGAGGTCGGACGCGCTCGCGGACTTCTTCCAGCTCGCGCGTGCGGAGGTGCGCGGGAGCAGCGCCTTGATGCGCTTCTCGGCCGCCGCGCGGCGCGCGTCGTCGGGCTCGACGACCAGCACGCTGGCGCACTCGCAGAAGGAGATCAGGTCGTGGACGGCTGCGGTGCCCTGCCGGCCCGCGCCGAACACGACGTAGTGGTACTTGCTCATGGGACTCGCTCCTGCCCGTTGCCTGGATTGGAAGGGCGAAGAGTCTAGCGACATCATGAGGGGCATGCAGCTTCCGTTGGCTTTCGTCCTCGCGGCGTTCGCGCAAGCACAGGCGCCCGAGCTCGGCGCGCAGTGCATCGAGTGCCACGCCGAGGTCGTCGCGGAGTACCGCAAGACGGGCAAGGCGCGCTCGTTGCGCGTGCCGAGCGCGCAGGAACTCGAGGGCGAGGGCTCCGTCGACGATCCCGCCAGCGGACTGCGCTACCGCTTCCAGGTCCGCGACGGCGTCGCGGAGGTCGTCGAGGAGGCGCACCTCGCCGAGACCGGCGAGAACGTGCGCGTGCAGAGCTGGCCCGTCGCCTTCGCGATCGGCTCGGGACGACAGCTGCGCTCGTTCGCGCTGAGGTGGGGCGAGCTCCTCGCGCTCGCGCCGATCGAGGAGCTGCGTGCGGACGGCCAGCGCGAGGCGCAGCTGGGCTCGCGCCACCAGATCCATCCCGGCGCGCGCTTCACGCTGCCGGTCGATCGCGAGTGCTTGTCGTGCCACACGAGCGCGCCGCCGCCGCGGTCGTACCCCGAGAACCTCGCGCCGCTCTCGTGGACGCCGCGCGGGATCGACTGCGAGGGCTGCCACGCGGACGCCGAGGCCCACGCGCAGAGCGCGCGAGCGAAGAACGGCAAGCCGGCACTGGCGGGATCGACCAGCTGCGCGCGCTGCCACGCCGATGTCGTCGCGCGCCTGGAGCTTCCCGGGTGCGGCGCGCGCGCCCAGGCGCTGTTCACCGGGCTCGAGCGCGGGAACGCGGCCGCCTTCGTCGACCAGGCCCCGCGCACCCCGGCGCCGGCGGGCGCCGCGGCACCCGCGTGCACCCTCTGCCACCGCCCGCACGCCGACCTCGCGGATCCCGCCGAGCAGAGCCGCGCGCGCGGCGCGGTCCAGCCCTGGCTGGAGTCGCTCCGCGCGACGTGTCCACGCAGCGCGGAGGAACGCGGGGCGCACGCGTGCGCCGACTGTCACCTGCCGCTCGTCGAGCCCGTCGACGTCGCCAACGTGCGCATCCACGACCACGCGTCGCTGCTCGCCCCGCGTGCGGCGCCGGCGCGCGAGCCCCTGCGTGCGCACGCGAGCGGCGACGGCAGGCTGGTCCCGACGCTGATCGACGCGTCCGCGCCGTGCCCGATCGGCGAGGACCGCGCGCTGGCGCTGATCGCCTACACGCGGGCCGAGAGCTGGAGCCTCGCCTTCGCGGAGCTCGAGTCCAAGCCTTCCGCATCGACCGCCGCGCGCGGTGACTACTGGCGCGCGCGCAGCGATCTCCTCGAGCGCGCCAACAAGCCCGACCTCGCGATCGAGGCCTGCGAGCGCGCGCTCGCCTGCGATCCGGCCGAGGTACCCGCCGCGCTGCGCCTCGCGCGGCTCCTGCGCTCGCGCGGCAAGGCCAAGGAGGCGCTCGCGCTGCTCGAGCGCTGCGTGCAGTCCCACCCGCAGGCCGAGGACGCGCTGCGCGCGCGCGCCGAGTTGCGCGCCGCGGCACAGGACCTCGCCGGCTTCGTCCGCGACCTCGAGCGCGCCTTCGCGATCGCGCCGCGCGTCGAGACCGCGCGCGTGCTCGCGCAGGCTGCCGGCGCGCTCGAGGATCCGGCGCGTGCCGCGCGCTGGAAGGAGCTCGCGCAGCGGCTCGAGCTCACGTCGCGCTGAGACGTGCGGGGCGCAGCGCGAGCAGCAGCAGCGCCGCGGCGAGCGCGAGGCTCGCGCCGAAACCGAACGCGGCCGCGCTGCTCCAGCGCTGCCAGATCCAGCCGAAGACCAGGCCCGCCGGCAGCGCGAGCAGCCCGATCGTGAGGTGGTACCAGCCGAACCACGTGCCGCGCTGCTCCACCGGCGCGATCTCGGCGACGAGCGCCTTCTCCGCGCCCTCCGTCAGACCGTGATACAGGCCGTAGACCAGCACCAGCGCCACGATCAGCGCCTGCGATGTGGCCAGCGCGAGCCCGGCGTAGATCAGCGCGTACCAGACCCAGCCCGCGCCGATCACCGGCCGCGCGCCGAAGCGATCGACCAGCCGCCCGCCCCAGATCGAGGTCGCGCTCTTCACGACGTGCAGCGCCATCCACAAGAGCGGCAGCGCGTAGATCGAGGTCTGCTTCTCGCCCGCGAGCAGGAGCAGGAAGAGGTCGCTCGAGTTGCCCAGCGTGAAGAGCGCCAGCGGCACGAGCACGCGCACGAGCGGCGCGGGCGGCAGACCGCGCTTCCACGGCAACGCGGCCGGCGCGCGCTCGATCCGGTGCTCGCGCGTGAACGCGAGCAGGCACAGCATCACCAGCGCGCCGGGGATCGCCGAGAGGAGGAAGATCGTGCGCAGGTCCTTCGTCACCCACAGGAGCAGGAGCACCGCGAGCAGCGGCCCGACCACCGCGCCGGCGTGGTCCATCGCGCGGTCGAAGCCGAAGGCCGCGCCGCGCTGTCCGGGCTCGACCGCGGCTGTGATCAGCGCATCGCGCGGGCTGGTGCGCAGGCCCTTGCCCGTGCGGTCGACGCTGCGCACGAGCGCGACGTGCCAGGCCGCCTGCGCCAACGCCATGAAAGGCTTGGCGAGCATCGCCAGCGCGTAGCCGGCGACGACGAAGGGCCGGTAGCGTCCGAGGCGATCGGCCCAGGCGCCCGAGACGAGCTTCAGCAGGCTCGCGATCGCATCGGCCAGGCCCTCGATCGCGCCGAGCGCGAACGCGCCGCCGCCCGAGAGCGTGGCGAGGAAGGCCGGCAGCAGCGCGACGATCATCTCGCTCGCGACGTCGGCGAAGAAGCTCACCCAGCCGAGCGCGATCACCTCGCGCGGCAGCTTCGCGCGCGCCATCTCAGCTCCGCTCGAGGAGTGCCAGCACGCGGTCCTTGACCGAGGTCATCGCGACCACGCCGTGCACGGGCTCTCCGCCGCAGTCGCTCCACGCGCGCGAGCAGAGGAACACGGGCCCGTCCGCCGGACGTTCGGGCAGCAGGCCGTGGCTGCCGCGCACGAGCGTCGCGTCGAGCGGGATCACGTCCATCAGGTAGCGCATGCCGAGCTTCTTCTGCGCCAGGCGCCGCGCGACGTGCAGTTGCGGCAGCGCAAGCCCGGGATCGAGGAAGAGCTCGCAGGGGTCGTAGCCCGGCTTGCGGTGGATGTCGACCGTGCGCGCGAAGTCGGGCTCGGCCGCCGCCTCGCTCCAGTAGTAGTACGTGAACCACGCGTCGCGCTCGGCGAGCGCGACCAGATCGCCCGAGCGCTCGTGGTCCAGGCCGAACTCGCGCTGCGCGGCGCGATCGAGCAGCGTCGCGACGCCCGGCAGCGCGCCGAGGCACTCGCGCGCCGCGGCGAGCGCGCGCTCGTCGCGCACGTAGACGTGCGCGACCTGGTGGTCCGCGACGGCGAAGGCGCGGCTGGCGAACACGTCGAGCACCTCGCCCGCCGGCGTCGGCCGCGCGGCGAGCAGGCCGGCCGCGCGCAGCGCGCGGTTGACGTGCACCGGGCGCGTGACGTCGACCAGGCCGTACTCGCTGACGACCACGGTCTCGACGCCGAGCTCGTCCGCGCCGCGCACGAGCTCGCCGACCAGCGCGTCGATCTCGGCCAGCGCGGCGAGCGAGCGCGGATCGCGCGGGCCGAAGCGCTGCAGGTCGTAGTCCAGGTGCGGCAGGTAGGCCAGCGTCAGCGTCGGGCGCCGCTCGCGCAGCGTGCGCAGCGTCGCCTCCGCGATCCAGCGGCTCGAGGCGAGCCCGCTGCGGGGTCCCCAGAAGTCGAAGAAGGGGAACGGGCCGAGCGCGCGCTCCAGATCGGCGCCGTACTCCGACGGCGCGGCGTACACGGCCGGGATCTTGCGCCCGTCGGCGGGATAGAAGGGCCGCGGCGTGATCGACCAGTCGACGGCCGCGCCCAGGTTCCACCACCAGAAGAGCTTGGCCGCCGTGAACGTGCCGCAGCGCCTGCGGGCCGCCTCGTAGAGCTTCTCGCCCGCGACCAGCGCGTTCGACTGGCGCCAGAGCCCGACCTCGGCGTACTCGCGCGCGAACCAGCCGTTGCCGACCGCGCCGTGCTGCGCGGGCATCCGACCGGTCAGGAGCGTCGCCTGCGCGCTGCAGGTCACCGCCGGCAGCACGGTGCTCATCGGTGCCTGCGCGCCGCGCCGCGCCAGGGCCGAGAGCGCCGGCGTGCGCTCGCCCAGTTGGGCGCTCGTCAAACCGACGACGTCGAGCAGCAGCACGGGCTTCATCGAGGGGGCGGGATGCTAGCATCCGCCTCATGGCTGGATGGTTCTCCTCGCTGTTCCGCGGGCGCTCGATCGTGGTCCAGGGCACGGGCAAGCTGGCGGAAGGCCAATCGAAGAAGATCGACATCGGCGATCCGCTCGCGGGCGGCAAGCAGGTCGTCCTGTGCCGCGTCGGCGGCGAGCTCTTCGCGCTCGACGCGCTCTGCCCGCACGAGGGCGGTCGCCTCGTCGACGGTCCCCTGGCCGAGGGCAAGTACGCGGTGTGTCCGCTGCACAACTACCGCTTCGACCCCAGGAGCGGCGCGGCGGTCGGCGTCGCGTGCAAGAGCGCGAAGCGCTACACGGTGCGCGAGACCGACGGGAACGCGGAGCTGTGGGTCTGAGTGCGAGGGCGTCGGACGCGACTTGACGTCGCGTGTGCTGGACAGAGCACGTGCACCGCGTTCCGCACGCGGTCCGATGGCGCGTCCGCTTGCGGGGTCTTGTCCGTAGCGACGCGTCCTTTTGGTCTTCGAGGTCAACTGCGGCCGAGGGGCTCTCGATAGGAGCCGCGCACGAACCCACTCCCCAGGAGCCTCGCCGTGTCCCCGACCCATTCGCTCTCGAAAGACTTCTCGATCACGTCCTCCAACCTCGCCCAGCGCCGCGAATTCATCCGGCTGGGCGATTCCGACCGGGCGGCGCTCACGCGGCTGCTCCCGTGGGCACGCAAGGCCGCGCCCGAGATCGCGCGCGAGTTCTACGACTGGCAATTCACGTTCAAGCCCACGCGGCGCTTCTTCGAGGGACAAGCGCAGCGCAAGGGCCTCAGCCTCGATGCGCTGCGGCGCATGCTCGAGCAGAAGCAGGCCGAGTACCTGCTGGCCGTCTTCGAGGGCGCGCAGAGCGGCTGGGACGTGCCGTACTTCGAGAGCCGGCTCCTGATCGGTCGCGTGCACGACGTGATCGACCTGCCGATGAAGTGGTACCTCGGCTCCTACACCGAGTACGAGCGCCTGATCCGCCAGCACCTGCGCCAGGAGATCCCCGACGCCGAGGCGCGCGAGGAGGCCACCGAGGCGATCCGCCGCGTGCTCAACCTCGACATCCAGGCCGTCGTCGACGCCTACACGCTCTCGGTCTTCAGCACGATCGGCGTGCGCCTCTCCGAGGTCGAGGTCAAGGGCGACGAGGACCGCACCGAGCGCATGGCCGACGTCAAGCGCCGCCTGACCGGCGCGCTGCGCGAGATCGGCGCCTGCGTCGAGACGCTCAGCGAGGCCTCGCGCAACCTGGGCGGCGTCAGCGAGCAGCTCTCGTCGACCTCGTCGACCGTCGCCGCGGCCACCGAGGAGATGAGCGCGAGCATCAAGGAGATCGCGGGCAACTCCGCCTCGGCCTCCAAGGTCGCGCAGAGCGCCGTCGCGACCAGCACCGAGGCGACCAGCGCGGTGCAGAAGCTGGGCGACTCCAGCCGCGAGATCCAGCAGGTGATCAAGCTGATCAGCTCGATCGCGGGACAGACCAACCTGCTCGCGCTCAACGCGACCATCGAGGCCGCGCGCGCCGGCGAGACGGGCAAGGGCTTCGCGGTCGTCGCCGCCGAGGTCAAGGAGCTCGCGCGCCAGACCGCGACCGCGACCGGCGACATCGGCCGCATGATCGTCGCGATCCAGACCGGCACCGCCGGCGCGACGCAGGGCATCGGCCAGATCCACGGCATCATCAAGGAGATCAGCGAGTACGAGCACTCGATCGCCGCGGCGGTCGAGGAGCAGAGCGCGGTGATCTCCGACATCAGCCGCAACGCGCAGGCCGCCTCGGCCGGCGCGCAGGAGACGCGCCGCGCGGCGGCGAGCCTGAACGACGTCTCGCAGCGGCTGGGCACGCTGGTGCACCAGTTCGACCTCGCGGAGAGCGCGACGCGCGGCTGATCACGAGCATCCGGCCCGCGGCCGGGTCCGGCGCGTGCGCAGCGGCGGTTCAGCGCGCCGCGAGACGTGCGAGGCGGATCTCGGCCGCGGCGCCCGTTCCCGACTCCCAGGCGAGGAAGACCGGGGCTTCGCGCTCGCCGGTCGAGGCCAGCACGGGATCGAGCGCGGTCTCGGCCGCGCGCTGGGGTTCGTGCGCGCCGGGCGCGAGCACGAGCAGCGCCCCGTTGCGCTTCTCGAGCCAGGCGCACCACACGCCCTGTCCCGCGCGGGCGAGCCAGGGCTGCAGTCCCGAGCCGAGACGGCGTTCGCTCGCCTCGTCGCCGGCGAGGTAGACCTGGCCCTCGCGCTGCCAGATGCCGGTGAAGCCGCTGCCGGGGAGATCGCCCAGCGCGCCGCCGTCCATCGGGCAGGCGTCGATCTTCCAGCTGCCCGTGCCGAGCTTGCGCGGATCGCCGAAGTGCTGTCCGGAGTCGCTCGAGCGCACCAGCTGCAGGTCGCGCGAGCCGTTGCGCTCGCCGCGCCACATCACGGCCAGGTTGCCGTCGGCATCGAAGGCCGCCGAGGGCGAACAGCACGGGCAGATCTGCGTGCCGTGCGAGAGCTCGCGCTCGTTGCGCCAGGTGCGACCGCCGTCGGTCGAGAGCGCGCCGCAGACCTGCGGCGACTTCGCGCGCAGGTCGATCCAGGCCGCGTAGAGCTCGCCGCGCGGACCGCGCGCCAGCGCGTGCAGGCCCTCGCGTGCGCTGCCCTCCTCCGTGTTGATGCGCACGCGCGACCAGTGCTCCGCTCCCGCGTCGCCGCACCAGGCGAAGAGGTCGCCGTCCTTGCCGCCGCCCTGTGCGCCGCCGATCGCCGTCAGCACCAGGCGTCCGTCGGAGAAGCGCGCGATGCGCGGCCCGCGGCGCATGCCGACGGCGAAGACGAGCTCGCGCGCGACCACGTGCACGCGCTGGAACTCCGGCGACCCGGGCGCGCCCGTGCAGCAGGCGAGCGCATCGCTCCGGCCCCAGGCCAGCGCGAGCTTCCCGTCCGCGCTGGCGCACAGCTGCGGCTGGTGCGCGTCGCGGCCGCAGGGGACGGGCAGGATCTCGAGGCCCTCGCCGGGGCCGGCCAGCGTGGCCAGAAGCAGGGCTGCGATCATCGTCTCTCCTTGTGCGCGTCCGGTCGGGAGGCTTCGATCGTAGCAAGCGCATGCACGAGATCCTCGTCACCGGAGGCAGCGGCTTCCTCGGCCGCGCGCTGATCGCGGCCCTGCTCGCGCGCGGCCATCGCGTGCGCGCGCTCGTTCGCGAGAGCTCGCGCGCAAAGCTCCCCGAGGGCTGCGAGGCCGTCGTCGGGAGCGCGCTCGCGAGCGCCGACATCCGCGCCGCGCTGGGCTCCGCCGACACGCTGGTCGAGCTCGTCGGCACGCCCAGCCCCGCGCCCTGGCGCGCGGAACAGTTCCGCTCGGTCGACCGCGTCGCCTGCCTCGCCGCGCTCGAGGCCGCGCGCGGATCCTGCGTGCGCCACTTCGTCTTCCTGAGCGTGGCGCAGCCCGCGCCGATCATGCGCGCCTACGTCGCGGTGCGCGCCGAGTGCGAGGCGGCGATCCGCGCGAGCGGGCTGCCCGCGACCTTCGTGCGGCCCTGGTACATCCTCGGGCCGGGCCGGCGCTGGCCGCTCGTGCTGACTCCCTTGTACTGGGTACTGGAGCGGCGCGCGGCGACGCGCGAGAAGGCGCGCCGTCTGGGGCTGATCCCGCTCGACGAAATCGTCCGCGCCCTCGTCGCGGCCATCGAGGATCCGCCTGCCGGCGTGCGCATCCTCGATCGGGATGCGATCGCGAGCGCGGCGGCCGTGTACAACTCTCCCTCATGAGCCACACCCCGCGCATCCTCGCCTTCGCCGGCTCGCTGCGGCGCGACTCGTTCAACAAGAAGCTCGTGCGCATCGCCGCCGCGGGCGCGCGCGCGGCCGGCGCCGAGGTGACCTGCCTCGATCTCGCCGAGCTGCCCATGCCGATCTACGACGGGGACCTCGAGGCCGCGCAGGGGCTGCCGCCCAACGCCAAGGCGCTCAAGCAGCTCTTCCGCGAGCACGACGGCCTGCTGATCGCCTCGCCCGAGTACAACAGCATGATCACCGCGGCGCTCAAGAACGCGATCGACTGGGTCTCGCGCGCGGAGCCGGGCGAGGCGCCCCTGGCGTGCTTCAAGGGCAAGGTCTGCGTGCTGATGAGCGCCTCTCCGGGCGCGCTCGGCGGCCTGCGCTCGCTGCCCGTGGTGCGCAACATGCTGCTCAACCTGCAGGTGCTCGTGCTGCCCGAGCAGCTCGCGGTGTCCGGCGCGGACAAGGCCTTCGACGAGCAGGGGCAGCTCAAGGACGCGAAGCAGCAGGCCTCGGCCGAGCGCCTGGGCGCGCGCCTGGTCGAGATGCTGCGCAAGCTGCAGGCCTGAGGGGCGCTCGGTCCGGCCCGTGCCGCGGGATGCGTGGTATCCTTTCCGGACTCACCCGGTCCTTCGGAACCCCGCACCACGCCTCATGAGTCACACCTTGTCCCTCGTTTCGTGCTCCCTCCTCGCCCTGGTCCTCGCCGCGAGCGACGCCTCGGCCGGCACCCGCTACGTCGACGTCTCGCGCGTCACCGGCGCCAACGACGGCTCGAGCTGGGCCAACGCCTACCAGGGCGCGACCGGCGTGCAGACCGCCCTCGCGGCCTCCGTCGCGGGCGACCAGGTCTGGGTCGCGCAGGGCAGCTACAAGCCCACCTCGACGGCGACGCGCTCGATCTACTTCGCGCTGAAGAACGGCGTCGAGGTCTACGGCGGCTTCGCCGGCTTCGAGACGCTGCTGTCGCAGCGCGACGTCGCGACCAACGTCACGATCCTCACCGGCGACCTCAACGGCGACGACGGCAGCAGCATCTTCACCGACAACAGCTTCCACGTCGTCGACGGAGCGGGCACCAACGCGACGGCCGTGCTCGACGGCTTCACCGTGCGCGGCGGCAACGCCAACTCCAGCGCCAACCAGGACCGCGGCGGCGGCATCCTCTGCATCGGCGGCTCGAGCCCGACGATCCGCAACTGCATCTTCCGCGAGAACCGCTGCACCTTCGGCGGGGGCGCAGGCTACGTCAACTCCTCCAGCCCGACCTTCCTCGACTGCCGCTTCCAGTCCAACCTCGGCGGCAGCTTCGGCGGCGCCTTCGACATGGCGACCAACGTCACGGCGACGTTCTCGCGCTGCGTGTTCACCGGCAACAGCGCGGCGCGTGCGGGCGGCGTCGAGATCTTCGGGAGCTCGGCGGTCAAGCTCACGAACTGCGTCTTCTGGAACAACACCTCGACCGGCACGGGCGGCGGCGGGGCGATCTACGTCAACGGCTCGAGCCCGGTGATCCGCAACTGCACGATCGTCGCGAACCACGCGCCGGTCGCCGGGGCCGGCGGGATCCTCGCCACGCCGCTGATCAGCGCGGCCAACAACGTCGTCTACTTCAACGACGGCGTCGGCGGCGCGCAGACGCTGCTCAGCAACGTCAATGGCGTCAGCTGCACCTACTCCTGCGTGCAGGGCGGCGCGGTCGGCACGGGCAACATCGCGGCCGATCCGCAGCTGGTCAACCTCGCCGGCGGCAACGCGCACCTGACGCTCGCCTCGCCCTGCGCGGACGCGGGCAGCAACCCGGCCGTGCCCGCGGGCACGAGCACCGACCTCGACGGCAACGCGCGCTTCGCCGACGATCCGGCCGTCGCGGACACGGGCCTGGGCGTCGCGCCGGTCGTGGACATCGGCGCGTACGAGGTGCCGAACACGCTCTACGCGTTCTTCTGCGCCGGCGACGGCTCGCTCCCGACGGCCTGCCCCTGCGGCAACACGGCGGGCACGGGGCGCGGCTGCCTCAACTCGGACCTCTTCTCGCCCGGCGCGCGGCTCTCGGCCTCGGGCACGGCGACGCCCGACACGGTCGTGCTGACCTCGACCGACATGCTCGCGAGCGTGACGTGCGTGTTCCTGCAGGGCGACCAGCAGAACGCGAACGGCGTCGTGTTCGGCGACGGCGTGCGCTGCGTGGCGGGTTCGCTCAAGCGCCTGTTCATCAAGAGCGCCTCCGGCGGAGCCGCGAGCGCGCCGGGCGTCGGCGATCCGTCGATCAGCACGCGCTCCGCGGCGCTGGGCGACACGATCGCGCCGGGGAGCCTGCGCTACTACCAGGTCTACTACCGCGACCCGGACCTCACCTTCTGCCCCGCGCCGCAGGGCAACAGCTGGAACGTCTCCAGCGGCGTGATCCTGCAGTGGTGAGCGCGAGCTGCAGCGGCTGATCGCAGCACTCTGCGACCGCGCGTTCGCGGGCGTGTGCTCCCCGGAGAGCCCGCGCTCGCGTGCTTTGTGGTCATGGCGCAGCGTTCCGTTCCTCGGTCGCGGATTGCGCGCGCGCGTGCTAGCCTCGGGATGTCCGCGTGCATTCCGGAGGCTCTGCATGTCCCTGCGCATCCCGCTTCACCGTCTCGTTTCCCTGCTCGTCCTTTGTTCCTCGGCCTTCGCGGGCACCCGCTACGTCGACGCCTCGCGCACGACCGGATCCAACGACGGCAGTTCCTGGGCGAACGCATTTCAAGGTCCGCTCGGGCTGCAGGCTGCGCTCACGGCGGCCACGGCCGGCGACCAGATCTGGGTCGCGCGCGGGTCCTACTTCGCCGCTCCGCCGGGCACGAACTGGGTATCGTTCACACTCAAGAACGGCGTCGAGCTCTACGGTGGCTTCGCCGGCAACGAAACGCTGCTCGAGCAGCGCGACCACGTTGCCAATCCCTCGATCCTCGACGGGGACCTGGGGGGCAACGACGCCAATGGGGTCTACCAGGACAACACGCAGCGCATCGTGACGGCTCTGGGTGTCGATTCCACAGCCCTGCTGGATGGGTTCACCGTTCAGAACGGGTTCATGATGGGGAGCTACTTCGGCACCAACAACGGAGCAGGGATCGAACTGGTCAGCTCGAGCGTGCGGGTCGTTCACTGCACGCTGTACAACAACACCGCCGAACACGGCGGGGGCGTGTACATCTACGGGGGACATCCGCTGCTGCGTGAGACGACCGTGGTCTTCAACTACGCCCTCGTCCAGGGCGGAGGTGTGTTCGTCAAGTCGACAGATACCTCGCAGTCCGTGCTCTTCGACCGTTGTCGGTTCCTCACGAACGACAGTGACGAAGGTGGAGGTGTGTTCGTCGATCAAGGCGGTTCCGCGCGCTTCGTGAACTGTGTCCTCTGGAACAACTACAGTCGGCTGCGCGGGGGCGCCCTGTCCGCGCACGCTGCGGCGACCCTGGATCAGTGCATCGTCGCCGGGAACATCTCCGACTGGTTCCAGCCTGGAGGGATCTACGGGGCGGGGTTCAGCGTGCCGGTACACAACTCGATCGTGTACTTCAACGCCGGCCCCGGCGGATCGATGGGGCCCGCAGACAACGTGCTCGGCGGCGTCTCGCCGTCCTGGAGCTGCGTGCAGGGCGGGTTGACCGGACCGGGGATGATCGCGACCGACCCCCAGTTCCTGTCGTGGTCGACGGGCGACCTGCGGTTGGCGAGCACCTCGCCCTGCTGCGATGCCGGTTCCAATGCGCTCGTGCCCGCAGAGGCGCTGACGGATCTCGTCGGAGCTCCGCGCCGTGCGGATGATCCGCTCGTTGCGGACACGGGCGCGGGCAGCGCGCCGATCGTCGACATGGGCGCGTACGAGCTGCCGAACGCGCTCTACAGCACGTTCTGCCTTGGTGATGGAACGCAATCGACGCCGTGTCCATGCGGCAACAGCGGCGCTCCGGGTCGCGGATGTGCGGCCTCGGATCCGTTCTCGATCGGCGCGCGTCTGGTCGCTACCGGCACGGCGACGCCGGACACGGTCGTGCTGAGCGCGAGCGACCTGCTCGCGAGCGTGACGTGCGTGTTCCTGCAGGGCGACCAGCAGAACGCGAACGGCGTCGTGTTCGGCGACGGCGTGCGCTGCGTGGCGGGTTCGCTCAAGCGCTTGTTCATCAAGAGCGCCTCCGGCGGAGCCGCGAGCGCGCCGGGCGTCGGCGATCCGTCGATCAGCGCGCGCTCCGCGGCGCTGGGCGACACGATCGCGCCGGGGAGCCTGCGCTACTACCAGGTCTACTACCGCGATCCCGATCTCACCTTCTGCCCCGCGCCGCAGGGCAACAGCTGGAACGTCTCCAGCGGCGTGATCCTGCAGTGGTGAGCGGCTGAGCTCCCCGAGCGGCGGACTTCGGCGGGCCCCTCGACCGAGAGGGCCCGCTGCGATTCAAGATTCGAGCACTTTCCTCGCGGCCCATCGCGCTTGCGATGTGGGCCCGGAACGCGTGCACAAGGCTGCGAAACGAGGGTAGCATCGGAGCACCTGGCCATTCCCCCTGGAGGTCCCCGTGTCCCTGCGCCGCCCGCTCTCGCTCGCATTCGCTCCGGTCGTTCTCGTGTCCTGCGCCTTCGCAGGCACTCGCCATGTCGACGCCGCGCTCACCACAGGCGCCAACGACGGCTCGAGCTGGAGCAACGCGTTCCAGGGTTCGAACGGCGTGCAGGCGGCGCTCGCGGCCGCGCTTCCGGGTGACCAGATCTGGGTCGCGCGCGGCACGTACAAGCCCACGACGACCTCGACGCGCACGATCTCGTTCGTGCTGCAGAGCGGGGTCGAACTCTACGGCGGGTTCGCCGGGACGGAGACACAGCTCGCGCAGCGCAACGTTGCCGCCAACCCGAGCGTGCTCGACGGCGATCTCAACGGGGACGACGCGAGCAGCGCATTCACCGACAACAGCTACCACGTCGTCGACGCCGGCACGAGCGATGCGACCGCGCTGCTCGACGGGTTCACGGTGCGCGGCGGGAACGCGGAGTCCGGCGTCTCGATGGCGTACTACGGCGGCGGCATCACCTGCTCGGGCGGGGCGAGCCCGCGCATCCGCAACTGCATCGTGCGCGAGAACCGGGCCTGGGCCGGCGGCGGTCTGTACGTCTTCCAGTCGCTGCCGACGATCGAGAACACGCGCCTGGAGTCCAACCACGCTTCCAACCAGGGCGGCGGGATGTTCGTGGACACGCCGCCGGCAGAGCTCGTGATCGCACGCTGCGTCCTCGTCGCGAATGCATCTCCGACGGGGGGCGGCGCCTACGTCTACACCGGCTGGCCCGTCGACTTCGTGCAGTGCGTCTTCACGGGCAACGAGGCCGAGTACGGGCCCGCCAACGGTGGCGGAGCGCTCTACGTCTACGGCAACGTGAACCTGGTGCACTGTACGGTCGCGGGCAACCGCTCGCTGACCTGGCCCTGGGGCGGGGTCTATTCCTACGGCCTGAGCACGGTCGGGGTACTGGGCTCGATCGTGTACTTCAACGAGGGTCCCGGCGGCACGATGTCGCTGCAGACCAACGTCGCCGGCGGCTCGACGGGCGCGTGGTCGTGCGTGCAGGGAGGGCTCCCCGGGCAGGGCATGATCGATCTCGATCCGCAGTTCGTCTCGCTCGCCGGCGGGGATCTGCGCCTCGCGAACACCTCGCCCTGCTGCGATGCCGGAAACAACCTGCACTTGCCCGCGAGCGAGCTCGTCGACCTCGCCGGCGCGCCGCGCTTCGTCGACAACCCGGCGGCGGCGGACACGGGCGCGGGCGCCGCGCCCGTGGTCGACATCGGCGCGTACGAGGCGCCGAACACGCTCTTCAGCGCGTTCTGTTTCGGCGACGGCACGCAGCCGACGCCTTGCCCCTGCGGCAACACGGGTTCGACCGGCCGCGGCTGCGCGGCCTCGGACTTCTTCTCCGCCGGAGCGGCCCTCGCCGCGACGGGCACCGCGACGCCGGACACGGTGTCGCTGGCCTGCACCGAGATGCTCGACAGCGTGACGTGCGTGTTCCTGCAGGGCGACCAGCAGAATGCGAACGGCGTCGTGTTCGGCGACGGCGTGCGCTGCGTGGCGGGCTCGCTCAAGCGCCTGTTCGTGAAGAGCGCCTCCGGCGGAGCCGCGAGCGCCCCGGCCGCCGGCGATCCGTCGATCACGACCCGCTCGGCCTTCCTCGGCGACACGATCGCGCCGGGGAGCGTGCGCTACTACCAGGTCTACTACCGCGACCCGGACCTGAGCTTCTGCGCCGCGCCGCAGGGCAACAGCTGGAACGTCTCCAGCGGCGTGATCCTGCAGTGGTGAGCGCCTGAGCGCGCCCCGAGGTCCTCGACGGCGAGGTGCTCGGCAGGAGGAGAGCGCTAGAGTCTCGCGCATGAGGACCCTCGCGCTCTCCCTGCTCTTCGCCCTCGCCGCGAGCGCGTGCCGTGCGACGGCACGCGCACCCGCAAGCTCGGCCCACGACCGCGCGTTCTGGCGCTCGATCGCCGCGCAGAAGTACGCCCCGCCCGCCGGCGCCGACGTGCGCGCGCTGGCGCTCGAGCTCGCCGACACCACCGCCTCGATCGATCCCGAGCTGCGCGATGAGCTCGGCTTCGAGATCAGCGCGCGCTGGATCCTGCGTCCAGGCCTCACCGACGACGCGACCGCGCGCGAGCTCGTCCTGCGGCACCTCGCGCACGTGCACGAGGGCCTCGGCCGCTCGAACGACGACTCGCTCTTCCGCCGCTCGTTCTCGGCGCTGCACCTCTCGCGCCTGGTGCAGCGCGATCTCGCGCGGCCCTTCCTCGATCCCGCGACGCGCAGCGAGCTCGTGCGCGACGCCTGCCGCGTGCTGCACGAGGAGCGCGACCGGCGCGGCTGGGTCGAGTCGAAGGGCTGGGGCCACGCGATCGCGCACAACGCCGACCTGCTCGCCGCGCTGGCGCGCGAGCCGGGGCTCGGCGCCGAGGAGCAGCGCTCGATGCTCGGCGCGCTCGAGGCCGGCCTCGCGGGGCAGAACGTCTGCGGCGAGAACGACCGGCTCGCGGCCGTGCTGCGCGCGCTGGTGGCGCGGCCGGACTTCGTCGAGCCCGACTTCGAGCGCTGGCTGGTCGAGCGCGCGCGCGAGGCGCGCGAGGTCTGGCAGCGGCAGCCCTTCGATCCCGCGTTCTTCCGCCGCGCCGAGAACGCCGGCGCGCTCGTGCAGAGCGTGCTGCTCGACATCCTGCTCGACGATCACGCCAGCGAAGGCGAACGCCGCGCGGCCGACGCGATCCGGGCGGCGTTCTACCCGCGGCGCGGCTGATCGCGCCGGTCAGCGCTCGCGTTCGCGCTCGGAGGAGAGGCGCCGCAGCTCGACCTCGCCCAGCGGCTCGTCGCGCTGCACCCTCCAGCTCTCCGACCACTCGCGCCCGAGGTCGACGCCCATGCGCCAGTTGACGAGCGCCGTGACGAGCATCGCCAGCAGCGCGCCAAGCGACGCGAGCGCCATGTCCTTCTGCGCGTCCCACACGTCGCCCTGCGTGCCGAGGTAGGCCAGGCCCAGATCGCCGCCGAAGAGCTCGGCCGCGCCCCACTCGATCAGCTCGTAGAGCATCGAGAAGGCCATCGCCACGTCGAGCGGCAGGTAGTAGGCCCAGAAGCCCCGCACGCGCACGATGCGCAGGAACACCTCGCGGATCGGGTAGCCGAGCAGGAACCCGAACAGGAAGTGCACGAGGCGGTCGTAGTGGTTGCGCTCGCTGATCGCGAGGAAGGGGAACCACTCGCGGTAGGGGACCTCGGCGTAGGTGTAGTGCGCGCCGAGCTCGTGGAAGAGGAGGAAGGTGAAGATCAGCGAGTACGAGAGCCGCGAGAAGGGGAAGGCCTTGCGCGTGGCGAAGAGCAGCGCGACGAGCAACGCTGCGAGCGCGTTCTCGAGCCACCAGTCGCTCGGGTAGCGCGGATGGATCGCGGAGAGAGCGACCGCGAGCGCGAAGACGAGCGCGCAGCCGTAGAACCAGCGGCGGTAGGGGCGGGCGGGGTCGGCGCTCGAGGGTTCACTCATGCCTGGCCTGGGGGTGTCGCGGAGTTGGACGGTCCTGGATCGTCAACCGCGCCGTGTTGAATTGTCAACCGGCCCGCCTGGTTCGGTTGACAAGGGTGCACGTCGAGGCGCGATCTTCGGATGCAACGGCCTCTCGGCGCTCGCAGGATCGCTGGGCTGCGCAGATGCGGCGCAGACCTCAGCACCAGGTGGGTGCGGAGGGCAGGTCCCGGTGCTCGCCCGTTGCCGGTTGGCACGCTTGCACCAAGGTGCTCGATCCTGCGAGAGACAGGGCGTCGCACTGAATTCGATCGAATCTGGAAGACCGGCGCACTCCCGCGGTGTGCCTAGGATGAAGAGGAGGACGTCCATCCTTGAACGCTAGACCAGGAACCATCTCGGCGGAGGAGCTGCTGGCCCAGGCGGGTTTCCTGCAACGGCTCGCGCGCGAGCTCGTGGGGGATGCGCACGCGGCGACGGACCTGGCGCAGGACACGCTTCTCGTCGCGCTCGAGCATCCACCGAGGAACGAAGGCTCGCTGCGCAGCTGGCTAGCGACCGTGGCGAGGAACCTCGCGCGCAATGCGCAGCGCAGCCGGCAGCGGCGCGAGCAGCGCGAGCAGCGTGTCGCGCGGCCGGAGCGCGCGGAAGGGGACGAACTCGCGCTGGAGCGGCTGGAGCTGCAGCGGCTCCTGTTCAACCTCGTGCTGACGCTGCCCGCCGAACAGCGCACCGTGCTCTACCTGCGCTACTACGAGGGTCGCACGCCGACGTCGATTGCGGAGCGACTCGGCATTCCGGTCAAGACGGTCAAGTCGCGCCACACGCGCGCCGTCGCTGCGCTGCGGGAGAAGCTCGACGCGCGCTCGAGCGGGGATCGAAGCCAGTGGATGGAAGCGCTCGCGCCGTTCGCTGCCCTGCGCGGGTCCGAGGTTGCGGGCAGCGTGGTCCAGGCGACGGTTGGAGGGATCGTGATGAAGAAGCTCGTGCTGGTCGGTATCGCGGCGCTCCTGGTCCTGCTCGCATGGGTCGCACTGCCGCATAGCGCACTCGATCCAGATCTCAGCGCGACAGCTCGTTCGGCTCCGGTCGAACTCGGCAAGACCGAGACGATGTCCCCCGTCTCCACGCCCGAGCTGCAATCGGAGAAGCGCGAGCCCCTGACCACGCCCGCGAAACCGAAGACTGGAGCGCTCGAGGTTCACCTCTCATGGTCCGACGGCACGCCAGCTGCTGGCGTCGGCCTCATCGCGCGTTGCGAGAACGAGTCCCTTCCTCGCGTAGAGTCGTTTCGCGGCCGCACAGATGCCCAGGGCGTGCTTCACTTCCCCGACCTGTTCGCCGGCAAGGTCGCGCTCGTGCCCGACATGCGCGCGCGCTTCGAAGCCGAAGTCGAGGCTGGCGCGACGCGCACGGTCGAGCACACGCTTCCCGCAGGCATTGAAGTCGATGGTCGAGTCGTCGATGCGGCTGATCAGCCGGTCGGCACGGCCTCGATCTGGTGCAAGGGCAACGAGCCTTCCACCCCTGACACGCACCTGGCCGTCGCCTGCGCTGCCGACGGGAGCTTCCGATTGCGCGATGTTTCCGGCGCCGCGACGATTGGTGCGCGCGCGCGCAACTTCCGGCCGTCGTCGTCCGTGAGGGTGGAGGATGTGCCGATCGGTCCCCAGGGAGTACGAACGGTCGAACTCCAACTCGGCGCGAGCGGCGGCCGGGTGCACGGGCGCGTACTCGATGCCGATGGTTCGCCACTCGAACACGCGCGAGTGCTGTGCGGGCCACGTGGCGGTTTCGGCGTCGAGTTGAAGTCCGGGACCCGCGCCTTGGCCGCGGTGCCTGCGACGATCGAAACCGACAAGGACGGCTCTTTCGAGTTGCTGGACGACTTCGAGCCGGGCATGCAACCGATCTTCGCCACTGCGCGCGGGTGCCCCGTGTGGGAGGGCCAGGTCAAGGTCGAGGCCGACACGACGGCCTTCGTCGAGATTCGCTTGGAGCATTCGGCCCGCATCGAAGGTCGAGTCCTCGGTTTCGATGGAACACCCGTCGCCGGAGCGCGGATCCTGGCGTCCACGGAGGACAGGGGCGGCTGGCACTGGGACATGTTTCCAGCTTCGAAGTCCGTGAGCGACGCGCAAGGCCGCTTCTCACTCGACTGGGTGAGGCCCGGCTCGTGCGAGATCAACGCGGAGGATTTTCAGCGGCCAGAGATCGGGCGTGCGCACACCAGCGTGACGTGCAAGGCCGGCGAGACGACGGCGTGCGACCTGCACCTCGAACGCGGCAACACCATCTCGGGTCGTGTTCAGGACAAGAACGGCGCGCCGCTCTCGGGCTGGGGCGTCTACTCGGAATCAGCTTCGATGGTGAGCCAGTGGTACCCGCGACGCGCCAAGACCGCCGCCGACGGCAGCTTCACGTTGCTCAATCTTGGGGATGGAGATCACAACCTGGCCGTTCGCGGGCCCGACCGCGGGCCGCCACGCGCACGAGCGTTCAAGATCGCTGCCAGCACAAAGGACGTCGTCCTGATCGTAGCGGACGCGGACGCGCAGGCAGGGACGCTGCGTGCGCGGATCGTCGACTCGACCGGACACTCACTCGCGGATGTCGAGCTCACGCTCTGGCGAACCGGAGGCAGGGAAGGGCACTTCCTGAGCTTCGACACGAGCACCGGCGCCGTCGAGGCTCGCGCCCAGCCGGGGCAATACCGGATCCAGGTCGGACGCGGAGGCCAGGAGCTGTTCACGAGCGCGCAGTTCCAGCTGGAGGACTCCAGGGTGACGGAACTCGGCAACCTCAGCTTCGGTTCTCCGGGGCGCGTGGAGGTCACAATCACCGGGCTTCCAGAAGCAGCTCACCGTTCTGGCCACCCAGAGCTCGAAGCCTTGGACCGCTTCGCAAGCCGCAGCCTAGAGTGGCAGGACGGCGTCTGGCGCTCCGGGGATGTGTCGGCCGGCCATTGGGTGGTGTCGCTGCCGCCGATGATCAAGGGACTCTGTCTTCGCGGCGGCGAGTTCGAGATCGTCTCGGGCAAGACGGTGAAACTCGAACTGAAGACCGAACCTGCCCTTCCGGTCGAACTGGCGTTCACCAACCCGGGCGCGGGCGACGTCACCATCGAAGCGCGCGATGGCGGGGGGCAGCTGCTTTGCTGTCAACGTCTCGGGCTCGAGCAGAAAGAGAGCGTATCCCGCTGGACCATCTACCTGCCCGCAGGCCAAGCCTCGGTCGAACTCCGCACGCTCGAGGGACTCGTGGGCAAGGTCGAACTCGACGTCAATGCCAGCCTGCACACGCCCGTCCAGATCACGTTGCGCTGACCGACTAGCTCAGCTTGTACGCCTCAGCCGTCGGCTTCACCGCGCGCGCGAAGTGCAACGGTCTGCGCAGTCCACCCGGGCGCGGCTCCAGCCTCGCGAGCTTCAGCCACTCGCGGAACACGGCCATCGATTTCGTCGTGTCGACCTCGACGTCGCCGTACCGGTCGTCCGAGCCCGCCTTCGTGACGGTGACGCGCTGGTGCCAGCAGTGCATGCCGCTGATCGGATCGGGCTGCACCGGGAACGTGAGGTTCTGGTGCACGCCGCCGTCGGTCCACCAGACGCGCTTCGAATCGGGATCGCTCGACTCGAACGGGCCGATGTCCTCGAGGCGACGGAAGCGGAACTTCCCGCCGCCGAGCTCCTCGCGCTTCACCTTCGCGCTGGCCCACTTGTCGGTGCCGTGGTCGTCGAACAGGCGCCACCTCCCGAGGTGGTGGCTGCAGGCGACCACACCCGGACGCATGCCCTCCGTGATCCAGGCCTTGTTGACGAAGTGGCCGATGCGCGTCGAGACGCGCAGGAGATCGCCCATCTCGATGCCGAGCAGCTCGGCGTCTTCGGGGTGCACCCAGACCGGGTTGGAGTTCGAGAGCTCGTAGAGCCACTTCGAATTCCCCGAGCGCGTGTGGATCAGCGTCGGGAGGCGGAAGGTCGGGATCAGGCAGTACTCGCCCTTCGAGCGATCCATGTGCTTGCGATGCACGTGGCTCTCGATGTACGCGGGGATCGCCTGCTCGGGCCAGCCCCAATCCGCGATGGTCTTCGAGTAGAGCTCGAGCCGGCGCGTCGGCGTGCCGAAGCCGTGCACGGGCTTGCCGCCGACGACGAGGCCGACGGGCTTGCCGTCCTTGGTGATGTCGCGCGTCACAGGATCGGTGCGCGTGCCCTCGAGCTCACCAGCCGCGAGCGCCTTCTTGTGCGCCTCGTAGACATCCGTCGAGACGAGGAACGCGCCGTGGCGACGCATGTAGTCGAGCGGCGTCATCCCGTGCTTCTTCGCCTCCTCGGGGAGACCGGGCACGGAGTTCTCGAAGATCCACTGGTAGTACTCGCTCACGCTGATGCGCTCGCCCTTGCGGTAGGGCGATTCGTACCACTTGCGGATGCCGAGCGAGCCGTCGGGATCGATGCGCCAAGAGAGCGCGATCCAGAACTCGTCCTCTTCCCAGACCTCGCCGGGGTTGGCCTGGTGCGTCCACTCGATCGTCTCGCCGTTGCGCTCGCGCCAGGCGCGCAGCACGGGCTGGCGGAAGCTGATCCACTTCGCCGCGTGCGTCTCCTGGCTCATCAGGTCGTGGCGCTCGGCGCCGTGGCCCATCGGCAGCACGTAGTCGGCGTACTGCGCGGTCTCGTTCCACGTCGGCGTGAGCGCGGCGTGCAGCTCGATCTTCGATTCGTCGCGCAGCACCTGCTCCCAGACCATGCCGTCGGGGTTGGTCCAGACCGGGTTGTAGACGCGCGTGAAGTAGGCCGAGATCTTGCCGCGGCCCTCGAGGATCAGGTGCGGCAGGAGGTAGCTGAGCTCGTGGTGCGCGAGCGGCCATTCCTTCGGATAGAGCAGCTCGCTCCACACGTTCTGCGGCGGCGGCTTCAGGAACGGCGGCGGGACGAACTTGTTGTGCGTGTTGAGGTTCGTGCCGCCCGGCGTGCCGACGGCGCCGACGAGCACGGTCAGGAACTGCAGCGAGCGCGCGACCTGCCAGCCGCCGAGGTTGCCGGAGGCGGTGTTGCGCCAGACGTGCGAGGAGAAGGCGCTGCCGGCCTTGCCGATCTCGCGCGCGACGGCGACGACGACGCTGGCGGCGACGCCGCACTCGGCCTCGGCCGCCTCGGGCGTGTACTTCGCGTAGGTGCGCTCGAGCACGGCGAGGAAGCGCGCGAACTCGCGCGGCTCGTCGGGGGCGATCGCAGCCAGGAAGTCGCGCCAGTTGGTCCATTCCTCGAGGAAGCGCGCGTCGTAGAGCTTCTCGCGCAGGATCACGTTTCCCATCGCGAGCAGCATGAAGCTCTCGGTGCCCGGCCAGGGCGCGAGCCAGAAGTTGGCCATCGAGGCCGTGTTCGAGAGGCGCACGTCGACGACGGCGAGCTTCGCGCCCTTCGTCTTGGCGTCCATGATCCGCTGCGCGTGCGGGTTGAAGTAGTGCCCCGTCTCGAGGTGCGACGAGAGCAGCAGCATGAACTTCGCGTTCTCGTGGTCGGGCGAGGGCCGGTCGGCGCCACTCCAGGTCGTGTAACCCAGGCGCGCCGCGGCGGAGCAGACGTTGGTGTGGCTGTTGTGCCCGTCGACGCCCCAGCTCTGCAGCACGCGGTCCATGTAGCCGTCGTGGCCCGGCCGGCCGACGTGGTACATCACCTCGGTGCGGCGGTTCTCGACGATCGCCTTGCGGATCTGCGCGGCGAAGACGTCGAGCACCTCGTCCCACGTGGTGCGCTCGAACTTGCCCGAGCCGCGCGGCCCGACGCGCTTCATCGGGTAGAGGATGCGCTGCGGATCGTGGATCTGGTTGAGCGTCGCCGGTCCCTTGGCGCAGTTCTTCCCGCGCGAGCCGGGATGGTGCGGGTTGCCCTCGAGCTTGCGGATGTCCTTGGTCTCGTGGTCGATGTACGCGACGAGGCCGCAGGCCGACTCGCAGTTGAAGCACGTCGTCGGGACGAGCGTGTAGTGCTTCTCGACCTTCGTCGGCCAGCTCTTCGCGTCGTACTCGACCCAGTCGTCCCACTGCGCCATCGGCGGAAAGGACTCGAGGGGCGTGACCTGCATCGCGTCGGGGTCGTGGGAGCGCATGGGGGAGCGAGAGGATAGCGAGCGCGGTCCCGCCATGCGCGCCGTCGTGCGCCGCAGCTGGTCACGGGGCGCGATCCGCGCTGTGGCACCCGAGTTGCCCCACGCGGCTGCTCCCCGGCTCCACCCAACCCAAGACCACCGAAATCTCATGCCTGCGATCACAACCGCTCGATTCCGTTCGCTTCTGCTCGCCGCCACCGCCCTGATCGTCCCCTGCGCAGCCTCCGCCTCCGCGCAATGCACGGGCTCGATCCAGACGAACGTCACGCAGGTCTCGATCAGCACGGGCGGCGTTCAGCCGCTCCAGCTCTCCGTCGCGCCCGCGGACACGAACATGAAGTGGCAGCTCATCGGTTCCTTCGGCGTGGACCACCCCACTCCGTGGTTCGCCTACGGCGGACTGCGCCTCAACTCGGATCGCTACATGCTCCGCATGCTGAACGGCCACCGCGGCTTCGTGCAGGGCGGCCTCGACGGCATCGTGGGCGGCGTGGTCGTGCCCTTCGACCCCGCCGGGCAAGCGCAGCTGCAGGTGGTGATCCCGCCCGGACTCCCGAGCAGCTTCATCGGGCGCACGCTGCACCACGGCATGTACCACATCGATCCGATCGACCTCTTGCCGCGCTGCGGCACCGGGACCGTGGCGCTGACGCTGGTCCCCTGAGCCGCGCGCTCAGCCGTTCGCCGCGCCCAGTGCTCGCGCAAGGGGCGCGGCGATGCGTTCGACGCGGGCTGCATCGGCGTGCATCTCGGCGAACGGCGTCCATTCCTCGACGAGCAGGTCGCGCCGGACCTCGAAGCACAAGGTGCGCTGCGGATAGCGCTGCGCGATCGTGTTCGCGAGCGTGACCGGGTGCAGCGCATAGGTCGCGCAGCGCGCGACGCCGACGCCCGCGGCCGCGAGCTCGCGCTGCACGCTTCCGACGAGCGCCTCGGAGGCGAGCGTTCGGCCTTCCGGATCGTCCGCGATCAAATCCACCTCGGGCCGCAGCGGCCAGCGCTCGATCCGACCGGGCTGGTACTCCTCGCGCAGGCGCTCGACGATGCGCTCGTCGACCGGCACGTCGAGGCTGCGCGGCGCGTAGCTGTGCACCATCAGCGCGAGACCGCCGCCCTCGAGCACGCGCGCGCAGGCGGACTCGACGAGCTCGCGGTAGGCGCCGTAGCGCGCGAGCAGGAGCTCGAGGTCGCGCGGATCGCGCACCCAGGCGTGCACGCCGGGCGTCATCTCGCCCCGGCCGGAGCTCTTCGGCTTCGTCGCGGCGTCGATCACGCGGTTGCAGTCGACGAAGGTGCGCGGGATCAGCGAGCGCAGCACGACGGCCGAGCGACGCGGGTCGGCCGCGACGACGAGCTCGGCGATGCGCAGCGCGAGCTCGGGCGCGCCGACGTCGGTGTTGACGAAGAAGAAGTCGCGCAGGTCGGCCGGGAAGTCCCCGGCGAGCGCGGCGCGCAGCGCATCGAAGTGCTCCGCGCGCGTCGCGCCGTGGGGGACCTCGAGGAGCAGCGAAGGCTCGCCTCGAGCTGCGGGGCCGCGGACGAGCGTGAGCTCACACACGTCGGGGATCGAGCGCCAGGATGCGTCGGGCATGCGCGCGAGATCGTACGCGCTGCGCGCTTTCCGTCCATGCGCTCGCGTGCGACACTCCGCGCGTGAGCCTCCTCCTCTCCCTCGCTCTCGTCCTCGGCGCGTCCCAGACACCCTTCGCCGGCCTCTCGCTGCGCGACAACCCCGAGGGCTGCGTGGTCTCGCGCGTCTTCCCCGGCCCGTTCGGCGGCGACGGCTTCCAGAGCGCGAGCCTGTGGCGCGGCGACGTGATCGTCTCGGTCAACGGCGAGAAGGTCGACGCGAAGGGCTTCGGCGCGCTCCTCGCGAAGCTCAAGCCCGGCGACGAGATCACGGTCGTCTACCGCCGGCGCAAGGACGCGCAGGCGCACCTGGGAGACGCGGTGCCGAGCGGCGATCCGGCTGGCGAGGAGCGCACGATCCAGGTGAAGCTCGACGCGAAGGAGGACTGGATGGGCACGATCGGCATGCCGCTGCGCAGTGTCGCGCGCATCGCCGACGCGCCGACGGGGGAGTTCGAGGCACGCCTCTTGGCCGCGGCCGAGAAGGCCGAGCTGCGCACGGCGCCCGAGGGCCTCGAGGCGCTGCTGGCGCACATCCGCGCGACGCAGGACCACGTGCTCGACGCGAACTCGTCGCCGCTGCTCGTGCAGGCGCTGCGCCGGCCGCTCTCGCTCGACGCGATCGAGGGCTCGCTCGCGGCGTCCGTGCGCAGCTTCCTCGCCGCCGGCGCGGAGCCGGCAGGCCTCGGCCCCGCGTTGTCGCGCCTGGTGCGCACCGTGATCGACGGCGTGGCGCCCCAGGAGCCGGAGCAGTCCTCGATCGCGCTCTTCCTGCAGCAGTTCCACGCCGAGCGCGAGCGCTGGCGCGCCGAAGCCGAGCGCCTGGTGGCCTGGCACCGCGACAACGTCTCGATCGACCCCGCGCACGCGAAGCAGCAGCTCGCGCTCCTGCGCGCCAGCCCGGAGGTCGCCACCCACGCGCTCGAGCTCGCGACGATGCGCCTGCGAGCACTCGCGGCCGACGAGCTCGCGCTCGCCCAGGCGCAGCCGGGCGTGCCCGAGGCGCTGCGCGCGCGCGTGAGCGAGGCCGTGCAGGGCGAGGTGCTCGCGGCCTTCGAGGCGGACGGGGGCCTGTGCGTGGTCGGCGGACCCGGCGCGAACACCTACGAGATGTCGAAGCTCGCCCGCGTGCGCGACGCCGGCGGCGACGACCACTACGTCTGGAGCGCGCCGTTCGCGGGCGACGAGCAGCTCGTGTTCGACCTCGGCGGCGACGATCTCTACGAGTCCAAGGCCGACTTCGCCGGGCCCGGCGTGGCGGTGTTCGGCCTCTCGCTCGTCGACGACCGCGCGGGCAACGATCGCTACGTCTCGACGCGGCGCTTCAGCCAGGCCTGCGGCCTGTTCGGCGTCGGGCTCGTGCTCGATCGCCAGGGCGACGACCGCTGGGAGAACACCTCGGGCGCTGCGGGCTTCGCGCAGGGCGTGGGCTACTTCGGCGCGGGCGTCGTGCTCGACCTCGGCGGGAACGACCACTACCTCGCCGAGAAGCTGGCGCAGGGCGTTGGCGGTCCGCGCGGCTTCGGCGCGCTGATCGACGTCGCCGGCGACGACGAGTACCGCGCGAACGGTCCGTCGTTCGGCAGCGTCTACGGAACCGCGGGCGCCTTCGTCGGGATGTCGCAGGGCATGGGCTACGGGCTGCGCGCGGACGCGGCCGGCGGCGTGGGCGCGCTCGTCGACCTCGCGGGCAACGATCGCTACGACGTCGGCGAGTTCGGACAGGGCTGCGGCTACTTCTTCGCGCTCGGCGTGCTGCACGACGGCGCGGGCGACGACGTGTACCTCGGCCAGCGCTACGCGCAGGGTACGGGCGCGCACCAGGCCGCAGGGATCCTCGTCGACGAGTCGGGCGACGACCGCTACACCTGCAAGCAGGTCGCGTTCCAGGGCGGCGCGTGGGACGAGACCGTCGCCTGGCTGCTCGACCGCAAGGGCGACGACGTCTACACCGGCTTCGGTCTGGGGCAGGGCGCGGCGGCGCAGCAGGCGATCGGCGTGCTGGTCGACGGCGCGGGCAAGGACACGTACTCCTCCCCGCAGGCGCAGGGCGAGAGCGGCGGCAACGACTACCACTTCGGCGAGTGCGGCCTCTTCTCGTTCAGCGCGCTGCTCGACCTCGGCGGAGCGCAGGACAGCTACTCCGGCGGCCGGGCGAACGGCGCGCTGACGAAGACCGGCGCGCGCAACGCGCAGAACCCGGCCGCCTCGAACCTGTTCGGGCTGTGCCTCGACGAGTGATCGACGCAAGCGACGCGGGCGGGGTCCCGAAGGACTCCGCCCGCGTGCGTCTCTCCGTTCCTGTTTCGCGTCAGGGGACGATCAGGCAGTCCGTCGCCGTGAACTCGCAGCCGGAGCAGAGCTGCCCGGTGATGACGAGGTTGACCGCGGTGCCGTGCGGCATGTTGAGCAGGCCGAACTTCTCGTTGAGCTTCGACTTGCTGAAGAAGAAGGTCAGGTCGTTGCGGCCGTCGGGGCCGCTGACCTCGCAGTCGCAGGGACCGGTCGGGTTGACCTGGCCGGCGACGTCGCCGTAGTAGAGGTTCTTCGGCGACACGCCCCCGCCGCTGCAGTCGTCGAGCCAAACCTTGACCGAGCAGGGCAGGATCTGGCTGACCGGGATCGCGTCCGAGCCGAGGATCGTGATCGGGAGCGGATCGCAGTTGAGCTGGAAGAGGTTCGGGCACGTTCCGGGGAGCACGTCGGCCTGCAGGATCTTCTTCACCACGCCGATCGTCTGCGTGCAGGTCGACTGGTTGCCCGAGTGGTCACGCGCCTTCCAGGTGCGCGTGATGATGTGGTCGTGGCGGTTTCCGCCGCACAGGTTCCACTGCACGCTGTCGTGGTAGGTGACCGTCGGGTTGGCGTCCTTGTCGTCGCTGACCTCGGGGAAGCCGGTGACGTCGGGCAGCACGCTGTCGCCGCAGAAGACCTTGGCTTCGCCCGGACAGGTGATCACCGGGGGCGTGTGGTCGTTGCCGCCACCACCACCGCCGCCACCACCGCAGCCGCCGTTGCCGCCGTCGTGATCGTGGTCATGATCGTGATCATGGTCGTGGTCGTGACCACCGCCGCCGCCGCCGCCACAGCCACCGCCGTGGTCGTGGTCATCGTCGCCGTGGTTGCCGCCATTGCCGCCGTTACCGCCGTTGCCGCCGTTGCCGCCACCGCAACCACCGTTGTTCCCGCCACTCCAGGCGGTGACGGCGGAGACGGGCGGGACGATGGCGGCGATGCTGGCGGCGAAAAGGAACGAGAGGAAGGTGCGATTGCGAATCATGGTGTGGTGCGCGTGGACCGCCTCCCTGAAGTCGGGTTCCGGGAAGGCGGCAAGAAACGTTGCGGAGAGATGTGGCGCGGCTGCGAAGCGCTCGCGCACCCGTCGTTGACCCGCTCGTCAGCGCTCAGGTGATCAAACGTACCCCGCGGTGCGAAGCGGGCAAGGCGACTCGCGCGACAACCGCCGACTCGAGTCGCGCGCGAGTCCCACGCGGAAAGCGCTTCGCATCGCGAGCGCTACTTGCGAGCGTTCGCGCTCCACCACGCGCGAAGTTTCTGCAGGGCCGCGGAACGCGTTTCCGCTGCACCTCGCGCCGAGTATCCGCTGCTCGCGAGATCGAAGCTGCGGTACGGAAAGAGGTTCGGGAGCAGCGCGACCAGCCCCGTCTCGGCCGCGCTGCGCACGAGCACGTCGCCGTCGGCGAGGCCGTCGAGCAGCACCGGCACCGCGCGCATCACGCGGAAGCGCGAGAGCACGCGCAGCGCCTCCGCACGTTCCGGGCCGGCCGTGCTGGCCAGCTCCAGCACGCGCTCGAGCCCCGCGAGATCGTCCTCGCGCCGCAGTGCGTCCGCTGCGGCCAACGCACGCGCGGCGTCGCTCGAGCCGAGCATGCGCGCGAGCACCTCGTGCGAGATCCCGCCGCCGCGCTTCTGCAAGGCCTCGAGCGCCGCCTTCGAGACGATCGCGCTCGGGCTGTCGAGCAGGCGCTCGAGCACCGGGATCTGCTTCGCCCCGGCGTGCTGGCCGAGCACCACCAGCGCCATCTGCGCGTAGACGGGCGTCGCGGTCCTCTCGGCCAGCTCGGCCACGGCCGCGCGCAGATCCTCGCCAAGGGCCGGCGCGCGCAGCAGGAAGCGCTGCAGGCGCGAGAGCGTCGGCCCGTCGTCCGCACGCACAGCCGCGGCGAGCACCGCGCTCGACGAGTCCTCGCCCAGCGCGACCAGGCACGCGGCGCAGGCCACGCGCGACGCAGCCGGCAGACCCGGCGTCGCGGCGAGCTCCCCGGCGCGCGAGCGCGTCTGCGCGTCGTCGGCCAGGATCAGCTGGTAGAACGCGTCCTCGAGCAGCGCCGGCTCGGCCTCGGGCACGAGCCAGGCGCGGATCGCAGCCGACAGGCGCGCATCGCGGATCGCGTACACGCGTCCGAGCAGGGCGCGGCGCAGGTCGAGCGCGAGGTCCTTGCGCGCGAAGGGCTTGAGCACGTGCTCGATCGCGTCGGTCTCGCCGAGCCGGTGGAGCACCGCGCCGGCGCCGGCCTCCAGGAGCGGCCAGCGCGCGTCGAGCAGCTTGCGCAGCGCGGCGCGCGCAACCTCGTCGGGGTAGCCCTGCAGCACCGCCAGGCCGAGCTCCTGGCCGACGACGTTCATGCGCGGCAGGCTCTCCAGCAGCAGCGCGACCGCGGCCGGCGGGTGTTCGCGCATCAGCGCGAGGTAGGCATCGTTGCGCGCCTGGTAGTTCTTCTCGTCGCCGAGCGCCGCGACGAGCGCGGCGACGCGGGCGTCCGCGGCCTTGGTCTGCGCGTGCGCGCTCGGCGCGAGCGCGGACAGCGCGAGCAGCGCGCACACGGCGAGCGCGCGCTTCATCCGCCGCCTCCCGTGGCGGGGCCGCTGCCGCCCGACGATCCGCCGCCCGAGCGCGGCGGTCGGGTGCCGCCGGTCTGCGGCCCGTTCTCGTTCCCGCTCTTCGACTTCGGACGCTTGGGCTCGACGTACGTGCCCGGCAGCGACTGGTGGAACGTCGCGATCCCCTGGCGGTGCACGGCGACGGCGTAGGGCGTGTGCGCGTAGCGCGCGGTGTAGGCGCCGAGCAGCCGATCGAGCTCGCCGAGCTCCTTCTTGAGCCTCTCGCCCCCGGGCAGTTCGACCTCGAAGAAGGGCTTGACGCCGTGGCACAGGCTGCGACTGGTGTAGCCGATGACGACGTTGCGCGCGTCGCCGCGCACGGCGGGGAGCTCGGGCGGCTGCACCGCCTGCGCCTCCTTCGAGAACCAGCGCGGGGCGATCTCCTGGCACCAGCCGGCGTAGGTGACGAGGTTGACCTTCGTCAGCTGCAGCATCACGCGCGTGTACTCGGCGATCGCGCGCGCGCGCGCGGAGCCCTTCGACGGATCGGCGCGCTTGAGCTCGGCATCCAGCGCGGAGAGGATGCGCTCGCAGTCCTTCGCCAGCGCCTCCGCCCGGTCCGCGTTGCGATCGAGCGCGTTGCCCAGGAGCAGCGTGGCCTTGCCCGCGGCGCTGGTGTCGACGCTGGTCGCGTGGCCCGCGCGCGGCGGCGTGCCGCGCACGAGCCCGGACTGCAGCGCCGCGCGCCAGGCGACGGTCGTCGCGCGGAAGCAGGGGTCGTCCGCGAGCGACTCGAGCACCTCGCCGCGCGGCGCGACCGAGGGCGCCAGCGGCGCGAGCAGCGCGCGCCCGTAGACCTCGTCCTCGGCGACGTGGTCGCCGCTGCAGAACAGGCACGTGCCCCAGATCGCGCAGCTGTGCGCGCCGGCGTTCGGCGGCGCGTAGACGAAGACGCGCCCGCCGCTGGCGGCGGCGACGCGGTTCAGGCCGTAGCAGGCGAACCCGCTGGGCGTCAGCTCGTTGGAGGTCGAGAGCTGGAACAGCCAGCCCCAGGGCATGTCGATCGCCGCGCTGTCGCCGCCGGTGAGCTGCGTCTCGCGCGGGTGGTCCTGGTAGGTGCGCTGCGCCCAGTAGCAGTCGGCGACGTAGGCCTCGCTGGCGAGCACGAAGAGCTTCGTCTTCGTGCCCGCAAGGCGGGCCGCGGTGGCCTCGAGGTCGTCCTCGGCGTCGCCGTTCTCGAGCGTCGCGAGCAGCACGGCGTGCTCGCCCCCGCGCGGCGCGAGCTGCGCGCAGAGCGTGCGCACGTCGGCGTACACGTCGACGATCCTGTCCTCGGGAGCGGCGAGCGCGCCGCGCACGGCCTCGACGATCGCGTGCGCGTCGTCGCTGGGCGCGAGCAGCGGCTTCTCGACGCCGGTGCGCGCGACGCCGAGCTTGAGCTGCCCGAGCGACTTCGCGTGGCGCTCGAGCGCGGCGGCCAGCGCGTCGGCGAACCCGCTCGCGGCGAGCGAAGGCGTGGCGTCGACGAGCAGCAGCACGGTGCGCGGCTCGCTGCTCGTCGCGTCCTCGAGCGGCAGCACGCGGTCGAAGACGCGCGCCAGGCCGCGCCACTCCTCGGTGACGTCGGCCGCCGTGCGCGGCTCCTGCGCCAGCGCGAGCGGCGCGAGTGCGAGGAGTGCGGCGAGCCGGGCGGACAGACGCATCGCCTGAAGGATAGGCGAGGCGCGCTCCGACGCGCTAGATTGGTGCCCATGAACCTGCCCCGACTCACCGAACCGATGGTTCGCGAGAACGGCCGCCTGCGCGCGGCCACCTGGGATGAGGCGCTCGACCGCGCCGCTGACGGCATCCGCCGCAGCGTCGCGGCGCACGGGCCCTCGTCCTTCGGCGTCTTCAGCTGCTCCAAGGCGACCAACGAGGTCAACTACGCGGCGCAGAAGTTCGTCCGCGCGGCGATCGGCTCGAACAACATCGACAGCTGCAACAGGACCTGACACGCTCCCAGCGTCGTCGGTCTGGCGACGGTCTTTGGAGCGGGCGGCGGAACCTCCTCGTACCGCGAGGTCGAGGAGGCCCAGGTCATCGTGCTCTGGGGTTCCAACGCGCGCGAGACGCACCCGATCTTCTTCCACCACGTGTTGAAGGCCGTGCGCAAGGGCGCGCGTCTCTACGTGGTCGACCCGCGCCGCACGACGAGCGCGGAGTGGGCCGAGGGCTGGCTGCAGGTCCACGTCGGCGCGGACATCGCGCTCGCCAACGGCATCGCGCACGTGATCCTCGAGGAGGGCCTGGAGCGGCGCGACTTCCTCGCGAACGCGACCGAGGATTTCGAGGCCTACCGGAAGCTCGTCGCGCGCTACGACCTCGGGCGCGTCGTGGCGCTGACCGGCGTCGACGCCGAACTGATCCGCAGGCTCGCGCGCGACTACGCCACGGCCGAGCGCGCGATGATCTGCTGGACGCTCGGCATCACCGAGCACCACAACGCGGTCGACAACGTGCTCTCGCTGATCAACCTGGGCCTCCTGACCGGCCACGTCGGGCGCTGGGGCTCGGGACTCAACCCGCTGCGCGGCCAGAACAACGTGCAGGGCGGCGGCGACTCGGGCGCGCTGCCGCACAAGCTGCCGGGCTTCCAGGACGTCGAGGACGACGCGCTGCGCGCGCGCTACGACAAGCTCTGGGGCCGCAAGGTGCCGCCGAAGAAGGGCTGGCACCTGACCGAGATGTTCGAGGCGATGGAGCACGGCCAGCTGCGCTCGCTCTTCGTTCTGGGCGAGAACCCGGCGCAGAGCGAGGCCGACGCGACGCGCTGCCGGCGGCTGCTCGAGGGCCTGGAGTTCCTGCTCGTGCAGGACATCTTCCTGACGCGCACGGCGGAGATGGCCGACGTCGTGCTGCCCGGCAGCGCGAGCTTCTGCGAGTCGGAGGGCACGGTCACCAACAGCGAGCGCCGCGTGCAGCGCGTGCGCAAGTCGATCGATCCGCCGGGAAGCGCGCGCGACGACATCGCGATCCTGTGCGATCTCTCCCGGCGCCTGGGCTACGACCTCGCGCTGCCGAACGCGCAGGCGGCCTGGGACGAGCTGCGCCTGCTCTCGCCGATGCACCACGGCATGAGCTGGCGGCGCCTGGAGGAACTCGGCGGCATCCAGTGGCCCTGTCCGGACGAATCGCATCCGGGCTCTCCCTTCCTGCACGGCCGCCTGTGGACGTGGCCGGTCCAGGGGATGAAGGCCGCGTTCCATCCCTGCGAGGACGTGCCGCCGGTCGAGGCGCTCGACGCGCAGTTCCCGCTGCGGCTGACGACCGGGCGCAGGCTCGACAGCTACAACACCGGCGTGCAGACGGGCAGCTTCGCCAGCCCGCGCCGCCTGGGAGAGACGATCGACCTCTCGCCGGCCGACATGAGCACGCTCGGCCTCTCCGAGGGCGAGCGCGTGCGCATCGTCTCGCGCCGCGGCGCGGTCGTCGCGCCCGCGCGCGTCGATCCGGGACTGCGGCCGGGCCTGGTGTTCATGACCTTCCACTTCCCCGACGAGGTCGACACCAACCTGCTCACGATCGACGCGACGGATCCGCGCTCGGGCACGGCGGAGTTCAAGGCAGCGGCGGTGCGCGTGGAGAAGTTGTAGGCTCGGCGTCGAATGGACCTGCGGCACCTCAGCCAAGCCCCGACCGAAGCCGAGCGGCATGCGATCGACGCGCTGCTCGGCCCCGCGAGCCCCGCGGATCCCGGCCCGACGCCGCGCCAGGCGCGCGCGCGCCGCACGTTCCTCCTCCCGGCGCTGCTCGCGCTGCAGAACCGCGTCGGCTGGATCAGCGCCGGCGGCCTGGGCTACGCCTGCCGCCGACTCGGCGTTCCTCCGGCGGAGGCCTGGGGCGTCGCGACCTTCTACGCGCTGCTCGCGCTCGGCGAGCGGCCGGCGAGCTTCGCCCACGTCTGCGACGACATCGCCTGCCGCGCGGCCGGCGCGGAGCAGCTCTGCGGCGAGCTCGAGAAGAGGCACGGACCCTCCGCGGACTCCGCGCACCGCGCCGATGCGCACGCCGAGCGACCCGCGAGCGCCGCGCGCTGGGCGCGCAGCCCGTGCCTGGGCCTGTGCGACCAGGCGCCGGCCGCGCTGGTCACCGTCGCGGGCGAGACGCCGCTCGAGCAGGCCTTCGGCGGCGCGACGCCCGCGCGCATCGACGAGGCGCTCGCGCACAAGCGCGTCGCGCCCGCGCGCTTCGCGCTCGACGCCCTCGGCCCGCGCAAGCTGCTCGCGCGCGCCGGCGATCCGTCGGCGACGACGCTCGCGGGCTACCGCAAGCTCGGCGGCTACGCGGCGCTCGCGCGCGCGCTCGAGTTGGGGCCCAAGGCCGTGCTGGCCGAGGTCAGCGCCTCCAGGCTCGTCGGCCGCGGCGGCGCCGCGTTCCCGACCGGACGCAAGTGGGAGGCCGTCGCCAAGCACGCCGGCGAGCAGCGCCACGTCGTCTGCAACGCCGACGAGTCCGAGCCCGGCACGTTCAAGGACCGCGTGCTGCTCGAGCAGGATCCCTTCGCGGTGCTCGAGGCGATGACCATCGCGGGCTTCGCGACCGGCGCGACGCAGGGCTGGATCTACCTGCGCGGCGAGTACCCGCTCGCGGCCGAGCGGCTCGCGAGCGCGATCGCAGAGGCGCGCGCGGCCGGCCTGCTCGGCCCGCGCGTGTGCGGCCGCGATCTCGCCTTCGACATCGAGCTGCGCCGCGGCGCCGGTGCGTACATCTGCGGCGAGGAGACCGCGCTGCTCGCCTCGATCGAGGGCTTCCGCGGCGAGCCGCGCACCAAGCCGCCCTTCCCGGTCGACGTCGGCCTGTTCGGGCAGCCGACCGCGATCAACAACGTCGAGACGCTCGTCGCGGTGCTCGACATCGTGCGCGACGGCGCCGCGAGCTACGCCTCGGTCGGCACCGCGGGCTCGCCCGGCACGAAGCTCTTCTGCCTGAGCGGCCGCGTCGCGCGGCCCGGCGTGTACGAAGTGCCCTTCGGCACGAAGCTCTCAGGCTTGATCGAGCTCGCCGGCGGCGTTCCGGGCGGGAAGCCGGTCACCGGCGTGCTGCTCGGCGGCGTCGCGGGCAGCTTCGTCGGGCCGCAGTCGCTCGACCTCGCGCTCTCCTTCGAGGCTGCGCGCGCCGCGGGCACGACGCTCGGCTCGGGCGTGGTCTTCGTGATGGACGCGTCGATCGAGCTCCTGCCGATGCTGCGCCGCATCGCGGCCTTCTTCCGCGACGAGTCCTGCGGCCAGTGCGTGCCCTGTCGCGTCGGGACCGTGCGCCAGGAGGAGCTGCTCGCGCGCCTCTCGCGCGATGCCGCGCGCGGTGGCCTCGACACGGAGAAGAAGCTGCTCGCCGAACTCGGCCAGGCGATGCGCGACGCCTCGATCTGCGGCCTGGGCCAGACGGCCTCGAGCGCCATCGAGTCGGCCTTCGTGCAGCTCGACCCGCTCGGAGGCAGGCGATGAGCTCCGCCCCGCGCACGCTCGAGCTCACGATCGACGGCCGCGCGACGCAGGTCGCGGAGGGCACGACGATCCTGCAGGCTTGCCAGGCGCTCGGCATCGACGTGCCGACCTTCTGCTGGGCCGAGAACCTGACGCCGGTCAACGTCTGCCGCATCTGCGTGGTCGAGCTCGAGGGCGCGCGCACGCTCGTGCCGGCCTGCTCGCGCAAGGCCGAGGCGGGCATGAAGGTCCAGACCGAGTCCGAGCGCGTGAAGCTCTCGCGCAAGCTCGTGCTCGAGCTGCTCGGCTCCTCGGTCGACATGTCGCTGGCCCCCGAGTTCGCGGCGCTCTCCCGGAAGTACGACGCGCACCCCGAGCGCTTCGGCCCTCGCGCCGCTCGCGCCGGGGCGGGCGAGCGCGAGGCCGCGCACGCCGGCCACCACCACGCCGGCGACGGCGCGCACGCGGCGAGCGTCGCGCAGCCGAAGAAGGTCGACAACGAGCTCTTCGTGCGCGACTACGAGAAGTGCATGCTCTGCTACAAGTGCGTCGAGGCCTGCGGGACCGACGCGCAGAACACCTTCGCGATCAGCGTCGCCGGCCGCGGCTTCGACGCGCGCATCGCGACCGAGCTCGAGACGCCGCTTCCGGACTCGGCCTGCGTCTTCTGCGGCAACTGCGTCGGCGTCTGCCCGACCGGCGCCCTGATGTTCAAGGCCGAGAGCGACCTGCGCGAGGCGGGCAGGTGGGACGAGTCGAAGCAGACCGTGACGGACACGATCTGTCCCTACTGCGGCGTGGGCTGCCAGCTGACGCTGCGCGTCCAGGACAACGCGATCGTGCGCGTCACCTCGCCCGCGGACCACTCGGTGACCAGCGGCCACCTGTGCATCAAGGGCCGCTTCGGCTGGTCGTTCGTCTCGGGCGCGAAGAAGTAGCCGGCCAGCGCCTCAGCCCTTCACGCACAGCACCTGGCGCAGCTCGTGCACGACCTCGACCAGGTCCTGCTGCGCCTGCATGACCTTGTCGATGCGCTTGTACGCGCCGGGCGTCTCGTCGAGCACGTCCTTGTCCTTGCGGCACTCGACGTGCGCGGTCGCGCGCGCGTGGTCCTCCAGGCTGAAGACCTGCCTGGCCTTGGTGCGCGAGAGCGCGCGGCCCGCGCCGTGGCTGCAGCTGTTGAACGAGTCGGGGTTGCCCTTGCCGCGCACGATGTACGAGCAGGCGCCCATGCTGCCCGGGATGATGCCGAGCTCGCCGGCGCGCGCGGAGACGGCGCCCTTGCGCGTGAGGAAGACCTCGCGGCCGTGGTGCGTCTCGCGTGCGACGTAGTTGTGGTGGCAGTTGACCGCCAGGAGATCCGCGCGGAAGGGCGGGATGCCCTTGGCGTGGCGCAGCGCCTGCAGCACCGCTTCCATCATCAGCGCGCGGTTGGTCATGGCGAAGCGCTGGGCCCACTCGACGGCCTCGACGTAGTCCTCGAAGTGCTGCGTGCCTTCGGGGAGGTAGGCGAGGTCCTTGTCGGGCAGGTTGCCGAGCGCGCCCTGCATGTCCTTCTTGGCGAGCTCGATGAAGTACGAGCCGATCTTGTTGCCGACGCCGCGCGAGCCGGAGTGCAGCAGGACCCACACGCGCTGCTCGGTGTCGAGGCAGACCTCGATGAAGTGGTTGCCCGTGCCGAGCGTGCCCAGGTGCGACAGCTGGTTCGAGTTCTTGATCGCGGGGTGCTTCGCGGCGATGCGCTGGTAGCCCTCGACGAGCGTGCCCCAGGCCGATTGCGCGCGATCGGGAGCTTCGTGCCACGAGCCCTTGTCCCGGCCGCCGCGGTTGACGGTCCGGCCATGCGGCACGGCGCGCTCGATCGAGCTGCGCAGCGGCGCGAGGCTCTCGGGCAGGTCGCTCGCGACGAGGCTCGTCTGCACGGCCATCATGCCGCAGCCGATGTCCACGCCGACCGCGGCGGGGATGATCGCGCCGACGGTCGGGATCACGCTGCCGACGGTCGCGCCGATGCCCCAGTGCACGTCGGGCATCGCGGCGACCCAGCCGTGCACGAAGGGCAGGCGCGCGACGTTGAGCAGCTGGCGCCGAGCCTCGTCCTCGAAGGGCACGCCGCGCACCCAGGCCTTGATCGGGACGCCGCCTTCGACCTCGATCACATCGTAGTTGTGCGCGCTCATGCTCTGGCGCCTGGGAGCCTAGCGTCTCGCGCCGCATCGAACAGCGCGCGGCTCCCTTCCGCAGGAGGCCCCGCCCGGCCTAGGCCCGCTCGAACTCGAGCAGCGCGCCGCCCCAGGCGAGGCCTGCGCCGAAGGCGGCCAGGATCACGCGCTGGCCGGGCCGCACGCGGCCCTCGCGCAGCGCCTCGTCGAGCGCGAGCGGGATCGTGGCGGCGCTGGTGTTGCCGTACTTCTCGATGTTGCTGAACATCCGCTCGGGCGGGAGCTCGAGCGCCGCGGCGGCGGCGTCGAGGATGCGGCCGTTGGCCTGGTGGGGGATGACCAGGTCGATGTCGCCGAGCTCGAGGCCGTTGCGCGCGCAGAGCTCGCGCGTGACGCTCGAGAGCTTCTCGACGGCGAAGCGGAAGACCTCGCGGCCATTCATGCGCAGGTACTGCTCGCGCGCGGCGACGGTCTGCGCGCTGGTCGGACGCGCGGTGCCGCCGGCGGTGACCTGGATCAGGCTGGCGCCGCGGCCGTCGAGGCCCAGCTGCAGGTCGGTGATGCGCGCCTGGCCGCGCTCGCGGCCGAGCACGACGGCACCCGCCGCGTCG
This sequence comes from Planctomycetota bacterium, assembly GCA_044229935.1. Taxonomy (GTDB): domain Bacteria; phylum Planctomycetota; class UBA1135; order UBA1135; genus JADJLZ01. The sequence continues at coordinate 5,489 of JBGASC010000010.1, read as the reverse complement.
CCGAAGAGCACGCAGGTCTCGCGGCTCTGGTAGTCGGTCAGCAGCGAGAGCGCGTCGGCGCCGATCACGAGCGCGTTGCCGTACGCGCCCGAGCTGATCAGCGCGCGAGCGACCTGCAGCGCATAGAGGAAGCCCGAGCAGCCCGCGTCGACGTCGAAGCCCATCGCGTTCTGCGCGCCGAGCTTCTCCTGCACGAATGCCGCGGTGCAAGGCACGGGCTGGTCGGGGGTCGCGGTCGCGACCAGGATCGCGTCGAGCTCCTGCACGTCGAGCCCGGCCTGTGCCAGCGCCTTGCGCGCGGCGGCCGCGGCGAGGTCGGAGGTCACCTCGCCCTCGGCCAGGATGCGCCGCTCGCCGATGCCGGTGCGCGTGCGGATCCACTCGTCGGAGGTCTCGACCATGCGCTCGAGCTCGGCGTTGGTCAGGCGGCGCGCGGGCGTGTGCGAGCCGACGCCGAGCAGAGCGACCTCGCGGAGCGGGATCGTTCGCGTCGGCGCAGCCTTCCCCGCGGCAGAGGTACCGATCGTCGGACGGCCGGTCTTCACACGACCGAGTGTAGCTGCTTCCGCCGCCCGCTTCTCAGGCCGTCGGGGTTCTTTGTGTCCGGGGCCGGAGGGCGTACGGCCCGCGCGCTCAGGACAGGGGCGGCAGCTGCGCCGCGCGCACCCAGGCGTACTTGTAGAGGTAGAGTCCCGCGGCCGCGACCAGCGCGGCGACGGCGAGCAGCACCGGTGCAGCGGCCTGCATGCGCCCGAGGTTTGCGAGCGCGACCAGCGCGAGTGGCAGCGCCGTGCCGAGCGCCGTGCCGACGCGGTAGGGACGGCGGATCGGGCCCAGCTCGACGATCGGCAGGAAGCCGATGGCCTGGCGCGCGTTCTCGGTCGCGTGGCGCTTGCGCAGCTCGAGCGAGACGAGCAGCGAGTGCAGCACGATGCCGATGCCGAACCAGAGCATCAGCTCCGAACCCCTCTGCGCGAACGGCATCAGCGCGCCGGCGCCGAGGAACAGCGCCTGCACGCACAGGTGCGGCAGCAGCGAGCGCTCCTGCCACAGGTCGCGGCCCTCGCACTGCGCGAAGAGGAACGCGGTGTAGCCCGCGGTAGCGAGGCCGAGCGGGAGGTTGACCCAGCGCAGCGTGTCGGCGAGCTCGCCCATGCCCAGCCAGCGCGCGCCGAGGATCGCCGCCGAGCACGCGCCGAACGCGGTCAGGATCCAGCCGCCGCGCACGAGCCAGCTCTTCGTGTTCGGGCGCGTCAGGAGGCGCAGGAAGTACTGCGGCCGCGCGAGGTCGTCGACGAGCAGCGCGACGGTCGCGACGAGGAAGACGAGCGCCAGGATCTCCGGCAGCCATTCGGCCGCGAAACCCTCGAGGCCGAAGCCCGCGAGGAAGGGCGCCATCAGCGCGGCGCCGGCCGCGATGCCCTTCGTGACGAGGTACAGCGCGACGTGCCAGCCCCACTCGACCTGGTGGCCGGTGTCGAGCACCGTGCGCACGTCGGGTGCGGTCGGCACGCTCTCGGGCCAGGGCTCGGGCTTGTCGTTCGGCCGGTCGCTCCAGAGGTACATGTCCGGTCGCTCCGGCACGCCGGGCTGCAGCGACTCGGGCAGCACGCCCTTGTAGTGGACGTTGGGCTGCGTGTTCTGCTCGGGACGCCGCACGAGCGTCTCGTTCTCGCGCAGCATGCGGCTGATGCGCGACTGCGGATCGTGCAGGTCGCCGGCGACGATCGCGCCCTCGGGGCAGACGATCACGCAGGCCGGTTGCAGTCCCTTCTCGACGCGGTGCGCGCAGAAGTGGCACTTCTCCGCCGCGCCCGAGTCCTCGTTCAGGTAGATCGCGTCGTACGGGCAGGCCTGCATGCAGGCGCGGCAGCCGATGCACGCGTCGCGGTCGAGGTCGACGATGCCGTCGGTGCGCTTGGAGAGCGCGTTCACCGGGCAGATCGTGACGCAGGGCGGCTTCGTGCAGTGGTTGCAGCGCAGCACCGCGAAGTGGCGTTTCACGGCGGGGAAGCGGCCCTTCTCCGTGTACTTGACCCAGGTCCGGAAGCTCGCGAGCGGGACGTCGTTCTCCGCCTTGCACGCGACCGTGCAGGCGTGGCAGCCGATGCAACGGTGGTGGTCGAGCAGGAAGCCGTACTGCATGGGGGGGGGCGCGACATGATGCCCGCGCTCCCGACCCGGGTCGAGTCGCGCGGCCTGCGATTCCAGAAACTCCGCGCGCGGCTCCCGACGTCAACCGCGCGAGTTCCCCTCCGAGCCTGCGGGATGGTGCTGGCGTCTCGTCGGAGCCAGCACCCTCGTGGGGTGCCGGGGCGCGGCGGGGAACGCGCGAAACCCCTTGCTCCTGCGAGCAGACGCGATGATCACCCTGCTACCGCTCTTCCTCTTCCCCTTCCTCCCTCAATCGACCCGCATGGTCGAGGGCCTGCTCAACAAGGACTTCGAGCGCCTCGAGCCCAACGGCGTGATCGGCAACACGACCACACCCGCCGACAGTGGGTTCTGGATCAACGGCGAGACGCGGACTCTGACCGAGGCCGCGCCGCAATTGCGCTACCTGCGCCTCTCGGCGCCCGCGAGCCCGCTGCCGGAGACCTTCGTCTACCAGCGCGTGGGGGTGGCCTCCGGTCTCGAGAACCTCACGACGATCGACGGCAAGGTGCGCGTGGGCGCGAACGGCCGCGAGGCACGGATCAGCCTGGTCGAGCCGGACAGCGAGTACTACGCGCAGATGTGGCAGTTCCAGAACTCGCCGCCGACGCCGAATCCCTGGACATTCCTCGAGCAGAACGCTGCGGGTGCCTACTCGGCGATGCAGAGCTCGGGATCCCAGGTCACCGGCGGCGCGGGAAGTACGATCGACTTCAGCTTCGCGACGCTGGGCGCGACGGCGAACTCGGTCGTGAGCGTGTTCACGCCCCAGATGCCGGGCACGCGCAGGGTGAGGATCCTGGTCCGGCCGTGGCGCCAGTCGGATCAGATCGGCGGAGCCGAGCTCACGCAGGAGATCCTGAAGGGGAGCGGTGCGGATCCGAGCACCGCCACGCTGCTGCGCAGCGATGCACTGCCCACGAACGACGCCAACGGACGCGAGATGGTCCTCAGCACGGATCTCGCCCCGACGGAGAAGATCTTCCTCCGCGTCCGTCGCACGACCGCGGGAACCACGGGCACGCCGCGCGTGTACTGGCATCCGTTCGCGGCCTACGAAGGACGCAAGCTCAGCTACCGCGTCGGGAAGATGCTGCCGGTGCTGCAGGACACCTCGACCGAGAAGTTCGTCCTCAAGAGCCTCGGCACGCTCAACACCTGGACGACGCTCTCCAGCCTGAACGGCGGCGTGGCGCTCAACGCCGGACAGGACTTCCAGGCCAGGTTCGGCTCGGCGCCGGTCGGGCCGCTCGAGCTGAAGCTCTCGGTCCCCAGCACCAGCACGGGCGCCGCCGACTTCGACGACTTCAGCTGCAAGACGGGCTACACGAGTCCGGCCAGCGAGGCCGCACTGCGCAGCGACATCCTCGCCGAGGCGCGCTGGGCGCGCACGAACTGGGCGATGACGGTCGACCGCGGACCGCAGTCCTCCGCGCCGCACACGGCACCCGGTGCGATCAACGCGCCCACACCCTTCGAGGTCCATCCGATGAAGGTGCTCAGCGGTCCCACGCAGACCCTCGCCACTGCACCCAAGGGCAAGGAGCCCTACGGCCAATGGGACCTGCTCCAGCGCGCCTACTCGGACAGCGAGTTCCGCGACTTCGCCTGGATCCGCGAGCTCGAGCTGCGCAACCCCGCGATCGCACAGGTCGGAGCCCAGACCTGGAAGCTCCTGCCCAGCGGTTTCGACTGCGCCGCGGACCACTACAACCCGAGCCTGGCGAACTCGGAGTTCAGCGCCACGGAGCCCACGCTGCTGCTCGACTACTACGACCGCACGAACGACCCCGTGCTGCTCGATCGCGCCTTCGACTACTGCGATCTCATCGCCAGCAACGGCGTGATCACGTCGGCGCACCCCAGCCGCCAGTTCATGATCGCGTCGGAAGGCTACTCCGTGCTCGACGGCAGCAACCCGAAGGTCAGCGACCCGAGCGCAACCGACAAGTCCGTCCTCGCCAATTACCAGGTGATGGACGCGCCGTCGACCCTGATCCGCGCCTACGTGGCCTGCACGCTCTTCAACCAGAGCCACGGCACGCGCTACTCGCCGACGAGGCTCGCGGCCTGGCGCACGGTGATCGCTGCCGCCGTGCACGAGGTCTTCAGCAAGCGCGATGTCGACAACCCCGGGATCTGGAGCCACGCGGGCGCCTGGGGCGGCGCGTTCCAGGTCTTCCACGGCCAGTTCAACGACACCTACGGCTACGTCGGCGGCGCCACGCAGAGCGCCTACAAGAGCGTCCTGCGCCTGCCGGCCAATGATCCGATGTACTCCGTGGTGCCCGAGCTGTACGGGGCGAGCGGCCTGCTTCCGACGCAGCAGCTGCCCTGGCAGCTCCCCACGGCGATCCTCGACGGCGGCGCGTCGTGGTTCCTCAACATCTGGGAGCAGGGCGTCGCGCGCCATGAGCTGAACTCGGGCGACCAGGCGCGCGCCTGGCCGGCCTACTCGTTCCTGATCGGCGAGCTGCGCAACACCTGGCCCGCGACGTCCACGCGCATGTCGACCCAGCTGCAGAACGCGGCGCGCAACTGCCTGAAGTACCAGTATCCCGGCGCGGTGTGGACCAACGGCGGACTCAACCCCTGGCAGTTGCTCGACACCTCGGGCGGATTCGGCGGTGGGCTCAACGGCTCCTCCGTGTACCCGATGGGGCTGGGGTTCGCACTCGAGGAGGCCGCGGTCGGCGGCAGCCTGCGCTTGGATCTCCTGGCTGCACTGCAGTCGATGCTGAACCGCAACCGCAGCTACTTCACGCCGCAGTCGGTCCCGAGCTGGAGCGGGAAGGGCTACGGCTACTTCAAGAACGCCAAGACGGTGCCCCAGAACCCGGATGACCTGGCCGGCATCGAGAAGCGCAGCATCGACAACTTCCTGTTCGCGCTCGACCACCTGCAGGCCGGGCTGCCGACGCCTCCGACCGCGGCGATCACCTCGCCGCTCTCGTTCTCGCAGCCCGGCACGCAGCCGACCGCGGTGGGTTTCCACCTCGACGTGCCGACGGGCGATGCGCCGGCGGCTCTGAACTCGAGGACGAAGATCGACGTCTGGCAGTTCAACTCGGCGAGCGGCTTCTGGGAGCCCACCAACCTGTGGCCCTCGCAACCGACGCTGTTCAGCGGGCCGATCTACACCACCAACAACCAGCACGCCGATCTGACGCTGCTCAGCACCGCGGCCTTCGCCCAGGCGGGGCTGAAGATCACGATCCGCAACTGGGACGCGGCTACCGACGGGCAGTGGGACATGGACACGCTCGTGCTCAACTGAGGCCGGCCCGGAACGGTCCCGCCGCGCGCCGCACCGCGCGCGGCGGGACCGCTCGTTT
>JBGASC010000009.1:0-131704 GCA_044229935.1 Planctomycetota bacterium | reverse complement strand
TGCTGAGCACCGAGCTCAACCGCCGCCTCGACTTCGACGGACGCGCGCGCCTGGTGCCGGCGCACGAGCACGCGCTGGCCGCGGCCCTGGGAGCCGAGGGCCGCCTGGAGGAGGCGCTCGAGCACGAGCGCCGCGCCGCGATGCTCGGCCATGCCGAGGCCGCCGTCGGCGCGGGCGATCTCCTGCGCCGGCTGGGGCGGATCGACCAGGCGCGGCTCGAGCTCGAGGACGCGGTCGCCGCCGCGCCCGACAGCGCCTACGCGCACAAGAGCCTGGCGGTCGCGCTCGCGCAGGGCGGCGCGCTGGACCCGGCGCGACAGCACTTCGAGCGCGCGCTGGCGCTCGGTCCCAACGACGCCGAGGCGCTCTCGGGCCTGGGCAACGTGCTGCTCGCGCTGGGCCAAGCGGCAGCCGCGGCCGAGAAGCAGCGCGCGGCGCTGGCGTTGAACCCGCGCTCCGCGAGCGCGCAGCACAACCTCGGGCTCGCCTGCCAGGCGCTCGGCGACGCGCGTGCGGCGCGCGAGGCCTTCGAGGCGGCGGCGCGCATCGACGTGCACCTCGTGCCCGCCTGGCTGGCGCTCGCCGCGCTCGAAGGACAGGGCGGCGATGCGCAGGCCGCGGCGCGCGCGCTGCGCGGGGGGCGGGGGGGCAACCCGGGCGAGCCGCGCCTGGAGTACGCGCTTGCCAGGCTGCTCGCGACGAGCGCCGACGCGAGCGCGCGCGATCCGCGCACCGCGCTCGAGCTCGCCGAGGACCTCGCGCGCCGCGCGGACGCGCCCGACGCCGCGCTGCTCGACCTGCAGGCCGCCGCGCTGGCCGCCGCGGGGCGCGCGGGCGAGGCCGTTCCGCTGGCCGAGCGCGCGCTCGAGCTCCGGCGCGCCGCGCACGGGGCAGCCGACGAGATCGCCGCGCTGGAGCAGCGCCTGGCCTGCTACCGCCAGGGACGCGGCTGGGTGCAGGGAGCGCGCTGAGCCTACAATCGACGCGATGCGCCGAACGACGATCCTCCACGCGCTGTGCGCCGCGCTGGCCCTCCTCCTCGCCGCGTGCCCCGGCAAGCGCGCGGCCTCGCGCGTGCTGCTGGTCGGCGCCGACGGGCTGGAGTGGCGCGTGCTGCAGCCGCTCTTCGCGCAGGGCAAGTGCCCCAACCTGCGCCGCCTGATGGAGCGCGGCGGCTTCGGCCGGCTCTCGACGATGGTGCCGACGCTCAGCCCGATCCTGTGGACGACGATCGCGACCGGCAAGCAGCCCGAGCAGCACGGCATCCACGGCTTCACCGACGCGGACCTGCGCCAGTACACCTCGACGCAGCGCAAGGTGCGCGCGTTGTGGAACATCGCCGACCGCTGCGAGCTCGCGAGCGACGTCTGCGGCTGGTGGATCACCTGGCCGGCCGAGGAGATCCGCGGCGCGATGGTCAGCGGCTCGTCGTCCTCCGCGCTGGTCGAGGCCAACTGGAAGCCCGCGCTGATCCCCGGCGCGCCGCGCCAGGTCTGGCCGCGCGAGCTCGAGCCCGAGGTGCTCGCGATCGCCGAGCACGACGGCGCGCTGGCCGAGGTGCAGCGCCTGGCGCGCGAGCGCATCTTCGGCTCGTTCCGCGACGAGGAGCTCGGCGCGGTCGAGAAGCAGCTGATCCAGCAGACGCTCTGGTCGGTGCAGTCCGACGCAACCTACGCCGCGATCGCCGAACGCCTGCTGCGCCGCGATCCGGGCGTGCTGAACATGGTCTACTTCGGCGGCACGGACGTGATCGCGCACAGGTTCTGGCGCTACTACGAGCCGCAGGCCTTCCAGTGGCCCGGCAATCCGGCGATCGACGAGCTGTGGACGAAGGAGATCGCGCCCGGCTCGCCGCCGCTTTCGAGCCTGCTCGCCGGTCCCGCGACGAGCGAGCGCCTCGCGCGCGCGATCCCCAACTACTACGAGTGGTTCGACGAGATGCTCGGGCGCCTGGTCGAGGCCGCAGGCGCGGACGCGACGGTGATCGTCTGCTCCGACCACGGCTTCCACGCCTCCTCCACCGACAAGCCCAACCGGCTCTTCATCACCGGCCACCACCAGGACGGCCCGCCGGGCGTGTGGATCGCGGCCGGCCCGGGCATCGCTCGGCGCGGCGATGCGCAGCGCTTCGTCTCGACCGGCGAGCTCGACGACACGGGTTCGGTGCTCTCGGTCGCGCCGACGATCCTGGCGCTGCTCGGGCTGCCGCGCGGCGCGGACATGCCGGCGCAGGCCTGCGTCGCGGTGCTCGAAGGCCGCGCGCGCGAGGACGCCGCGCTGGCGCCCGTGCCGACCTACGACACCGGCTTCCGCGCCGCGCACGGCGAGGAGGTGCCGGCACAGATGAGCGAGAACTACCTCAAGCGCTACAAGGAGCTCGGCTACGTCGGCATGGAGGGCAGCGAGAAGCAGGGCAGCCGCGTGGTCGACCCCAAGGGCTTCCATCCCGACACGAGCTCGCCCGTGCAGGACGGGAACGCTCCCAAACGCTGAAGCTCAGTGCGCGCTGCCGTAGTGCCGCAGCCGCGCGAACTCGCGCCGCAGCTGCGGGCGGAAGTCGGGGTGCGCGATCTCGATCAGCAGGTCGCCGCGCTCGCGCAGCGAGCGGCCGTGCAGGTTGACCGCGCCGTACTCGGTGACGACCCAGTGCACGTGGCCGCGCGTGGTGACCACGCCCGCGCCCGGCGCGAGCTCGTGCACGATGCGCGAGTGCGCGCCGTCGCCGGCCGTCGAGGGGAAGGCGATGATCGGCTTGCCGCCGCGCGAGAGGGCCGCGCCGTGGATGAAGTCCATCTGCCCGCCGATGCCCGAGAAGATGCGATGCCCCAGCGAGTCGGCGCAGACCTGGCCGGTCAGGTCGACCTGCAGCGCCGAGTTGATCGCGACGACGCGGTCGTTGCGCCGGATCATCGCCGTGTCGTTGGTGCGGTCGCAGGGGTGGAACTCGACCAGCGGGTTGTCGTCGACGAAGTCGAACAGGCGCTGCGTGCCGATCACGAAGCTCGTCACGCAGCGGCCGGGGTGCACGCTCTTGTAGCGGTTGGTGATCACGCCCGCCTCGACCAGGTCGACCACGCGGTCGGAGAACATCTCGGTGTGAATGCCCAGGTCGCGCTTGCCCTTCAGGCGCGAGAGCACCGCGTCGGGGATCGCGCCGATGCCGGTCTGCAGCGTCGAGCGGTCCTCGACCAGCGCCGCCACGAGATCGCCGATGCGCGCGACGACGTCCGTCTCGGGCTCGCTGACGTGCTCGGGCAGGGCCCGGTCGCTGGCCACCGCGGCGTGCACGCGCGCGAAGGGCACGACGCAGTTGCCGTGCGTGCGCGGCATGCGCGAGTTGATCTCGGCCACGAGCAGCGGCGCGCTGTCGGCGGCCGCGCGCGCGGCGTCGACCGACGGGCCGAGCGAGCACAGTCCGTGCGCGTCCGGCGGCGTCAGCTGCAGCAGCGCGGCATCCAGGCGGATGCCGCCCGAGGTGAACAGCGCCGGGATGTCGGAGAGGAACACCGGCACGAAGTCGGCGCGTCCCTCGTTGACCGCGCCGCGCGCCGCGGCGCCGGTGAACAGCGAGACCGAGCGGATGCGGCCGGCGACCTCGGGCGCCACGAAGGACTGCGTGCCCATCGTGTGCAGGTGGTAGAGCGTCACGCCCTCGAGGTCCCTGCGCCGCGCCAGCGCGTCGACGAGCGTCGTCGGCGTGGCACAGCCCCCGTGCAGGAAGACGTTCATGCCGCTCTTGATGTGGGCGACGGCCGCGTCGGCAGGTACGGCGGCCGCGCGCCAGTCGCGCGCCAGGCTGGTCGGGTTCATGTCGAAGAGCCGCGCAGTCTAGTGCTTGTCCGCTCGCGCCGCATCCTTCTCGCCGGCGTAGCCCATCTCGCGCAGGGCGCGCAGGCGCTCGGCGTCGGGCGCGGACTGCACGCCGCTCCAGCGCCGCTGCGAGGCCCGCCACTGCTCGATCGCCGCGCGCAGCCGCGCCAGCTCGTCGGGACGCTGCGCGGAGAGGTCGTACTCGTCGCGCGGATCGGTGCGCTCGTCGTACAGCGCGAACTCCGGCACGGGATAGGCGCCCGCAGGCGTCTCCTGGGGCTCCAGGTGCTCGGGGTTCCAGACCAGGCGCCAGCGCTCGTCGCGTGCGCTGAAGATGCGGTCGCGCCACAGGCCCACCTCGAGCGCGCTCGCGCGGGGCGGGGGCGCACCGGAGGGCGAGAGCAGCGCCTCGACGCGCGCGGAGAGCTGCTCGAGGCCGAACAACGCGGCCGTCCGCCGCGGCGCGATCGACCCCGGATGACGCAGGAACAGCGGCACGTGCAGCCCCGCCGAGGTGACCGACTTGGAGTGGCCGAAATACGCATGGCGTTCGCCGAGCTCCTCGCCATGGTCCGCCGCGAAGACGAACAGGCTCTGCGCCAGCAGTCCCTCGCGGTCCAGCGCGGCGCAGGTCGAGCTCAGCACGTGGTCGACGCGCGCGACCTCCGCGGCGTAGAGCGCGCGCATGTGCTCGAGGTCCGCTACCGGCGGCGGCGCGCCGCGCGCGTGCAGCTGGTCGGCGTACTCGCGCGAGCCGTCGGCCGGACCGGAGTAGCTCGCGCCGGCGCACAGCGCGCGGAAGTCCGCCCCCTCGAGCGGTTCGGGCGCGTAGGGCAGGTGCGGACCGACCAGGTGCAGCCAGACGAAGACGCGCTCGCCGCGCGCGGCGTGCTCGCGCAGGCACTGCGCCGCGGCGGCGGCCATGTGTTCGTCGCGCGCGGGCGAGAAGTCGCTCTCGAAGCGCGCGAAGCCCTGCTCGATGCCCGAGCCCGGCACGAGCAGCTTGTTCGTGGTGAAGGCGGCCGTGTAGAAGCCCGCCTGCGCAAGGCGCTCGGCCAGCGTCGTGTGCGCCGCAGGCAGGAGATCGCCGTTGGAGAGCGCGCCGTGCTCGATCGGCGAGAGCCCCGTGAAGAGCGAGCAGAGCGCCGGGAAGGTCATCGAGCGCGGCGTGAAGGCGTTCTCGAGGAGCTCGCCCTGCGCGGCGAGCTCGTCCAGCGTGTAGCCGGCGGCCGAGCCGCGCTCGCGCGCGTGCGCCGCGTCGGTCGAGGGCCGCGGCGAGCCGTAGCAGCCCAGCGCGTCGGCGCGCAGCGTGTCGACGGTCACCAGCAGCAGGTGGCGCGGCGCGGGCGGCTCGTGCGAGCACGCGCCGAGGAGGAGTGCGAGGCCGAGGAGCGCTGCGCGGGTGGGCATCCCCCTGATGCTAGTCGGCGGCGGCGAGCGCGGGGAGCATCCAGGCTCCGGAGCCGAGCTCCTGCGCCCCCGCCGCGCGCAAGCACGCGGCGGCCGGAGCGCTCGGCAGCAGCACGAGCAGCGGCCGCGAACGCAGGCGCTGGCGCAACCGCTCGAGCGCCGCGGCGTCGCCGCGCTGCTCGAAGGCGTCGAAGTCCGCCAGCCGCTCGGCGAGGTCGGGCTGGCCCTCGTTGTGGATCTGCGGCCGGTCGACGCAGAGCGGATGGTGCAGGAGCGGCGCCAGCGGGTTGCCCTGCACCAGGCCGCGCGTGGCGCGCGCCAGCTCCTCGGGCGTCGCCAGGAGCAGCACCGCGCGTCGGTCGGCGCGCGCCTCGAGCGCGGCGAGCTCGGGCGCGAGCACGCGCTCGAGCGGCGGCAGGCGGCTCTGCTCGCCGTAGGCGAGGTAGGCGCGCGCCACGGCGCCCGCGGTCGGCAGCGTCGCCAGACCGAGCGCGGCGCAGGCGATCCGCCCGCGCGCGGAGAGCGTCGCGATCCAGGCGCCGGCCGGCAGCGCGAGCACGAGCCCGAGCAGGCGCGCCATCTTGTACTCGTTGCTCTGCGGCATCTCGCCCACCAGCACCAGCACGGCCGCGAGGACGATCGGAACGAGCAGGCGCACTCGCTCGCGTCGCGCCAGCGCGCAGAGGCCCAGCAGCGCGGGCAGGAGCACGAGGTGCTGCGGTCCGAGCAGGTTCGCCAGGCGCGATCCGCCCAGCGCCGGGTTGCCGGTCAGCGACGGACCGCGCGGCGCGGGCACGAAGCTCGGCAGGAGGAACGGCAGCGCGAGCAGCGCGGCCGCGAGGCCCGCGAGGATCCAGGCGAGCGTCCCGCGCCGGCCCAGTGCGCGCAGCTCCGCCAGGCGCCAGGCGGCCAGCACCACCGCCGCGAAGCCGCCGACGATCGGGTTGAGCGCCAGCGCGAGGCCGAGCGGGATCCAGCTCGCGCGCGGCCGCGCCGCGGCGAGCGCCCACAGCGCGAAGGGCAGCGCGATCGCGTACGACGAGACGTTGAGGAACTTGGGCAGGAAGGCCTGCAGCCGGCCGTCCCAGCCGAAGCTCTCGCTCATCAGCGTCATCGGCGCGAGCGCGTACACCGGCGGCGCGCCGAAGGGCTGCCCGTGCGCGACGAAGTAGCCCAGCCAGCCCAGCCCGTTGAAGCCGAGCACGGCGACGAGGAAGCTCGCGCGCCGCGCGCGGAAGGAGAGGCCCAGGCAGCGCCCGAACGCGTCGAGCGCGGGCGCGAGCAGCAGCGCGGCGAGCACGTCGAGCAGCGCGAAGCCCCACAGCGCCCCGCCGCACACGCGCCCCAGCAGCACGCCCAGCACGGGATAGAGCGTGTAGTAGCGCAGCGAAACGCCGGCGTGGTAGGGGTTCTCGGGCAGGAGGCCGTCGCGCAGCACCGCCTCGCCGACGCTGGCGTGCAGGTAGCCGTGGTACGAGGCGCGCACGCTCTCGCCGCCGAGCGCGAGCAGGAGCAGCACGCACGCGGCGAGCAGCGCCCCCTCGATCCACGGCCAGCGCCGCTCGCTCATCGCGGCTCCGCGAGCAGGGCCGGTCCGGCGCCGTCGAGGTCCGCGGGAGCGGCGATCCAGGGCTCCTCGGGCAGCACGGCCGGAGCGCCGCGCCGCTCGCCCAGCGGCTCGGGCACCAGTCCGCGCAGCCGCAGGAGCGGCGCCTCGCGGCCGGCGCCGAAGCGGGCGAGGTCGTTGACCTCGCGCGGATCGTGGCGCAGGTCGTAGAGCATCCCGCGCGGCGGCGTGCTGCGTCGGTCGACGATCCACTTGAGCGCGGTCTCGGCGTCGATCACGCCCCAGGCGTTCCCGCGCTTGTCGCTGGAGAGCTCGTTCTGCTGCACCGGCACGAAGTCGGTGTGCAGGTAGATCCAGCGCCGCTCGCTGCGCGCGCCGCGCTGCAGCGTCGGGAGCAGCGAGCGGCTGTGGCCGAGCAGACCTCGCGCGGGATCGGCGGGATGCCCGTCGATCCAGGCGAGCAGCGTCGCCGGCAGGTCGATCAGGCTGACCACGTCCCCCACGCTCGCGCCGCGCCGCTCGGGCGCCTCGCCCCTGGGCAGCTTGACGATCCAGGGCACGTGCACGAGCTCGTCGAAGAGGTGCACGCTGTGCCCGATCCAGCCGCGGTCGAGGATCTCCTCGCCGTGGTCGCCGGCGAAGACGATCAGCGCGTCGTCGTACCAGCCGCGGCGCTTGAGCTCCTCGAGGAACGCGCCCAGCGCGCGGTCCATGTAGGCGACGTCGCTCTGGTAGCGGCCGCGCAGGAAGAGCTTGTCCTCCTCGGTCAGGCTGGCGCGGCGCGCGAGCAGCTCGTTCAGGTCCTCCTCGCCCGTGAGAGGACCGTGGTACTGCGGCCCGAAGTGCAGCCCGGGATGCTCCTCGTAGCGGTAGTGCGGCTCGAACAGCCAGCCGAAGAGGAACAGGCCCTGGCCCGGCTCGCGTGCGAGCTCGTCGGCGTAGTTCAGGAGCTTCGTCAGCGCCTCCGGCGCGTGTGCGCCCTCGTGGCCCTGCGCCAGCGAGTCGTCCCAGCGCTCGAAGCCGCGCGCGAAGCCCTGCGCGCCGGTGGCGACGAAGTTGGTCATCACGCCCGCCGTGCGCCAGCCGCGCGCGCGGATCGCGGGCACCAGCGGCACGCTCTCGGCCGGCGCGAGCTCGAGCATGCGCCGCACGCCGTGCTCCCACGGCCACAGGCCGGAGAGCTGCGAGACGAGGCTGGGGATCGTCCACGAGGCGGTCGAGTAGGCGTGCTCGAAGCGCTGTCCGTCCGCGGCCAGCGCGTCGATGCTCGGCGTCGGCTGCACGCCGCCCTCGCCGCTGGCGCGGTTGCCGTAGCAGCCGAGCGCATCCGCGCGCAGCGTGTCGACCTCGATCCAGACCACCAGGCGCGGCTTCTTCGGGCCGCAGCCGGCGCACAGCGCCGCGCCGAGCAGCGCGAGGAACACGAACTGGGCCCGGAGGAATCGCACGTGCAGATTGGAACCAGAGCGCCCGCCGCGATCAAACGCGCGCGGGCTCAGTCCTTCTTGGGCTTCTTCTTGAGCAGACCCTCGAGGCCCTTCTCGAGCGCGTTGCCCAGCGCCTTCTTGACCACGCCGTCGAGGAAGCCCTGCCCGATCGCCAGGTGCGGCTTGTTCCACGCACCGCGGATCTCGATCGGCACGAGCATCTTCGGATCGAGGAAGTCGCGCGCCTTGTCGAGCTCGCCGCTGATCTTCGAGCCCAGGATCTCCAGCGGCACCTCGGTGCCCAGCGCCAGCTCGCCGCGCACGAGGTCGTAGCTGCCGTGGAAGGCGAAGAGGCGCCCGCCGATCGGCAGCTGCAGCTTGTCGTAGCGCACGATGCCGTGCTGGATCGGCACGCTGAAGGCCGGCAGCTCGAGCGCCTTGGGCGCGCCCTGCGCCCCGAACAGGCCGCTCAGCCCGGGCAGGATCGCGTAGTTCACCTGCCCGAGGTCGATGCGCACGGTGCCGTCGAGCTTGGAGAGATCGCCGTCGAGCGGCAGCGCCAGCGCGTCGACCTCGATCGCGGCCGGCGCGGCGCCCGCAGGCTTGGAGAGCTGGCAGAGCAGCGGCACGAGACGGCCGACGACCCGCGTCGAGGTCAACGGCCCGAGCGCGAAGCGCGCGGTCAGGCCCTTGGGCTTGGAGATCGTCAGCAGGCCCTGCTGCATCACGCCGTCCAGGTGCGCCGTGTTCGGCGGCGCGGAGAGATCGAGCGTGACCGCGCCCGACTGGAGCGAGAGGCCTGCGCTCTCCAGCGCGAGGTCGGCGCGCGGGCCGAGCGCCTCGACGAGCAGGCCGTCCTGGCGCGCGAGCGCGTCGACCAGCCCGACCGGCACGCCCTGCGCGCGGACGTGCAGCGCGACACGGAAGCGCTCGAGCCCGTGCTCCTCGCCCAGCTGGCGCAGCGGATCGAGCGCGGCGATCTCGCAGGCGAGCGTGCCGGCGGGATCGGCCGCGATCTCGCCGCTGAGCCTGGCGTGCGGCGCGGCGTCGGGTGCGAGCGCGAGCTCGAGCGCCAGCGCGCGCAGCGCGAGCACGGGGCCGTCCGCGGTCTCGCGCCAGGCGAAGGCCGGCAGCGTCGCGTCCAGCTTCAGCGTCGTGCGCGCGAGCCAGGCCTGCCAGTCCTGGTCCGCGGCCGGCAGCGCGAGCTGCGGCACCTCGGCGCGCACGACCAGCTCGCCGGGAGCGCTCGCGTCGAGCTTCAGGCTCGCGCCCGCGGGCAGGAACGGTCCGAGCTGGCTCGCGAGCCAGGCGTCGCTCGGAGTGAGGTGCAGCTCGCAGGCGTGCGCGCCCACGAGCGCGAGCGTCTCGCCCTGCAGTCGTCCCGCGAGGTCGAGGCTGGCGCGCGGCGCGCGCAGCGAGAGCGCCAGCGTTCCCGCCCCGGCCTTGCGCGAGAGCGAGGCGTTCAGCGCGAGCGTCTCGCCGACGAGGCCCGAGAGGAACGCCGGGCGCCCCAGCAGCGCGTCGACCGCGGGCGTCGAGAGGCCGTCCAGGCGCAGCGCGAGCTGTCCCTCGTCGAGCGAGCGGCCCGCGACCTCGGCGTGCAGTTGGGCCTCGCCCGCGCCGGAGAGCCGCGCATCGAGCGTGCCCGACAGCTCCCCGCCCGCGGCGCAGCGCGCGTGCGCCGAGACGTTCGCCAGCGAGGGCTGGATGCCGAGGGCGCGCGTCTGTTCGTTGGCGAAGCCGAAGGAGGGCAGGCCGAGCTCGAGCTCGGCCTCGAGCGCGGCGCGCAGCACGGCGGGATCCGCGAGCTGCGCCGGATCGGCGGGCAGCGCGAGCGCGAAGGACTGCAGCTTCAGCTCGAGCGCGTGCGCGGCGGGATCGAGCGAGAGCTCGGTGCCCGGCGGGAGATGCGGCGCGAGCTCGCGCTCCAGATCGGAGCGCTCGAGCGCCAGCGCAACGCGGTTGGGCGCGCCCTCGACGGCCTGCCAGCGGCCGGACTGGCCCGCGAGCGCGAGCTCGACGTGCAGCTTGGGCGACTGCACGAGGACGTCGATCCGCCCGGAGCGCAGCGTGAGCTCCGTCGCGCGCAGGCGCAGGTCGAGCCCTTCGCCCGCGAAGGCCGGCACGCGAGCGTCGCCCAGCGCCCAGCGATCGAGCCAGTGCGTGTCGAGCTGCTCCAGCGCGAGATCGAACGAGAGCGGCGGCAGGCCTGCGCCGGCGAAGGCCGAGAGCGGCGGCAGCTCGCCCTGCAGCGTGCAGCGCGAGGCGCGCGCCTCGCCGACGAAGGTGTCGACGCGCAGCGAGGCGCGCCCGCCCTTGCCGAGCGAACCGGTCACGTGCGCGCTGGCGAGCGCGAGCGAGCGCTGCGCCGGTCCGGCGGCCCCCACGCGCAGCGTCAGCCCCGGCAGCGTCGCGTCGATGCTGGCCTGCGTACCGGCCAGGAACTGCGCGGCGTCCGCAGCGTCGAGCGGAAGGCGCAGCTGCGTGAGCTTCACCCCCAGCGGCTTCGCCTCGAGCTCCAGCGCGAGATCGGGCGGCAGGAACGGCGCGAGGGAGCGCGCGCTCCAGCTCGGCGGCGGCGCGAAGCGCAGGTCGAGCCCCTCCTCCCCGCTGCAGACGAACGCGCCGGACTCGATGCGGCCGCGCAGGCCCAGGTCGATGTTGGCCGAGTGCAGACGGGTCACCACCGAGCCGCCCGAGAGGCTGGCGCCGGCGAGCTCGACGTGCAGGTCGAGCGCGCGGCCGAGCCCCTCGGTCAGGAAGCCCTCGCGTCCGAGGATCGCGTCGAGCGTGGCGTTGGAGAGGTCCTCCAGCGCCAGCGTCCCGTCGACCACCGGCAGCGCACCGGTGCCCAGCGGCGTCCAGGGATCCGCGCAGCGCAGGTCGACGGAGATCGACCCGGTCTGCCCCGCGATCAGGCGCGCGGCGAGCGTCGCGTGCAGCGGCTTCCCCGGTCCGAGCGCGAGCGTCGCCTCGATGCCGCTGAGCGCCGGATGCAGGTGGACCTGGCGCGTCAGCGGGTTCTCCAGGCCCAGCGGACCCGGGAGCTTCACGCGCGCGTCGAGCTCGAGGCGCTGGCCAAGCCCGGCCCAGCCGGCGAGGTTCTCGGGCATGCGCTCGGGGATCGGCAGCGCCAGCGCGCCGAGCTCGAGCTTCCAGGCCTCGTCGGTGCTGGGCCAGACGAGGTTCGTCCCCGGGGGCAGCAGCGGCACGAGGTAGCTCTCGACCAGCGCGCGCGGCGCGCCGAGCTCGACCACGGCGCCGCGCCCGGCGCTGCAGCGCAAGACGCCGCCCTCGACCTGTCCCTCGAGCACCACGTGCGTGCGCGGCGACTGCAGCGCGAGCGAGAGCGTGCCCGACGTCGGCCGCAGGTCGCCGAGCTCGAAGGAGAGATCGAAGCGCGGGCCGAGCACCTGCTCGAGCTTGCCGTGCTGCTGAGCGAGGCCGTCGAGCATCGCGCTCGAGAAGCCGTGCACCTTGCCGCTGGCGCGGGCGCGCGTGAACAGCGCCCCCGAGCGCGAGCCCAGGCCCTCGATCTGGGCGCTCAGCTCGAGCTCGCCGGGCTCCTCGCCCGCGAGCGCGGCCCGCACGTCGGCGTGCAGGCCCGTGCCGGGTTGCAGCGCGAGGTGCGCGCGCAGCTGCCGCACCTCGAAGGGCTTGCCGCGCGCGTGCGCGCGTCGGACCAGGAGCAGAGCGGGCTCTCCAGGTCGAGCTCGAGCGCGAGCTCCTCGAGCGCACCAGGCTCGTCCGCGCGGGGCGAACTCGAGCTCGAGGGCGGCGCCTCGGCCGTCGTCGGCGTCCGCGGGGCGAGCGCGCGCTCGAGGTTGGTCACCCCCGCGTCGTCGGCGACCAGGGTGGCGCCGAGCGTCGCCCGAACCCGGCCCAGGCGCCGTCCGCCGCTGTGCGCGAGCTGCCAGAGGCTGGGCAGCTCGACGTCGAGCTGCGCCACCGCGGCGCCCTGCGGATCTCGCAGCACGACGCCGTGCAGGGCCTGCGTTCCGAACCAGGAGAGCTCGCAGGAGCCGACCTCGAGGCGGCCCGCGAAGCGCTCCGCGAAGACCTTGGCCGCGATCCCGGGCACGAAGGGCCGCGCGATCCACGGCGCGAGCACGAGGAGCAGCAGTCCGAGCCCGGCGGCGAGCGCCAGCCAGCGCATCCAGCGCCGACCGCGGCGCGCTCGCGGGATCTGCGCGGGCTGGGGTTGGGAGGTCGGATCGGGGCTCGGCACGAGAGCATCCTCCCCCTCCCAGGCCGCCGATCAAGCCTCCGTTGTGTCAACTCCGCGACTGCGTGGGCCCACAAGATGTTGGGCGCTTGGCGAATCGCCCTCCCAGATGTAGCGTAGCGCCGCATGAAGTCCCCCCTGCGCATCTACCTCGTCGGCGCGCACGCCACCGGCAAGACCACGCTCGCCCGCTACATCCGCGATCGCTACGGCCTGCCGATGATCTCCGAGGTCGCGCGAGGCGTGCTGGCCGAGATGGAAGCGCAGCTCGACGGCCTGCGCACGAACATCGAGCTGGTCAACCACTACCAGGCCCTGGTCTTCGAGCGCCAGATCGAGGCCGAGTCCCAACAGAAGGGCGCCTTCGTCTCCGACCGGGCCTTCTGCAACCTCGCCTACGCGGCGCAGCACTCGACGATCCTCGGCCGCATCGCGTCCGACGCGCGCCTGGCGGAGTACATGCAGTCAGTGCGCGAGGGGCTGGTCTTCTACCTGCGCCCGCACCGCCAGCTGGTCGTCGAGGACGGCGTGCGCGCGGGCGTCGTGTGGGAAGAGGTCGTGCGCATCGACGGGATGGTCAAGCTGCTGCTGGAGATGTTCCGCGTGCCGTACATCCCCGTCGACTCGCTGCCGATGCAGGAGCGCGTGCGCCTGGTCGAGAGCGTGCTCGCGCTGGCCGGTCTGGAGAACGCGCGCAACCTCGACACCGCCGCCAACGAGGTCCTCGCGAAGTCGCGCCTGCGCTCGCAAAACGGCGCAGGCACGCACGAGCTCGCGCGAAACTAGCTCAGGAAACCGACGTGTCGGCCGGGACGCTCGGGCTCAGGCGTTCCTCGAGGCGGCGCACGTAGCGCGACACCACGCGGCAGAGCCGATCGGCGTCGCAGTGCCCCTCGCGAACGATCAGGTCGATCACGTGCGGGCTCGACTCGCGCTGGATGCGCAGCGCGCGCTCGACGTCGTCCTGCGTGCACATCCCGAGCTTGACGGCGAGGTCGCCCAGACGGATGTGCGGTGCGTTGGCCTGTTCCTGGAGCAGGTCCATCAGCTGTCCCATGCTGAGCGAGCCCTGCTGGCGCAGGATCTTGCCCAGGGGGATCCACGAATCGCGCACGCGGCCGGCGAGCGTGTCCGCCATCGCTCGGCTGAGAAGCGACTCACCGACGAGGAGGTCGAGGAGTTCGTCCGTGGGTTGAGGCTTGGAGTGCATCGGAGGTTCGTTGTGCATGAAATCGAAGTGTGCGGCGGTGCTTGCTGCCACAAACGTGCGAGCGACCCGAGCTCCGCCACGAACTTGTCGGAATCCCGGCCGGCGCCCCGGCATGCACGATGTGCGTACCCGTCGGCGCACGTGCCAGCGCCGCTGGCATGTTCGGATCCGCGCCGGGCGGCCTACACGACAGTCTGTCAGTTCCAGCTGACGTCGGGTGGCAAGTCCTCGAGTCCGCGGGCATGGTTGCCGAGCGAACGCAGCACCTTGCGCCACAGAGACGTCCCATCCGACTGGAAGACCCACTCCCCGTGGAGCGGAGCTGGAACCCACGCGCCCTGGACGAGCTCGCCCTCGAGTTGGCGCGCGCTCCATCCCGAGTAGCCCAGCAGCATGCGCACGTGGCGCGCGGCCTCGCCGGGATCGCGCTCGATGTAGCGCGCCAGCGCGTCGAGGTCGCCGCCGAGCGTCAGGCCGTGCGCGAGCTCGACACCTCCGGGCACCTCGTCGGGGACACAGTGCAGGAACTGCAGCGTGTCGAGGCCGACGGGCCCGCCGGCGTAGACCGGGAAGCGCTGCCGCGCGAGGATCGGGTGATCCGAGAGCAGCACGTCGAGCGTGATCGTCGCCGGACGGTTGATCACCAGGCCGTACGCGCCCTCCGCGGAGTGCTGCACGATCAGCACCACGGTGTGCATGAAGTTGGGGTCCAGCATGTCCGGCGCGGAGACCAGCAGGCTGCCCGCTTCGACGATCAGATCCATCGGCCGGCAGACTAGCTCTCGAAGCCCGCGCAAGCCACGACGGGCTGCGGCGGATAGCGCGGGAAGCTCGCGTCGGCTTGCGAGCGCTCGCAGAGCAGGAACACCGAGCCGCGGGCGCTCTCGATGCGGCGCACCCAGCGGCAGCGCGGACAGAGCCCCTGCCCCGTCACGCGAGGCCGGTGTGCGCGGCGCTCGGGGCCGGGCTCCGGGGCCGGGCGAGGTTCGCTCGTGCTCACGAGCGGCGCTCCAGCACGAAGACGCTCTCGACGTGCGGCGTGTGCGGGAACAGGTCGATCGGCTGCACCGGCCCCAGCGCGTAGCCGGCCTGCACCAGGGCACGCGCGTCGCGCGCCCCCGACTCGGGGTTGCAGCTGACGTAGACCAGGCGCGCGGGGCCGAGCTCGACCAGCCTCGGCAGCACGCGCGGGTGCAGGCCGGCGCGGGGCGGATCGACCACGCACACGTCGGGGGGCTCGCTCTCGCGTGCGAGCGAGTCGAGCACGTCGCCCTCGACGAAGCGCAGGCCCTCGAGCCCGTTGCGCCGCGCATTGGCCCGCGCGTCGGCGACGGACGAGGGCGCGAGCTCGAAGCCGACCACCTCGCGCGCCAGGCCGGCCAGCACCAGCGCGATCGTGCCGGTGCCGCAGTACAGGTCGAAGACGCGCTCGCGCCCGGTCAGGCGCGCCGCCTCGCGCACGAGCGTGAAGAGCCGCTCGGCCTGGGCCGTGTTGGTCTGGAAGAAGGAGTTGGCCGAGATCGCGAACTCCAGGCCGAGCAGGCGCTCGAGGATGAACCCCGGACCGTGCAGCACGCGCTCGCGCTCGGGCTCCCCCAGCGCGGTCTGCGCCGGACGCGAGTTGACGTTCTGCACCAGCGTGGTGAGCTCCGGATGGGCCGCCACGATCGCGCGCGCGTACTCGTCGATCCGCTCGGGCGCTTCCTGCGAGGTCACGAGGTTGAGCAGGATGCCGCCGCTCGCGCGCGCGCTGCGCAGCACGGCGTGGCGCAAGAGGCCCGTGTGCGCGCGCTGGTTCCAGGGCTCCAGGCCGCGCGCGCGCGCCTCGCTGCGCAGCGTGTGCAGGATGCGGTCCGCGGCGGGATGCTGGATGGCGCAGGAGGCGACGTCGAGCACCTTGCTGTGCACCTCGGGCGCGTGCAGGCCCAGGGCGAAGGCCGCCTCGGCGTCGGGCGGCTCGCCCGGGACGAGCCAGCGCCGGTCGCCGAAGGTGAACTCCATCTTGTTGCGGTAGGCCCACAGCTCGCGCGCGGGCTCGACCGGGAGCACCGCGAGCTCCGCGCCGAAGCCCTGCGCGCGGAAGGCCTGCACGACGAGGCGGTGCAGGCCCGCGAGCTGCGCCGCGTAGTCGAGCGACTGGAAGCTGCAGCCCCCGCACGCGCCGAAGTGCGCGCAGCGCGGCTCTGCGGCGTGCGGACCGGGCGCGAGGCGTTCGAGCACGCGCGCGTCGACGCGCGTGCGCCGGCGCCGCACCACGCCGACGCGCAGGCGCTCGCCCGGCACGCCGCGGCGCACGACGAAGGTGTGTCCGTCGAGATCGGCGAGCCCCTCGCCGCGCGCGTCGAAGCGCGAGATCTCGACCACGAACTCGTCGCCGTAGCGCGGCTTGTGCGGCGCGCCGGCGGCGGGCGGCAGCGATCGAGCGTCGAGGCTCACGCGTCGATGCGCCGCGCGCGGCTGTGCGGGCGCACGTCCTCGGCGGCCTGCGGATGGGCCTCGTAGCGGCCGTCGTTGTCCGGCAGCGGCACGCCGGCGCGCGCGAGCGCCGTGTACAGGCCCAGGCAGGCGACGTTGGCGAGGTTGAGGCTGCGCACGCCGGGGCGGATCGGCACGTACACGCGCCGCGACTCGCGCCCCGCGACGAGCGCCGGCGGCAACCCGCGCGACTCCCCGCCGAAGAGCAGCACGTCGTCGGGCGCGAAGGGCGTCTGGAAGAGCGAGCTCCCCCCGCGCGCGGTGAACAGGCGCAGGCGCTCCTCGACCGGCCGCGCGCCGTGCGCGTCCAGATGCGCGAGCAGCGCCTCGAACGAGCGGTGCACGGCGAGCTCGACCAGCGGCCAGTAGTCCAGGCCCGCGCGCTTGAGGTAGCGGTCCTCGAGCGAGAAGCCCAGCGGCTCGACCAGGTGCAGGCACACCCCCGTCGCCGCGGAGAGGCGCGCCGCACAGCCGGTGTTGTGCGGGATCTCGGGGTGCACGAAGACGAGGTCCACGACCGGCCAGTCTAGCCGCCGCGCGTGGACGTGCCGCAGGGCGGCGGCTACGCTCGCGGCAATGGCCTCCCGTGAAGTGACCCTCGACAGCGCCGCCTTCCTCGACTCGCCCCAGGCCCAGGCCCTCGCCGCCCCCAAGCGCGAGGAGCAGCGCACGATCGTCGAGCGCTTCCTCGCCTGCGCCTACGAGGAGCTGGGCGTCGCGCCGCACCTGCTCGACGGCGAGGGCATGCACGCGATCCTCGGGCACCTCTTGCCCGCGCGCTTCGCGCGCAAGGACCCGCTGGCGGCCCACGCGCTGGCGGTGCTGCGCGCCTACCTCGACTTCCTCGAGCGCCATGCGGTGGTCACGCAGGCCTTCGAGATGCGCCAGGCCTTCGAGCGGACCGCGACCGAGTTCGAGCACGCCGTGGCGACGGGCGAGGCCGTCCACCACCACGCCGGCGAACGAACCAAGCCCTTCGTGCACAAGGCTGAAAAGACCGGCCGCAACGACCCGTGTCCGTGCGGCAGCGGCAAGAAGTTCAAGCAGTGCTGCATGCGCCTGTGAGCTCCGCGGTGCCCGCGGGGCAGTAGACTTCCGGGGCGCACGGCCCCGGGGGAACCCGGCGTGCGCGAGGCGCGTCGTATCCCGAGCACGAAGCCCGCCCGCGGAGTCCGGTCTCCGCCGAGCGGGCGCTTCGTTCTCTCTCTCACTCGATCCCCCCAGGAACGGACCATGCGCTTTCGAATGCTGCCCATGCTGGCAGGAACCGCGTTGCTCGCCCTCCCCGCCACGAGCCTGTTCGCGCACGAGGGCGACCCCAAGCAGCGCGACCGCCAGCCGATGTACCCGGGCCACGGCTGGTGCAACGCGGCCCTGCGCGGAACCGGCAGCGGACCGCAGGGCATGCTCGTCCCGCCGGTCGGCTTCCCGCACTCGAACGTCACGCTGCTCTCCTGGCTGACGCTGCCCGACCTGGGCGTGCCGCCGGGCGGCAACGGCAACAGCTGCTTCGGCTACACCTCGGGCAGCGGCCGCGAATACGCGATCCTCGGCACCTCGGTCGGCACGAGCTTCGTCGAGGTCACGCAGCCGGGCAATTCGACGCTGGTGGCGAACATCGCCGGGCCGCAGAGCCTGTGGCGCGACGTGCGCACGTACTCGCACTACTGCTACGCGGTCAGCGAGGGCGGCAGCGGCATCCAGGTGATCGACCTCGCCAACATCGACAGCGGCTCGGTGTCGCTGGTCAACACGATCAACGACGACGCGACGAGCCCGACGCACACGCTCGTGATCAACCAGCAGTCGGGCTACCTCTACCGCGCCGGCGGCGGCTCGAGCGGCCTGCGCATCTACAACCTCAACCCCAATCCCGCCGCACCTTCGCGCGTCGGCACGTGGAGCGACCGCTACGTGCACGAGGCCTCCGTCTTCAACATGACCGTCGGCGGACAGGCGCGGGAGATCGCCTTCTGCTGCGGCGGATTGAACACCGGCTACACGAACACCGGCATCTACGTCGTCGACGTGACCAACAAGGCCGCTCCGACGCAGGTGCAATACGTGTCCTACGCGAATTCGGGCTATTGCCACCAGTGCTGGCCCTCGCCGGACATGACGAAGCTCTACATGGACGACGAGCTCGACGACGAGAACCTGGGCGTCACCAGCGTGACGCGCGTGTTCAACATCTCGACCGCGGGCCCCAACGTCTCGCTCACCGCCGCGGGCACGTACACCAACGGCAGCACGGCGATCGACCACAACCTCTACACGCGCAACGACCGCGTCTACCAGGCCTCCTACCGCGCCGGACTGCGCGTCTATTCGACGAGCGGCGCGGGCACGCCCGCGCAGCCGGTCGAGACGGCGTACTTCGACACGTACCCCGACGACGACCGCACGTTCTTCAACGGGCTCTGGAACGTCTACCCGTACTTCGCCAGCGGCACAGTGATCGGCAGCGACATCGAGCGCGGCCTGTTCGTCTGGTGGGTCGGGACGCCGCTGCTCGCGCTCTCCTTCCCCGGCGGCGTTCCCTCCGCGATCCCGCCCGGCGGCAGCGTGCTGCAGGTGCAGGTCGGCGAGAGCACGCCCGGGACGCTCGTGCCCGGAACGGTCCAATTGCACTATGACGCCGGCGCGGGATACCAAAGCGTGGCGATGACGCCGAACGCGCAAGGCGGCTACAGCGCGCCGCTGCCGGCCGGCACCTGCGGCTCGAGCCTGGTCTGGTACGTCAGCGCGCAATCGACCAACGGCGTGGTCTGGACCGGTCCGGAGGGCGCGCCCGAGCAGGCCAACCGCTCGGTCTACGCCAGCTCGGTCACGAGCGTGGTCAGCAACGACTTCGAGACCACGCAGGGCTGGACAGGCGGCGTCGCCGGAGACACCGCGACGTCGGGTGTCTGGGTCGACGTCGATCCCGTCGGCGTGCAGGCGACCGGCGTGCTCGATCCGCAGCCCGAGGACGATCACAGCGCCGGCGCCGGCACCAAGTGCTGGGTCACGGGCCAGGGCGCGCCCGGCGGCTCGAACGGCGCCGCGGACGTCGACGGCGGCCGCACGACGCTGCTCTCGCCGGCCTTCAACCTGGCGGCGGTCAGCAATCCCGTCGTCGGCTACTGGCGCTACTACTCGAACGACAGCGGCTCCGCTCCGGGCGCCGACGTGTTCAAGGTCGATGTCTCCGGCAACAACGGCACGACCTGGGTCAACGTCGAGACCGTCGGCCCCAGCAGCGCCGACACGGTCGGCGGCTGGATCTACCACCAGTTCCGCGTCGCGGACTTCGTCGCGCCGACGAGCACCGTGCGCGTGCGCTTCGTGGCCGAGGATGCCGGCAGCGGCTCGATCATCGAGGCCGCCGTCGACGACTTCCAGATCCTGGCCGTCGACTGCGGCGGCTTCGCCACCATCTGCGCCGGCGACGGATCGGGCACGCCCTGCCCGTGCGCCAACGAAGGCGCCGCCGGCAGCGGCTGCCGCAACTCGACCGGCAACGGGGCGCAGCTCGCCGCGAACGGCACGCCCAGCATCCAGAACGACACGTTCGTGCTCACCGGCAGCAGCATGCCGGCGACCGCCACGGCGCTCTTCGTTCAATCGGCGGGCATCGACCACGGCGGCCTGGGAACGCAGCTGGGCGACGGACTGCGCTGCATCTCCGGCGCCTCCGTGCGTCTGGCCGTGAAGTCGAACGTCGGCGGCTCGTCGAGCTTCCCGGCGGCCGGCGATCCGAAGATCTCGATCCTCGGCGGCCTCTCGGCCGGCGCGACGCGCTACTACCACGTCTGGTACCGCGACAACAACGCCGGTTTCTGCACCAGCGCGACGTACAACTACACCAACGGCATCACGGCCACCTGGGCTCCTTGAGGCCGAGGTCGCCTGCACCGGGCGCTGCTCTGCGCGAGCGGCGCCCGGTTTCGTTTGCAGTGGATATCCACTCGGCGGCGCAGAGGAGATTGGACTCGAATTGGCGTGGATTGCATACTGCGCCGATTGCGCGCGAGAGCGCTTTCGAATTCTCTCGTATCGAATTCCCCTGATCGCGATTGTCTTTCCCATGGCCAACCGAACGAACGTCGAGAACGAGATCCGTGCCCGCGTCGACTCCTTCGTGAACGAGCTCAGCGCGCTCGTGCGCCAGGCCGCACTCGACTCCATCCGCGCGGCGATCGCCGGCGGCTCCCTCGCGCAGCCCGCGCGCCGTTCCGTCGCGCGCGCGACGAAGACGGCCAGCGCCGCGCCGGCCGTGCCCGGGCGCCGCGGCCGTCGCCCCTCGGCCGAGAGCGAGCACGCCGCCCAGGCGCTGCTCGCCCACGTGCAGTCCAGCCCCGGCCAGCGCCTCGAGGAGATCGGTGCCGCCCTGAAGATGCCGACGCAGGTCCTCAAGGGTCCGGCCGGCCGACTGCTGCGCGCCGGCGCCCTGCGCACCGAGGGCCAGCGGCGCGGCACGCGCTACTTCCCGGGCTCCGGCAAGCCGGCGGCCGCCGCGGGCGCCAAGCGCGGTCGCAAGCCGGGTCGCAAGCCGGGCAAGGCCGGACGCAAGGGCCGCCGCCGCGCGCGCCGCTGAGACCGGACGCCCGCAGAAAAGTCGCGCGGGTGCTGGACAGCCGGTTAGGCATCCGTTAGGGTACCTCCACAGAGGTGCCCGATGTCGTTCCGCGACGAGCCCCCTCTCCCCACCACCCGAGGACAAGGCAGGCGGGGCGGCACGGGTTCCTCTGCACTCCACATTGTCAGGCCGCGGTCGCAGGGGCGTGACCGCGGCCTTCCTTGTCTTCGGGCGGCGCACCCGCGCCTGGCCTCGCAGCAGCACAACCCGAGGTCATGACCGCCGCACGACGCATCCTGCACCTGGACGTCGACGCCTTCCTGGCCTCGGTCGAACAGGCGCTGCACCCCGAACTCGCGGGCAAGCCGGTGGTCGTCGGTGGTCTGCCGAGCGAACGCAACCTCGTGATGTCCTGCTCCTACGAAGCGCGCGCGTTCGGCGTGCGACCGGGGATGCTGCTCGCCGAGGCCGCCAAGCGCTGCCCGCGCGCGATCTTCCGCCGCGGCGACTCGCAGGCCGCGGGCCGGCTGCGCGAGGGCGTCGCACGCATCCTGCTCCGCTTCACGCCGCGCGTCGAGATCGCCTCGATCGACGACTTCTTCGCCGACCTCGGCGGCACCGAGCGCCTGCACGGCAGCGCCTTCGCCGTGGCCGAGCGCGTGCGCGCCCTCGTGCGCAGCGAGCTGCGCCTGCCGGTGACGATCGGGCTGGCGACCAACCGCACGCTCGCGCGCGTCGCGGGCAAGCTCGCGAAGCCCGGCGGCGTGGCCGAGATCCTGCCCGGCATGGAGGAGCGCTTCCTCGCGCTGCTGCCCGTCGCGCACCTGCCCGGCGCCGGCCACAAGATCGGGCGCGCGCTGCAGAGCTACGCGATCCGCACCTGCGGCGAGCTCGCGCTCGTGCCGCGCGAGATCCTCTACACGAGCTTCGGTCGCGCGGGCCTCGTGCTGCACGAGCGCGCGCGCGGCATCGATCCCGAGCCGGTCGAGAGCTCGATCATGGAGGACGAGCACGGCGCGCTCGTCCTGCGCCCGCCGGCCTCGATCCGCCGCGACAGCACCTTCGAGCCCGAGGAAGGCCGGCGCGAGCTCGTCGAGGCGATGCTCGGCTACCTCGTCGAGCGCGCGGCGCAGCGCCTGCGCGGCTTCGAGCGCTGCGCGAACGCGCTCGCCGTGCGCGTCGCCTACGTCGACACGCGCGCACCCTCGCTGCAGCGCCTGGAGGCGGGCGAGCCGGCCGAGTTCGAGAAGCGCGCGCGCCTCGAACCGACCGACGCGACCGACGACATCCTGCGCCGCGCGCTCGCGCTCTTCCGCGAGCTCCCGCGCCGCCGCGCGCTGGTCAAGCGCGTCGGCCTGACGCTCGAAGGCTTCACCCCGCGCGGCGGCTGGCAACTCGAGCTCTTCGACACCCGTCAAGAATCCAGCCCGCCTGGTTTCTTGACGCCGACCCCGGCCGACGAGCCCGAACCGCGCGAGAGCCGCGCCGACCGCCTGCACCGCCTCGAACGCACCGTCGACGAATTGCGCGCGAAGCACGGCTTCGGCGGCGTGCTGCGCGCGACGAGCCTGCTGCTCGCGGAGCAGTACCCGCTCGGCAAGGACGGGTTGCGATTGCGCACGCCGTCGTTGAACCAGTGAGGGGCTCGCGCACAATCGGCCCTGCCATGCCTTCCGGCTCGCTCGCCAGCCTCTGCATCACGCTGATGTGCCTCATCTGGGGCAGCACGTGGTTCGTGATCCGCGTCGGGCTCTCCGATCTGCCGCCGTTCCAGTCGGCCGCCGTGCGCTTCGCGATCGCGGCGGCGGTGATGACGCTCGTGGCGCACTTCGCGCGCAAGCGCGAGGGCGGAACGCCTCCGCCCTTCTGGCTCAGCCTCGCGCTCGGCACGCTCAACTTCGCCGCGTCGTACGCCTTCGTCTACTGGAGCGAGACGCGCATCCCCTCGGCGCTCGCGTCGGTGCTCTGGTCGGTCTATCCGCTCCTGATGGCGGCCTCGAGCCACCTCTTCCTCGCGCACGAGAAGCTCGTGCCGCGCCAGTGGCTCGGCTTCGTGCTCGGCTTCGCCGGCGTGGCGCTGCTCTTCGCCACCGATCTGCCCGCGATCAGCACGGACGCGCTCGTCGGCGGCTGCGTGCTGCTCGGGAGCCCGCTCGTCGCGACCGTCGGCACGACGCTCGTGAAGAAGCACGGCGGCGCGACGAGCTCGCTGCTGCTCAACCGCGACGGCATGTGGATCGGCGCGCTGCTGCTCGCGCTGCTCGCGTTCACCTGCGAGCGCGACGCGCCCGCGCACTGGACGCCGAAGGCGATCGCGAGCGTCGTCTACCTCGCCGTCGTCGGCACGGCCTTCACCTTCGGCCTGTACTTCTGGCTCTTGCGGCACACGAGCGCCTACCGCATGAGCCTGATCTCCTACGCGACGCCGCCGGTCGCGATCGTGATCGGCGCCTTCGCGGGCAACGAGCCGATCACCGGCTGGACGCTCGGCGGCATGACCGCGATCCTCGGCGGCGTGCTGCTGGTGATGGGGTGGAAGCGCTCCCCCTCGACAAAGAGTTCGTGATCCGTTAGGGTGCACACACCGGGGTGGTGGCCCGCCCCCATGTACGTCCCCCTCCGCGTCCACGGCCACCACTCCTTCCTGACCGGCGTCGACTCGCCGGCGAAGCTCGTCGCGCGCGCGCGCGAGCTCGGGCTCCCCGGTCTCGCGCTGACCGAGGTCGACACGCTCTCGAGCCTGGTCGAGTACCTGCAGGCTACCGGCGCGACGCAGGGCTCGACGCAGACCACGCTCGACGGCGCGCCCTTCCGCGCGATCGTCGGCGCCGAGATCTCCGACCCCTCCGGCCTCCCCGGCCGCGTGATCGCGCTGGTCGAGAGCGCGCAGGGCTACCGCAACCTGTGCAAGCTCGTCAGCGCGCGGCAGCTCGGCGACGATCCCGGTCGCAAGGGCGCGAAGCTCGACGGGCCCGAGCACTTCGACCTCGTCGGCAGCGTCGCGCGCCACCAGGAAGGCCTGGTGCTGCTCGCCGACCACCCGCGGCTCCTCTTGGCGCTCGCCGGCCGCGTCGAGCGCGCGAACCTCTTCGCCGCGATCTCGCCCGCCGCGCTGCGCGTGAAGAGCTCGCGCGCGAGCGATGCGTCGCAGCTGCCGCGCAACGCCGCCTTCGCCTCACCGCGGCGCATCCGCCTCGACGAGCGCGCCTTCGATCCGCGCGCGGAGGAGCCGCCGCTCGAGCCGCCCACGGTGCCGCCGCCCGCGCGCGCGGCGAGCGCCGCCGACCTCGCCGCGGCCGCGCGCGCGGTCGAGGCGGGGATCCTCGCCGTGCCCGACGTCTACGCCGCGTTCGCCTCGGGCGCGCGCGACCACGAGCTGCGCGTCGCGATCAAACACAACGCGCTGCTCGACGACCTGCCGCGCGAGTGGCTGGCGGAGAAGCCGCTGCACCTCCTCGCGCCGGCCGAGATGCGCGCGCTCTACGCGGAGCTCCCCGGCGCGCTCGAGCGCACGCTCGAGGTCGCCGCGCGCTGCGGCTACGCGCCGCCGCTCGGCGGGATCGTCTTCCCCACCATCGCGCTCGAGCGCGGCGAGACGGCTTACTCGAAGCTCTGCAAGCTCGCCTTCGACGGCGCGCGGCGGCGCTACCAGCCGTTGAAGCCCGAGGTGCTGCGGCGTCTCGACTACGAGCTCACGACGATCGAGCGCCTGGGTTTCGCGCCGTATTTCCTGCTCGTGATGCAGATCGCCGACTTCGCCAAGGCAGAGGGCATCCCCTGCATCGGCCGCGGCTCGGCGGCCGACAGCCTCGTCGCCTACTGCCTCGAGCTGACCGACGCCGATCCGCTGCGCTACCGGCTGATCTTCGAGCGCTTCCTCAATCCCGCGCGCAAGGACCGGCCCGACATCGACCTCGATTTCTGCTGGCGCCGGCGCGACGAGGTGCTCGAGCACGTCGGCGAGCTCTTCGGCGTCGAGCGCACGGTGATGATCGCGACGCTCAACCGCTGCGGGCTGCGCGCGGCCTTCCGCGAGTGCGCGCTGGTGCTCGGCATCCCGCCGGCCGAGGTCAACCGCTGGTCGAAGCGCCTGCCCTACTACTACTCGCTGCCGCGCAGCGACTTCGACGGCAGCGCGGAGAGCGAGCACGGCGAGTACGAGGCGGCGCCGCAACCGGCGGCGCCTTCGCAGCGCAATCTCCCGCCGCTGCCCGCGGCGCTGCGCGAGAATCCCATCGCCGCCGTGCTGCGAGAAACACCCGAGGCCGAGGGCTTCCCCTTCGAGGACGCGCGCTTCCAGGAGGCGCTCGCGCGCGCGGCCGAGCTCGTCGACGCGCCGCGCCACCTCGGCCTGCATCCGGGCGGCGTCGTCGTCGCGCCCGAGTCGATCACCGACCACGTCGCCTGCCACCGCGCGGCGAAGGGCGTCCTCGCGGCGCAGTTCGACAAGGACGCGGTCGAGGCGATCGGGCTCGTCAAGATGGACCTGCTCGGCAACCGCGCGCTGACGACGATCGACGATTGCTTGAAGCACCTCGCCGCGCGCGGCATCGCGGTCGACTTCGCGGCGCTGCCCGAGGACGAGCCCGAGACGGCGCGCACGCTCGGCGAGGGCCGCACGCTGGGCTGCTTCCAGATCGAGTCGCCGGGCATGCGCAACCTCTTGCAGCAGATCGGCGCGCGCACGATGGACGACGTGATCCAGGCCGTGGCGCTGATCCGGCCCGGCCCGGCCTCCTCGGGCATGAAGGACGCCTACGTGCGGCGCTTCCGCAAGCTCGAGCCGCCGACGCCGGTGCACCCGCGGCTCACCGAGCTGCTCTGGGACACCTTCGGCGTGATGCTCTACCAGGAGGACGTGATGCAGGCCGCCTCGCTCGTCGCCGGCATGGACCTCGCCGAGGCCGACCTCCTGCGCCGCGCGTTGACGAAGCGCCGCGCGCACGAGCTCGCTCCCTTGCACGAGCGCTTCCTCGCCGGCGCGGCGGAACAAGGCATCGCGCGCGCGGAGGCCGAGCGCGTCTGGGAGCTGATCGCGAACTTCGCCTCCTTCGGCTTCTGCAAGGCGCACGCGGTCACCTACGGGCGCATCTCCTGGCGCGCGGCCTGGCTCAAGACGCACCACCCGGCGGTGTTCCTCGCGAGCTTCCTCGCCAGCGACACGGGCTACTACGACGCGCGCGTCTACGTCGAGGAGGCGCGGCGCCTCGGCGTCGCGATCCTGCCGCCCGACGTCAACCGCAGCGGTACCAGCTTCGCGCCCGAGTGGATCGACGGCACGGCCGCGCTGCGCGTCGGCCTCGGGCAGGTGAAGGGCCTCTCGCAGAAGACGCTCGAGCGCCTCCTCGCGACGCGCGCGCAGCGCGGGCCCTTCGTCTCGCTGCCCGAGTTCCTCGAGCGCACGGGCGCAGAGAAGGACGAGGCCGAGGCGTTGATCCGCTGCGGCGCCTTCGCACCGCTCGACCGCACGATCCCCGAGCTGCTCTGGCGCCTGGCGCTGCTCAGCGCGCCCGCGCGCGCACTGCCGCGCACGCGGGCGGGCGAGAGCGACCCCGGGCTCGATCCGGCGCTGCTCGCGGCCTGCCGCGGCACGCCGAAGAAGCGCGCGCAGAGCGCCGTCGACGCGGCGCGGGCGAAGAGTGCCGGCTGGAACGGCAAGGGGCTCGCGCTCGGCAGGCTCGAGCTCGGCGCGGGCGAGAGCGCCTCGCTCTTCCCCGAGCCCGAGGCGCCCGCGCTGGCGCTGCCGCGCCTGTGCGATCTCGGCCCGCTGGAGCGCGCACGCGAGGAGTTCGCGCTGCTCGGCCTCACGATCCGCGCGCACCCGCTCGAGCTCTTCCCCTGTGCCGCGGAGGAACGCCTCGGCGGCATGCGGCCGAAGAACCCGATCCGCTGCGGCGAGCTCGCGCGCTTCGAGGGCGCGCGCGTCTCGCTCTGCGGCTGGCCCGCGGCGACGCGCCACGTGCGCACGGCGGACGGACGCTCGATGCGCTTCCTGACGCTCGAGGACGAGAGCGGGATCGCCGAGGTGGTCGTCTTCCCCGACGTCTACGAGCGCGACGGGGCGCAGCTCGCGAGCTTCGGCGCGCTGCTCGTCACGGGCACGGTCGAGAACCAGCTGGGCGCGTGCACGCTGCACGCCGAGCGCATCTGGTAGCACGCGCGAGGCGACTCGCTCCGCGGAGCGACCGGGCGCGCCCCCCTTGCGCGAACACAAAGCGACAACGAAGGCAGGGCGAGGACGGGCTTCGAGACGAGATGCGACTTCTTCGTCAGCCGATCGTCGTCTTCTTGTAGCGCATGCTGACGTTCTCGCGGCCCATCTCGCGCAGGCGCTCGATCTCCTTCTTCAGACCCAGGTTGTGGGCCTTGGAGACCACGCTCTTGACCGAGCGGTTGAGCTTGGCGGCCAGATCCAGGTTGGCTGTCTTGGGATAGAGCTCGACCAGCATCCCGATGGCAGCCTTGTCCCAGCGCGGCATCTTGGTCGCGGAAGAGCCGGTCAGGCGGCGCACGAACGCCTTGTCCTTGGCCAGGCAGTAGCGCGCACCCAGGCGCTTCACCGAATCGATCGTGCGCCCGAAGATGACCGCGAGGTCCTCGTCGGTGCGCGTGCCGTAGAGGCGCTTGAACTCGGCGATCTCCTCCTGCGTCCAGCGCCCGCTCTGCTGGACCTTGCGCAGCTCCTCGACCTGGTTGCGAACCTCCTCGACAGGGCGGCCCAGCTTGCGGGCGATGATCTCCATCGACGTGCCGCCGATGTAGCGCTTGAGCTCCTGGATTTCCTGGGCGCTCCAGGGGCCGCTCTTGGGCGAGGTCTTGAAGACCTCCTCGGCCATCTTGCGCACGCTCGCGACCGGCCGGTTGAGCTCCTTCGCGATCGCGTGATCGTCACGCAATCCGTAGAGCTCGCGCAGCCGCGCGATCTCGGCCTGTGCCCAGCGTCCGCGTCGCGGCGTGGCCGGCCTCTCTCCTCCCCAGGTTCGACGCACCGTAGCTCCTCCCAGTTCTCTTTCGCTGACGGCTCAGCCTAGCGTTGCGTCTAGGAAACCCCTATTCCCGGCGGCTCTTTGATTGCGACATCTCATGTTCGTTCCCGTTTCTTGGAAGGTCCATCGCCTTCGGGCTCCTGGACGGTTGCCCCTTGGAGGTTGTGGTCGAGCTGACGCTCGTGCAGGCGTTCGCGCACGCCGAGCAGCACGCGTTTGACGCCTTCGCAGGTGCTCTCGGCCAGTGCCGCTCGCGCGATCTCGGCCGCCTCGGCCGAGGGCGTGCGTCGCACCGCGTACTTGATCTCGTCGAGGAAGTTGGGGGCGACGCTGACGCCGTCGAAGCCCATCCCCAGCAGCATCAGGGCCGTGGCGTAGTCGCCGGCCATCTCGCCGCAGACCGAGCAGGGCTTGCGCGCGGCACGCGCGGCCTGCGCCACGCGCGCCAGCGCGGCCAGCACCGCCGGGTGCGACGGGTCGTAGAGCTTCGCCACCCAGGGGTTGTCGCGGTCGGCCGCCAGCAGGTACTGCACGAGATCGTTGGTGCCGACGGAGACGAAGTCGACCTCGGGGAGCAGCGTCTCGATGACGAAGACGGTCGAGGGCACCTCGATCATCACGCCCACCTCGATGGAGGGCGCGACCTCGTAGCCGTGCTCGACCAGCTGGCGCCGGACGTCGTCGAAGATGCGGTGCACCTCGCGG
Organism: Planctomycetota bacterium; assembly: GCA_044229935.1. Classification (GTDB taxonomy): domain Bacteria; phylum Planctomycetota; class UBA1135; order UBA1135; genus JADJLZ01. The sequence continues at coordinate 103,328 of JBGASC010000009.1, read as the reverse complement.
ACCTCCTCGAGCGCGCTGACCATCGGCAGCAGGATGCGCAGCCGGCCGTGGGCGCTCGCGCGCAGGGCGGCGCGCAGCTGCACGCGCAGCAGGTCGGGCCACTGCAGCGAGATGCGCAGGCCGCGCCAGCCCAGGGCGGGGTTCGACTCCTTGGGGATCTTGAAGTACGGCAGCTGCTTGTCGTTGCCGATGTCCAGCGTGCGCAGGGCCATCGGGCGGCCCTCCATGCGCTCCAGCACGCGCCGGTAGAGGCGGTACTGCTCCTCCTCGCTGGGGAACTGGTTGCGCTCCATGTAGAGGAACTCGGTGCGCAGGAGGCCCACGCCGTCGGTGTGCGTGATCTCGAACGTGTCGAGGTCGCGCACGCTCTCGATGTTGGCCATCACGTGCAGCGGCTGCCCGTCGGGCGTCTCGCTGGGCATCGAGGCGTGCAGGGCCAGCGCCGTCTGGCGCGCCCGGCGGCGCGCCACGCGCGCCAGGAACTGGTCGACGTCCTCCTGCTCGGGACGCAGCTGAACCAGGCCGCGGTCGCCGTCGACCGAGACGCGCATGCCCTGCTCCAGACGCGAGATCAGGTTGGGCAGCCCGACGATGCAGGGGATGCCGAAGGAGCGCGCCAGCACGGCGCCGTGCGAGAAGCGCCCGCCCGTCTCGGTGATGATGGCCTGGATGCGGTCGCGCTCGAGGTAGGTCGCGACCTGCGGGGTCAGCTCGGCGGCGGCCAGCACGATCTGCCCGCTGCCGGCAGCGATGGCCTCGTGCTCGTGGCGCATCAGGATGTGCAGCACCAGGCGCCAGGGATCGCTGAAGTCCGACGCATAGCCGCGCACGCTGTCCCCCTCCAGGTCGGACAGCGTGCGCTGGAAGCGCTCGATCAGCTGCTGCACGCCCGCTTCGGCGTTGATGCGCTGATCGCGCAGGCTCGACTGCAGCTTCTTGAGCGTGCTGGGGTCGTTGAGCAGGTGGCGGTGGACGGAGAAGATCTCGGCGTCCTTCTCCCCGCTCTGGGCCGCGACGAGGCGCTGGCGCCGACGGAGCTCCTCCGTCGCGAGATCGAGCGCCTCGTGCAGGCGTGCGATCTCACGCTCGACCTCCTCCTCCGGCACGGTCCAGGTCGGGACCACGTTCGGGGCGGCGCGGACGACGTGCACGGGCCCGAGCGCGAGCCCCGGAGCAACGGCGGTTCCTTTGATGATCCTCTGCTGGGCCATGCGCGACGTGGTCCGAGCCTGCGGGTCTATGGGGGGATCAGGCCCGGTGTCCGGCACCCCGGGGGGCCGACTTCACCGCGCGGTACGGTGACGCCGATCCGGGAACCTCTTCCGAGCCTGCGCTCTACGAGCTCCCAATGTACCCGGAAGCGCTTCGAGCCGAAAGTCGGCAGACAGCCGTAGTCGGCGGATTTCGCGCATGAAACAGCCCGCAGCTGCCCCAAAAGGGCCTTCCAGGGGGCCACGGGCGGGTTGCGGCGCGCCCCGGCTCCGGCTCAAGGAACTTCCAAAATCGCTGGGACTCAAGTGGCGCGCCGTGCGGCGTCGATCCTCGCCGCACAGGCCGGGGCAGGCGCCGACGATACCGACGCGCGTCCGCCGGGCCGATTTCGAGAATCGAGGCGCCATGTCGAATGTGGAATCCCTGAGCAGCCAGACCCCCAACCTTCCCGGCAGCGAGCCGAGCACGCAGCGCAGGCTCGACCCGAGCCTGGGCTCCAACTGGCTCCTCGTGGCCGGACTGGGGGCCGCCCTGGCCGGCGCCTTCGTGGGCTTCGGCGCCAAGCTCGTGCCCGATCAGGCGCACCTGATCCAGCAGATCAGCTCGCGCGGGGTCAGCGCCGGCGTGCTGTGGTGCTCGGCCGCCGCGCTCCTGGGCCTGGGCCTGGTCGCACGCCGCATCGGCCGCAGCCTCGACCTGATCGCCGATCGCGAGGAGGAAAACTTCGTGATCGAGCAGCTGGCTTCCGACATGGCCCAGAGCCGCGCCAGCCTGCAGGAGCTGCGCGTCGAGTTCATCTACCTCAAGGACGCCCTGGGGACGCTCGGTCGCGACCTGCCGGCGCGCCTCTCCGAGGCCAGCGAGAACTCCACGCGCGACGCGATGTACCGCCTGGCCGCCAGCCTGGACCAGGTCGGCGCACGGCTCGAGCAGCGCATCCGCTCGCAGCAAGGCACGCTCGAGGACACGCTGCACGAGCTGCAGAGCTCGCTGCAGATGACCTGCGAGCAGGTCTCGCAGCTGACGCTGGGCATGACCACCGCGCCAAGCCCCTCCCCGGCTTCGGGCTGGGAGGTCCCGGCCGAGCCGGCCGCGCCGCCGATCGGCCTGGGCGTGCTCGACACGCTGGGCGACGAGCAGCCGCTCGACCTGGGCTGGGACGCGGCCGCCGCGCAGTCCGTGCAGGCTCCGCTGCCCTCGATGCAGCCCAGCTACGAGCAGAAGCTCTCGCAGCTCTCCGAGCTCCTGAGCGACCCGCGCGTGCGCGCCGCCTGCGACAGCCTGGTGCGCTCAGCCCGCTCCTGAGCCCTCGTCCTTCTTCTCGACGCCGGACTTGAAGAAGCTGGCGAAGGGCTTGAAGGCCTGCTTGCCGCCGGTGTCGACCGCGTCCAGGCGGACGTGCTCGTCGCGTTCGCCGCGCTCGTCGCGCCCGCGCGCTCCCGGACCGCCGCGCCGGTCGGCGCCCTTGCTGGCGCGCACGACCAGCCCGTCGCGGCGCGTCTGCGCCGCGCGCAGGTTCGGGTTGATCGGCGGCTCCTCGCGCTCGCGACGACCGCGACCGCCCGGCCCGCCACGGCCACCGCGGCGGTTGCCGCGATCGCCGCCGCGGTCTCCGCCGCGCGCTCGCCGCGGCCTTCGCCGCCCTCGTCGCGCCGCTGACGCGGCGGACGCTCGGCCCGCTCGGGCGGCGGCAGGTTCTTGAAGCTGAGCGCCAGGCGCTGGCCGCCGGACTCGAGGATGCGCGCGCGCACCGTCTCGCCCACGGAGACCAGCTCGCGCGCATCGCGCACGTAGCGGTCGGAGGTCTCGCTGATGTGCACCATGGCGTCCTGCGCCAGGCCCACGTCGACGAAGCAGCCGAAGCTCGAGACGCTGGTGACGATGCCCTCGAGCACGCGGTCCTTGACCAGGCGCAGGGGGTCGGTCTCCGGCTCGAGCAGGCGCACCAGGTGCTGGCGCGGGCGCGGGTCGCGTCCGGGGAACGAGATCTCGCGCATCAGGTCGCGCCAGGTGTGCTCGTCGACGTTGGCGTCGGCCCGCCGCAGGCCCTTGGTCGCGCCCGGACGGCCGAGCGCCTGCTCGACGCTCGAGCCGATGCTGTCGAGCAGTCGCTGCACGAGCGGATACTGCTCGGGGTGCAGGTTGGTCGAGTCGAGCGGCTCGCTGCCGCCCTCGATGCGCAGGAAGGCGATCACGCTGGTCCACTGCGCCTCGGTCAAGAGGCCTTCCTGGCGCAGCTCCTCGCGGCTGGTGAAGGGCCGCTCGGCGCGACGCGCGAGGATCTTCTTGGCTGTCTCGCGATCGATGCCCGGGAGATGCATCAGGAACGAGAGCGGCGCGCGGTTGAGGTCGCAGCCCACGTGCGCCGTGCACGACTCGATGGTCTCGGTCAGCATGCGGCGCGCATTGGCCTTGCTGACCAGGCCCTGCTCGCTGCCCAGGCCCAGGTGGCGCGGATCGACCTTGAGGATCTCGTTCATCGGATCCTGCAGGCGCCGCGCGAGGCTGATCGCCATGCGCGCGGGAACGGCCCGGTCGGGCAGCTCGTGGCGCGCGGTCTCGGAGTTGGCGTAGCTGGAGAGCCCCGCGTCGTTGACCAGCAGCACGCAGGCGTCGTACGGCGCGGCGCGCAGCGCGGCACGCATCTTCAGCGCCGCGGCACGCGGTCCCTTGCCGTTGCCCAGCGCCAGCACGTGCGCTCCGGCCGGTTCGAGCACGGCCTTGAGCTCCGCGCCGAGCTGCGCAGGCTCCTTGCCCGCGGTCTCGATGCGCGTCTCGGGCCCCTGCGGGTCGCCCTTCTCGTCGACGCGCACCAGCGCCCAGTCGCCCTTGGCGTTGACGTCGACGCCGAACACGTTCATCGGGCCGAGGTAGGGCGTCGAGAGGATCTGGCGCAGGTGCTGGCTCAGGAAGCGCAGCGCCTCGGAGTCGGCGCGTTCCTTGAGCTCCAGGCGCACGTCGGCCTCGAGCATCGGCAGCAGCCGGTGTTGCAGCGCCTGCTGCGCGATCTCGTGCAGCACCTGCTCGTAGGCGGGATGGGTGTGCCGGCCCAGCGCCGCGCGCACGCGCGGGAGCGCGCGCTCGGGGGCGAGGGCGAGCTGCGTCGTGACGACGCGCTCCTTCTGCGCCTGGCGGATCGCCAGCAGGCGGTGGCCCTGGATCTGGCGCAGCGGCTGGTTGATGCGCGTCAGGCTGCGGTGGCGGCCCAGGCGCGAGTCGTCGGCGATCGCGCGCACGCTGAGCACGGCGTACTTGCCCAGCATGCGACGCAGCGTGCCGCGCAGGCGCGGATCGCGGCCGAGGCGGTCGGAGAGGATGCGCAGCGCGCCGGCCAGCGCCTCGGACTCGGTGTGGATGCCCTTGTCGGGGCGCACGAAGGGCTGGCACACGCGCGCCAGCTGCGCGTTCATCGCCGCGGCGGGATCGATGTGCGCGTGGTGTCCGACGGGCGCGGGCTCGAGCGTCGGCGAGGCGCTCGGCGCGTCTTCCTCCGAGGACTCCTCCGAGTCCTCGGCCGCAGCGCTCTCCGCGGCGGGAGCGTCGCCCGCCAGCGCGGCCGCGCCCTCGGCGGCGGCCGGTGCTTCCTCGACGGGCGCGGGAGCGGGCGCCTCCTCGCGCTTCGCGGACTCGGGCTCCTTCTCGCCCTCGGGCTCGGCGTCGCGCTCTTCCTTGGACTCGCGGGCATCGAGCTCGGTCTCGCTGACACCCAGCAGTGCCGCGCGTTCGGCCTTGGGGATCGAGGCCACGAGGATGTCGGCCAGCGCGCCCAGGCCGCGGTCGAGCGCCAGCTGCACTTCGGGCTCGGGCCGGCGGTGCGGGATGAACAGGTCCTCGAGCTCGAAGCGGTCGGTCGTGCGCCGGATCGCCTCCAGCTTGTCGGGCGTCGCGCTCGGCTCCTTCTCGAGCAGGCGCAGGATCGTGCCGCGCCGGCGGTCGAGTTCCTCGAGCTCCTCGCGTGCGCGCTTCAGGCGGCGGATCACGCTCTCGGGCAGGCCGCCGATCTCCTCGCGGCGGAAACGACCGATGAAGGGGGCGGACAGACCGGCGTCGAGCATCGTCAAGGCGTTCTGGACGTGCTCGGGCTTGGCGGAGAACTCCTTGGCCAGGGTCTCCAGGATGGTGGTGGCGGTCACGGCAGGTACCTGCGCGAGAGTGAAATGGGATCGCGCGGTGATCGGATCGCCGGCGATGGGGGGTGCGGACGCATCGAGCGAACCGCGAGGGCGTGGAATTGTAGCGGGAACTCCGGCCCGGTGCGCGGCGGCGGCGGCGGAAGCGGCCGAGCGCGGCTCAGGCCGGCAACTCGAAGACCGAGACGCGCGATTCCTCGGCCAGGAGGCCGGCGCCCGAGGCGACCTGCCACGCGACGCTCTCGTCGAGGCCGGGGATGGCCCAGTCCCCCAGCAGTCGGCCGGTCAGCGTGTCGCGCACCTCCAGCAGCGCGCCCTTGACCAGGTAGAGCTTGCCGCTGTCGGCCGAGATGCCGACCTCGGGGATCTCGTCGCTGGGCTGCGTGGAGAGGATCTCCCACCACAGCGGCGCCTCGCCGGCGCTCGAATCGACCGGCAGCGCGAGCAGCGAGAGCGTGTCGCCGCGCCGCGCGTCCCCGCGCCTGGAGAGCTCGATCATGAACTGCGAGACCACCTCGCGCGGCAGTGCGCTGGCGAGGTCGCGCGTGAGCACCACCAGTCCCTCGCCGCTGGCCGCGATGCCGTGGATCACCGAGGGGCGCGGCGCGAGCACCTCGGTCTGGAACTCGCCGTTGTGCGCGTCCAGGCAGAGGATGCCCTGGCGCTTGGTGTTGGCGTGCGTGACGACCACGAAGACGCGCGAGCCGGCGCGTGCCACGTGGTGGTAGCGCTCGCCCGGGCGCGAGTACTCCCAGGCCTCGGAGAGCTTCTGCGTCTCGAAGGCCACGACGCGCTTGGGCGTGATGGTCACGGCCAGGTCGCCGCCGACGTGCGCCTCGTCGAACGCGTCGATCTCCACGCCGCCCGCGAAGGCGCCGCTCTGGATCGACATGCGCACGATCATGTGGCCCTTGGCCGTCGGGCCGAGCACGATCGCGTGGCCGTCCTGCGCGAAGCCGGCGCCGAAGCCGCGTCCGTAGCCGACCTCGCAGGGCGAGGACCAGAGCACCTCGCCGCCGGAGCGGTCGAGCGCCGCGAGCTTGCCGGGGATCACGTCGTCGAGCCACATGTCGCCGGCCGGCGGATCGTAGTGGTGCACCAGCACGGGACCGGAAGCGCCGAAGGCGATCCCGTCGACGATGCCGGTGATCTCGCGACTGAAGCGACGCTTGGCCGTGCGTGTCATGGGCTCTCCGCGCGCATGGTACGGATCCGCCCTCGACGAAAGAAAGGACCGACCGGCTTCCCGCCGGTCGGTCCAGCTTCGTTCGCTCCGCACGCCGCTGGCGCGAGCGCGGAGTGGTCCGGATCAGGCTTCCTTGCCGCCCTTGAGCACCGCCTCGGCGATCGAGTTCGGCACGTCGCGGTACTCGAAGAGCTCCATCGCGTACGAGCCGCGGCCCTGCGTGGCGCCGCGCAGCGAGGAGGAGTAGGCGAACATCTCGGCGATCGGCACGAGCGCGCGCACGACGCGCTGGTTGCCGATCGAGTCGACCTCGTTGACCTCGCCGCGGCGCGAGTTGAGGTCGCCCACGACGCCGCCGAGGAACTCCTCGGGCACGCGCACCTCGACCTTCATGATCGGCTCGAGCAGCGTGATGTTGTTCTCGGAGGCCTGGCGGAAGGCCAGGTGTCCGGCCTGGATGAAGGCCATTTCGCTGGAGTCGACCTCGTGGTACTTGCCGTCGTTGAGCGTGGCGCGCACGTTGACGAAGGGGAAGCCGGTCTGGCCGCCGCCCGCGAAGCCCTCGCGCAGGCCCTGCTCGACCTTGGGGATGTACTCGCGCGGCACCGAGCCGCCCTTGATCTCGTCGACGAACTCCAGGTCGCCGTCCTTGGTCGCGACCGGCTCGAACTTGACCGTGATGACCGCGTACTGGCCGCGGCCGCCGGACTGGCGGATGAAGCGCGCCTCGGTCTCGATCGCACGGCGCAGGCGCTGCTTGTACGCCACCTTGGGCTTGCCGGTGACGACCTCGCACCTGTGCTCGCTGAAGATGCGGTTGACGATCACCTCCAGGTGCAGCTCGCCCATGCCGCTGATGATCAGCTGGCCGGTCTGCTCGTTGGTCTGCGCGCGGAAGGTCGGGTCCTCGCGCATCATCTTGCCGATCACCTCGCCGAGCTTGTCGCGGTCGGCCGACTTCTTCGGCTCGATCGACATGGAGATCACGGTGTCGGGGAACTGGATCTTGTTCAGCGCGATCGGCTTGTCCTCGTCGCAGAGGGTGTCGCCGGTGTACGTGTTCTTGAGGCCGATCACGGCGCCGATGTCGCCGGCGCGGATCTCGTCGATCGCGTCGCGCTTGTTGGCGTGCATGCGCACGAGGCGGCCGATGCGCTCCATCTTGCCGGTGCGCGCGTTGAGCACGCCGGTCCCCTTCTGGAGCACGCCCGAGTAGACGCGCACGAAGGTCAGGTCGCCGGTGGATTCGGCGATGGTCTTGAAGGCCATCAAGCAGAGCGGCTCCGCGTCGGAGCGCTTGCGCACCTGCTTGTTGTCCGTGCGCGGCTCGATGCCCTCGACGGCCGGCAGGTCGATCGGGCAGGGCAGGAAGTCGATCACCGCGTCGAGCATGAAGCGCACGCCCTTGTGCTTGAGCGCGGAGCCGCACACGACGGGCGTCATCTCCATCTTGATCGTGCCCGCGCGCATCGCCTTGAGCAGCAGGTCCTCGGGCGGATCCTGGTCCTCGACGAACATGTCGAGCAGCTTGTCGTCGAACTCGGCCGCGGTCTCGATCATCTTGCGGCGGTGCTGCTTCGCGTCCTCGAGCAGGTCCGCGGGGATGTCGCTCTCCAGGTACGACTTGCCCTCGGCTTCCTCGGGGAACTCGTACATCTTCATGCGCACGAGGTCGATCACGCCGCGGAAGTCCTTCTCCTGGCCGACCGGGATCTGCACCGGCACCGGGCGCGCTTCCAGGCGCGTCTTGATCGACTCGACCGAGCCCCAGAAGTCCGCGCCGACGCGGTCCATCTTGTTGATGAAGCACAGGCGCGGCACGCCGTAGCGGTTGGCCTGGCGCCAGACCGTCTCGGACTGCGCCTCGACGCCGCTGACCGCGTCGAAGACCGCGACCGCGCCGTCGAGCACGCGCAGCGAGCGCTCGACCTCGGCCGTGAAGTCCACGTGGCCGGGCGTGTCGATGATGTTGATCGAGTGGTTGTTCCACTCCGCGGCGGTCGCGGCGGACTGGATCGTGATGCCGCGCTTGCGCTCCTCCTCGAGGAAGTCCATCGTCGCTTCGCCGTCGTGCACCTCGCCGGTCTCGTGGATCTTGCCGGTGAGGAACAGGATGCGCTCGGTGACCGTGGTCTTCCCGGCATCGATGTGGGCCATGATGCCGATGTTGCGGTGCATCTCGATGCCGCGCTTCACGTTCTTGAAGCTGCGCGGGGACTCGGTCTTGGTCAGGCTGGACATGGCGATCGTTGGGAAAAGGACGGTGGAGGCGCTGCTCGGGGCGTGGTCGGCCGCAAGAAATTGAGGCCAAGCAAGTTAACGCGGATCCCCCGTCCGTCAAGAGCGCGCTGGGCGCCGGGGGGGGATTCGAGCCGTTCTTCGGCCGCCGCGCCCCCCCGCTCGAGGCCCTCCCGAGCGCCCCGGGGCTGATTCCCCGGGCCGGTTCCGTCCCAGCCGCTCGTGTGCCGCCACGAACTCGTGGCTGGCGAAGGCGGCCAGCAGCGAGAGCTCCCCGGCGAGGACGGTCGCGCCCAGGATCTCGGCGAGGTGGTTGGCGCGCCCTGCGCCCAGACAACCCAGGAGCTCGAGGCACTCGGCCGCCGTGCCCTGGCCGCTGCCGCCCCCCACCGTGCCGACCAGCAAGGCCGGCAGGTGCGCGCTGGCGTAGAGGTCGCCGCGCTCGTCGATGGCGAAGTCCAGCTGCCCGGTCGCGCTCTCGCCGAGGTAGGCGACGTCCTGCCCGCAGGCGAGCAGCACCGCCGCGAGTCCGTTGGCCGACTGCACCAGCCAGTTGTGCGTGCCGAGCTCGGCGAAGCCCACGCGGTAGCTGTCGAGCAGGGCGCAGAGCTCCTCCGGCGTCGTCCGCGCGAGCTCCGCCAGCGCCGCGCGCGAGATCCGCACGTCGGCGACCACGCTGCGGCCGCGGCCCTCGATCTGGGCGCGCGCGTTGGCGCGCTTCTCGACGTCCTGGCCGTGGACGTAGCGCGCCTCGGCCCGCGTGCGCCGCGCGAGGTCGGCGCTGACGAGGTCGGCCGCGCGCGCCGCCATGTTGATGCCGATCGCGTCCGCGGTCGTGAACGCGAGCTGCAGCACCAGGCGCCGGCCGAGAACGCTCGCCGCGACCGAGCGCAGGGCGCCGTGTCGCGTCGTGCCGGCGACGAGCTTCCTCCAGCGCGCGAGGCTCGCGCGCGCCGTGCGCGCGGCGCGCTCGGCGGCCGCGGCATCGCGGTAGACCAGCATCGGGTTCTGCGTCAGCCCCTCGCGCAGGACGCGCGCGCGGGCTCCGCCTCCCGCGGCGAGGAGCTTCATCCCGCGCGAGTACGAGGCGACCAGCGCGCCCTCGGTCGTCGCCATCGGCACGTAGACCTCGCGCTGGCCGAGCGTGGTGTCGACGCGCAGCGGCCCGGCGATCCCGAGCGGGACCTGCACGTAGCCGACGAGGTTCTCGATCTTGCCGCGCGAGGACTCGAGCGGTACCGGCGCGCCGGCGACGTGCACGGGCGCGCGGCCCGTGACGGAGGTCCACAGCGCGCGCCGCGCCGCGACCGGCGCGGGCGCGTGGTCGTCGGGGGATTCGCGCGGGATCGGGGGCAGGGTGGCGGCGGGACGGCGCGTGCGGCTCATCGTCCGCGCATGCTACGCGCAGCCGCGCCGCGCTTCACCCGCAGCGCTCACCACTGGATGCGGAGCGCGCTCGAGATGTTGTACGTGCTTCCCTGCGGCGCAGGGCAGAAGCTCGCGCTCGCGTCGCGGTAGTAGGCCTGGTACCAGCGCGTCTGTCCCGAGCTGATCGGATCGCCCAGGGCAGCGGACTGCGTGGTGACGCTGGGATCCCCCGCCACGGGCGCGGTCGCGACGCCGTTCACAGCGCTCTTCACGTACAGGCGCTTGAGCGAACCGCCCACGCAGCGAAGCCCGTCCCCGAACGCGAGCGGCGTGCCCGAGATCTGGTTGCCTTGCAGGAAGATCGTCAGCGCGCTCTGCGGCTCGCCTCGCGCGTGCAGCACGACAGAATCCAGGCGGGACGCGCCCGTGGCGCCAAGGATGGCTCCGTCCGCGGCGACCGAGTTCGCACAACCGTGCCCCGCAGCCCCGTTGTTGCCGCAAGGACACGGCACGGCCTGCGAACCGTCGCCGAAGCACAGGCTGCCAAACTCGCCCAGCACCCAGGTCTGGAAGCTGATGCGGTCCTCGCAGTTGTTGTAGCAGGGCCCCGGACCGCCGAACATCGGCTCGGGGTACGGCGGGGTCCCAGGGGACGGCGTGTAGGTGCCTTTGATCGAGGTGCCGGTGCCCTGGCCCTGGAACTCGATCACGAACACGTCGTCGACGTTCAGCGTCAACCCCGCGGAGCGCATGTCGACGAAGACGTCTTCCTGCCCCGCGCTCTGCTTGGTGACCGTCGTGTCGAAGAGCACCGGAGACGTGTTCCAACCCGCGCCCAGGCGCAGACGAACACCGACGGTCTGGCCGACCGAACCTGCTGCAGTCGTGAACGTCACGCCCTCGAGTTGGCCCGCGATGCCCGCGCGGACCTGGGCTTGCCACACGTTCCAGGTGGAGCCCACCCAGAACGAGCCGGGGCCGAGCGGGCTGACCTGGTCGAGGGTGCCGCTCTGAGCGTTGGCGTTGCCGAGCAGCGAAGCGAAAGCGAGGACGAGGCAGGACGAAGTGCGCATGGGGGGACTCCTCCGAGTCGACGCGCGCAACAGCAACGGACATGCCGTTCTGCCCAACCCTGTGCAGCGCGTCGCGCGCCCGTGAGCCGAGCGGTTGCGCTCGCGGACGAGCGGGACTGCCCGACGCGCGCCGCAGCGGCACCGTTCACCCGCGAGCGCTCACCACTGGATGCGGAGCGCGCTCGAGATGTTGTACGTGCTTCCCTGCGGCGCAGGGCAGAAGCTCGCGCTCGCGTCGCGGTAGTAGGCCTGGTACCAGCGCGTCTGTCCCGAGCTGATCGGATCGCCCAGGGCCGCGGACTGCGTGGTGACGCTGGGATCCCCCGCCACGGGCGCGGTCGCGACGCCGTTCACAGCGCTCTTCACGTAGAGGCGCTTGAGCGAACCGCCCACGCAGCGAAGCCCGTCCCCGAACGCGAGCGGCGTGCCCGAGATCTGGTTGCCCTGCAGGAAGATCGTCAGCGCGTGGCTGAGCTCGCCGCTGGACTGGAACACGATCGCATCCGGGCTGGTCGAGCCGCTCGCCGTGAGGATCGCGCCGCCCGTCGCGGCCGAGTTGTCGCAGCCGCGGCCGGCGAGGCCGCTGTTGTTGCACGGGCACGCGACCGGCTGCGAGCCGTCGCCGAAGCACAGGCTCGAGACGTTGGTCAACATCCAGGACTTGAAGGCGATGCGCCAGCCGCAGTCCGTGTAGCAACCCGGCCCGTTGAGGAAGAGCGGCTCGGAGTACTGCGGCGCGGCGGGCGGCGGCGTGTAGGTCCCGAGCAGTCCCGTGCCGGTGCCGGTGCCCTGCAGTTCGATCACGAACAGGCTGTTGACCGAGAGCGTGAGCCCCGCGGACGTCATGTCGACGAAGATGTCCTCGGCCGCCACACTCTGCTTGGTGACGATCGTGCTGAAGAGCACCGGGCTCGTGTTCCAGCCCGCGCCCGAACGCAGGCGCACGTGGATCGTCTGCCCCACCAGGCCCTGGTTCGTGGAGATCGTCACGCCCTCGAGCTGTCCGGCGATGCCGGCCTTGACCTGCGCCTGCCAGGTCAGGCTCGTCGCGTCGCCGTTGAACGAGGCGGTCTGCGACGAACCGGGGAAGGGGCTGGTCTGGTCGAGCACGCCGGTCTGCGCGTGCAGCGGCGCGGCGACGAGGAGGGAGGACAGGACGACAAGGCTCGAGAGCAAGGTGCGCGTGGGATCTCCTCCTCGAAGGCTACCTCGTTTCCGCGCCATGCGCAGCCCTGCTAGCCTCTCGCGCGTGTCGAACGCGCGCCCCGATCCCGCGGAGCTCCCGCTGCGCTGCCCCTGCTGCGGGATGAAGACGCTCGTCGAGCGCGGGGCGTTCGAGATCTGCGCGGTCTGCTTCTGGGAGGACGACGGCCAGGACGACGCCGACGCCGAGGAGGTGCGCGGCGGACCCAACGGCCTGCTCAGCCTGAGCGCGGCGCGCGACAACTACCGGCGCTGCGGCGCGTGCGAGGAGCGCGCGCTGCCCTTCGTGCGCAAGGCCTTCCCCGACGAGCTCGGCTGAGCGCGACGCCGCGAGCGACGGCGCCGCACCTGACTGCACCGGGAGGAGCGCGGCCGGAACAGGCCTGCGCGTCGCGCCTCAGGCGTCCTTCACGTGCGCATCGAACCAGCGCAGCATCTCCCACACGACGTGCAGCACCGACTCGCGCGCGCGGTAGCCGTGGCCCTCGTGCGGCAGCGTCACCAGCCGCGCGTGGCCGCCGGTGCCCTTGAGCGCCTGGAACAAGCGCTCCGACTGCAGCGGCAGCGTGCCCGGGTTCTGGTCCTCGGCGCCGTGGATCAGGAGCAGCGGCGCGCGGATCCTGTTCGCGTCGAGGAAGGGCGAGAGCTTCGTGTACGTGTCGCGCGCTTCCCAGAGCGTGCGTCGCTCGGCCTGGAAGCCGAACGGCGTCAGCGTGCGGTTGTACGCGCCGCTGCGCGCGATGCCGGCGCGGAAGAGCGTGCTGTGCGCGAGCAGCACGGCGGTCATGTACGCGCCGTAGCTGTGCCCGCCGACGCCGACGCGCTCGGGATCGGCGATGCCTTCGGCCGCGAGGAACTCGATCGCCGCGCGCGCGCTGGCGACCGACTGCTCGACGAAGCGGTCGTTCATCGTCTCGGGGTGGCCGACGATCGGCAGCGCGGCGTCGTCGAGCACGGCGTAGCCGGCGAGCGCGAAGAACAGCTGCGAGGGCCCGCCGATGCGCGTGAAGCGGTGCGGCGTGCCGCTGGTCTGGCCGGCGGTCGCCTCGTCGGGATAGTCCTGCGGGTAGGCCCACACGACCAGCGGCAGGCGCGTGCCCGGCGTCCAGTCGGGCGGCAGGTAGAGCTTGCCCGAGAGCGCGACGCCGTCGGCGCGCGGGTAGCGCACGAGGCGCTTCTGGATGCGGCGCAGGATCGGCGCGGGATCGCCGTGGGCGGTCAGCGCGCGCGAGGAGCTCTCGCCGAGGCGGCGCAGGAACAGGTTGGGCGGCTCGTCGAGGCTCTCGCGGCGCGTGAGGAAGGACCCGCGCTCGCTGCCGTGCAGCAGCGCGACCACGCTCTCGTACACGCCCTCGTCGCAGCGCCACAGGTCCTCGCGCGCGCTGCCGTCCAGGCGCGTGCGCGCGAGGAAGGGCCGCTTGCCCGACTCGTGCTGGCCTTCGCCGCTGCGCAGCACGCAGCCGTCCTCGACGCGCACGAGTCGACGGCCGCTGGACTCCAGGCGCGTGACCAGCGCGCCCGGATCGCCGTAGCGGTCCTTGAGGCTGCGGTCCTCGAGCACGGCGAGCTCCGCGCCGCTCTCGCGCTCGTACAGCGCAGCGCGCATCCAGCGCCGGTCGCGCTCGTACTGGCGGGCGATCACCTGCGACGGATCGCCCGTCCAGGAGAGCGCGGCGGCGCGCTCGGCGAGGCGCAGGAACTCGCGCGGCGGCTCGGCGAAGGGCGCATCCTGGCGCATCCAGCGCTCGCGCTGCGGCACCGCGCGGCGCGGATCGCCGCCGTCGAGCGCCTCGACCCAGACCAGCGTGGCCGGCTCGTGCGGGCTCCACTGCACGCCGCGCGGGCCGGTGCGCACGCCCTCGATCGGGATGTCGCGCGCCTCGGGCACCTCGGCGACGCGCGTCGCGAGCCGTCCCTCGAAGTCGAGCACCTCGATCGCGAACGGGAAGCCGTACACGCCCTGCGCGCGGCTGAACGGGCGCAGGACGCGTGTCACGAGCACGAGCTCGCCGCCGGTCGCGACGTCGGTGCTGCTGTAGATCGCCGGCGCGCCGAAGCGCTGCACACGGGCGCTGCGCGTCTCGATACGCGCGAGCTGGCTCCGCGCGTAGTGCTCGAAGAGCTCGTCGTCGTGCGCGCTCTTGAGCAGGTCGGGGTAGGTGCGCAGCGGCGTCACCTCGCCCTGCGCCTCCTCGACCAGCGGTCCGAGCGCGCAGGCGGGCGCGGCCGGCGCGGGACCGAGGTCCTCGGGCACCAGCGTCGCAAGCAGCGTCTCGCCGTCGGGCAGCCACTCGATCCCCTCGCCGAAGACCGCATTGAGCCGCGCCGTGAGCAGACGCAGCTCGCCGCCCGCGCGCTCGCCGATCCACAGCTCGGTGCCCTCGCCGCCGACCAGCGTCAGCGCGAAGAGCTGCGAGCGGTGCGACCAGCGCACCGAGCGGATGCGCCGCCCCGCCGGCAGCGCGATCACGCGCCGCGCGAGGCTCGCGCGCTCGACCAGCGCCAGCGCGGTGCCGAAGCCGACCTGGTGGTGCGCGTGCGTCGAGGGATCGATGCGCAGGCCCGCCAGGCGCAGGAACGGACGCGCGAGCTCGGCCAGCGGCGGGAGGCTGGGATGCTCGACCTCCAGCCACGCTCCCGCGTCGGGCGCGAGCAGCATCCAGGGCGGGTTCGGCGCGTCGAGCACGTCGACGATCGCGCGCGGCGGGAGCTGGTAGAGGAAGGGCGTGTGCGGGTTCGACATCGCGCGCGGTGCGGCGTTCTACCACAGCGCGCTTGCGCAAGTCTTTCGGCGCGTTACCGACTGCGTACGGCATGCGCGCGCCGCGCACGGCATGCTGGACGCGAACCCGGAACCAAGGAGCCCCCCACATGAACACGTCCCGTCGAGAGTTCCTGCAAGTGACCGCCGCCGGCGCGCTGATCGCGTCCTGTTCGGCGCTGCGCGACACGAAAGCCCCCGAGAAGAAGCGCCTGCTCGTGCTCGGCGGCACGGGCTTCATCGGGCCCGCGCTGGTCGAGCTCGCCCGGCAGCGCGGCCACACCGTGACGATCTTCAACCGCGGCAAGACGCGCCCCGGTCTCTTCCCGGACGTCGAGAAGCTGCAGGGCGATCGCGACCCGCAGAAGGGGGAGGGGATCAAGTCCCTCGCCGGCCGGCAGTGGGACGTCGTCTTCGACGACTGCGGCTACTTCCCGCGCCACGTCAAGGCCTCGGCCGAGCTGATGGCGCCCAACATCGGGCACTACATCTACGTCTCGAGCATCAGCTGCTACGCCAAGAACGACGTCGAGGGCGGCAACGAGGACGCGGAGCTCGCCAGGCTCGCCGACCCGACCGTCGAGACGATGGGCAAGAGCTTCGAGAACTACGGCGGGCTCAAGGTGCTCTGCGAGCAGGCCGCCATGGCCGCGCTGCCCGGCAAGGTCACGATCGTGCGCCCGGGCTACATCGTCGGCCCCGACGATCCGACCGGCCGCTTCACCTACTGGCCCGCGCGCATGGACCGCGGCGGCGAGGTGCTCGTGCCGGGGACTCCGAACGACCCGATCCAGGTGATCGACGTGCGCGATCTCGCCGCGTGGATGCTGCTCTGCGGCGAGCGCGGAACCAAGGGCGTGTTCAACGCCTGCGGCCCGGAGAAGCGCATGAGCTGGGGCGAGGTGATCGCCGCGTGCCAGAAGTGCGCCAGCCAGCCGACGAAACTGCACTGGGCCAGCGTCGCGCAGCTCAACGCGCTCAAGACCGACGTCGAGGGCTTCCCGATCTGGGCGCCGTACGAAGGCGATTCGAAGGGCTTCCACACCTGGAGCAACGCGCGCGCCGTCGCGGCCGGCCTGCGTTTCCGTCCGATCGAGGAGATCGCGCGCGACACGCTGGCCTGGTGGAAGTCCGCGCCGGAGGACCACCGCGGCAAGAAGCTCGCGGGCCCGGCCCCGGAGAAGGAAGCGGAGATGCTGAAGGAGCTCGCGAAGGCCTGAGCGTCACGGGCCCGGAGGGCCAGCAACGCGCCGCGAGTCGCTCGCGGCGCGCGACGTTTCAGCGGCCGCCGAGCTCGCGGTACTGCGATGCATCCTGCAGGCCCGCGGCGATGTACTCGGGCGCCGACATCCGCCCGTGCCAGTCGATCACGCCGTCGCGGTCCTTGTCGATCAGGACGAGCCAGGGCGTCAGCCCAAGGTCCTCGATCCTGGACATCGAGTAGACGAAGCCGCGCGTCGAATGGTCGCCGCCGGTGAACGTGGTGTACTCGTTCGCGAGCAGCGGCTCGTCCGTCAGCGAGAGCACCGGCTCCAGCACGTGCGGCTCGTTCTTCCAGTCGAGCTTGCAGAGCTCCTTCGAGTCGAAGAACTGCACCCAGGTGAACGTCCCCGGCCCGCGCCGCCGGAGCAGCAGGCAGACCGTGTCGCGCCCGGGGATTGCCGCGTCGAACAGCACCTCGACCTTCTGCGGAACGAGCAGGGGCCCGCGTGCCTCGCGCGGGCTGCCCGGGTCCTCGTCGCACGGCGTGCGCAAGGTCCAGGCCTCGATGCAAGTGTTCCCGTTCGCACGCTTGCCCGCCACCAGCAGCGTGTCGTAGGCGACGCACTCCGCAGCCGTCGGCCAGTAGTCGACGGTCACCCTCTGCATGGCCGACGACCTCGTCAGTCCGTCCGGTCCCGCGCAGCGCCAGCAGACGTCGACGGTGCGCTGCTCGCAGTCCAGGCTGGCGAGCAGCACGGAGCCGCCCACGGAATGTGCCTCCGTCGGCGAGCCGTTGCGCCGCGCCGCGAGCGGCGGAGGGAGCGGGGTCGGCGTGAGGGTCGAAGCATGCGCGGAGGGCGAGTGTGGTTCGGGGTTCGAGGAACTCGCGGGCTTCGAGGGCGCGCTCGTCGCGTCCGTGGGCGATGCAGCCGGCTTCCCCGCCGGCGTGAGCGTCCCCTCGCGCTCCTCGATGCGCACGTCGTGCTTGTAGGTGCGCACGAACGCGTGCTGGCCGTCCTTGCTCCAGGCCTGCCACGCTCCCTCGCGGCGGCTGCCGACGAACTCGCCCTCCTCGGCGAGCTGTCCGTTCTCGTACCAGACGCGCCAGTGCCCGCAGCGCACGCCGTCCTTCGCCGGCCCCTGCAGGCGCCGCTGCCCGTTCGCGAACCAGAAGGTCATCACGCGCTCCTCCTTCGGTCCGGCGAAGAAGCACTCCGAACGCATCTGCCCGTTCTCGTACCAGCTGCGCCACACGCCGCTGGGCTTGCCGTGATCCCACTCGCGCTCCCACTCCTTCGTGCCGTCCGCGCGCGTGACGATCTCCTTGCCCTGCTTGGAACCGGGTCGGTTGCCCTGCGCGATCGTGGCCCACTGCTTGGTGGTCTGGCCCGTCCCCGGATCGACACGCTTGTGCTCGCGCAATTCCTCGGGCGCGTTGGCGTTGGGGTCGATGCGTTGGACCGGGCCTTGCGAGGACGAACGGCAGCTCGCGAGGAGCGCGAGGGCGAGGACGAAGACTGCGCGAGAGCTCATCGGCGGATCTCCTTCGGTGCATCGAAGAGCAGCGCGCGGAACAGCAGCGGGAAGGCTGCCTCGCTCCAGCCGCGGTACTGCGGGCGGAAGCCGAAGAGGTGCACGTGGCCGCGCCCGACGCTCGCGCGCACCCAGGCCGCCTGTCCGGCGATCAGCTCGGGCTTGGCGATCCAGCCCGAGATCAGCGTGCGCGCCGGCGCGTAGCGCAGCAGCACCTCGAGCTTGTCGCCGGTGTCCTTGCTCTTCGCCTTGTCCTTCTCCTCCACCTCGCGGAAGGCGCTCGAGCGCGAGAAGAAGACGGCCTGCGACTCGGGGATGCCCGCGGCGAGCGGCGCCTCGGTCGGCACGCAGCGCAGCACGCTGCCCGGGCAGGAGAAGTCCTTCGCCGCGTCGCCGACGGTGACGTCGACCAGCGGCAGCTTGAGGAGCTCGATCGCGTACTTGCACGAGCTGCCGATCGCGATGAGGTTGCCGCCGCCGCGCACGAACTCCTCGAGCGCGACCGCGCCCTCGTTCTCGAGGCCGCCGGTGAGCTCGGGCGGCGCGCTGCCTTCGGCGCGGCCGTGCTCGAGCGTGTCGGCGGAATCGCCGGGAAGGACGAGCACGTCGAGGAAGTCGGCGAGCCTGCCTGCGCGCAGCTGTTCGTTGCGCACGGTCGCGTACGGCACACCGAAGCGCTCGAAGACCCAGCGCGTCCAGCCCTCGTCGGCGTTGCCGGACCAGGGCGAGTAGAGGCCGATGCGCGGAAGCCTGCGCGCGAAGAGCAGGCTCGGCTCGGGCTTGGCCTCTGCGGCGGTGAGCGTCAGCGCGGACGGACCGAGCGTGCAGGCGCGCCCCTCCTGCATCGTCGCGAAGGCACGGCGCCATCCTTCGCTGTCCTGCGGGGAGAACGAAGTCGTGAGCGCCGACAGGCCGCCGCTCCCCGGGGCCTGAAGCCCTCGCAGCATCCCTAGCTTCGCCTCGCGCACGCATTCCACCACGCGCACGCCGAAGAGCTCCGGCAGCGTCCAGCCCGCGACGTCGTAGGGCTGCTCGACGCCGGGGTACTTCTGCACGTCGAAGAGGTCCTTCGCGTGCATCGCGTACGGCTGCGCCGCGTCGATCCACGTCGAACCGGCGGGGTACTCGCGCCCGTCGATCGTCACCACCGACACGCAGGACTGAAGCTCGACGCCGGTCGCCATCAACACCTCGCAGAGGCGCTCGGCGCCGCCGCGGTTCTCGTTGTCGCCGGGGATCAGCCAGCCGCGCGTGCCGAGATCCTGCGCGCGGTGCAGCGCGCGCTGCGAGGCCTGCAGCTGGTTCGCGAGCCAGGTCGAGCGCTCGCGCGACAAGCTCCCCAGCAGCGACTGCGCGAAGCCCATCTCGTACCTCACGATGTCCGCGAGCCTCCACCACCCGCCCGGCCACGGCTCGGGGAAGCGGTTCGAGGGCGCGTACTCCTTCAATCCGTCCGGCGCGCTGAGGTCGCTCTTCGGCAGGAAGAGCGGCGTCGCGAGCTTGCACGAGGCGGCCTCGGTCAGCAGCCCGATCATGTTGTGGCGCACCGGCACGTTGCGGTTGCCGCCGTTCCACCACATGTCGAAGGTCCCGCCCCACGAGACGCCCGTGAGGCCAGCGCGCGTCATGTCGAAGAGCGCGCGGATGCCGACGAGGTTGATCCCGTCGATCACGTTCGCATCGAGGTTCGGATCGAGCGGATCGCGGAAGGGCGGCACGAACATGCGCTCGGCCTTCGAGCCCTGCTGGTGGACGTCCCAGTAGACCTCGGGGAACCACTCCTCGTAGAGCAGCCGCGAGATCACGCGCGTCTCCGCCAGGCCGAGCGCGAACCAGTCGCGGTTGTTGTCGTGGCCGGCGTAGCGCTGGTAGAGCTTGTCGAGCTCGGTCGCCTCGTAGGGCGTGCCGACGAAGCGCATGTAGTTGTGCGCGACGTCGTCGAGCCCGTCGGGGTTCGTGCTCGGGAGCAGCAGCACGACGCAGTTCTCGCGCACCGACTTCCACGGCTCCTCGTCGGAGGAAGCGAGCGTGGACGCGAGCTGCATCGCGAACTGCGGCGCGGCGCACTCGGTCGCGTGCATCGCGCAGGAGACGAAGACGAGGACCTTGCCCTTCGCCTGCGCCTCCGCGAGCTGCTCCGCGCTCGCGCCGCGCGGATCGGCGAGGCGGTGCGCGTACGTCTTCAGCTCCTCGATGCGCGCGAGGTTCTCCTCGCTCGAGACGAGCACGAGCTGCATCTCGCGTCCGTCCTGCGTCTTGCCGGGCGAGGAGACGCGCACCCGCCCGCTCGCCGCAGCGAGCTTCGTGAAGTAGCCCGAGACCTGCGCCCAGTCCGGCAGCACGAAGTCCGCCGCCAGCGCGTGCCCGAGGTGCTCGGCCGGCGTCGGGAGCCTGCCGGACTGCGCCGCGAGCGGAAGGGCGAGCCACGCCGCGGCGAGCGGCACGAGGAGCGTGCGGAGGTGCATGATTCGGCGCAGATCCTAGCGAGCCGTGCCGCGACTGGCGCGGCCCGACGGTTACTCCGACGCCGCGCGGTGTAAGAATGGACCCCGGAGGGACGAGAGATGCGCCGCTGGCTTCCGTTCGCACTGCTGATCGCGCTCGCGGCGAGCGGAATCCTGCTCGTGCTGCACCGCGGACCGCAGGGCGCACCGCTCCCGGCGGCGGAGGTGCGCACGGAGGCAGGTGGGCAGAACGAGCTCTCGGCTGCGGATCGTTCGGCTGCCGAACGCTCGACTCGGGCCGTCGAGCCGAGCAGCGCAGCCGCGCCGACAGGAGCACAGGAGCGCCCCTCCGCGCAGCTCGTCGTCCACGTGCGCCGCAAGCTCTCGCACGCGCCCGTCGAGGGCTCGCAGATCCGCGTGCTCTCGGGCAGACCGGCTACCGGCCTCGGCTCGAATGCGCCGCAGGTCGCCGAGACCTTCGGCAAGGGACAGACGGACTCTGCCGGTCAGCTCGGCCTGAGCGTTCCCGCGGGCGAACCGCTCGTGATCCTCGCCGGGATCCCCGGACGGACGCCGAGCTCCGAGTCTGTCGATGTCGGCAACGGGATCGCTGCCGGCGCGAGCTTCGAGATCGAGATCCTGCTGCCCGAGGAGAACGACACACGCGTGTTCGGTCTGGTCGTCGACGCAGCGACGGGGCAACCGCTCGCCGGCGCGCTCGTGCAGCTGCGCGATGAATACAAGGAGCCGCGTCCGGGAACGAGTTCGACGACGGCCCGCGACGGCCGCTTCGAGCTCGCCTGCACCAGCTGGGCGCGGCCGCACCTGCGCATCGAGGCCCGCGGCTGCGGCCTGCGCCTCGCCGATCCGGCCGGCCACGCGGATCCGGCACGACCGCTGATCGTGCGGATGGCGAAGTCGAGCACGCTGCGCGTCCTCGCGCACGATCCCGCGGGCGCTCCCGTCGCGGGCGCGCGCGTGGAACTCCTGGCCAAGGGCTCCGTGCTCGGGCTCGCCGAGAGCGAGGCCGCGGGGTTCTTCATGCGCGAGTACGTCTCCGCTCCCGACGAGAGCTGGAGCGCAGCGACCGGCGCGGACGGACGCGCGACGATCGAGGGGCTGCCGGCCGGCGTCGAACTGCGCGGGCAGCTCGACGCGCCCGGCGCGAGCAGGCTGCGCACCCTCGATCCGCTGACGCTCGCTCCGGGCCAGACGCGCGAGCTCGAGCTGCTGCTGGGCGAGGGCACGCGCATCGTCGGGACCGCGCTCGACCAGCTCGGCCAGCCGATCGCCGCGCACGAGATCCGCCTCGCCGCGTGCGAGCGGGATCCGCAGCAGCGGACGCTGCTCCTGGAGAACGCTCGCATCCGCGCGCGCGCGACGACCGACGACCGCGGAGCCTTCACGTTCGAGGCGCTCGAGGCGGGCTGCTGGACGCTCGTCCCGGCGCGCGGCGAGGGCGCGCAGGCGCTCGCCGCGCTTCCCGAACGCGTCGAGACCACGGGCGAGGGCGAGATCGCCGTGACCGTGCGCGCCTTCCGCGGGCTCGCGCTCGAGGGGCGCGTGCTCGGGCCCGATCGCGAGCCCGTCGCCGGCGTGCGCGTCGAGGCCTACGCCGACGGACAGTGGTTCTGGGGCGACACGCGCACGGACGAGAACGGCCGCTTCCGCCTGGGCCCGGTGACGGGCGACACGTTCACGCTGCTCGCGTACGGCAGGGACCGCTTCGCGAACTCCGCGCCCGTCGCCTCGCGCGGGGGCGACGAGGGAATCGTGCTGCGCCTGGAACGCGCCGGTGTGCTGCGCGGGCGCGTCGTCGACGGCGCGAGCGGGGCAGCCTGCGCCGCGCAGGTCCTGTGCACGCCCGAGGTGCGCGGGTTCGGACCGTTCGGCGCGGGACAGATGCTCGAGACCGAAGCCGACGGCAGCTTCGCGATCGGCGGGCTCGCGCCCGGTCGCTACGGGCTCGCGGCGCTGAGCGCGGACGGACGCTGCGCGCTCGCGAGCGGGGTCTCCGTCGCGGCCGGCGAGGGCGGGAGCGAGCTCGTGCTGGCGCTCGAGCCGGGAGCGAAGCTCGTGCTCCACGACCGCGGCTCGCGGCCGCACCTCTTCGTCACGGTCACGCGCGCTGGCGTGCCGCTCTCGTTCGGCGAGGCTCTCGCGCCGGGCGGACGGGCCACGCTGCTCGCCGCCGCCGGCGATCTCGTGCTCGAAGTGCGCGACGATCCCCTCGACGAGCCGCGACGCCTCTCCGTGACGCTCGCCGCGGGCGAGACGCGGGAGCTCGACATCGGCGACTGAACATCCGTACCCAACGGATACCTCGCTCCCGCCGCGCGCTCGCTACACTCCGCGGCATGCGCCTCACCCCCCACGCAGCCATTCTCCTCCTGCTCGGTTCCTGCGCCGCCGTGCGCCACGACGTCCAGCTCTCGATCCCCTACGAGAAGCACGTGCTCGCGAACGGCCTCGAGGTCGTGATCCACGAGGACCACTCCGATCCCGTCGTCGCGGTCTACGTGCAGTACCACGTCGGCAGCGCGCGCGAGGAGCCCGGCCGCTCGGGCTTCGCGCACCTGTTCGAGCACATGCTCTTCCAGGGCAGCGAGCACGTCGGCGACGACCAGCACTTCAAGCTGGTGCAGGAGGCGGGCGGCACGCTCAACGGCTCGACCACGCGCGACCGCACGAACTACTTCGAGGTGATGCCCTCCAACCAGCTCGAGCTCGCGCTCTGGCTCGAGGCCGACCGCATGGGCTGGTTCCTGCCCGGCGTGACGCAGGCGAAGCTCGACAACCAGCGTGACGTGGTCAAGAACGAGCGCCGGCAGAACTACGAGAACCGTCCCTACGGCATGTCGAGCGCGTGGATCTCGGCCGCGCTGTACCCGCCCGAGCACCCCTACCACTGGCTGACGATCGGCTCGCAGGAGGACCTGACGGCCGCGAGCCTCGACGACGTCAAGGGCTTCTTCTCGCGCTGGTACGGCCCGAACAACGCGACGCTCGCGATCGGCGGCGACATCGAACCCAAGGCGGCGCTGGCGCTGGTCGAGAAGTACTTCGGCCCCATCCCGCGCGGGCCCGAGGTCGCCAAGCCCGCGCCGCAGCCGGTGCAGCTCGCCAGCGACGTGCGCATCATCGGCGAGGACCGCGTCAAGCAGCCCGAGCTGACGCTGACCTGGACCGCCGTGCCGCGCAACCACGCCGACGACGCGGCCCTCGACCTGCTCGCGCGCGTCCTGACCGCGCACGACACGAGCATCCTGACCAAGGCGCTGACGATCGACGAGCAGCTCTGCTCGAGCGTCAGCGCGCAGAACGACTCGGCCGAGCTCGCCGGCGAGTTCTCGATCTCGATGCGCGCCAACCCGGGTGTCACGCTCGACACGCTCGAGGCGAAGCTGCGCGGCATCCTCGAGCACCTCGCGCAGTCGGGCTTCGGCAAGGACGCGCTCGAACAGGTGCAGGGCCGCTACGAGTCCGACCTCCTGCGCCGCCAGGAGTCGGTCGGACCGCGCACGAGCCTGCTCGCCAACCAGAACTGCTTCGACAAGGACCCGGGCGCGTGGAAGAAGGACCTCGAGCGCCACCTCGCGGTGACCAGCGCCGACCTCTCGCGCGTGCTGAAGGGCTACGTGATCGGCAAGCACTCGCTGGCGCTCTCGGTCGTGCCCAAGGGCAAGCCCGAGCTCGCCGCGCGCGGCTCGACGAGCGCGCCCGCGATCTCCTCCACCGCGATCGCGGGTCTCGCGCCGCGCGAGGCTCCCGTCGCCCCGCGCGTCGCGCCCAAGGACGACTTCGACCGCACGCAGAAGCCCGCTGCCGCGCCCGCGCCGCAGTTCCGCGCGCCGCGCGTGTGGCACGACGCCTGGCCCAACGGCATCAGCGTCACCGCCTCGCCCTTCAGCGAGGTCCCGCTCGCGACCCTGACGCTCTCCGTTCCCGCCGGGCAGATGTACGAGGCCGCGAACCAGGCCGGCGTCGCCTCGCTGACGGCGGAGCTCCTGACGCAGGGCACGCAGAAGCGCACGCCCGAGGAGTTCCAGGCCGAACTCGACCGCCTGGGCGCGAGCCTCTTCGCGATGGCGAACGAGGAAGAGCTCGTGCTGACGCTCAACGTGCCCGAGCACAAGCTCGAGCGCGCCGCGGCGCTCCTGGCCGAGGTGGTGCTCGAGCCGCGCTTCGACGCCCAGGACTTCGCGCGCCTGCAGAAGGAGCGCCTGGTCGCCATCGACGCGCGCGCCGACCAGATCCGCACCATCGCCGCCAACAGCTGGCGCAGGCTGCTCTACGGCGCGGGCCCGCTGGGCCAGCCCTCCTCCGGCACGCACGAGAGCCTCGCCGCGCTTTCGGCCGACGCCGTGCGCGGCTTCTGGAAGGAGCACGCCAACTCGACCGCGGCACGCCTGACCTACGTCGGCGCGCGCGACTCGGGCGGGCTGCGCTCGGCGCTGGCGCGCCTCTCGACCGAGTGGCGCTCGCAGCCGCGCGCCGGCGCGCCGGTGATCGACCGCCACCCGGCGCTCGACAAGACGCGCATCTACCTCGTCGACAAGCCCGGCGCGGCGCAGTCGGAGATCCGCATCGGCAACCTCTCCGACACCGCGCTCTCGCCGCGCTGGTACGCGCTGCAGGTGCTCAACTACCCGCTCGGCGGCAACTTCTCCGGCCGCGTCAACATGAACCTGCGCGAGGACAAGGGCTACACCTACGGCGCGCGCACGGCCTTCGAGGGCGGTCGCACCACCGGCCAGTTCGTCGCCTCCGCCGCGGTGCAGACCGAGATGATCAAGAAGGACGGCACGCACGTCGACTCGACCAAGGAATCGGTCAGCGAGTTCCTCAAGGAGATCCGCGGCATGCTCGACGGGCCGACCGAGAAGGAGCTCGCCTTCACCAAGGACTCGCTCCTGCAGGGCGCGTTGCGGCAGTACGAGTCGATGGGCGCGATCAGCGGCTACCTCGAGAGCATCAGCCGCTACGGCTACCCCGACGACTACGCCGCCAAGCGCCTGCAGCAGCTCGCCGCGCTCAAGCGCGAGGCCCTGCGCGACCTGGCGCAGAAGGTGCTCGTGCCCGAGCACATGGCGATCCTGGTCGTCGGCGACAAGGCCAAGATCAAGAAGGGCCTGGGCGAGCTCGGCTACGAGCTGGTCGAGCTCGACATCGACGGCAACCCGCTGCCCTCGACCGGCACGGGCGGCGCGCAGTAGGCGCGCACGGAGAGCGAGCCTCCCGACGCGCGACGCATCGCAGGCCTCGCGCTTGGAGGGGCCTTCACCCCGGCCGCGATGCGAGCGTGGCCCGGATCACGGGGCCCAGACGACGCGGATCGCGCTGCTCATGTTGAAGGTCGAGGCGGTGCAGAACGTCGCCGCATTGCGGTACCACACGTCGTAGTAGCGCGTGCTCCCCACCGGGACCGCGCCGGCCGAGCCCACGGACGGGTCGCCCGCTTCGGGGAAGCTCGCTTCGCCGCCGACCGTGTTCTTGGTCGCGAGGCGCACGATCGTACCGAAGATGCAGCGCATGCCGTCCCCGTACAGGATCGGCGTGTTGACGCTCGTGCCCTGGTAGAAGAGCGCGCTCGTGTTGCTGGTCGTGTCGTGCACCTGGAGCTGAAGTGTGTCGCCCGTGACGCTCGCGCGTCCGGTCGCTCCGAGCCACGCGCCACCGGTGGCCTGCGAGTTGTCGCAGCCGCGGCCGAGAAGTCCGTTGTTCGCGCACGGGCAGCCCGGCTGGAAGCTCGTTCCCGTGCCGCACAGAGGCGTGTACACGATCATCACGGCGCGCAGGAACGCGTCGGCCTGGCCGTTGAGGTCCTCGAGGGTGTCGGAGGTCGGAACGAGCGAGAGGTTGCTCGCGAGGCTTCCGAAGGCGACCTGATCGCCATCCGCGCGCAGGTCGATGCCCAGGCCGTCGTTGACGAACGTCGCGCCCGAGTGGCCGTTGCCCTCTTCGCCCTTGCGGTTGACGCTGACACGCTGCGTGCGCGACTGCGTGCCGGTGGTCGTGGCATAGGTCTCGTACACGAACACGTCGTAGTTGGTGTTCGCGGCCGACTCCGCCGGGTCGATGTTCGTCGCCAGGTGCGCGTAGGCGACGCGCGAGCCGTTGGCGTTGATGGCGATGTCGGCGAGCGCGGCGTTGTCGTTGCTCGCGCCGCCGGTTGCCGCCGTGCTGATCAGGGTCGTCAGGCCGGTGACGGTCTGCGCCGGACCGGTCGGGTTGCCGATGAACCAGCGGTAGACCTGGTTGAGGATCGGCGCGGGGTTGGGATCGAAGCCGACGAACGCGACCACGAGTCCGTCATCCGAGATCTCGGGGTAGTAGCCCGAGAGCGGGTAGGTGGCGAAGGGCGCAGGGTTGGTCGTGAGGCTCTCGAACCAGTAGCTGTTGTTCGCGACACGATTGCGCCGCACCACGCGACCCGTCGGGGCGGTGATCCACGGCAGCGTGAAGCCCTGGTACTGGTTGGCGGTCACGAAGGAGACGAACGTGCCGTCGCCCGAGATCGACGGGAAGAACGACGGACCCGGCAATTGACCGCCGAAGTGGTCGTTGCTGACGCGCGCGACGTTGCCGATGGTCACGTCGTACACGAACACGTCCGTCGCTCCGTTGGTGTCCCCGGGCAGGGGCATCAGATCGCTCGCGTCCGACTCGAAGACGACGAAGAGGCCGTCGGCCGAGATGTGCGGGAAGCGCGACGGCCCGTTGGAGTAGGCACCCACCGGAGTGCGACTCACGAGGACGGTTGTGCCAGCAGTGAAATCGTGCAGGAAGATCTGGTTGGCCGGGCTCGTGCCCAGCCCGGTGACCAGGCTGCTGGCCGTGCTCTCGAAGACGACGCGCGTGCCATCGTCCGAGATCGAGGGGTTCGTCGACGCGCCGTTCCCGAGCACGCCGGTGTTGCTGACGCTGGCCAGCGCGAGCGTCCCGCTGGTCGTGTCCTTGCGGTAGACGTCCGCGAGTCCGTTGGTGTCCGAGGAGATCATCGCACCCACGGCCTGGAAGGCGACATAGCGGCCGGTGCTGGAGACGGCCGGATGATCGGCCGGGCCCGGGGTGCCGAACACGCCGGTCGGCGTGCTGACGCGCTGCAGATCGGGGTGAGGCCAGGTCTGCGCGAACGCGGTGTGAGCGAGCGCGAGGAACAGGCCGGAACTGAGCGAGATGCGCGCGAGGGAGTACGCGGCTCGCGGAGAGGTTGAGTTCGACATGGGCATGGAGGTGGCGCTGACGAGGATCCGGGCCCGAAGGGGGTTTGCACGGCGCTCGGCTCGGCCCGCGGTCAGTCGGCGTCGCACCCCGTTTCGTCGAGCGGCACACCGACGTTCCGTGATTCCCGCACGAACAGGAACCGAGGCCTGGATGAGGATCCTCACGCTCGCCCGGCGTTCGCGCGGCAGCGGCCACACGTGACGCGCCACCGGGCGCGCCGGTCTTCAGGCCCGCCGCAGCAGCACGAACTGGAAGCGGCCGCGCAGCGCGCGCAGTCCGGGCAGCCACTCGAGCTTCTCGAGGCTCCAGCCCAGCGCGTGCGCGATCTTGCGGCTGCGCGCGGAGAAGTTGCGCGCACGGAAGTCGATCTCCTCGCGCTGCGGCACGGCCTGGCAGCCGTAGCGCGCCTCGACCACGAGGCCGTGCTCGCGCGCGAGGCGCTCGAGCGCGCGCGGCTCGAGCGTCTCGAACGGGCCAATGTTGGGATCGGGCGCGAGCACGTACTCGACGCCGCCCGGTCCGCCGCGGCGGCGGCGCAGCCACTCGGTGAGATCGTGGAACGACTTGCGGTTGACGAAGGCGAGCAGCACGTGCCCGCCGGGCGCGACCCAGCGCGACATCGCCTCGAGCAGCGCCGCGCGCTCGTCCTCGGCGCAGTTCTCCAGGCGGAAGAGGCAGCTCACGAGCGCGTAGGCGCCCTCGCGCGGCGTGAGTGGAGCGGAGGCGGTGCTCGGGGCACTTGTCGCTCGCGGCACGACGTTCGTCACGTTCGCGCTGTGCGCGCCCTCCGCCTTCGACGGCGGGCTCGCCGCGTTCCAGACGTGGATCGCCGCGCGCGGCAGCGTGCGGCCGGCGACGAACTCGGCCACCTCGCGCGTGCGCTCGACGACCTCGAAGCGGAACCCCGGACGCGCGCGGGAGAGATGCTCGCTCAGGATGCCCGTGCACGGCAGCACGTCGAGCCACAGCGGCGCGTCCGCCTCGGCAGCGACCGCTGCACGGCCCTGCGGCACGAGTTGCGCGAGCGCCTCGTCGAGGGCGCGCGTCTCCCAGGCGCGCGGCTTGTTGTGGCGCAGACCGTTGAGCACGCGCGCACGCTGGTAGAGCGCGAGCAGATCGGGCGCCCAGTCCGCCGGACGCGGCGAGGACGGGATCGGTCGCCCGGCGTAGTGGTTCCAGTGCGCGACCTGCGCCAGCGGACGGCGCTTGGGGCCCTTGCGCGGCGCAAGCTTGGGCCAGCCCAGCGCGAGCACGGCGACGACCAGGCGGTCCTCGGGCAGGCCGACCATCTCGCGCAGCGCCTCGCGGTCGCCGGTCTGCGTGATCCAGAACGTGCCCAGGCCGAGCACCTGCGCGGCGAGGCTCATGTTCTGGATCGCGGCGCTGGCGGACTGGATGTTGGCCCAGGCCTCCTCGGAGAAGTCGCGGCCGTAGGCGACGACGATGTTGACCGGCGCGTTGCCCAGCTGCGTCGAGAGCTTCGCCAGCTCCGCGTTGCGCGCCGGATCGTCGACGGCGACGAAGTCCCACATCTGGTAGTTGCACGAGGAGGGTGCCCAGATGCCCGCGTGCAGGACCTGGCGCACGAGCTCGCGCGGCACGGGGTCGGGCTTGAACTTGCGGATCGAGCGCCGCGCGTAGAGCGCGTCCCAGAAATCGCAGGCCGGCGTCGGGCCGGGCGGAGCCCCCTCGTCCGCGTCGCCGGCCGCGTCGCCCAGCTGCGGAGAGCCCGGCGGCGCCTCGGGTATCCCGTCTGCGCCGTTCGCGGGCTCGGACCCGGACACGGGCTCGTGCTTCGAGTCGTCGGGCTCGCCCATCGCTCCGAGCACGATAGCGAATGGCGCCGGGGTTTGCTGCGCGGCCGAATCCGCGGAGCGGGTGTCGCCGCGTCCTCGTGTCGGGCTGCGCGTCGCGCGCCCGATCCGGCAGCGCGCCGCGCGAGGCGTCGCGGCAGCGCGAGGCGTCGCGGAAGGGCGAGGAGGAGCCCGCACCGTCCCCGCGTTCCCCCATCAGCTCTCTCCTGGGGACGCGTGCGGGCTCCTCGCTGCCGTGATCGATGGTCGCCGGCTCCTCGACCCTCAGGGCCCCGGCGGCGCGGCGGCGACCGAGCGACCGCCGGTGCGCTCGGCCAGAGCGGCCCACTGCCGTGCGCGGCTGCGCGGCGCGTCGACCAGCACCGAGTCGAACGCGACACGGCGGAAACGGTTCTGCTCGACCAGCAGCTCGGTCATCAACTCGAGGTTCCAGCGGTGACCGCCGGTGGGCACGCCGTCGGTCAGGACGCAGAGCGCGTCCACCTCCGGATCGGCGAGCGCCAGACGCGCCGCATCGAAGAAGTTGCCGCGCCCGCTCTGGTGGCAGCGCTCGAAGGCCGCGATCGCGCGCGCCACGTTCTCCTTTGTCGCGGGCACGAGATGGCGCTCCCAGGGCTGCGGCTCGCCGGTGTACGGGATCACGTTGAAGCGCGTCTGGGGCGGCAGCGCGAGCAGCGCCTTGCGCAGCTCGGCGTCGACGATCTCCTTGCGCGTCCGCTCGCCGACCTTGGTCTGCCAGAGCGAGCCCGAGAGGTCGATCAGGAACACGACGCGGTCGGAGATCAGGTTCAGGCCCGCGAAGGCCACGTGCGTGTCCCCCAGCGGACCGCTCGCGCGCGGCTCGCCCGTGTGCACGCGACCCTCGACGGTCGCGGCCCAGGCGCGCCAGGCCTCGGCGTCGAAGCCGTGGTCCTGCCCGGACTGCGCGCGCATCCAGCCGAGGATCTGCCAGCGCAGCCGCGCGCGCGGCTCCTTCTGCAGCGCCTCGACCAGGGCCAGCGCGCTGGCGCGGCTGGCGAGGCGCTCGAGGTTCTCGACCGCCGCGGCGCGCACGCGCTCCTCGGGATCGGCCAGCATGCGCCGCGAGACGTCGAGGCACTCCTGCTCGGTGGCGCGCGCGTGGACCGCGAGGGCGGCGCAGCGCAGCGCCGGATCGGGATCGGCGAGCGCGTCGGCGACGTGCTTGTCGGCCGCGAAGTGGTCGAGCTTCTCCAGGAGGCACAGCGCCGCGCCGCGCAGGCAGCCGTCGGCGCGCGAGGCGACGAGGCGTTCGCACAGCGCGACGGCCTTGTGCAGGTCGCCGCTGAGCTGGTGCGCGTCGAAGAGCCGCTCCATCGACCAGACGAGCGTTCGCGCGAGCTCGCTCTCGCCGGGATCGATGGCGGGCAGGATCCAGTCGACGTCGACGGGCTGCGCGTAGCGGCCGAGCGCCTCGGCCACGCGCAGGCGCACCCAGGCGTCGCGCGAGCGCAGGCCCTTCTCGCCGGCGAGCTGCTGCAGCAGTCGCACGTCGCGGAAGCGCGGCAGCGCGAGCTCGGCCTCGTCGGCCACCTCGGGCTCGGGATCGCGCAGCGCGCGCAACACGAGCTCCCAGGCGGGCGCATCGTCGAGGGCGGCCAGCTTCGCGAGCGCCACGCGGCGCTTCTCGGGTCGATCGGACTTCGCCGCGCGCTCGAGGTCCTCACGCGCGGGCTCGGCGTCGGCCTTGGGCCTGGACCCGGGCTTGTCGTCTCGCACCGCATGCGCCTCGAGCGGTACGCGTGCGGCGGCGGCGCTCGAACCCAGGACCAGGAGGGCCGAGGCCCGCATCCACGAGAAGGTCGAGCGGTTGATGTGGTTGCTCGAGGGCGTGTGCATCGTGTCCATCCGGGGTGGGTCCGCACGCCGCCGCCGGCGCGCCACCAGAGAGACGCATCGAGGAGCCCAGGGTCGCAGGTCGTGCGCGGAGATTTCGTGCGCCGGGCGCAAACGAGCGGACCCCGCATCGTCGCGATGCGGGGTCCGTCTCTCTCTCACTCGGGCTGGGTCCAGGGACTCTCCCGTCCCCGCTCCCCTCGGCGGACGTGTTCAGAGCATCAGCGCGTATTCGTGGATGGCGCGCAGCACGTGGATCTCGCTCGCCGGCCGGGGAATGCGCGCCAGCGCGTACGGCACGCTCGGTCCGCCGGCGCCGGGCAGGTCCGGCACGGCCTGGATCAGCATGGTGTGGACGAGCAGCGCGCCCCCGTTCTCCGTCAGCTCCGCGGCGGTGATCGCGGCGTGCGCCGCGCTGGTGGGGATCAGGCCGCCGCCGTAGAAGACGACCATCTCGCTGGCCCAGTCGACCACCTCGGGAGCCGGATGGCCGAAGGCGCGCTCGTACTCGGCCGCGTCGCGCACGAGCAGCGTGACCTCCGCGTTCGGCAGGCGGGTCAGGGCGTCGAAGAACGGACGCACCTCGAGTGCGACGGGCACGGGCCGCGGGTTCAGGGCGTGCGCCGGACCGGTCGCGACGGCGTGGGATGGAGCGATGGCGCTGCAGAGCAGGACGGGGAACAGGGCCAGGATCAGAGCGGGCTTCATGACGACTCCTTGGAGGCGGGAAGGACTGGGGTGTCCGGGGACTTCGGAACCTGCGTCGAAGAGGGGCACTCGGGCGCCGAGCGAACGGTGCGCGTGCGAGCTTTGGTAGTCTGCGCCGTGACGACGATGCTCCCGGCCGTGCTCAGCCTCGCCTTGTTCCTCGCGCCGGACTTCGCTGCCGACCAGC
Organism: Planctomycetota bacterium; assembly: GCA_044229935.1. Lineage (GTDB taxonomy): Bacteria > Planctomycetota > UBA1135 > UBA1135 > JADJLZ01. The sequence goes on along the minus strand of JBGASC010000009.1, from coordinate 71,187 downwards.
GCCGCGCGGCAATGGAGCTGCTCCCCGCACGCCAGGCGCTGGCCGAGCTCTTCGCGGTCGGGGATCTCGCGGGAGCCGAGCAGCGCCTGCTCGAAGCGGTTCCCGAGGACAAGCGCACGGCCGCGCACTGCCTGCAGATCGGCGACATCTTCGCGGGCCTGGACCCCGCGTTCTCCCGCCGCATGCACGCGCGTGCCTACGAGCTCGCGCCCGACGAGCGGGCGGTGCAGGTCGAGTGGGCGATCGAGCTGCAGCGCGCGGGTTTCCTGGCCCAGGCCGAAGCCGTCTACGCCGCGGTGCGCTCGCCCGAGCTCGATCCCCGGCTCGGCGCGCTGCACGCGCTCTGCCTCCTGCGCCTGGAGCGCGACGGGGAGGCGCTGGCGGTCTGGGAGCGTGCGCGCTCCTCGCGCGCGCTGCCCAAGCTCGTGCGTCATCTCGGGCAGCGCCTGGCCGCCGGCATCACGCGCGAGCGCCGGCGCCTGGACCTGCGCGCCGAGATCCGCGCCGGCGCGCTCGAGGGCGCGGAGGAGCTCGTCTTCCTCGAGCTCGTGCACGACGGCAGCGCGGGGATGGAGTTCGAACGCGCCGAACTCGAGCGCGACCGCGCGCTGCTCGACGGACGGCTGGACCCGGCCTCGCGCCGCGCGCGCGAGCTCTGGACGGTCGCCGATTTCTGGCGCGGCCTGGCCGAGCGCGGGATCCTGGCGCCCGCGCGCAGCGAGCCCGCCCGCGCGCTGGCCGCGGCGGTCGCGGAGCTCGGCTGGCTCGAGGCCGGAGGCGAGCCGCCGCGGAACGGGTTCACGCTCGAACAGGCCCTGCCGGCGCTGCTCGACGCGGAGATCGCCAGCCCCGAGGAGCTGCTCGCCTGCTGGCAGCACCCGCTGGCTTCGCGCCTGGAAGCCGGCGATGCGGCCGCGGGCCGCGCGTTGTGCGCGCTGCAGCGCGCCGCGCAGAGCCCGGCGCTGGCCGAGACGCAGGAGCTCGCCTGGCGTGGCGTGCACGAGGCGATGGCGGCGGCCGAGCTGCTCGAGCGGCGCGGGGCGCGCGTCGAGCCGAACGACCCGCTGCTCGTCGAGGCGCTGGCCGCGCATCCGGAATCGCTGCGCCTGTGCCGCGTCGCGCGCGAGGCCGCGCGGCGCACGGGCCAGGGCGAACGTGCGGCCCTGCGGCGCGAGATCCAGGCCGCCTTCACGCCGCCGGGCGACGCCGCCGCGGCCGAGCAGGGCTTCGCACGCCTGGGTGAGCTGTGCGCGGCGGACGAGCAGCGTTGAGAGAGCGCGCGCGGGGACCGGACGCATGAGCAGCACGCGCGCGCGCGGAGCCTTCGAGGCCCTCGGCCACCGCAACTACCGCCTGCTGTGGGGCGGCCAGCTGGTCTCGACCGCGGGCTCGATGATGCAGAACGCGGCCGTGCTCTGGCACGTCTCGCTGCTGGTCGACGAGCAGCACCGGCCGCTGGCGCTGGGCCTGGTCGGGCTGTTCAAGTTCAGCGCGATCCTGGTCTGCGCGCTGATCTCGGGCGTCGTGGCCGATGCCTTCGATCGCAGGCGCCTGATGATCCTGACCACGAGCCTGCTGACGCTGCTCTCGGGCGCGCTGGCGGCGGCGACCTTCGCCGGCATCGAGCACCCCTGGCCGATCTACCTCCTGACCGCGCTCAGCTCGGGCGTCGGGACCTTCGACGGCGCGGCGCGCCAGGCACTGATCCCGGCGCTCGTGCCGATCCACGTGCTGCCCAGCGCGCTGGCGCTGAACACGATCCTCTTCCAGGCCGCGTCCTCGGCCGGGCCCGCGCTCTCGGGCCACGTGATGGCGCACTTCGGGCTGGGCTGGGTCTACGTCTGCAACGCGCTCTCGTTCCTGGCGGTGCTCGCGGCACTGCTCGCGATGCGCGACGTGCCCGCGCTCAAGGCCGAGTCGCGCGCACGGGTCAGCCTGCACGCGGCGGTCGAGGGGCTGCGCTACGTGTTCCGCGCGCCGCTGATCCGCTCGTCGATGCTGCTCGACTTCTTCGCGACGTTCTTCTCCTCGGCCACGGCGCTGCTGCCGATCTTCGCCAAGGACATCCTGAACCTGGGCGAGGAGGGCTACGGCTACCTCGTCGCCGCGCCGGCGGTGGGCGCGCTGGTCACCAGCGCGGTGCTGGCGCCGCTCGCGCCGCGCATCGTGCGCCGCGGCGCCGTGCTGCTGTGGTCGGTGATCGTCTATGGCGCGGCCACGGTGTTCTTCGGCCTGTCGCACACGTTCTGGGTCACGTACGTGTGCCTGGCCGTGACCGGCGCCGCGGACACGGTCAGCATCGTGATGCGCAACATCATCCGCCAGCTGGCGACGCCCGATCACCTGCGCGGGCGGATGATCAGCGTCAACATGATCTTCTTCATGGGCGGGCCGCAGCTGGGCGAGCTCGAGGCCGGCCTGGTCGCGCAACGGCTGGGAGCCGTGTTCAGCGTGGTCAGCGGCGGAGTCCTGTGTCTGGTCTCGACCGCCTGGGTCGCCTGGCGCGAGCCCGAGCTGCGCGCCTACCGACGCGCGGATCCGCCGCAGGCCTGAGCACGCGGGCAGCCGCCGATCGAGGCACCGCGCGCGACAAGAGCCGGACCCGGACGCTCGCGAAGAGCATCCGGGTCCGGGACCTCAACGATCAGAACCTCAGGAGTTGATTTCCGATTCCTCAGGGTCCCCGGGCCGGAACGGACAGGCGGCCCCCCCGCCACGTCCGCACGGTTGTTCCCAGGCACGCGCAACTACCGAGGCGCGCCGCGGCGGTTTCACGTCCGCGGCAGGAAAACAGGCCTCTTACGCGTGCTCAGTCGACGACGGCGAGCCCGTGCGTGGTCCCGAACTGCACCAGGCGCTCGCGCAATCCTTGCCAGCGCTTGGCGACCGTGTCGCGCTGCAGCGCCATGCGCTCGGCGGCCTCGGCGTACGAGAGGCCTTCGAGCCCGCAGTGCAGGAAGAGCTGCTGCTGCTCCTCGTCGAGCGCGCGCACCCACTCGAGCAGCAGGCCGACGTTCTCCGCGCGCGCGACACGGCGGCTGATGTTGGTCGCGCTCTCGGGCAGGTTCTGCAGCTCGAACAGCCGCGTCGAGGGACCGGCGTCGGCGTAGGCCGCGGGCGAGCGCTGCAGCTGGCGGAAGCACTCGAGCAGCACGTTCTTCGCGATGCGGAACACCCAGGGCCGGAAGCCGGCGCTCTCGTCGAACTGCGGGAACGCGCGCCAGGCGCGCACCCAGACCTCGGCGACGACGTCCTCGGGCTCGATGCGCCCGCGCAGCGCGGGCCGGATGCGCAGGTGCGCCCAGGCGAGCAGCGCCGGCGCGAGGCGCTCGTAGAGCTCCGAGAATCGCTCCACGTCGCCCGCCTTGGCCGCGCGCACGAGCCGCTGCGTCTCGAGGTCGGGACGCCCTTCCCCGTCGTCGTGGGGCGCGTCGGCCATCGCCTCGACGATACCAGCACGGCGTGAGTCAGGCCAGCACGACTACAATCGCCCGCGCGTGCAACGCCGTGACGATCCCGAAGCCGCCGCGGTCTTCGACTTCCTGAACTCGTACCTCGACGAGCGCGAGCGAGGGCTCGCGCGTCCGCTCGCGTACTGGCTCGCGCGGCATCCCGGGCACGAGAGCGCGATCGCGCGCGAGTGGCTCGCGCTGCAGGAGCAGGGCGGTCCCGCGGCGCCCGTGCCCGACGACGCCGCGCGGCGGGTCGGGCCCTACCGCGTGCTGGGCGAGCTCGGCCGCGGCGGGCAGGGCGCCGTGCTGCTGGCCGAGGACACGCGCATCGCACGGCGCGTGGCGCTCAAGGTGCTCGGCGCGCACTTCGACAGCGTCTCGGAGGAGCGCCGCCGGCGCTTCCGGCGCGAGGCCGAGGTGATCGCGCGCCTGGATCATCCGGGCATCTGCGGCATCTACGAGGCCGACATCGACGGGCCCGTGCCCTACCTCGCGATGCGCCTGGTCGAGGGCGAGTCGCTGGCGCGCCTGCTCGCACGCGCGCGCGAGGGAACGGGCGGCGCGCGGCCTGGCGTGGAGGGCGCGCAGCCTGCAGCCGGCGGCGCGCAGCCTGCGGCGAACGACACGAGCAGCCTCTCGCGCCTGGCGGGCGAGTGGCCGCCGCGCACGCCCTTCGACGTGCGCCAGGTCTCGAGCTTCTTCGAGCGCGCCGCGCGCGCGCTGCACGCCGCGCACGAAGCGGGCGTGGTGCACCGCGACGTCAAGCCGGGCAACATCATGGTCACGGCCGAGGGCGCGCCGGTGCTGCTCGACTTCGGGCTGGCGCGCGAGGAGGAATCCGACGACCAGAGCGCGCTGACGCAACCCGGCGACGTGTTCGGCACGCCGGCGTACATGTCGCCCGAGCAGCTCGAGCGCTCGAGCTCCGAACTCGACCGGCGCAGCGACGTGTACTCGCTGGGCGCGGCGCTGTACGAGGCGCTGACGCTGCACCGGCCCTTCGAGGCGCCGACGCGCGCCGAGCTCTACCGCCTGATCGCGCAGGCGCCGCTCCCCGATCCGCGCGCGCACAACCCCGCGCTCTCGAGCGAGCTCGTCGTCGTGCTGCAGACCGCGCTGGAGAAGGACCGCGAGCGGCGCTACCCGAGCGCGCTCGAGCTGGCCGAGGACCTGCGGCGCATCCGCGAGTACGAGCCGATCCGCGCCCGGCCGGCGAGCCTGGGCCTGCGCCTCTCGCGCTGGACGCGCCGCAATCCGGTGCTGGCCGCGACGCTCGTGGCGCTCGCCGTGGGCCTCTCGATCGCGCTCGTCGCGCTGGCGGGAGAGCGCGCGGCGCTGCGCGTGGCGCTGGGCCGCTACCTCGCCGGGCGCTGCCAGAGCTCGCGCCCAACTACCTGACGCGCGCGGCGCTGCTCGAGGCGCTCGGCGCGTGCCGGCTGGAGCAGGAGCTGCGCTGCGGCGACGCGATGGCCACCGCGCTGGCGCTCGCGCCGGGCGGACGCAGCGTCGCGCTGGCGCTCAAGGGCACCTCGACCGAGCGCGACGCGGGGCGCGTGCGCGTCTTCGATCTCGCGCGGCGCGGTTCGAGCTTCGATTGCGCCGGCGCTCCGGGCGACTGCGCCGGGCTGGTCTTCGACGCGGGAGGGACGCGCCTCATCGCAGGCACGAGCGACGGCCGGCTGTGCGCCTTCGACGCGCGCGACGGGCACGCGCTCGAGGAGCTCGCGCTGCCGCACAAGCTGGTCGCGCTCGAGCGCTCGAACGACGGACGGCGCGTGCTGGCGCTCTCCGGCGACGGGCGCGCGACGCTGTGCACGCTCGAGCCGCTCGCGGCGGGCACCGCCTTCACCGGGCTCGCAGCCGGCGCGGGCCGCGTGCGCTTCGCGCGCGACGAGCGCACGCTCGTGGGCGCGGCGGCGGGCGGCGCGAACCGGCTCGCGCGCTGGGATGCGGCGAGCGGGAGGCTGCTCGGCGAGATCGAGCTCCCCGCTGCGCTCGCGAGCTTCGAGTGCAGCCCCGATGCCCGCGATCCCTCGATCCTGTGCGGGCTGCAGGACGGCCGGCTGCTGCTCGTCGCCGGCGACGGAACGCCGCGCACGCTGCTGCGGGCCGAGGCGGGCTGGCCGGTCGACTTCCTGAGCTGGAGCCCCGACGCGCGCCACGTGCTGGCCTGCGCCGGGCGCAACGAGAGCGGCGGCGCCTGGCTCGTCGATCTCGGCGGCGCGGCTCCGATCGCCCTCGCCGACGCGCGCCAGCGGCGCGTCTACCGCGCCGCCTTCGCGCCGGACGGGCGGCACGTCGCGACGGCCTCCTTCGACCAGCGCGTCTGCGTCTGGAACGTCGCCACGGCGCGCGCCGAGCGCGTGATGCGCGGCCGCTTCCGCGCGCAGGAGCTGTGCTGGACGGACGACGGCACGCGCATCCTGATGCGCAACGTCGGCACGGGCGCGTTGGTCTGGATCGCGGCCGAGCTGCCCGACGTGTACCAGCTCGACGCTCCGCCGGGCGCAGCGAGCGCGCTGGCGGTGACGAGCGACGGAACGCGTGCGCTCGGCATCTGCAGCGACGGCGAGGCGCGCCTGTGGCAGCTCGCGGACGGCATCGGCACGAGCGGCACGTGCCTGCGCCGCTGGAGCGGCGCGGGGAGCGGCGGCTTCCGCGCGCTCGCGCTCGCGCCCGACGGACACGGCGCCGTGCTCGCCGGCGCGGACGGCTCGCTCCTGCGCATCGACCTCGATCGCGACGGCGAGCCCGTGCCGATCGCAGCGCCGCTCGCGGCGGCCGCGCGCTCGCTCGCCTTCGACGCGACGGGCGAGCTCCTGCTCGTGCTCGGCAGCGAGCTGTGCGTGCTCGACGCGGCGCACGGCTGGCGCGCGGCGTGCACGCCCCTCGTGCCGGCGCCCAGCTGCGCGGCGCTGCTGCCGCAACGTGCCGGCGTCGTGTGCGGCTTCGCCGACGGACGCGTGTGCTCTCTCCCGCTCGCGGATGCGGCGAGCGGGCCGCGCTGGGAGCGCGCTTGACTGCCCGACCAGCGTCCGCTCGCCGATGCGCGAGCTGTGCGTCGCACCCGACGGAGCGGAGCTGGCCGTCGCCGCCGGCGAGAGCTTCGTGCAGCGCCTCGCGACGCGCGACGGAGCGCTGCTCGAGGAGAAGCGCTCGGTGCTCCTGCCCGCGCTGCGCTACAACCCGCGCGGCGGACAACTGCTGCTGATCGGGCAGCACGGAGGCGGGGCTTTCCGGCTCTTCGACACGCGCAGCAAGGCGCCGCTGCCGCTGGAGATCTACCACGTCGACGAGCTCGTCGACGGCGCGTTCAGCCCGGACGGATCGCTGCTGGTCACGCTCTCGCGCGACGGGGTCTGCTACGTGCGCGCGACGCAGGGCGGGCTGCCGGTCACGCTCGCCGAGCTCCCGGCCGAGGCGCGCAGTCTCGCCTGGGCCGGCGCGGGCGGGCGCTGGGAGATCCTCGCCAACTGCAGCGACGGCGTGCACTGCTTCCCGGTCGACCCGCTGCCTGCGGCCCGAGCACGCCAGCCGCGCGCGCTCGAGACCTGGGAGGTCGAGAACGAGCGGCGGCTGGCCCGGCCGCTGCGGTATGATCCCTGAGGACGGCGCGCAGGCGGGAACAAGCCCGTCGTCCCGCGCGTCGGAAGTGCCCAGTCGCGCTCTCCAACAGCTCCCAACCCAGGCCGCGGCGCCCCTGACCGGCCGCGGCGGACGCACCATGACCCTTCCCTCGAGAGCCCGGCGCGCGTCGCGCGGCCGGGGAGCGCTGCCTCGCACCCTTCCGGCCGGTCCGCTGGTCGTGATCGGCGCCGTGGCGCTGCTCGCTCCCCTGCTGCAGGCGCAGAACCCGCCCACGTTCTCCATCGACTGGCGCAGCCGATCGAAGGCCTCGGCCGCCGGCGGCGGCGGCGTTCCGCTGAACGAGGGACGCATCCTGATCGCGGTCACCGGCCAGCCGACGATCGGCCCGCAGCCCGTGCCGCAGTCGCTGATCGACGCCTTGCAGTTGGGGCTCTCGCAGGCGGGCGGATGCAGCTCGCAGCCCGCAGGCGTGCCCTGCCACATCGACGTCGATGCGCTCTCGTACGGGACGGACGCCCCGTTCAGCACCAACCTCGCGACGCAGGCGCGGCTGTACTTCTCCGTCGATCCGTATGCCGTCGGCCGCTCGATCCCGCCGCTGTCGGTGCTGGCACCCAACGTGCGCACGGAGTCGACCTTCTTCGACGCCGCGGCGGACGTGTTCTTCGCCGCCGGCATCGCCAACGCCGTCCCGCCGCTGGGCGGTCCGACACCGGTGGTGATCCCGAACAACATCGGCGTGATCGACGGCAACGGCGAAGCCAACACGCTGAGCGGGACGCTCTTCGCCTACCCGGGCCTGGGGCTGGTCGAGCCCGACGTGGCGCTGCTGCCGCCGCCGACGCTGGACATGCCGGGCGACAACCTCGATGCGCTCAGCCTGGAACCGCCGCCGGTCACCGGCTCGCGGGTGTTCTTCTCGCTCGACGGGCAGTTCACCGACCCGTTGACGGGCATCCCCAACAGCGGCTCGGCGCAGCTGAACGGCTTCCTGCCCGCGATGGTGCTGGTCAAGGTGCTCGGCGGCGGGGGGCCCAACGTGTACGCCAGCCCTGTGCAGCTCGGCCTCGACCTCAACGGGCCTGGTACCGACGACCTCGACGCGCTGATCCTGGCCGACAACGGCGACGGCGTGTTCCAGCCGGCGAGCGTGCTCTACAGCTGGAGCGGCGGCCACTTCGGCCCGGGCCAGCCCGACATGCTGCTGTTCTCCGTGCGTCGCGGTTCGGCCGTGATCGGACAGCTCGACTCGCAGTTCGGTCTGCCGATCGAGCCCGGCGACGTGCTGATCAACCCGGCCGCGCCCGGACAGCGGCCGCGCATCTTCATCGCCGCCGAGAACCTGGGCATCGCCACCCAGCGCAGCGGCCAGTCGGCCGAGGGCGACGAGCTCGATGCGATGGCCTCGACCGCGGTCGTGATGTGGGACTGCAACGGCAACGGCGTCGAGGACGCGGTCGACATCTCGGTCGGCGCCTCGCTCGACCGCAACTACAACGGCATCCCCGACGAGTGCGAACCGCCGGTGGGCACGCGCTCCTGCTTCTGCCCGGCCAGCGCGCCGCCGCCCTGCTCGAACGACGATGCGAACGCGGGCTGCAAGAACTCCACCGGCGCGGGCGCGCTGCTGACGAGCTTCGGTTCCGACAGCGCGAGCAACGACGACCTGATGCTCGTCGCGTCGCAGCTGCCGCCCAACGTCAACGGACTGTGGCTGATGTCGCCAGCGACCACGCTGGTGCCGCTCGGCGACGGACTGCGCTGCGTGGCGGGACCGATCTACCGCTTCGGCTCGTACAACAGCGGGCCGGCGGGGATCGCGTACAAGGGTCCGGAGATCGTCTCCACGTCCTGCACCAGCCTGCCCGCCGGAGGCTGCATCGGTGTCGGGAGCACGCGGCACTTCCAGGGCTGGTACAGGAACGTCACGGGCCCCTGCGGCAACCTGACCAACCTGACCAACCTGCTCTCGGTGACGTTCACCCCCTGAAGGGACTTCCCGCAGGGGCCGGCCGAGGACAGGGAACCTCGACTGCCTCAGGCCGCGTCCTAGCCTTCGTGTTACGGTGAACCGGGGTCCTTTCGAGCCCCGCCCCCAGCCAGTCTCGGGCAGCCCGCACGGCTCGCCCCCACTCCGAGGTTCAAGACGCGATGCGATCCCTCCTGACCCGTTCCGCTGTGCTCGTGTGCCTGCCCGGTCTGATGGCCGGCGCAGCCCAGGCCTTCCCCTCGGCCCCGCTGACCGAGCAGCAAGCGGCGACCCCGTGGTCCGCCATCGGCATGGAGCTCCTGCCCGCACTGCAGCGCGCGACCGACGTCGGTCCCGCTCCGGCCGACCAGGTGCTCAACATCACCGTCAGCATGCCCTACGGCAAGCCGGCACAGATGCAGGCCTTCGTCGACGCGGTCAGCGACCCGCGCTCGCCGGAGTACCGCAAGTTCATCTCCCCCGAGGAGATCGGAGAGCGCTTCGGTCTCGCGCAGAACCAGGTCGAGCAGGTCGTGCAGTACCTCGTGCAGAACGGCATGGGCATCGAGCTCGTCGGCAAGAACCGGCTCTCGATCCTCGCCACCTGCACGGTCGCGCAGGCCGAGCGCGCCTTCGGCACGACGATCCGCGGCTACACGCTGACCCCGCAGAACAAGGTCGAGCCGGCGAGCTTCGTCGCCTACTCGACGCCGGTGCGCCTGCCCGGTGCGCTGGCCTCGATCGTGATCGACGTGTCGGGCCTGGAGACGTACACGCACCCGATGCCGCTGGTGACCCAGCTGACCCCGGTGCTCACGCGCGGGCTCTACGGCCTGACGACCATGTTCAACGCCGGCTTCACCGGCGCGGGACGCGTGGTCGGCATCTCCAACTGGGACGGCTTCCGCGCCGCGGACTACCTCAACTACATCTCGCACTTCGCGCTTCCGACGCCGGGCGGCGGTGCAGGCACGAACATCAACGTGATCCCCTGCAACGGCGGCGGCCTCGGCGCCGGCCCGGCGGCGGGCGAGGGCGACCTCGACATCCAGATGGCGCTGGGCATGGCGCCGCTGGCGAACATCCGCATCTACGACGGATCGGCTGCGAGCAACCTGACGGGCATGCTGACCGTCGAGCTCAACGAGAACCTGTGCGACACGATCTCCGAGAGCTACGGCTGGAACATCGGGAACTCGACGATCACGGCGGCGCACAACCTGCACGTGTCGATGAGCGCGCAGGGCATCACCTACATGGCCGCCAGCGGCGATAGCGGCACGGCGATCGATCCCTGGGGCTACCCCGTGATCGACCCCGAAGTCCTCGACGTCGGCGGCACGACCGCCAACGTGCAGACCGGCACCGGCGCGCGCATCTCCGAGACCGGCTGGAACGGCAGCGGCGGCGGCTGGAGCACGAGCACGCATGCGATCAACGTCCGCCCCTCCTGGCAGACGGGCACGGGCGTGCCGGCGATCAATGCGTTCAACAACAAGCGCCTCGTTCCCGATGTCGGATTCCACGCTTCGGGTCCCAGTGGCGCCTACCAGTTCTACTCGGGCGGCAGCCTGGTCAGCGCCATCGGCACCAGCTTCGCGTGTCCGATCGTCGCCGGCTCGCTGGCGATCACCGAGCAGAAGATCATCAGCCTCGGCGGATTGACGCCGGACGGCCTGGGCCACCGTCGCTTCGGGCGCATCCAGAACCTGATCTACGCCGAGAACGGCGACCCGACGATCTGGTTCGACATCGTCTCGGGCGGCAACGGCAACCTGCCCTCGGGCCAGGGTGCCTCGACCGCGCACGCCGGCTGGGACACGGTCTGCGGCTGGGGCCCGATGAACTTCGGCGCGTTCGCACCTGTCGCGGCCTGCGCGACGGGCGCCAACTGCGGCGGCGGCGTCGGGACCTCGTACTGCTTCGGTGACGGCCTCGATCCGAACGTGACCACGCTCTGCCCGTGCCTCAACTTCGGCGGCGCCGGGCGCGGCTGCGCGAACTTCGCGAACGCGCAGGGCGCGCAGCTCTCCGCGTCGGGCACGACCAGCCCGGACACCGTGCAGCTGACCTCGGCCGGCGAGCTCAACACCTCGCTGAGCATCTTCCTGCAGGGCACGACCTCGAACGGGAGCGGCCTGCTCTTCGGCGACGGCGTGCGCTGCGTGACCGGCTCGCTCAAGCGCCTGTACTCGAAGAACGCGTCCGGCGGCACCGTCACGGCCCCCGTCGGCGCGGAAGCGTCGGTCACGGCGCGCTCCTCGCTGCTGGGCGACACGATCCTGCCCGGCACGTCGCGCTTCTACCAGGTCTACTACCGCGACCCGAACCTGACCTTCTGCACGGGCAGCGGGTTCAACGTCAGCCAGGCGCTGCAGATCAACTGGTGATCTGAGGCCCGCGCTTCCGGGCACGAGCCCGGACGGGAGCCCACGGCGAGGCCGGTCGCGCACTGCGGCCGGCCTCGCTCCGTTCGGGGAGGAGCGCGCACGGACTGCCGGCGCGCGCCACCGGCGACAGGCGCTGCACGCCGCTCTACGATGGCGCGATGCCCGCGAGTTGCCGCAGCACCGAACACGCGCCGCCGCGTGCGCACCTGGAGGCGCGACCCTCGCGCGTCGGACGCTGGCGCGCGCTCGTGCTCGTCGCCGTCCACGTCGCGATCGGACTGCACGCCTGGCACTGGTACTCGACGGGCAAGACGCTCTCGCCGCTCGAGCCCTCCGAGTCGATGGCCTTCTCGCAGCGCGGGATCGTCAACGCCGGGCTGATCTTCTTCGCGCTGGCGATCCTGAGCACGCTCGTGCTCGGCCGCTGGTTCTGCGGCTGGGGCTGCCACCTCGTCGCCGTGCAGGACGGCGCGCGCTGGATCCTGCGCAAGCTCGGCCTGCGCACGCGCGGCGTCAACCTGGGCGTGCTCGCGAGCGTGCCCTGGCTCGCGTTCGTGTACATGTTCCTCTCGCCGGTCGTGCTCTCGCTCCTGGAGGGCACCGGCTTCGTCCCGACCGGCACGCGCCTCCAGACCGAGCAGTTCTGGAAGACCTTCCCGCCCTGGCCCGTCGCGATCCTGAGCGTGCTCGTCTGCGGCGTCGCGATCGTCTGGCTGCTGGGGCAGAAGGGCTTCTGCAGCTACGGCTGCCCGTACGGCGCGATCTTCGGCATCGCCGACCAGTTCGCGCCCTCGCGCATCCGCGTCACCGACGCCTGCGCGCAGTGCGGGCACTGCACGGTCGCCTGCAGTTCGAACGTCAACGTCAGCCAGGAGGTGCGCCAGTGGGGCATGGTGGTCGACCCCGGCTGCATGAAGTGCGGCGACTGCGTCAGCGTCTGCCCCAAGGACGCGCTCTACGTCGGCTGGGGCCGGCCGGCGCTGTTCGCGAGCCGGCGCGCCGAGCCGCTGCGGCCCACCCGCGCGCGCTGGGCCGAGAACGTGCTGCTGTTCGTGTTCCTCGGCGCGACCTTCCTGCTCCTGCACCTGCACGACGGTCGCTACGGCACGTACGTCAACGCGGCCGACCCGACGCTGTGGAAGCTCGTCGGCGTGCTGACGCTGGGCTCGTTCGCGGTGGCCTGGGTCCTGCGCGGCAAGGCGCAGCGCACGCGCGACTACTCGCTCGGCGAGGAGTGCGCGCTGGCCGCGCTCTTCCTGGCCGGGCTGTACGCGTTCCACGGGATGCACGGCTGGTCGCCGCTGCTGCTGACGCTGGCGCTCGCGGCGCTCTTCGCCTGGCTCGCGGTCGAGCTCTGGCGCCTTGCGCGCCGCTCGGATCTCGCCTGGAAGAGCTGGCGCCTCAAGTCCGACGGGCGCCTGACGCGCGCGGGACGCGTGTTCGCTGCCTGCGGACTCCTGGTCGGGCTCGGCTGGGGTACGGCGAGCTGGGACCAGCAGCGCCTGACCCGCGACTGGAGCGCGCGCATCGCCGAGGCACGCCGCGTGTACGACCAGGGCGTCGAGCGTGCCGGCGCCAACGATCCCGCCGCGGCCCTCGAGCGCTTCCAGCACGCGCTGGAGCTCGATCCCGAGCTCCTGCCCGCGCTGGAGAACCTGGCCGGCATGCTCTGCGCGACCGGCCGCTACGCCGAAGGGCTCGCGCGCTACCAGCAGGCGCTGGAGATCGCGCCGGGCGACGCCGCGAACCACGTGCTCTGCGCGCAGGCCGCGCTGGCGCTGAACGACACCGCGCTCGCGCGACGCGAGCTCGAGACGGCGCAACGCCTGGCGCCGACGCTGCGCGCGGCGCACGCGCTGCTGGCCGAGCTGCTCGCGGCGCAGGGCGACACGGCCGGCGCCCAGGAGCAGCGTCGCATCCTGCGCGAGCTCGGGCCGGACTCGCAGCGCTGAACGCGCGGCGCGCTCAGCGCGAGCGGCGACGCCAGATGCGGATCGTCTCGAGCTCGAGGTGCCCTTGCGGCGTGCCGCGGCGCGCGAGGCCCTCGAAGCCCGCGCTGTTGACCAGCGCGGTCTCGTGGAGCGGGTTCTCCAGCGTCGCGACGAGCTCGAGCTCGCCCGCGTGCTCCGCGAGGTACTGCGCGAAACGCGGCGCGTGCTCCAGGCGCAGGTCCGCCACGAGGAAGCGGAACCCGCCGCGCGCGAGCAGCTCCTCCGCGCCCGGCTCGTCGTAGGTCCGGTAGTCGTGCGCGTCGCGCCCGAGCTCGAACACCAGCGCGTGCTGCGCGACGAGCAGGTCGGGGCGCTCGTCGCCGGCCGCGTGCTGCAGCCAGCCGGCGGCAGCGACGTAGCCGCCGGTGCGCAGCGCGAGGGCCTCGCGCGCGCGCCACGCGCCGTGCGCGAAGAGCGCGAGGGCGACGCAGGCCAGCACGCGTGCGGGCCCGCGCGACGCGAGCCACTCGGCGCCCGCGCCGGCGGCGAAGGCGAGCGGCACCAGCAGCGGCACGAGCAGGCGCGGGTAGTTCGTGTACAGCGGCAGCGCGGCGAGGAAGAGCGCGCCCCAGCAGAGCCAAAGGAGGTCGGCGCGCGAGCGCCGGCGCGCGAAGCGCACGCAGCCGATCGCCGCGAGGAGCAGCACCGGCAGCCCGACCCAGCGCCACAGGCACTCGGCCACGAACAGCGCGGTCTTCGGCAGCACGTACCAGCCCGGCTCGGCCAGCCAGCGCGCGTTGTTGGCGCGCAGGACGCCGAGGCCGACCGCGTGCTCGAGCACCAGCGCGAGCGCGAGCGTCAGCACGCCGGCGACGAGCGCGCTCTCGAGCCAGCGGCGCCAGCCCGCGCCGCGTTCGCGCGAGGCGACGAGCGAGAGCGCGAGCACGAGCAGCACGAAGAAGCCGTGGTACTTGGTCCACTGCGCGGCGCCCGCCGCGAGTCCCGCCGCCAGCGCCGCTGTGCGCGCGCCGCGCGTCCAGGCCTCGTGGAAGAGCCACAGCGCGAGCAGGAAGAAGAGCGTGAACGGCACGTCGGTCAGCGCCTGGCGCGAGAGGACGAGGTGGAACTCGAGCGCGCCCAGCACGGCCGCGGCGCAGAGCGCTTCGCGCTCCCCCGCCATGCGCCGGCCCGCGAACCACACCAGCGCGACGCTCGCGCTGCCGCAGGCGGCCGCGAAGCCCAGCGCCAGCGGCGCGTGCTCCCCGCCGAGCGCGAACAGCGCGCGCAGACAGCCCGGCACGAGCGGCGGCGCGTAGAAGATCCAGGGCATGCCGCGGCCGTAGGGCCCCAGGCCCAGCGGTCCGGCGGCGAACGTGCCCTCGTCCCAGTGCGCGAGCCCTGCGGAGCCCAGGCCCTGGAAGCGCAGCAGCGCCGCGCACGCGACCACCAGCAGCGCCGCGGCGCGCAGCGTGCGCGATCCGTCGGCGGCGGAGGAGCTGGGCGTCGGCACCGCGCGAGCCTAGCCGCGCGCCGCGCGCGGGCACAAGGCGTGCGCCGGCGGGCTCCCTGGTAGACTCGTCGCCGATGCTGCTCGAGTTCGTCCTCGCCTGGATGGCCCTGGTCCCGCTGCAGACTCCTGCGCCAACCCCCGCGCCCGTGAGCGCTCCTCCCGCCCCGGCTGCGCGCGACGACGCGCTGGAGAAGGAGTGGAACGCGGCGCTGGCCCTCAAGCAGGCCAGCAAGTGGAGCGAGGGAGCCGCTGCGTTCGCGGCCTTCGAGAAGGCGCACGCGGGGACGCCGCGCGCAGCCGAGGCGCTGCTCGAGGCGGGCGTCTGCTGGATCGGGCTGGGCAAGTCGCAGCAGAACCTGCACCGCAACACGGACGCGTCGCGCGCGAGCTTCGCCAGCGCGGCGCAGCTGGTCGAGCGCGTGCTCGGCGACAAGGCCGCCGCCGCGAGCGCGCCGCGCGCGCGCTACCTCGCCGGGCAGATCGGCCTGTACCTCGGCGATGCCGCGACGGCGCTGAAGGCCTACGACACGGGCGTCTCGACGATCGACAAGGGCGACAAGTACGCCGCCAAGTGCCTCGAGCGCCGCGCGGCGTGCAAGCGCCTGCTGCTCGACAACCTGGGTGCCGCGCGCGACCTCGCGAGCTACGTGCAGAGCTTCCCCAAGGGCGAGGAGCTCGAGCTCGTGCGCCGTGCACTGCGCTATGTGCAGTCGCTCGACCGGCCCGCGCCGGCCTGGAAGCCCGATCGGTGGGCGCTCAGCGATCCGCTCGCGGCGGACGTCTACAAGGGCGACGTGGTCGTGCTGTGCTTCATGGCCAGCTGGTGCGAGAAGTGCGCGCGCGAGAAGCCGTACATCCTGGACCTGCGCAAGCGTTTCGAGCCGATGGGCGTGCACTTCGTCGGCGTGGTGCAGCCCTGGCAGGAGCACGACGGCAAGACGCGCCACACGCTGGAGAGCTTCACCTCCTTCGCGGCGTCGAGCGGCTACGGGTTCCCGCTGCTCCTGGACTCGGGCAACGGCCCCGGCGCGACCGCCGCGGCCTACGGCGGCGAATCGCTGCCCGACATGGCCATCCTCGACCGCAACGGGCGCGTGCGCTGGCACGATCACCCCGCCAACCTGCTCGATGCCACGCTCGAGGCGCTGCTCTACGAGGACAACACGCCGCCGGCCGGGAACGGGAACGGCCAACCCAAGTGAGCCGGCTGCGCCGCGTGTGCGTCTTCTGCGGCTCGTCCAGCGGCCGCTCGCCCGCCTACGCGGAGGCTGCGCGCGCGCTCGGTCGCCTGCTGGCCGAGCGCGGGATCGAGCTCGTCTTCGGAGGCGGACGCGTCGGCCTGATGGGCACGCTGGCCGACGAGGTCCTCGCGCACAGCGGTCGCGCGATCGGCGTGATCCCGCGCGGGCTCTTCGTGCGCGAGGTCGGACACCAGGGGCTGAGCGCGCTGCACGTGGTCGACTCGATGCACGAGCGCAAGGCGCTCATGGCCGAGCTCTCCGACGCGTTCGTGGCGCTGCCCGGCGGGTTCGGCACCTTCGAGGAGCTGTGCGAGGCGATCACGTGGGTGCAGCTGGGCATCCACGCCAAGCCCTGCGCCCTGCTCGACGTGCAGGACTACTGGGAGCCGCTCGCGCAACTGTTCGACGCCGCGGTGAAGGAGGGCTTCGTCCAGCCGCACTTCCGCGCGCTCGTGCTGCGCGAGTCCGACCCGCACCGGTTGCTCGCGGCGCTGGAGGACTATCGCGCGCCGGATCTGCCGCGCTGGATCACGCGCGCGGAGAGCTGAGCGGCGATGCGGACGGCGAACGCGATCGGCGTCGACCTCGGCGGCACGAAGATCGAGGCACTCGCGCTCGACGAGAGCGGCCTCGAGCGCTGGCGCAGGCGCGTGCCGACGCCGGCCGGGGACTACGAGGCGACGCTCGACGCGATCGGCGCGCTCGTGCGGGCCGCACGCGCGGCACTCGCCGGCGCGGACTGCAGCGTTGGCATCGGCACGCCCGGCAGCCTCGACGCGCACGGGCTGCTCAAGAACTCCAACTCGACCTGCCTGAACGGACGGCCGCTGCAGCGCGATCTCGAGGCGCGGCTCGGGCAGGGCGTGGTCCTCGCCAACGACGCGAACTGCCTGGCGCTCTCCGAGGCCACCGACGGCGCAGCGGCGGGAGCGCCGGTGGTCTTCGCCGCGATCCTCGGCACGGGCGTGGGCGGCGGCATCGCCGTGCACGGGCGCGTGCTCGTCGGTCCGAACGCTCTGGCGGGCGAGTGGGGCCACAACCCGCTCCCCTGGGCCGATCCCGAGCGCGATCCGGAGCCGGCCTGCTACTGCGGCCAGCGCGGCTGCCTGGAGACGCTGCTCAGCGGCCCGGCGCTCGCGCGCGACCACGCGCTGCACCACGGCGGCGCGCTCGACGCGCGCGAGATCGCGCTGCGCGCGGCCCGGGGCGACGCCGCCGCGATCGCGAGCTTCGAACGCTACGAGTCGCGGCTCGCGCGCGCGCTGGCGGCCGTGATCAACCTGCTCGATCCCGACGTGATCGTGCTGGGCGGAGGGCTCTCGCGCGTCGAGCGACTGTACGGTGCGGTCCCGCGGCTGTGGAGCGCGCACGTCTTCGCCGCAGGAGCGCACGCGCCCGTGCGCACGCGCCTCTTGCCCGCGCAGCACGGGGACTCCTCGGGCGTGCGCGGGGCGGCCTGGCTGGGTCGCGCGGGGCCCGCGCGCTGACACGCGATCGGCGCGCGCGCGGCCAGGGCGTGCCGCAGCTCAGCGCGAGAGCGCGGGCAGGATCTCGACCTTGGCCTTCTGGCGCAGCGCGTTGCGGAAGTTGGCGATCTCGACCATGCTCGGCCGCCGATCGCGCAGCTCCTGCGCGAGATCCTGCTCGACCTCCGCGAAGCTCACCTGCCTGCGCGCGACGACCTGGAAGAGCAGGATCTGCGAGTTCTGGCGCAGCGGCCCGACCAGATCGCCCGCCTGTGCGGCGCGCACGGCGCTGAAGACCTCGTGCGACCAGCGGTCCTCGCGGAAGCGCTCCTTGAGCAGCCCGCCGGAGCCGGCGGTGCGCACGTCGCGGCTCTCGCTGCGCGCCAGCGCGGCGAAGTCCTCGCCTGCGCGCACGCGCGCCAGGATCTCGCGGGCGTGGTCCTCGACCTTGCGTGCCGCGGTCTCGATGCGCTGGTCGAGCTCCTCGCGGCTCCAGCCCGGCTCGATCGTCTCCAGACCGTAGGGCAGCAGGATCACGCGCAGCTCGAGGCGCTCGCCCTCCTTGCCGTAGACGTCCTCGAAGTACTGGTGCAGGCGCTCGGGCGTGATCGAGCGCTCGGCCTTGATCATCTTCTCGGTCAGCACGTCGGTCTGCGAGCGGAAGACGTACTCGCGGTAGAGCGCCTCGGGATCGCGCGACCCCTGCTTCATGTACTCGAGCCAGCCCTCGCGCGTACCGGTCTCCGAGTTCTGCACCAGGTCCTCGACGTAGGCTCGCGCGCGCGCCTGGGCCTCCTCGGGCGTGACGCTCACGCCCAGTTCGCGCGCGCGCTTCTGCACCAGCCAGGACTCGACGAAGCCGCCGGCCATCGTCTCGCCCTGCATGCGACAGAGGAAGTGCGCGTAGGTGCCCTTGGCGACCGGTTCGCCGTCGATGGCGAGCACGGGATCGGCGAGGTCGGGGCGCTCGCCCTCCGGGCCCGCGGCGTTCATCGCCGGCAGCACCTTCCAGTGCACGCCCTCCTTGAGCTGCTGCTCGACCGCGCCGATCTCGTCGGGTTCCGGCCCCGCCGCGATCAGCTCGAGCTCGAGCGAACGATGCACGTCCGCGAGCGGCGTCTCCTGGACCCCCACCAGCTGCACCAGCCACCAGCCACCCTTGGCATACAGCGGCTGCGAGGTCTTGCCCGGCGCGAGCTTCTCCAGCGCATCGAGGAAGCCCCACGGCCAGCCGGGATCGCGGAAGCCGCCGCTGGGGCGGCCGCGGTGCAGGCGCGTGTCGGCGTCCTCCGAGAGCTGCAGCGCGAGCGACTCGAAGTCCTCGCCTGCGATCAGGCGCTTGCGCGCCGCGTCCGCGCGCGCGAGGCCTTCCTCCTTGGCCTGGCGCTCGCGCTCGCGCCATTCCTCGCGCGAGAACTTCTCCGGTGCGGGCACCTCGACCTTGAACTTCATCATGCGCAGGTCGTAGCGCCGGCCGTGGCGGCCGTAGCGACGCTCCCACTCGCGCACGATCTTGTGCTCGGGCACGACGCGATCGAGGCCCGCGATCGCGCTGGCGAGCAGCTCGCGGCGCGCCTCGATGCCGCGCTCGGCCTGGACGCCGTCCTGCGTGCGGCCCGTGCGCGCGAGCTCGTCGAGCCAGTCCTGCCTGCGGCCGTGGAAGGCGTTCTCGATGCGCAGCTCGAGCTCGCGCCGCACGCGCGACTCGACCGCAGCCGGCGCGAGCTCGACCTGGCGGCGCGCGGCCTCGCGCTCGACGACGAAGTAGTCCAGCACGTATTCGATCGCCTGGCGCTCGCCCACGGTGCGCACCAGCCAGCGGCCGTACTCGCCCCAGCTGACCGGCTCGCCGTCGATGCGCAGCACCGGCTCGGTCTCGGGCGGGAGCTCCTCGGCTCGCGCACCGGGCACGGCCGCGTCGAGTCGCGGAGGCTCGTGCAGGTCCTGCGCCGACAGTGCGGGAGAGAGCGAGAGGTACAGGAACAGCGCTGCGGAGATCGGTCCGGACACGGCGCGAGCCTAGCACAAGCGACAGGCTAGGATCTGCGCCCGTGCAGACCCGCGAGATCCGATCCGTGCGCGAGCCCGGCCTCCGATGGGTCGTGCTGCTGCTCGCGGCGCTGGTCGCGCTGGGTACGTGGCTGCGCGTGCACGGAACGCTCACGGATCCCGGCTTCGCCTCTTCGCCGCCGGCGGGCCTCTTGCGCAGCGATCCGGCGTTGCTCGCCTACTTCACGCAGCGCATCGAGGAGAGCGGAGGCCTGCCGCCCGACTTCCGGGAGGACCCGCGCATCGAGCATCCGCTCCGCACGGACGTGCCGGCCTTGTTCCCGGTCGGACCGGAGTTCGCTGTCGCGGCGCTGCACCGCATCCTGGGCCCGGACGTGCCGCTGGAGCGTGCCGGCCTGTACGCCAGCTCCTTTGCGGCGAGCACGCTCGTGATCGGCGCCTACCTGCTCGGACGGGCGCTCGGTCGCGGGCGCTGGCCGGGCCTCGCGGCGGCGCTGCTCGCCGCGCTGCTGCCGGCCAACTACCGCACGCTGGGCTTCCTCTTCGTGGGCGAGGACTACAGCCTGCCCCTCTTCTCGCTGCACCTGGGCCTGGCCGCGCTCGCCGCAGTGCGCCCCGGACGCGCGCTCGTGTTCGCCTCGGCTCTCTGCCTGCTGCTCTCGCTCTCGTGCTGGCACGCAGCGAGCTTCTTCCTGGCGCTCGAGGCCGCGGCCTTCGTCGCCTGGTTCTGGATCTCGGGTCGCAACCTCTTCGCCGGGCGTGCGGCCCTGGCCGCGCTGGTGCTGCTCTCGCTCGGCTCGCTCGCGGTGCCCGTCCTGCGCCACACGCTCTTCGTCGTCTCGCTGCCGATGCAGCTCCTCGGCGGTCTCGCCATCGCCGGGCTGGCGGCGCGGCGCACGTCCTCGCCAGGCGCGCAGCGCCTGGCACTGCTCGCCGGCGTGCTCGCGCTCTTCGGACTCTCGCTGCTCGTCGCACGGCTGTGCGGCGGCGGGATCGGCGAGTACAGCCACGTGTTCGGGCTGCTCTGGCACAAGCTGGTGAACTTCGGGGCGCTGCCCGACGATCCTGCGGCGCTGCCCTTCGAGGTGCGCCTGATGTGGCAAGGCCCGTTCGCCACGCTCGCACCCGGTACCCTCGCCGGGCTGCTCGGGGTCGGTGGCGCGGGCTGCGCGTGGGCGGGCTTCGAGCTCGCGGGCCGTGCGCGCCGCGCGCAGCTCGACGACGCAAGGGCGGTCGCGTGCCTGCTCGCCTGCCTGGCGCTGCCGCTCTCCTGGCTGATCGAGCGCACGCTGGTCCTGCCGGCCATGCTGGCCGGCCCCTTGCTGGTCGCGCTCGTGACGACGCTGCCCGAGCGAGCGCGCGCTGCGGGTCTGGTCGGCGCGCTGGCCGTGCAGGCCGCGCTGCTCGCGTCGTACCTGCACGCCTACCGCATCCCCTGGTACCAGCCGCCGGTGCGCCAGCAGGAGCTCGCGGCCGTCGTCGACGCGGTGCAGCGCCTCGTCCCCGAGGGCGAGGCGGTCGCAACCGACTTCGTCAACGGGCCTGCACTGCTCGTCCGCACGCGCCACCCGATCCTGCTCCAGCCCAAGTGGGAGGTGCGCCGCAGCCGCGAGCGCATCGAGCGCTTCCTGACGGCCTTCTTCCATGCGCCTCCGGACGAGCTGCGCCGGCTGCTCCGCGAGGAGTTCCGGTGCCGCTTCCTGCTGATCGACCGGGCCCAGCTGGTCCTGGGCTGCCGCTACGCAGCGGGGATCGGGTCAGGCCGCGAGCTGGACGCCGCCAGCGCAGCCTCGCGCCTGGGCGGCCAGGAGTCAGGGAACCTCGCGCCGATCCCCGGCTATCGCCTGCTGTACCGCAGCCCCCCCAACCTGCGGCAGTCGAATGGGCAGGCCTCGGACCTGTACCGTCTGTACGAGCTGCTCCCCGATCCGCGCTGATGACGGAACCCCTTGCCCGGGCAGGAGATCCGGCCACCGCCGAGCAGGGCCATTCCCCCGGATCTCGGCCGCCGAACTACCGCCCGAACGATCCGGAAGGGGACGCCTAAGACACTGCAGAAGAGTCATTTTCTTCCAAGTTGCTATTGCGGCCCCTGGGCAGCCCTGGCAGAATGAAATCTCCTAGGCGGCGGAGTCCCCCGACACGTCCAGTTGGGACCACCCCCCGTTGCCCACGTTCATCCCTGCCAACTTCAGAGACCGACACCATGGATCGCAACTTCGTGAAGTCCCTGGCCCTGGCCGCCCTCGGCGCCACGGCCTTTTCGACGGCAGCGTTCGCCGGTACCAACGAGACCGGCAGCATGCTGCTCTTCCCCCAGTTCGACAACCACCGCGCCGTCCAGACGCTCCTGACCGTGACCAACACGAACACGGACCAGGACCTGGGCACGGTCAAGGTCGAGTACGTCTACATCAACGGTTGGAACTGCCAGGAGTTCAACCGCACGCGCACGCTCACCCCGGGTGACACGCTCTCGGTGCTGACGAAGGTCGACAACCCGAACGAGGTCGAGGGCTACGTCTACGTCTTCGCCAAGCACAAGACGACCGGCGCGGCGATCAAGTTCGACTACCTCGCCGGCGCGGCGCTGATCCTGAACAACAGCGCGGACGACCCGGACACGCTCTACACGCCCTACACGTTCAAGGCGGGCGCGGGCCTGGCCGACGGCGCGAACACGGACGTCGACGGCGACGGCCTGCGCGACCTGAACGGCACCGAGTACGAGCAGGGCCCGGATGAGCTGATCATCCCGAACTTCCTCGCGGAAGACAGCACCTGGGAATCGAGCCTGGTGCTGATCAACCTCTCCGGCGGTTCGCAGTTCACGGCCACCGTCAACTTCCTCGTCTACAACGACAACGAGGAAGTGTTCTCGGCCCAGACGGACTTCACCTGCTGGAAGAACTGCATCCTGACCCACATCTCGAACGTGTTCGACAACTCGTTCCTGGTGACGACGAACCAGAACCCGAACGAAGTCGCGGGCACGACCGCCCTTCCTGAAACGGGCTGGTTCACGGTCGACGGCCTGATCGCCAACTCGAGCGCGGCCAGCATCGCTGACCCGATGATCCTCGGCATGCTGATCATCCACGACGACGACGAGGGTGGCGCTGCCCTCCCCTACACGCGCGGCCAGCAGGCCAACGGCGCGCTGCTCAGCCACTCGATCTTCCCCTGATCGACTGACCGAGAGTCTCCCTGACGAGCGAAGGGCCCCGACGGCGACGTCGGGGCCCTTCTGCTTTTCGGGTGGCCGCGAAGCACACGCGTTCGGCCTCGGGATCCAGCGTGTAGAATCAACATCGGATCGCGGTTCGCCTCTGCGCGACGAAGCGCTCGGCCAGTCCCCGCGCACGCTTCCACACACCGTCCACGACCTCACACCATGATCGCCAAACTCCTTGCGTCTGTGTCCCTCGCGTCCGTCGTGCTCGCTGCCGCAGCACATGCCGGCGTCCAGAATGCCGGCTCCCTGCTGGTCTTCCCCTGCTTCGACAACAGTCCCGGCGCGACCTCGATCGTCACGGTGACGAACACGAACAACGACTCGGTCAACGGCCAGGTGCGCGTGCACTTCGTCTACGTCAACGGGAGCAACTGCCAGGAGTTCGACCGCGTGCGCACGCTGACCCCCAGCGACACGATCACGGTGCTCACGAAGTACGACAACCCCAACCAGACGCAGGGCTACCTGTACTGCTTCGCGCTGCACAAGACGACGGGCGCTGCGACCAAGTTCGACTACCTGATCGGGACGGAGATCGTCGGTACCGCCTCGGATGCGCTCGACACGGAGACGCAGCCGTTCGTGTTCCGCGCCGGGGCTGCGCTGGCCGAGGGCGCGAACACCGATCTCGACGGCGACGGCATCCGCGACCTCAACGGCAACGAGTACGAGGCGGCGCCCAACCGGATCCTGATCCCGAATTTCATCGCCGACACGAACGAGATCACCAACAAGCTCGTGCTGATCAACCTGACCGGAGGCGCAGCGTTCACGGCCAGCGTGTCCTTCGAGGTCTACAACGACAACGAGGAGATCTACTCCGCGCAGTACGCGTTCAGCTGCTGGGCCAAGGTCGACCTGCTCTCCGTCTCGAACGTCTTCGCCAACTGGTTCCTGAAGTCGACCAACCACAACCTCAACGAGATCGAGGGCACGAACAACCTCGCGCCGGAGACCGGCTGGTTCCGCCTCAACGGGTTGACGGCCAGCTCGACGACGACGACCTTCAGCGACCCGGCGATCCTGGCCATGCGGTTGACCCAGGTCGGGGGCCTCCCGAACCTGGGCATCCAGGGCCTGGGCAGAGGCATCGCCAACGACGGCTTCGCCGCCCTGCCCTTCGGCGAGGGAACCCAGACCAACGGGGACCTGCTCCCCCACGGGACCTCCGGGGACAGCAACTGACCGGCCCGGGGCTCCAGGAGAACCGGAAAGGGGCCTCCCGGAGGCCCCTTTCGCGTTCCTGACCGCGGACGATCGCTGCCAGGGGTAGATCCTGGAAGAGTTCGTATTTTCATAGGGAGCCCTTGCCAAGGAGGTTGCAAACGTGGATAATGCGACCTTCACAAGCAGGGGACCGCCCGCGCACGAGCTCTTCGCCCACTGCACGGAAACCCCACCCGCCTCCGCTCTCCACCCCTGGACAGCGGGGCCAAGCACCACGAATCCTCACCATGAAGAATGTCATTCGCACCGCGGCCCTGGCCGGCGCTTCGCTGGTCCTCGGGCTTTCCGCGCAGGCGTCCCAGGTCAACCCGGGCAGCCTGCTCATCTTCCCCTCGTTCGACAACACGCGCGGCGACTACACGCTGTTGACCGTGACGAACATGAACGACGACCAGACCAACGGCACGGTCAAGGTCGAGTTCGTGTACATCAACCACGACAACTGCCAGGAGTTCAACCGCACGCGCACCCTGACGCCGGACGACACGATCACGGTCGTCACCAAGTTCGACAACCCGAACCAGGTCTACGGCTACTGCTACGTCTTCGCCAAGCACAAGACGACGGGCGCCGCGATCAAGTTCGACTACCTCATCGGCACCGAGCGCGTGCTGTCGTACGACTCCGGCCACGACTACGAAGTGCAGCCGTGGGTCTTCCAGGCCGGCTCGGGTCTCGCTGACGGCGCCAACACGGACGCCAACGGCAACGGCCTGCGCGACCTGAACGGCACGGAGTACAGCAAGGCTCCGGACACGATCTACATCCCGCGCTTCTTCGGCCAGGACCCGGTCTACAGCAAGCTCGCGCTGATCGCCCTCACCGGCGGTGCGCAGTTCGACACGCTGGTCAACTTCCTGATCTACAACGACAACGAGGAAGTCTTCTCGGCTCAGCGTTCGTTCAACTGCTACGAGCAGTGCGACCTGACCCACATCTCGGGCGTGTTCTACAACAGCTTCCTGCTGAGCACGAACCACAACGCCAACGAGATCCAGTGGAGCAACGCCCCGCACCCGCTCACGGGCGTCGAAACCGGTTGGTTCAGCCTGAAGGGCGCGATCGCCAACTCGAGCGCGGCCAGCTTCTCGAACCCGTCGATCCTGGCGGCCCTGATCGAGTGCACGGAAGACGGCAGCGGCACCGTGATGCCGTTCACCACCGGCGAGCGCGCCAACGGCTCGCTGCTCTCGCAGAGCATCTTCGGCAACTGATCGCCGCCTGACGCAAGTGCTTCTCGGGGTCAGGTCCCGCAAGGGATCGGTCTTGTGAAGGATGAAGCCGGGGTGGGTGCTGACGCATCCACCCCGGCACTTTCGTGTCTGGGGGCCCTCTGCAGGGGCCACGGGAAGGCCGCGGGTGCCAAAAGTGGCACGTGCAGGTGACCCTGCCGGCCCCCGCGGCGCGCGTGTTTGCGGTGGGAAGCCTGACTCCCTAGAGTCCGAGGGTGAGGGGCGGGTGCTTCTCCAGCGATTCTGGACCATCGCGCGCACCCGGCCCGCAAGTCTGGGGATCTGCCGCTCCAACGGGTTGCGGACCCCTTTCCCACGAGACCTACATCATGAATGCACGCTTCTTCCTGCCCCTGGCAGCGGCTTCCCTTTTGGCTCCGGGTGTGCTGGCTCAGGACGCCACCCAGAACAACGGCCGCCCCGGGAGCCTGCTCGTCTTCCCGATGTTCGACAACCAGCAGGGCATCTTCACGTTCGTGACCGTCACGAACAGCAACGACACGCCCGGGTCGGGCGCTCCCAACTCGCCGGTGGTCGACGCGCACTTCGTCTACCGCAACGGCGTGGATTGCTCGGTCAGCCCCAACACCTGCTGCCTCGAGACCAACAACACCAAGCCCCTCAGCCCGAACGACACCATCACGGTGCTCACCAAGTTCGACACGGGGTGGACCAAGGGCTACCTCTACGTGTACGCCGAGGCCACGGGGACCTCGTCCACGCCGATCAAGTACGACCACTTGATGGGCACCATGACGGTCTTCGACATCGCCAACTCCGACAGCTTCGAAGTCCCGCCCTACGTCTTCAAGGCGGGCTCCGCGATCACGCAGGGCAACACCACGGACCTCGACGGTGACGGCCTGCGCGACCTCAACGGCAACGAGTACGAGGCCGTCCCCGACGTGCACCTCGTGCCGCGCTTCATCGGACAGCCCGACCAGGTCGGCCCGAATTCGGCCTCCGAGCTGGTGCTGATCCCGCTCACGGGCGGCGCGCAGTTCACGACGCTCGTCAACTTCCTCATCTACAACGACAACGAGGACGTGTTCTCCGCGCAGACCACGGTGCAGTGCTGGAAGCGCCTCTACCTGAACGACCTCTCGGGTGCGTTCACGAACAACTTCCTCGTCAACAGCAACGACAACCCGGCCGAGTACATCCAGTTGGCGGGCACGACCCGCGGTCCGGCGCCGCAGCTGGAGACGGGCTGGTTCAAGTTCGAGGGGCAGATCGCCAACTCGAGCGCGACCTCGAAGGACAACCCGGCTCTGCTCGGGATGCGCATCGACCGCGTCTACGTGCCGAACTCCAACATCATCGCCGGTGCGAGCGCCGCGCTGCCCTACGGCAAGGGCTCGAACCCCAACGGCGACCTGCTGCCGTTCGGCGTGCTCGGCGACACGACGCCCTGACCGACGAGGAAGCGCGTCTTCACGGCCGGGCGCCCCGCGTGGGCGCCCGGCTTCGTTTCCAACGGCCCCGCGCGTACGATCCGCGCCATGTTGCGCGACATCGGCTGCGTGATGCTGCTCCTGGTCGCGGCCCTGGCCGGCCCGGCCTGCTCGCGCGAATCCAGGCCCGCCAACCTGCTGCTGGTGACGCTCGACACGACGCGCGCCGACGCGCTGGGGACCTACGCGAAGCGCCCCGGCGTGACACCGCGGCTCGATGCCTTCGCCGCCGAGAGCGTCGTGTTCGAGAGCGCGCGCAGCGTCGCGCCGCTGACCTTGCCGGCGCACTCCTCGATGCTGACCGGCCTCTACCCGCCGCGGCACCTCGTGCGCGACAACGGGATCGCACCGCTGCCCGCGTCGGCGTGCACGGCCGCCGAGGAGCTCGCAGCCGCGGGCTACGAGACCGCAGCCTTCGTCAGCGCGGCGGTGCTCGACAAGAGCTGGGGCCTCGCGCAGGGCTTCGAGCGCTACGACGATCCGCCCGAGGGCGCTGCCGGCGTGCACATCGAGGAGCGCGCGGGGCCGCAGACGATGCAGCGCACACTCGATTGGCTCGCAGGGCGCGAGCGCAAGCGGCCCTTCTTCGCATGGGTGCACCTGTTCGAACCGCACGCGCCCTATGCGCCGCCCAGGGAATTCCTCGAGCAGGCCCACGGCGACGCATACCTCGGCGAGGTCGCCGCGGCGGACCACGAGTTCGGCCGCCTGCTCGACGCGCTGCGCGCGAGCGGCGAGCTCGAGAACACGCTCCTGATCGTCACCGCCGACCACGGCGAGTCGCTCGGCCAGCACGGCGAGCCGACGCACTCGATCTTCTGCTACGAGCCGACGATCCGCGTTCCGCTGCTCGTGCATCTGCCGGGAGGGAAGCGCTCGGGCGAGCGCGACACCTCGACGGTGAGCCTCGTCGACGTGATGCCGACCCTGCTCGCCGCGGCACAGGTCCCCGTTCCGCCGGGACTGGATGGGCGCGACCTCCTCGCCACGCCGCTCGATCCCCGGCGCGCGGTCTACTTCGAGTCCTGGTGCGGCTGGCTCAACTACGCCTGGAGCCCGCTCTGCGGCGGCGCGCAAGGCGAGGAGAAGTACGTCTGGAGCGGGATGGAGGAGCTCTTCGAGCCCGCGAAGGACCGCTTCGAGAAGACGAACCTCGCGCCGCAGCGCCCGCAGGACTGCGAGGCATGGCGCGCACGCGTCGCCGCGCTCGTCGCGGGCAAGCCGCTCGTGCGCGAGAGCGGCGACGACGCCGACTCCGCGCAGCGCACGCGCGTGCAGCACCTGGGCTACGCCGGCGCGGGCGAGAGCTCGCTCGACGCCGGCCTGCGCGCCCTGCTCGTGCGAAACCCGCGCAACTACTCGGCCGGCGACATCCTCGGCGCGCTGCTCGTCGCGCAGGGGAAGCACGCGGAGGCGCTCGCGGTGCTCGAGTCGCTGCAGCTCACTGGCCGCGAGCGCGCCAGCACGCACCTGAGCCTCGCGCAGTGCTGCGACGCGCTCGGCCGCGCGGAGGAGGCGCGCAAGCACCGCGAGCGGGCACGCGAACTCGGGGGGCGCTGACGCCGGCTCAGTGCCCCGACGTCGTCCCCGTCATCGCATCGCGGCTCTTGCTCGCCTGGGTCGCGGCGGTACCGGTCTGGTGTCCCGGATCGACCCACGAGCGCGAGAGCTCCTTCGTTCCGAACAGCTTCTTCGTCACGCGATTGTAGAGGTCGAAGGCCTTGGCCTCGACGCGCGCCGGCGGGAAGCCGCCGAGGAGCTCGCCGTTCTCCAGGCGCTTCTTGGCGCGCTTCTCCCACCAGCCCTTGCGGCCGCGCGCGAGGCCGTAGTTCAGCGTCGCGTAGTGGTGGTACATCTTGCGCGCGAGCATCACATCCTCGGGGATGCGGCCGATCCAGGTCTCCTCGAGGTGGTACTGGCCGAGCTGGCCGAAGTCCTCGAGCTTCGTGGGCGCCACGAAGCCCTGCTCGATCGCCTGGTCCCACATCGCGGTGCCGGGGATCGGGCGGAAGGGCCAGACCGTCGCGCGAGAACGCGGGCAGGCGACGTGCACGCGGCGGCACTGGTCGATCGTCGCGAGCATCGATTCGCGCGACTCGCCGGGGTAGCCGATGATGTACGTCAGGTTGGCGCAGATGCCGCGCTTGTCGAGCTCCATCGCGCCGAGCACGTTGTCGTCGTCGTGGATCGGCTTGCCGATCTTCTTCATCATCTCGTTCGTGCCGGCCTCGGCGCCGATCTCGGCCACGTACATGCCCGAGGCGATCATCTTGTCGAGCGTGTCGGGCTGGTAGTGCAGGATCGAGTGCGTCTCGATGAACGCGTTCCACCAGAACTTCAGGCCGCGGTCGAGCATGCCCTGCGCGAAGTCGCGCGTGCGCTTCTCCATCACGCCGAAGTTCGCGTCGTGGAAGCGCACCACGTCGAACTTCCAGCGCTCCTTCAGCTCCTGCAGGTCGTCGAGCATTCGCTCGGCGGGCATGGCCTTCCAGCGCCTGTCGGTGACGAAGGGCGAACAGCAGAAGGTGCACGGCTCGGGGCAACCGTAGCTCGAGAAGTACGTGATGCCGAAGTACGGCTGGCGGTCGCCGATGGCCTGCGGCGTGGGCATGCGCAGCACGTCGCGGTGGCTCTGCGCTCGCATCTGGTGCACGCGGTACGGC
Organism: Planctomycetota bacterium; assembly: GCA_044229935.1. Classification (GTDB taxonomy): domain Bacteria; phylum Planctomycetota; class UBA1135; order UBA1135; genus JADJLZ01. Next base: position 41,819 of record JBGASC010000009.1, on the reverse strand, counting down.
TCGATGTCGAGCAGGTGCCAGGGCACGCGCGGGATCTTGTCCCAGCCCGCGATCGGACGCTTCTCGGTCTTGAGGAGCTGGCCATCGCGCCACAGGGCGAGGCCCGGAACCTGTTCGAGCGGCGCCCCGGCCGCGACGGCCTGCACGAGCTCCCGGAACGTGATCTCGCCCTGGCCCAGAACGACCGCGTCGTAGGGCCCCTGCGTCAACTGCAGATCCGGGCGCACGCTCGCAAACCAGCCGCCGATGAACAGGGGCAGGTCGGGGAAGCGCGCGCGCACCTTGCGCGAGCACATCAACCCGTCGAACACCATGTAGCCGAGGATGCCCGTCGTCGCGTAGAGCAGCGCGCCTTCGCAGGCCTCGAGCACGCGCCGGTGCGCCTCCTCCTGGTCGAGCACGCTGGCGTCGACGATCACGATCTCGAAGCCGTCGGCGAGCGGGCCGGACGAGATCGTGAGCATCTCCAGCGGAAGCAGGTCCTTGCTGGAGGGCAGGCCCAGGCTCTCGTCCACCTGCTGGGGCTGGTAGAGGACGATCTTCTTCTTCTGGCCAGTCATCGAGAGCGGTCGGTCGTGAGAGAGTCGGGTCGGGGGACACCCTCGCCCGTGCGGGGGGGCAGGCTCATTCCGAAGTCTAGCAGCAAAGCTAACGTTGAGGGGAGATTCGGAGTCGACAGCGACGCCCTGGGATCGACCGATCGGCCCTGGAGCCCAAGCCTCATCTCGCCCGGCCCCGCGCCCATTCCGCGGCCTGGAGCAGCGCCGCGATCAGGTTGGCCGGCGAGGCCCGCCCTTGGCCGGCGATGTCGAACGCCGTCCCGTGAACCGGGCTGACCCGCAGGTAGGGCAGCCCGGCGATCACGGTGACCCCTCCGTCCTGGGAGAGCAACTTGACCGGAATGAACGCCTGGTCGTGGTAGAGCGCGAGCACGCCATCGAAGGCTCCGCGCGAGGCCTGCAGGAACACCGAATCCGGCGGCAGCGGGCCCTCGACGTCGAGGCCCTCCGAGCGTGCACGCAACACGGCGGGCTCGAGCAGCTCGCGGTCCTCCGACCCGAGCACGCCGCCCTCGCCGGCGTGCGGGTTGAGGCCGGCCAGCGCCAGCCTCGGCTGCGCGAACCCGAACCGCAGCAGCGTCTCGTGGAACAGGCGCAGGCGCTCGAGCACGCCAGCCGTGCTCAGCGCTGCGATCGCCGCACGCAGCGGCATGTGCCGGGTCAAGAGCATCACGCGCAAGCGACCGGCGATGGCGAGCATCTCGAAGCGCGTCACGCCACACCAGCGCCCGAGCAGCTCGGTCTGACCCTCGACGCGCTCGCCAGCCAGGTGCAGCGCCTCCTTGCTCACCGGCGCAGTGACCAGCGCGGCCACGCGCCCCGCGAGCGCGAGCTCGTGCCCCACGCGGAGCGCGGCGAGCGCGGCGGCTCCGCATTCGCGCTGCACGCGCCCCATCGACCAGTGCTCGGGTGCGGCGGACTCGATCCACTGCACCGGCAAACGTGGGTCGAGCGCGTCTGCCGGAACGCACGGGATCGAGGACGGTCGCAGCGTGCGCGCGCCGATGATCACCAGGCGCGCCGCGGCCAGCACGCGCTCGTCGCGCGCTGCCGCCAGGACGATCTCGGGCCCGATCCCGGCAGGATCACCGCTGGAGAGCGCGATCGACGGCCGCTCTGAGTTGACCGACACGGTCGAGCATCATGCGGCTTCCTCCGTGCCGGCGCCAGGGAGCTCGTCCTGCACGCGTGCGAGGCACTGGTTCGTGCGGTAGAGGTACACGAGCAGCCGGGCGACCACGTCGAACAGCTCGGGCGAGATCTCCGCGCCGAGCTCGCAACCGGCGAGAAGCTCGACGAGATCGCGATCCTCGTGCACCGGGACGGCATGGGCGCGCGCGAAGGACAGGATCGTGTCCGCCGTCGTGCCCTGGCCCTGGGCAACGACGCGCGGGGCCGCGTCCTCGGCGCGCTCGTAGCGCAGTGCGACGGCCTTGCGCAGCTCGCCTTGCTCCCGGGGTGTGTTCAGGCTCATCCCGAGAGATCCATCAGGTGGTGTTCGCGCAGGAAGGCGAGGTCGGTCCCGTCCAGCTCGGGATCGTCGCCGTCGCGTTGAACGATGGCCAGTCCGACCTCGCGCCGGCCCGCACCGAGCTCGCGGGTCAGGGCTTCGACGTCGCGGCGCAGGAACTCGGCTGTGGCCGGATTCGCGACGCGCAAACGCACGTGCAGTCGATCGCGCTGCAACAGGATCTCCGCGCGCAGGGATCCCAGGCGCGAGTACTCGACGCCAACCGAGATGCGTTCGCCCTGGTCAGCCTCCGGTTCCGCCCCAGCGCCATCACGGCGCAGCGGCACGAGCAGATGCGCGTTGGCCGGCCGCTCTCCGTCGGGCACGAGGAACCCCACGTGGAGCGCTTCGTGGAGCTGCCGCCGGGCGACGTTGCGCAGCTGCTCGGCCTCCAGTGCGCGCAGTCCGTGCTCGGCGGCCTCTTGCTGTTCCCCGGGAGCGCAGCGCTCGACGAACTCGATCAGGCGCGCCTTGAAGTCCTCCTGAAGGAGCTGCACGAGCGCGCGCTTGCGCAGCGAGCGTTCGCCGAAGTCCAGAGCATCCCCCAGCATGAGCGCGACCCACGGCAACCAGCCCGCGTGCTCGATGGCGGCCGAGTCGAGGCCGGCCAGGCACGCTCGCAGGAGCGAGTGCCCTGCCTCGCCGGCGCGCGAGGCAAGCGCACGCACGAGGTCCGCGCGCAGGCTCGATGCGACATCGGCAACGCGCAGCGAACCGCTGCCGGACTTCAAGTCGGCAAGACTGCGCGCCAGTTCGTCGCGCACCCAGGCCACGAGCGCGGGGCGCTCGGTCGTCCCGACGGGATCCATGTCGCCGACGATCTGCCTGGCGAGGCGCTCGGTGGCCAGCGCTTCCGCCTGCGGATCCGATCGCTGTTCCGCGAGCGACACGAGGCCGGCCTCCTGGAACAGTCCGCTGCGTCGCAGGGCGAGCGCCAGCCCGGCTCCACCGAGCTCGGGCTGAAAGACCTCGGGCAGTTCGTCCGGGGTGGCCCCCGCCCGTTGCAGGATCTCGAAGAGCCCTCTTCGGTCCAGCTCGGAGCCGGCGAGGCTGCGCAGTGCGCTCAGCAGGAGATCCCCCGCCCCGGTCGAATTGGATGCGAGCTGCAGTACCAGCTCCCCGTCTGCGATCGAGACGCGGGCAAGGAACCGGTCGCCCGGGGCGAGTTCGACGTGGCTCTCCGCCTGTACCCGCTGTCCCGCGAGCCCGATGACGATGGTCCCACCATCGAGCAGTTCGAGCACTTCGCCGGCCACGATTCGCCCCTGGCGCAGCACGCTCGAGAGATCGCCCTGCAGGGACTGCGCCGGACGGATCCCGCCCGTCAGCGGCAACGGCGAGAGCGAAATCGGGTCCATGGCCATGCGGGGGTCCGTCCGGGTTGTCGGACGTCATCCCGTCGGCCTGAGTCCCGGTTGAGACCTTCCGCATCAACGGCCGCGGCCGCGCGGCGTCCTTCGACGCTGCGCGGCCGCGTGGTCTCTGGCGTGTGCCTCAGTAGGTCTGCCCGACGTGCAGGAGGCCAGCATCAGTCCAGGCCTGGAAGCGATAGCTCCCCTGTCGGGCCGAGCGTGCCGCGAGCACCCAAGGGCGCCCCTGGATCGAACCGCGGGCCTCCAGCACGGAAACGGGCAGCGGGAGGTTCCCTGCCGGGAGCGCCCCGGCCGGAGTGATCTGCCCCGCCAAGCCGGACCAGGCGCGCGCACCCCGGAACGCCGGCGGGACGCAGACACCGAGTTCGACGCCTGCAGCCTGCATCAGCGGACGGTCGAGTTGAAGGTCGATCCGGCCGTGGAACCGCAGCCTCGACCGGCCATCGGGAAGTCCTTCGACGCTGACGCGACCGACGCCGTCGCATCCGACGATCACGCTCAGGATCTCGTCGAAGTTCCCCTCGAGGAAGAACGTCGGCCGAACATCGCGCATCATCCGGACGAAGTCGAGCTGACCACGGTTGCCCACGATCGGCAACGTGCCGATCGTCTCGTCATCGCCGCCACGGTCGGTCCCGGCTCCCGGAGCCGACTGACCATTGCCGCCGCCCTGGCCCGTGGCCTCGGCGCGGCCGGGGAGGAGCATCCCCAGCGCGAAAGCCGTTACCGCGAGGAGAGCGCGGGTCCAGCCCCTGCCAGGGCCCGACGTATTCGCTCGTTCTTGGTTCCTCATGATCATTCCTCTTCGCTGTTCTCACGCTCCCGAGCCTGCTGATCCTCAGGAGTGTTGGTCTGGAAGCTGAAGAGCTCGGGACAGGTGCGCACGAGTTCTTCCCCGAAGCCCGGCTGTCCATCGATCGACTCGCGCAGCTTCGGCGAGCGAGCGAAGAGGCTCGCGACCTCTCCGACCCGATGCGGGTGCCGATCCAAGAGCTCACGGAAGTAGGCGAGCGACCGCACCCTGTTTCGCATCAGCGCGTAGACCATACCCAGGTTGAACCGTGCGACGAAGAAGCGCTCGTCGGTGTCGGCCAGACCGCTGATCGTCACCCAGCGCCAGCAGGCGATGGCCTTGCGGTAGTTCTTCTCGGCCGAGTGCAGTCGCCCGAGCTGGATCGCCGCGTGGCCGCGGTTCGCATCGCTGAGCGCGCTGTTGAAGATGTCCCGGTACTCCTCGGCAGCGAGGATGCGCTTGCCTTCATGCCCGTGGAGGAAGGCGAGGTACAGACGGGCCTCCTCGTGGGAGGAGTCGGTCGAGATCGCCTCCTCGAGCAGGCGGCGTCCCTTCTCGAGCGGGCTCTCGATGCGCTCGAGCCGACCGTTGAGCATCGCGCGCGCACGCTGCCAGTCGAGTCCGCCCGCCTGCCCCTTGCCCTTGAGCAGCACGCCGTCGACGAAACCACGACCGCGCGTCTGCCCTGCATCCACCGGCACGACCGCCTCGAAGACGCGCTCCCGGAAGCTCGTGTCGATCGACGCCAGCACGTAGGCCTTCCCGAGCTGGTAGAAGATCGAGGCGAGGCGATGGACGAGGTCGATGTTCTCCGCGACCTCCGCTCCGCTCCCTGTGAGGATCGCAACGCGCGCCATCAGGCGCGACGGGTCCGCGATGTCTCGGTTCATCTGGACCTGCAGCCGGGTGTCCTCGAAGAACTCGCGGCAGCACGAACAGGCCTCCATGTGCACCATGGCTCGACCGGCCGCTCCCTCGTCGAGCTCGTTGTCGACGAGGCACGAGAGGTCCAACTGGAAGTTGGAGCACACGGCGTTCTGTCCCGCGCCCCAGTTTTCAGAGCTCATGATCGTCGACCTCCTGGTCGTCGTCTTCGTCGTCGGCAAGACCGGCCCCCTGACCAGCAGGGCGGGAGTCTCCCTTCGGCGCGCGGGCCGGGCGGCAGTCGGGCGACATGCCGTCGAACACGCGTCGCATGGATCGGTGGATCTTCCGTCTCGCACGGAAGATCACCATCTTCAGGTTCTCGAGCTTGATCCCGAGCTCCTCCGCCGCCTGGCGGTAGCTCAGCTCCTCCACCTCAACCAACTGCAGCGCCTTGCGCTCGCGCTCCGACAGCATCGAGTAGAAGCGCAGGTAGAGGTGAAGGTACGTGAAGTACACCCGCGCGCACTCGTTCTTGCTCTCACGCTCGACGGCCGAATGCAGCGGGGTCGATGCAGCGAGCTCGGGTTCTCCAGCGAGGTCCTCGATCGCGACCTCGGAGCGTCCGCCACGCCCTTGCGCCCTCAGGTGCTTCAGGACCGTGTTCCGCACGATCATGGCGGACCAGACGCGGAAGGCATCGTCGCGCTCCGCATTGAAGCGGTGCGGATAGCGGTAGATGTTGAAGAAGACCTCTTGCAGCACGTCGCGCGGATCGGCCTTGCTCGCATACCGGCGCAGGCGCGAGGCGACCTGGACGAGCAGGTGTTGCGCGTTCAACTCGTACAGCAGCCCGAAGGCGCCGCGCCCGGCTCCGTGCCGAAAGCACTCCATCAGACGCGTCGACAGGGCATCGCGCATCGACTCGGCCGAGCGCTGACTCTCATCGAGCACCGCCAGCATGGCTTCCCGGTCCTGTGCCCGAAGCTCCGCACCCAGCTCGGTGAGGCGATCCCGCAACTGTACCTGGAGCCATTCGCCAGATACGGGCGGGTCAGCGTAGTGGGAGTCCGTCACCTGCATGTGCCGCAGTCCAGGGGGTCGGGGGCAGCGGGGTAGGTCCGGTCGGAGAGGGTCCCGGGCCTAGAAGAATCCTAGGGCCTATCTTCCGAGCGGTAACAAAGGCGGAACCAACTTCTTCGTTTTTTTGTCAGCGACCACTTCCACGTCCCCCGCCACCGCGACCCTCCACGCGCGACCCGGGTGTTGTGGCCCCGCCCCCCAGGCGCGAGCATCTGGCGGTGACGCTCGAGGAGAACATCGCGGAGGAGGCGCAGGAGCTGGGCTTCGACCTGTGCGGGATCGCCCCCCTGCATCCCCCCCGGGACGCGCAACGGTTCCTCGACTGGTTGGCTGCGGGCAGGAACGCTGGGATGGAGTACCTACGGCGGGACGCGCCACGCATCGTCGACCCGCGGCGAATGCTGCCCGAGGGGCATAGCCTGATCGTGCTGGGGGTCGCCCACTCCCGGCCGGGAGTGGAACTGGCAGGCGGAGTCCGCGTCGCGCGCTACGCCGCAGGACGGGACTACCACAACGTGGTGGTCAAGAGGTTGAGGCGCCTGCTGCGGCGCCTGAAGCGGTCCGGGATGGTTCGGGAGGCTCGAACCGTGGTGGACGCGGGGCCGCTGCTCGAACGCTCCCATGCCGAGGAAGCAGGCCTCGGGTTCTCCTCGAAGGCCGCCAACCTCCTCCACCCGCGCTTCGGTCCGTGGTTCTTCCTCGGAGAAGTCCTCGTCGACACGGATCTGGTGCCGACGAGCCCGGGAGCGTTCGGCTCCTGCGGCACTTGCACCGCCTGTCTCGATGCCTGTCCGACGCAGGCGATCACCGCGCCAGGGGTCGTCGATGCACGCCTGTGCATCAGCTACCACACGATCGAGAACCCCGGCCGGGTGCCACGCGAGGTCCGCGAGAAGCTGGACGGCTGGGCCTTCGGCTGCGACGTGTGTTCCGAGGTCTGCCCCTGGGGCAAGAAGTCCCCGGACCTCTCGACGCGGTTTGGAACCCACGCGCTCGTGGAGGCGGGTCCCATCGAGTGGCTCCGTCGGCGGGAGGAGTTCGACCGCCGGGCGGAGGGATCGTCCCTGCGGCGTCCGGGCCGAGACGGCCTTGCACGCAATGCGGCGCTGGCCTTGGGAAGCCAGAAGGTCACGGATTCCCGCGAGGTTCTCGAGCTGGCACTGGCCGCGGATCCCTCGCCGCTCGTGCGCGAGGCAGCCGGATGGAGCCTCGCTCGAGCCTTCGGATCCGACGCCTCGGTGCGCAGCGCGCTGGAGCGGGCAATGCTCCAGGACTCCGACCCGGAGTGCCGGTCCTGGCTCCGCGAGTGGCGCGGACGTTGCGAGAAGTAGACGAACACGGGCCTGGTTGTCGATTCCCGTCGACGTGCTCATTCCCGGGCGCAAGATGTTGTTCCATGAGCACTTGGCCGCGCCCTCGGACCTGCAGCCCGAGCGCCCGGAAGGAACTTGCAAACAAGATGCGACGTCCTAAGCCCGAGGCAAGACCTCTCGCGTCGAGCGGGCTCGACACGAGCGCGGTCATCCGTGGAGACCAGCATCGACAGCTACGACCTCAAGCCCTTGTCAGAGCTATGGTTAGGTTCGAGACCAAGCCTCGGGATCTGCCTGGCCGCGCGCTTGCTACCGAGTCAGTGCCGCCCGAAGGGGCCAACCCAAAGGAACTGATGGAAAACCCGGACTACTACAGCGACCGCAAGTACTGCTCGCACTGCAAGAAGTACGTGACCTACCTGATGTCGCTGGAGCACTCGTACTGCACGGACTGCGGCAACCGAGTGCGCCTCTTCTCGGAGAACGACTGGGAGAACTTCCACAACACGCTTCAGCGTCAGAAGCCCAAGGGTGGTCGCCCCCGCAAGCAGCGAGGCAAGGAATCGGCCTAGTTCTTCGCAACGATCCACGGAAACAGGAGCAGCCACCCGCCCTCTGGCACGAGAGGGCGGGTGGTTTCATTTCGCGATCAGCCGCCGATAGCGCTCGCCCGCCTCGATCTGCTTCTGGCGGTCCCTTGCCCGGGCGTAGAACTGCTCAAGGCGCTTCCAGGTCGCAGGATCCTCGCTGCCCAGGACCTCGAGCTTCAGGGCGATCAGGCGTCCGCCCTCGAAGTCCCCCAGCGCCTCGAGGGTGTCCAGCCCGAACAGCCGGGAGTCCAGCGAGGCCGGAGCGACCGCGAACAGGCGCGCCAGGGACTCCCGCACGCGCGTCAGGTCTCCGGCGCGCCTGTGGAGTTCTGCCTTGCGCCGCCAGAGCTGGAGATCCTCGGGCGAGGACTGCAACTGGCTTTCGACGTAACGCAGGTCCTCGGCGATCGCGGCGAGCTCGTGAAAGCGCCGCAGCGCCGCCTCGGAGTCCTTCTCACGTCCGAGCTCGGAGGTGATTCGTCCGATCAGGAACCACCCGCGTGGACTGAATCGATCCAGATCGCGCGCGTGTTCGGCGGCGGCGAGTGCCGGCTCGAAGCGGTCCAGTTCGAAGAGGATCTGGGCCTTCCACATCCACGCCTCGACGTGCCGGGGCTCGAGCTCGATCACGCGTCCGAGCTCGGCCAGGGCCCCCTCGGTGTCCCCCAGGCGCATGCGCGCGAGTGCGTGACCGCGCAGGGCCTCGACTTCGTCGGCGTTGACGGCCAGGACCTTCTCGTAGTGCTCCTTGGCCCGCGCGTACTCGCCGAGCGAGTAGTAGCAGTGCCCGAGAACACGGGTGTCCCCGATGCGCGAGGGAGCGACCTCCAAGTAGCGCTCGAGGCAGGCGGCGCCGTCTCCATAGCGCTGCAGCTTGAAGTAGAGCACGCCGAGCTGGTGCCAGGCCGGAGGGAAGTCGGGCACCTCGGTCAGCACCTGCTGCAGCGCCCGCATGGCGCGCGGGAGGTTCTCGGCCAGCAGTGCGTCGCGCACTTCGAGCATTCCGCGCGGGAGTTCCTCCTTCTTCAGCTTGGTCGGATCGAAGCCGCGCCAGTGCCCGGCCTCGGCGTGCGGCAGGGAGCGTGGATCGCGCTCGCTGGGTGCCCTGTCGCCTGCTTGCGAGCCGAGGAGGATCAGCAGCATCAGCCACGAAGCGGCAGTCATGGCGCGCGTTCCTCGAGCAGCACGGCCCGATCGACAGCGTGCTCCTCGAACACATCCTCGCGGCCGTCGGGCCAATGCACGCGGATCCGGTCGAGGCGATCGACTGCACCAAGACCGAAGTTCACCTCGGGCGGGATCGCGGCCTGATACCCGCCAGAACCGCGCACCTCGCCGACAGCGCGCCCGTCCTTCCACTCCAGCTCGAGGCGCGCCCCAAGGGCAAAGCGGTTCCCGTTGCGTCCCCGCAGCGCGACGCGCAGCCAGTGGTGCGCGGCATCATGCGTGGCGAGGTTGCGCAGCACGCGCACCTGGCCCTCGATGCGCAGGGCGACCAGATCGACATCGCCATCCCCGTCCAGGTCCGCGTGCGCACTGGCACGCGAGACACAGGGGCCGAGCGCGGAAAGCGGACGCTGCTGGAAGCGCCCCTGGCCGTCGTTCTCGAAGAGGTAGTCCAACTGGGCGTAGCTCGTGTCCGTCCCGGGCGCGTCGGCCTGCGGGTAGACGTGGCCGTCGAAGGCGTAGAGGTCGAGGTCGCCGTCGAGGTCCGCATCGACGAAGCCCGTACCCCAGCCGAGCATCGGCAGCGTGCTGCCCATCAGGCCTGCAGAGCCCGAGCGCTCGCGGTACTTCCCGTTCTTGCCGGAGGCGTAGAGCACCTTGCTCTCGCCCGAGAAGGTCGTGACGAAGAGATCCTCGCGTCCGTCGCGGTTCCAGTCGCCGCAGGCGATGCCCATGCTCGCGAGCTCCTTGCCGTTCGCGTCATGGCTCACGCCGGCAGCGAAGCCGACGTCGCGGAAGGTGCCGTCGCCGAGGTTCTCCCACAGCTGGTTCGGCGTCGAGTCGTTGGTGACGAAGACATCGGTGTCGCCATCGAGGTCGAAGTCGAGCGTCAGCACCCCGAGCCCGAACGCGGGCGTCGCGCTCTCGAGCTTCGAGGCCGCGGTCACGTCCACGAACGTGCCGTCGCCCTTGCCGCGGAACAGCTGGGGCTTGAGGGGCACGAGCCCTTCGGGCCCGCACATCACGGGCTGCCCTTTCCAACGGCAGTCACCCTCGCGCCGGGAGTGGATCTTGCGTGGATCGAAGTCGAGGTAGTTGACGACGAACAGATCGAGCTTGCCGTCGCGGTCGTAGTCCAGGAACGTCGCGCTCGAGCCCCAGCTTCCGGGGCCCAGTCCCGCTCCGGCCGTGATCTCCCGGAAGCCCTTGCCGCCCTCGTTGCGGAACAGTCGCGTGGGTCCCCACTGCGTGATGGCGAGGTCGAGCCAGCCGTCGCCGTCGAAATCGCCGACGGCCCCGCCCATGCCCCACAGTCCGCCACTCATGTCCCAGGCCGGGCCGGCGGGCACGAAGCTCGCATCGCCCTTGCCCAGGAAGAGCCGCGGCGGGAAGCCCGGCTCCGACTTGGCGCTGCGCTCGAGCGTCGAACCGTCGACGATCACGACATCGACGCGACCGTCACCGTCGAAGTCGGAGAGCAGCACGCCGCCACCGTTGACCTCGACGATGTAGTCCTTGTCCGGCGATCCGCAGGTCGTGCGGACGCCGGGCAGGGAGCGCTCGCCGATCTCCTCGAAGAGCGGCCGAGCGGGCGGAGACTGTTGGAGCAGCGAGAGGACGAAAAGCATGGCGCGCGACGCCTCGGGTCAGGGGACGCGGAGGCGCGCCCCGACGTGAAGCGCGCGCATCAGCGGCTCACCAGACGATGCTCCAGCCGTTCGTGACGTTCCAGCTGTTGCCCGGAGGATTCGCGCAGAAAGCCAGGTTCGGATCGCGGTAGTAGACCTGGTACACGCGCGTACTGCCCGCCGGGATGACGTCGCCGAGGTTTGCCGACTGCACGCTGACGACGGGATCGCCGCCCTGCGGTGCCGAGACGGATCCCGACACGGCATTGTGCGAGTAGAGCCTCTTGAGGTTGCCCGCGACGCAGCGCACGCCGTCGCCGAAAACGACCCCCGACGGCGAGCTCGCATCACCCTGCAGGAAGATCGAGAGCGCAGTGGGCAGTTCGCCGCTGGCGTGCAGGACCACGGTGTCCGGGCTGGTCGTCCCGCTGACGGCGAGGTGAGCACCGGCGGCGTTGACCGAGTTCGCGCAACCGTTGCCGGCCGACCCTGTGTTCGCGCAGGGGCATGCGGTCGGGAGCGATCCGTCACCGAAGCAGAAGGCCGAGCCGGGTGCGGTCAGCGAGATGCAGCGGGAGTCGGTGACGCGCACATTGCCGGCCCAGTCGCGGAAGCGCAGTTCGTAGCACAGCTGCACGCCCTGGCCGCCGGCCGTGTCGTTCATGCGGAAGCGGTAGATCTGACCGCCCGAGTAGGTCGCGATCGCGCTGCTCGCCGTCCCGCTGACCACGACAGAGCCGACGAACCCGCTCGGCAGACTGACGTAGCTGTAGGTCCCCGGCGAGACGAACGTGAACGTGTACGTTCCGCCGTTCGCAACCGTGCCCGAGTCGTAGGTGTACGGGGTCGTGGTGCTCTTGACGCCCTGGTTCGCACCCGAGGCGTTGTTCCAGGTCACGGTCGTGCCCACGCTCACGTTGAGCACGCTGGGCGAGAAACCGCCGGCGTTGATCTGCACGGACGAGCTCAGCAGCGCCGTCTCGACCACGTAGGCGCCGCTGGCGCTGACGTAGTTGACGCCGTCGTCGAGCACCTGGTCGCGGATGCGCGCATGCACCACCACCGGCCCCGTGGCCGGGGCACTGGCCGGGCTGATGTGGGAGAGAACGATCGGCGGGAGCGTGTCGGCCGTGCCGGTGTTGCGGTAGAACCTGTTCTGGAACACGCCCGACTCGCCCTGCGCGGTGAGGATGTCGTACTTGCCGTCGTTGTTCAGGTCGGCGAAGGTGCAGTCGAGCGAGGAATCCGCGACGCTCTGCACCTGCGCGCTCTGGTCGGTGAACGAGAACGCGCCGTTGTTGCGGTAGAGGTACTCGTGCCCTCCGAGCGAGCCGACGAGCACGTCGTAGTCGCCGTCGTTGTCGTAGTCGCAGAGCGCGATCTCGTTGTCGTCGACCGAGCCTGCCAGCGGCGTCTGGTTGGTGAACGTCAGCGAGCCGCCGATGAGGTTGTTGCGCACCGCGCCTTCCTGGAAGCCGCTCAGCGAAACGAAGAAGAGGTCGACGTCGTCGTCCCCGTCGAGGTCGCCGGCTTCGGCTTCGTACGTGCTCCCGTTGCCCGCAGCGATCAGGGTCGAGACGTCGGTGAAGTGTCCCGTGCCGTCGTTCAGCATCAGGTAGTGGTTGCCGTTCGCGTTCGTGAACTTGTTGTCCCCGAAGAAGTCCAGGTCCCCGTCGTTGTCGATGTCGACCCAGCAGACGTCCATCTGGCCGGACTTGGTCGGCGCGTTGAGCGCGGCCGCGTTCTCGGTGAAGAAGCCGGTCCCGTCGTTGAAGAACAGGTGCGGCCGTGCCGCAGGGGTGTTGTTGTAGGCGTCGCCGACGATCAGGTCGAGGTCCCCGTCGTCGTCGATGTCGCCGAACTGCGCGGCGCCGGAGGAATATGCTGCCGTCAGGCCGTGCGTCGGGCTCGCGAACGTGAAGAAGCCCGGATTGCCCGCGCCCTGGTTGAGGTAGAGCGAGGGCGGATCGGTGAAGAACGCATTGGCGAAGAGCGCGTCCACCCAGCCGTCCCCGTTGACGTCGCCGGTGGTGACGCCCTTGGCGTTCGAGATGTGCGCGCCCAGGCGCGCAACGCTCTCGTCCGCGAAGCTCCAGGCCGTGCCCAGTTCGATCAGCTTGTTGATCAACAGGATGTTCTGGCGCTTGGTCCCGGCCGAGGCGAAGCCGTCACCTTCGGCGAAGAACACGTCCAGGTCCCCGTCGCGGTCGACGTCGGCGCACTCGACGCCTTCGCACCAGTTCGTCGGGCCCGGGAAGTTCGTCACCTGCTGGAACTGCTGGGCGCGGGCCGAGGTGCAGAACAGCCCCAGGGCGAGAATGCCGATCGGAAACGTGAGTCGTCGCATCGTGGTGCAGGAGAAGGCTCGGCCGCTGCGCTCACTGAGGAGGCGGGGCGAAACCGGAGGTTGCCGGAGAGAGAGAGGGAGAGGAGAGACGGTCAAGTCTCCCCCATCGGGGCCCGGAGGGCTAGCCCCCCTCCGCGCGATCCCGGGCCCACCTCCGGAACCGTTCGGAACATCCTTCCCGGTCCGCGGGTGCAGCCCGGCCGTGTTCCCCCGCATGATGTGGGCGCATGAAGTCCCCGCGCTGCCTCTCCGGGCCGCAGGCACGCACGCATCTGGCACGCGCGCGACTGCTCCTGCTGTTCACTCCGGATCTATGCCTGGGTCGGGAGCCGCTCGCGGTGCTCGAGGCCGCGCTGCCTCACCTCGATGTGCTCCAGATCCGGCCCAAGCCCATCGGTTCCCGATCCGCGGCACAAGCACCTTGCCCGGCGCGGGAGACCTGGGAGTGGAGCCGGCGCGTGCTCGATCTCCTGCGCGCGCTCCCCGGTCCGGAGCTGGTGGTCACGGTCGATGATCGCGTCGATGTGGCGCGCGCCCTGTCCGAGCAGGGCATCGCTGGTGTGCACCTGGGACAGGACGATTCGCCGCCGCGCGAAGCGCGCGAGATCCTGGGGCCGGAGGCACTGATCGGACTCTCGACGCACGATCCGGAACAACTGACCGCCGCCTGCGACGAGCCCGTCGACTACGTCGGCTTCGGCCCGGTGCACGCCACGAGCACCAAGGGCTACGCCACGGGCATCGGAACGGCTGCCTGCTGGATCGCGTCGGAGGCCTCGTCCCTGCCGCTCTTCCCGATCGGCGGCATCGACTGCTCCAACGCCCAGGAACTCGCCCGCATCGGTCGGGCAGCCGTCTCATCGGCCATCCTGGGAGCGGAGGACCCCGCGCGTGCAGCGCGCGAGTTGCGGGCGCTCCTCTCCGGCGAGGACTGAGCCCCGGCGTTCAGGGGAGCAGCAGCATCGCGTCGCCGTAGCTGAAGAAGCGGTACTCGCGCGCGATCGCCTCGGCGTACAGGCGCAGGACGCGTTCGCGCCCGGCGATGGCGCTGACCAGCATCAGCAGGGTGCTGCGCGGCAGGTGGAAGTTCGTCAGCAACGCGTCGACGACCTGCAGGCTGTCTCCGGGCTTGAGGAAGATCGACGTCTCGCCGCGCGCGGCGCGGACGACCCGGCCCGCGGCCGCACAGGTCTCGAGCACGCGCACACTGGTCGTCCCGACCGCGACGACACGCCCGCCACGCGCGCGCGTCTCCGCCACGGCCCGTGCGCTCGTCTCGTTGAGCACGTAGCGTTCGCTGTGCATGCGGTGCTGTTCGATGTCGTCGACCGCGACGGGCTGGAACGTGCCCAGTCCGACGTGCAGCGTGACGCAGGTTGTCTGCACGCCCCTGTCGCCGAGGCGTTCGAGCAACTCGGTCGTCAGATGCAAGCCGGCCGTGGGCGCCGCCACGGCCCCGCGCTCGCGCGCGAAGACCGTCTGGTAGCGCTCGCGGTCGGCGGCCGCGCGCACGGGGTCGTCCGCCGGGCGCCTGATGTAGGGTGGGAGCGGCATGCGGCCGTGACGCTCGAGCAGGTCCTCGACCTCGCCGGGCTCGGCCGACTCGATCTCGATCTCCCACTCCGCGCCGGGCGCGCCCTCCGCGTCGAGCAGGCGGCGCAGGAGTCGTGCAGACAGCGCCCCGCGCTCCAGTTCGACGCGCTCCCCCGCACGCAACCGCGCCGACGGACGCACCAGCGAGCGCCAGACCGCGCGCCCGGACTCCGGCCGTGGCGCGAGGAGGAGCAACTCGACCTTGCCGCCGCTCGCGCGCTGACCGAGCAATCGCGCCGGCAGCACGCGCGTGTCGTTCAACACGAGCAGGTCTCCGCGCTCGAGGAACTCGGCGAGGTCGCGCACGTGCCGGTGCTCGCTCCGGTCGGCAGCGATCCGGTGCGCGAACAGGCGGGCGGCTTCCCGCGGTTCTGCCGGGGACTGAGCGATGCGCTCGGTGGGCAACTCGAAATCGAAGTCAGTGGTCTTCACGTTCAGGCTGAGGCGCTGCCCGCGCCAGGTCCCAGATCAGGAGGCCGGCGAAGGGAGCGACGATCGTCCACCAGAGCCAGGTCGGCTCGACCCATTCCGCGCGCGACCGCCATCCGCTGAGGGGCCAGTAGTACAGCCCTCCAAGGGCGATCCACCAGATCCAGGCCCTGCTTTCGATGCGAGCGAGGAAGGGCAGCATCCACACGAGGTACCAGGGATGGAGGGTCGGGCTGAGCACCAGGAAGGCCCCCACGAGCCGGGCGCATCCGCGCCAGGGATCGCGCACACGCAGGACGGTCCAGGCCGCGAACACGACCCACGCGAGGCCCATGAGGACCCGCGCCAGATGACGCGCCTCCTCCCAGGGTGCGGCCGGATCGACCAGATGCGCGCGAACGAGCGGTTCGACGAATCGATACACGACGCTCGAGGACTCCCAACGCTCGCCGTACTCGTGCAAGCCGGCCAGGAACCCGTGTTCACCGCCTTCGAGCCAGAGGAAGGGCAGGAAGCCGCCTCCTGCCACGGCGAGCGCTGCGAGAGGATGGCCCAAGCGCCGCCAGCCTGCCGAGCAACGCCACGACCAGGGCAGGAGTACGAGTGGGAGGAATTTGACCGCGATGCCGAACCCCGTGAACATCGCCGCACGCGCGGGCCGTGTCCCGAACGCGAGCAGGGCCAACAGCAGACAGAGAATTCCAAGGCTGTCGAAGTGCCCCGATCCCGCGAACTCCACGCAGACCAAGGGACACCAGCCCCACAGCAGTGCAGCGTTTGGTCGCAGCCACCCGTTGCGAGTCCCCCGCTGCAGGTTGAACAGCACAGCGAGGTCTCCAGCCAGGAACATCAGCCGCAGCCAGAGCAGGTTGCTCGAGCCGGCCGTGGCTCCGGGCAGGCGCGACAGGAGGGCGGCCGTCACGCCGCACGCCTGCGTCAGCGGTGGATACGCCGCCGGAACATCCGGATGATTCACGCGCGCCGCGAGCTCCGGGAATCGCGCGCGCAGCGGCTCGAGCTCCAATGCGATGGGCGCGAACGCGTACGGACTGCGACCGGAGAGTGCGACCTCACCTTCCCAGGCGTAGCGCTGGATGTCATCGGAGAACTGCACCCCGCCAGCGAACACCACCAGGCGCAGGACCAGTGCGACCGCCCAGAGCCACGCGCTGGGACAACGAGTCGAGCTCGGGTGCAAGCAGACGAAGCCCCAGACGAGTCCTGCTGCCGCGAGCTCCAGCGCCGCCGCGCGCGAGTCCGGTGTGAACACGGCCGCGGCGAGGGTCAGAACCAACACGACCGCTGCTGTCGCCAGCCGTGCCCGTGAGACCCTTTGCATGCTCCGGGATTGTGACAGCCCCGAGACCGCGACCAAACCGGAGGCCGAAAAGTTCTGGAGAAGTAGGGTTCAACACTCCAGCCCCGTCGTCGTAGGAGAGGACGAAGCCGCAAGGCTATCCGGATCTCGAGTCCGTGCCCGGGGGGGCCCCGGCTCTGATCCGATCCTTCCCCAACAGGAAGGTGTCTCTAGGGCCGCTGGCGTAGGAAGACTGCCGGCGGCCCTGCCTTTTCCAGCCTCTCCTCGAACGGGTCCTTCGCGCTCACCGCGAGTCTTGGTCGCAGGCAAGCGTCGACGTGCAAACCCTTCGTCAAGATCGGAGCGCTTCTGAGCTCTCGGCGGTGAGTGCCACCTCTCAGCTCGCGCCCGTGTCGCAACCGATCGGATCGTCCTCGCAGTTGCCAGATCGCGGGAGGTCCAGCGCTGGCGACCAAGCCCCGGCGGACTCGAGCCCACTGCCGTCGATCCCCAGGCTGGTCATGCGGGCGACGAGCGTGTCGGGATCCCAGCCGAGGTAGGCCGCGGCGCGCGTCTTGTTCACCCGGCCCGTTCCCAGACGTGTCGAACGCAACGCGCTCGCGAGATCGGACTTGAGCGGGTGCCGCGAGGGGATCCGGCGTGCGAGCCTCTGGCCGCAGCGTGCGCTCAGGCGCTCGAGCTCCTCGGCAGAGAGTCTCGCGCCCGATCCGAACAGGACCACCCTGTGCACGACGGCAGCGAGCTCGCGCAAGTTGCCCTCCCACGGTTGCCGCCACAGCATCCCCAGCGCCGCATCGTCGAATTCGGGCTTGCGCCGGCCTTCCAGGCGGGCGAAGCGCGCCAGGAACCCCTCTGCGAGCGGGAGCACCTCGTGCCGACGCGCCGCGAGCGGCGGGATCGTGAACCAGACGTGCTGCAGTTCCCCGGCCAGTGCAGCGCACAACCGACCGGGCTGCACACAAGCCTGCATGGCGTCGGAGACCGTGGCGATCAGGCGCGGTGGCACGACCTGCACATCCGGCGAGTTCGCGGCTTCGAGCCACTCGAGGAGTCGCAGCTGCGCCGCGGGATCCAGCCGATCGATGTCCTCGATCAGCAGGGAGCCCGCGGCGGCCTGCTGAACCGCGCGGTTCCAGCTGTCGGCGTTGCCCAGCCGCGCAGCGCCACACACGATCAGCGGCGCCTCGCGCCGCGGGCTCAGGTGGTGGAGCCACTGCGCGAGGACCGTCTTCCCGGATCCGGGCGGTCCGCTGATCAGGACGGCACAGGCACTCGCGGCGGCTCGCTGCAGGCGCTCGGCGAAGGCCTGGAAGTCCGGGCTCCCCACGTCGAACCAGAGCTCGCTGCCATGCCGTTCACGGTGCTCCTGCACGAAGTGTCCGACATCCAAGCGCAGCGCGGCCGTGCGCAGCCGCCCCGCGAAGCTCGGCGTATCGCTGCGCCGGAAGTCGTGGCGGCGGATCGATTCCACGACCAGGACCCCGCTCGTGCGCTCTCCCCAGCGCAACGCCAACGCCAACCCCGACTGCGAGGAGGGATGCAGGGTGAGCGCAACGTCGGGCTCGTCGACATGGACGTGCCCTCCGGCGAGCAGCACCCGCTGCAGCAGTCCGCGGCCCTGATGTCGAGAGGCGCCCGACGCGAGCAGCTCGCCACCCTCCGCTGCGAGCCAAGGACCTCCGTCGCGGACCACGAAGCCCCACCAGTGACGCTGCGCGCTGCGCAAGCCGAGCTCCTCCACGAGCCCGGCGAAGTCGAGCGCTCCAGCGCCCTCCAGGCTCGGTGACGGAGCTGGAAGCCGTGCAACGGCCTGCGCCTCGTGCGGCCAGATCTCGCGCGCCCAACGCTGCAGGCAGCGTGGCCGGGGCACGAGATGGTGTTCGAACTCCAGGTGCACCCAGCCGAGCAGCCCTCCGTGGTTGGCCACGATCGGGACGAGCGCGACGGCGAGCGTCTGCTCCGCGCCCAAGGTGCCGGCGAGCGGATGCTCGTCGGTCCTGTGCCGGACCACGACCTGGTTGTCGAGCAGCATCGCCTGCTCGGGCGTCCCCTCTTCCTGGAGCGCGTGCCCGTGCACTTCGAGCCAGTCGTTCCGTGCAGCGCACAACCCGGGCGAGGTCTCCGACAGACGCGCTCGGCACGATTGGTCGGCCTCGAGCGCGAAGGCGATGCACACGCTGGCTCCGAGCTGGGCTCGGCGCGGAGTGGTGACGCCACGAAGGGAGGCCTCCTCGGTCGTCTCGGTGAAACGCTGCGGCAGCAGCGCGGTCCATTCGGGCTGGGATGCGCGCAACTCGTGCAGCGGTCCAGGCAGGGGGACCTCGGGCGCGCGCCTCCCGGCGAGCAGCGCACGCGCGCCGCCGATGTCGCCGAGCAGGAGCTTGCTCCACCCCAGGAGCTGGCACAGCCGCGCATCGGCCAGGACGCGTTCGCGGTGCTCGAGCAGCAGCGCTCGCGCCTCGCGCACGGCTCCCCGATCCAGCTGGCACTCGCAGCAGCCCGCCAACCACGCTGCACGCTGCGCTGTGCTCGCGTCGGCGTCCGAGCACTGATCCAGCCCGCGGCGAAAGGCCTCCTCGCCGGCGCGCGCACCGAGTTCGACCCGAGCCAGCCGCGCGTTCCAGAGCTCCCACTCCCAGCTCCCCGGCTCGAGGCGTCGACACCCCTCGAGCACGCGCGCAGCGACCGAGCCGGCAGCCTCTCCGGGTGCGGGGACCTCGGGCAGCCAGGGGAACTCCGCTCGGGCCTCCTCGATCTGACTCCAGACGCTCGAGAGGTCCGCCCGCGGAGGACCGAACCAGGCGAAGGAGTCCGGCCCGCAAGCGTGTGCGAGGTGGGCGCGCAGCAGTTCGACCAGCGCCGAGCGCACCTGGCGCTGCGATCCGAGCTCCAGGTCGCCGCGCGCACGCTCGAGGTCCACGCCGACGCGACCGGCCGGTTCGCTGCGCGCATCCGCGGTCAGGAGACGCAGGAATCGGATCGTGTCGCGGGCCCGACGCGCAAGCTCCGCGTCGGCATGCGGGAGCAGCAGCTCCACGGCGTCTTCGGCCATCACCATCGCTCGACCTCCGTCTCGAAGGAGGATCGAGAGCGGGTCGGGAACCCCGGGATCCAGCAGCGAACCCGCGCCTCGCGCCGGCGCACCTCGCTCGCACTGCAGTCCCAGGCGGCCTTCACCAGCTCGCCGATCGAGCTCCAGCGCTCCGGCTCGCACGCCAGGCATCGGCGCAGGTGGCCGGGCAGTTCGTAGCCGTCGACGATCGCGAGATCCCGCGCGCGCCGTGCGGCGCGTCGCCAGGCCGCGAGCCGCCGCGCTTCGACCGAGGCGTGGCTCTGCAGGCGCGCGCGGAGCCGGCTGGCGCCGAGCAGGAGACGCGCGAACTCGCGCGCGTGCACGCGGCCGAGTTCGGCATCGAGGACTTCTGCCGAAGGCGCTTCGAACGTGCGGCTGCGGGTGCTCGAGCGGTTCATGTTCCTGCTCCGCCCGCGGTCTCGGATCCCAGCAGCGTCTCGAGCGCACGCCGGGCCCGGCGGGCGATCTCGGTGGCGCTCTCCGCGTTCGTTCGCGCCAGATCGTCGAGCGAGCGGGCGTGCAGGACGAGCTCGAAGAAGGCGCGCCGCTCGGGAAAGGGCAGTCGATTGAAGCGCGCGCACACGCGCTTCATCTCGGGCGGGTCGAGGCCGAGCGGCGCGGCCAACGTCTCGAACGCGCCCGGCGCGCGCGGCTGGGCGGAATCGTCCGGACGAGGGGCCTCCTCGCCCTCCTCGAGCACCTCGCGCAGCGCCTCTTCGGCGCGTGCCTCGAGCCAGGACTCGATCTCGGGCTGGCCGCGGTAGCGCACGGCGGCGCGCGCACACAGCGCCAGCGCCCGCAGGTGCACGCGGTCGGCGTCGATCAGGAGGGCCTCCGACTCCAGGCGGCGGCCGACCCGTGCGCGCATGCGCAGCGGGTCGCCGGGCACGATGCGGCTGAGGATCTCGCGCGGGCTGCGACCGTGCAGCAGCCCGCGCCAGGCGGCGTGCACCTCGGGTTCGGAAGGCTCGACCTTGGCCGGGGATCTGGCCGTGATCTCCATCGCTCGTCTCCTCCTGCGGGCGATTGCGGTCGTCCCGACCGCGGCGAAGCATGCGAGGCTCCGCTGCGCGCGAGCTTACTCGCCCCTGCGCATCCGGTGCAGTCCTCCCGAGGCAGGTTCGGGACCCCGTCCCAGGCGCCGACGCGTCTCCAATCCCTTGGATGTGCGGCGTTTGCGCCGCGCGGCGCCGTCGACCAGGCCGCCGCCCGGGGAGGAGCTGGGCCAGCCGTGCGCCGCGCGGGAACAGTGCGATTCCCCACTTCGCACCTGCGATCTCGGCCCTGGGTCGCGGCCGACGCGCTCGCTAGGATCGCCGCTCGAGCCCCGCCCCCCGGCTCCGATCCGACGAGGGGGAGCGTCCTCAACCCAGGTCCCTCTTGTCACCCCAGCTCGAAGGTCGAACCGGCCTGATCCTCGGCGTCGCCAACAAGCGTTCGATCGCCTGGGCCTGCGCCCAGGCCCTGCAACGCGAAGGGATGCGCCTGGCGTTCACGTACATGGGCGAGCGCATGGAGCGCAGCGTGCGCGAGCTCGCCAGCGAGGTGCCCAACTCGATCGTGCTGCCCTGCGACGTGACGCAACCCGAGACGATCGACGCGGTCGTCGAGGTGCTCAAGCAGGAGTTCGGCTCGCTCGACTGCGTCGTGCACGGCGTCGCCTTCGCCAAGCGCGAGGAGCTGCAGGGCGACTTCTTCAACACCTCGCGCGAGGGCTACATGATCGCGCACGAGGTCTCGGCCTACTCGCTGACCGCGATCGTGCGCCGCGTGCTGCCGCTGATGGAGGGCCGCCCGGGCTCGATCATCACGCTCAGCTACATCGGCGGCGAGCGCGTCGTGCCCAACTACAACGTGATGGGCATCGCCAAGGCGGCGCTCGAGGCGAGCGTGCGCTACCTCGCGCACGACCTGGGTCCGCGCGGCCTGCGCGTCAACGCGATCAGCGCCGGCCCGATCCGCACGCTCTCGGCCTCGGGCGTCTCGGGCTTCACCGAGATCCTCGACCACATCGCCCAGAAGTCGCCGCTGCGGCGCAACATCACGGCCGACGAGGTCGGCGACACGTGCATGTTCCTGGCCAGCGACCTCTCGCGCGGCATCACGGGCAGCGTGCTGTACGTCGACGCGGGCTTCCACGTGATGGGCGTGTGAGCGCCGCCCGCGAGAGCTTCTTCGCCACGTGCGCGCCGGGCCTGGAGCCGCTGCTCATGGCCGAGGCGCGCGCGCTCAAGCTGCCCAGGCTCGAGCAGCAGACGGGCGGCGTCTACTTCGAGGGCTCGCTCGCCGACGCGGCGCGCGCGAACCTGTGGCTGCGCACCGCCGTGCGCGTGCTGCTGCGCCTCTCGCGTTTCCGCGCGGAGGCGGCCGACGAGCTGTACCGCGGCACGCAGGCGATCGACTGGTCGCGCTTCCTCGCGCCCGAGGGCAAGCTGGTCGTCGCCGCCCACGCCAACGAGTCGCTGCTCGACCACACGCTCTTCGTCGAGCAGCGCGTCAAGGACGCGATCTGCGACCAGTTCCGCGCGCGCACCGGCCAGCGGCCGAGCGTCGACAAGGACGCCCCCGACCTCGGCGTGCACGTCCACCTCTTCCGCGACCGCTGTTCGCTGCTGGTCGACACCAGCGGCGAGTCGCTGCACAAGCGCGGCTGGCGCCGCTTCCAGGGCCGTGCGCCGCTGGCCGAGACGCTCGCGGCCGCGCTCGTGCTCGACTCGGGCTGGGATCGGCGCTCGCCGCTGGTCGATCCCTTCTGCGGCTCGGGCACGATCCTGGTCGAGGCGGCCTGGCTCGCGCTCGGCATCGCGCCGGGCTCCTTGCGCAAGCAGTTCGCGTTCGAGCGCTGGAAGGAGTGGGATCTCGCGCACTCCGCGCGCCTGCGCGCCGAGGCGAAGAAGCAGGAACTGCGCCCGGGAAAGCTGATCCTGCGCGGCCTGGAGAGCGACGCCGCGACGCTGGCCGGCGCGCGCCAGAACCTGGAGTCCGCCGGAGTCGCGGAGTTCGTCGAGCTCGAGCGCGGCCGCGCCGAGAGCTGCGAGTACAAGCGCGGCTGGAACGCCTGGATCGGGACGAACCTGCCCTACGGCGAGCGCATCGGCGACGAGCGCGAGCTCGAGCCGATGCTGCGCGCCTTCGGCGCGCGCCTGCGCGAGCGCTGCGCGGGATGGCACGCGACGCTGCTCTCGGGCAATCCGAAGCTGACGCAGGCGCTCGGCCTCCAGGCGCAGCGCACGCGCGCCGTGCAGAACGGCGCGATCGCCTGCGAGCTCGTGCACTGCGAGCTGTGAGCGCCTAGCGCCGGCGCTTCTTGCTCGAGTCCTTCAGCGCGGCCTTCACGTCGCCCACGCGCCGTTGCACCTTGCCTTCGAGCTCCTTGCCGATCCCCTTGGCCTCGAGCTTGCGGCTTCCGACGAGCTTGCCGGTCGCGCGCTCGGCCTTGCCCACTGCGGTCTTGGTGGCGCCCTTCATCTGATCCTTGTTCATCGAGTCGTCCCCCCTCGGGTCGGTCTGCGGTGTGTGAACGCGACGAGACTAGAGGGCGCGGCGCTGCGGCGGGATCGATGCGACCCCCGATCCGAGCCGACGAGAGCAGGTAGCGGTCTCTCAGTGGTGGTGGTGCCCGCCCGGACCGTGCGGATGTCCGTGCTCGAGCTCCTCGGCGGTCGCATCGCGCAGGCCCTCGATCGTCACCTCGAAGTCGAGCACCTCGCCCGCGAGCGGGTGGTTGAGATCGACCATCACGCGATCGGCCTCGACGCCCGCGATCCAGACCGTGACCACCTCGCCCTGCTCGTTCTCGGCGCCGAACTGCATGCCCGCCTCCAGCTCGAGCTCGGCCGGGAAGGACGAGCGCGGGAAGGCGTGCACGGCGTCGGGCTGGCGCACGCCGTAGCCGTGCTCGGGCTGGACCTTGACGCGCAGCTTCTGCCCGACCGTCGCGCCGGCGAGCCCCGCCTCGAGGCCAGGGACGATGTTGCGTGCGCCGTGCAGGTACTCCAGCGGTGCGCTGGCCTCGCTGGAGTCGATCACCGAGCCCGTCGTGCCGCGCAGCACGTAGTGGATGCGCACGATCTTGCCGGGGCCGACGCTGTCTTGAGTAGCGGACATGAGAGCTCCTCCTGGGCTCGGGGTGGGCGGAGGAGGATAGCGGCGGAGCTCCCGCTTGGCGACCCGTGTCGCGTCCGCGTCCCTACGCTCATCGGCCCCTCGTCGGGCGGCGAAGCGCGCGACGATGCCGTCGCGTTCCGATGGCCATCCCCGCACCTCGCCCCGCTGTCGCGCCGCGCGACGAAGAACGCCTGCTGCACGAGGACGAGCTCATCGTCAGCAAGACGGATCTGCACGGTCGCATCACGTACGCCAACACGACCTTCCTGCGCATCTCGGGCTACACGCGCGCCGAGCTGCTCGGCGCGCCGCACAGCCTGATCCGGCACCCGGACATGCCGCGCTGCGTGTTCCAGCTCCTGTGGGACGAGCTGCGTGCGGGGCGCGAGGTCTTCGCCTTCGTCAAGAACCTGGCCAAGGACGGCGCGAACTACTGGGTCTTCGCGCACGTCACTCCCAGCTACGACGCGGCGGGCAAGGTCGTGGGCTACCACTCGAATCGGCGCGCGCCCGCGCGCTCGGCGCTGCGGACGCTGGAGCCGCTCTACGCGTCGCTGTGCGAGATCGAGCGCGCGCAGCCCGACGTCAAGAGCGCGATCCGCGCCTCGACGCAGGCACTGGAGGCGACGCTCGCCCGCGCCGGACTCGGCTACGGGGAGTTCGTCTTCTCCCTCGTCCCGGAAGACGTGGAGGCCGCCCATGCTGGACCAGGCCGTTGAACCCGCGCAGGCCGAGGACCTGCGCGCCGACCCGTGGATGCGCGAGGCGGCCGCGGTGCTGCGAGCCGCCGCGCGCGGCGAGCTCGAGGCGCGCCTGTGCGGTGCCGGCCACCAGGCGCCGCCCGAGGGCAGCGCGGCGGCCGAGCTCTACGCGGCCGTCGACGACGCGCTCGACCGCATCGACGCCTACGTGCGCGAGTCGCGCGCCGCGCTCGACCACGCCAGCCGCGGGGACTTCTGGCGCCGCGTGCTGCTGACGGGCATGCCGGGCAGCTACCGCCAGGCTTCGCTCGTGATCAACGAGGCCTCGCGTGCCATGCAGGCGAAGAGCGAGGAGCTGCGCGAGGCGGGCCGGAGGCGCCACGAGCTCGCCGGCGAGTTCGACGCGTTCGTGCGCGAGGTGATCGCCTCCGTCGCCGGCGCCGCCGGCCGCGTCGACGGTTCGTGCCGCACGCTGGCGAGCTCGGCCGAGCGCTCCTTCGCCGGCCTGGGAACGGTGACCGAGGTCGCGCGCTCGCTCTCGAGCGACGTCGCCTCGGTGGCCGCCGCGACCGAGGAGCTCTCGGCCACGGCGGGCGAGATCCGCCGCCAGGTGCAGGACGCGTCGAACGCCGCGCGCGACTGCGTCGAGGAGACGCACCGCACGCAGGAGACCATCGCCGAGCTGGCGCGCGCCTCCGAGCGCATCGGCAGCGTGGTCGGCCTGATCTCGGTGATCGCCTCGCAGACCAAGCTGCTCGCGCTGAACGCCTCGATCGAGGCCGCGCGCGCCGGCGCCGCCGGCCGCGGCTTCGCCGTGGTCGCGGCCGAGGTCAAGAAGCTGGCCCAGGAGACCGCGCGCGCCACGGCCGAGATCTCCGAGACGATCGCCTCGGTGCAGTCCTCGACCGAGCGCACGGTGCAGAGCATCGCGCGCGTCGACGCGCAGCTCTCGCGCCTGGAGGCGGGCAGCCAGTCGATCGCGACCTCCGTCGACCAGCAGGCGCTCGCGACCGACGAGATCTCGACCGCCGTGCAGCGCACGGCGCAGGGATCGAGCTCGCTCTCGGACACCGTGGCCGAGCTCTCGGGCACGACCGAGGCGACGCGCACGGAGCTCGGCAGCCTGCAGCAGTCCAGCGGCGAGCTGCACCAGAGCTCGCAGAGCCTGGAGGAGCGCGCGAGCAGCTTCCTCGCCAACGTGCGCGGAGGCTGAGCTCAGGCCCGCGCCGTTCGCACGGCGCGCGAGGCGCGGCGCGACCAGGGACGCAGCACGAGCGAACGCACGAGCGAGGCCCCCACGAGCAGCGCCAGCAGCACCGCGCAACCTGTCGCCAGCGCCGAGGGCACGGCGTGCGCGTTCTCGCCCAGCCGCGCCGAGGGCGCGAGATCCAGCGCGCGGTAGAGCGCGTCGACGAGCAGGCCGAGCAGCACGGCCGAGAGCGAGAGCCCGACCAGCAGCGTCAGCATGGTGCGCCGGCCGAGCTCGCGCGCGAGCAGCACGAGCGAGCCGGCGTTGGTCGCCGGACCGACCAGCAGGAACACCAGCGCCGCGCCCGGGCTCAGGCCCTTGTGGATCAGGCTGGCGGCGATCGGCGTCGACGCCGAGGCGCAGACGTAGAGCGGGATGCCCAGGACGAGCATCAGCAGCATCGCCGGCAGCCCGCTGGCGAAGCTCGAATCGAGCAGGTCCGGCGGGAGGAGCACGCTGATCACGGCGCTGGCGAGCAGGCCGACGACCAGCGAGGGCGCGAGGTCGTCGAGCATCTCGACGTAGGCGTAGTGCAGCACGCGCAACCAGCGACTGCGCGCAGGCGCGTCGGCCGGAGCCGGAGGACAGTCTGCTTCGGCACAGCAGGCGTCCGCCCGTGCCGTCGTGTGTTCGTGCTCGTGTTCGTGCACGTGATCGTGCTCGTGTTCGTGCTCGTGTTCGTGCTCGTGTTCGTGCACGTGATCGTGCACGTGATCGTGGGCGTGCCGGTGATCGTGTTCGTGCGCGTGCTCGTGCCCAGGCTCCTCTGCACAGCTCGCTGCGTGCGCGTGTCGCGAGCCTGAGGCCTGCGGCGGCGGCCCCTCTCGGTCGAGGCCGCGGCGCACGAGCGCGTTGACCAGTCCGCCGCTCACGCAGGCGGACACGACGGCCCCGATCGGACGCGCGATCGTCAGCAGCGGATCGAGCAGCGCCCACGACACGCTGACCGAATCGACGCCGGTCTCGGGCGTCGAGATCAGAAAGGCCGTCGTCGCGCCCTTGCTCGCGCCCTGGCGGCGCAGCTCGAGCGCCACGGGCACGACGGAGCACGAGCACAGGGGCAGCGGCGCACCGATCAGCGCCGCGCGGCCCACCGAGCGCAGGTCGTCTCCGCGGAGCAGGCGCACCAGCCGATCGATGCGCAGCACCAGGTGCAGCAGGCTCGCCAGCAGGAACCCGATCAGCAGGAAGGGCGCCATGTCGACCAGCACGTTCCACAGCTCGACCCCGACGCGCTCGGCGAAGCGCAGCGCCGCGGCGCCGCGCTCGACCGTGAAGGCCGTCGAGAGCACGCCCAGCGTGACCGCGGCGAGCTTGAGCCGCGGCCGGTCGCCGCCGTGGAACACCTCGGGCAGGAGGTCGCACACGGCGACGTAGAGGAACGTGCCGCAGGCGAAGCCGGTCAGGATCCCGTCGACATCGGGATGGTGATCGAAGAGCTGCGCGCCGGAGACGACCGCCACCGGCTCGATGCACGCGAAGAGCGCGAGCATCACCACCGCCATGCGCAGGCGCACGTCGGCCAGGCGCATCACGGTCGCGAGCGAGAAGCTCTCGCTGGCCTTGTGGACCAGATAGGAGATCACGAACTGCGTGCTCCCGCCGCTGGAGTGCAGGATCGCGCTCAGCGCGACGCCCGCGGTCAGCGAGTGCAGGCTCAGGCCGAGGTAGGTGGCGACCCACAGCCCGGCGTGCACGTTCGGCCCGGCCCGCTCGACCAGCGAGCGCAGCCAGACGCGCTCGAGCGCGAAGAGCAGCAGCAGCCCGACCAGGGCGGCGATCCAGGGCGCGAGCGAGCCGCCGACGGCCGGCTCTGCCGCGGCGGCGTGGTCGCCGTGCCCGACGCCGGCCAGCTCGGGCAGGAGGTGCAGGAAGATCGTCCCGAGGAAGATCCCCGCCGCGACCGCCACGAACAGGTGCAGCCCGCGATCCGACCAGCGGCGGAACAGCGGCGGCAGCGCACCGGCGAGGCTGACGACGAGCAGCAGCCAGGCGATCGATTGGGGAGCGAGGTCCACGTGCGGAAGGAGGGTGCGCTGGGCTGCTCGAGCGTCGCCGGGCGCGCCGAGCGTCCCTCTTTATAGGGTCGGCGGCCCCGAGCGCCAGCTTCGGTCCCGCTCCAACACCGCGAGGCCGCCCTGCGTAGCCCTGGCCCACTTCGCAGGTCCGGCGCCGCGCGCGCTCCGGGCCTGCGATCGCACACCCGCGCATCTCCATCCTTGCCAGCCGGAGCAGCGCGGGTTAACTACTGGCCCCCCAATTCCGGCCGGCCCGCCCGGCCCGGAGCGCTCGAACCGGAGACCCAGGAGGTCGAGCGATGCGGCGCTGCCGCGTCGTCGCCTCGCTCGTGGAGTTCCCAGCATGCTCGAGATCAAGCAACTCACCAAGCACTTCGGACCCCTCAAGGCCGTCGACGGGATCAGCTTCCGCGTCGAGCGCGGAGAGGTCCTGGGCTTCCTCGGCCCCAACGGCGCCGGCAAGTCGACCACGATGAAGATGGCGACCGGCTTCCTGCGCCCGACCTCGGGCACGGCGACCATCTGCGGCTGCGACATCCTCGAGGATCCGCTGGGCGCCAAGGCGCACTTCGGGTACCTGCCCGAGGGCGCGCCCGCCTATCCCGACATGACGCCGGCGAGCTTCCTCGCCTTCGTCGCCGAGCTGCGCGGGCTGGATCCCGCACGGCGGGCGCAGCGCATCCAGGAGGCGGTCGGGCAGGTGCACCTGGAGAAGGTGCTGCACCAGCGCATCGAGACGCTCTCCAAGGGCTTCAAGCGCCGCGTCGGGCTGGCCCAGGCGATCCTGCACGACCCCGAGGTGCTGATCCTCGACGAGCCCACAGACGGCCTCGACCCCAACCAGAAGCACGAGGTGCGCACGCTGATCCGCCAGATGGCGAAGAACAAGGCGATCGTGCTCTCGACGCACATCCTCGAGGAGGTCGAGGCGGTCTGCACGCGCGCGATCATCATCGCGCACGGCCGGATCCTCTTCGACGGCACCCCGGCGCAGCTCGCCGAGCGCGGAGCGCTCGACGAGGTGTTCCGGCGCATCACCACGGGCGACCGCGTGGCCCTCACCTGAGCGAAGGAACGAACCCCGTGCGCAACACGATCATCGTCTTCAAGCGCGAGCTGGCCGGCTACTTCGCCACGCCCGTCGCCTACGTCTTCATCGTCGTCTTCCTCGTGCTCTCCGGCGTGTTGACGTTCTACCTGGGCGGGCTCTACGAGTCCGAGCAGGCCTCGCTGCAGAGCTTCTTCGGGCTGCATCCCTGGCTGTACCTGTTCCTCATCCCGGCGATCTCGATGCGCCTGTGGGCCGAGGAGCGCAAGCAGGGCACGATCGAGCTCCTGATGACGCTGCCGATCACGCCCGCGCAAGCCGTGTTCGGCAAGTTCCTCGCGGCCTGGGCCTTCTGCGGCATCGCGCTGCTCCTGACCTTCCCGACCTGGATCACCATCAACTACCTCGGCAAGCCCGACAACGGCGTGATCCTGGCCAGCTACGCGGGCAGCTTCCTGATGGCCGGCGGCTACCTCGCGATCGGCGCGGCGCTCTCGGCCGTGACCAAGAACCAGGTGATCGCGTTCATCCTCGCGCTGGTCGCCTGCCTCCTGTTCCTGCTGATCGGCTTCCCGCCGGTGCGCGCCTTCTACAGCGACTACCTGCCGCAGTCGGTCTCCAACACGGTCGCGGACTTCAGCTTCCTGACGCACTGGGAGGCGATCACGCGCGGCGTGATCGACGCGCGCGACCTCCTGTTCTTCGCCTCCCTGATCCTCGTGGCGATGTTCGCCAACGCCGTGATCCTCGACGCCAAGAAGGCCGACTGAGGAACCGCCCATGAACTCGAAGCTCTTCACCGCCGCCGGCCTCGTCCTCGGGCTGGTCCTGTTCGTCGCCCTCAACGCGCTGGGCGGATCGCTCTTCCGCTCGACGCGCCTGGACCTGACCGCGGAGAAGCTCTACACGCTCTCCGACGGCACCAAGAACATCCTGCGCGACCTGCCCGAGCCGGTGACGCTGCGCTTCTTCTTCTCCAAGAAGGTCGCCAAGGACGTCACGCAGCTGGTCGGCTTCGCGCAGCGCGTGCAGGAGCTGATCGAGGAGTACGTCGCGCACGCCGGCGGCAAGCTCAAGCTCGAGGTCTACGACCCCGAGCCCTACTCCGAGGAGGAGGAGAAGGCCGTCGAGGCCGGGCTGCAGGGCGTGCCGCTCAACGCCGCGGGCGAGCTGATCTACTTCGGCATCGCCGGCACGAACACCACCGACGAGAGCGAGAACATCCCCTTCGTGCAGCAGCAGCGCGAGTCGTTCCTCGAGTACGACCTGACGCGCCTGATCTACAACCTCGCGCACCCCAAGAAGAAGGTCGTCGGGCTCCTGAGCAAGCTGCAGATGGACGGCGATCCGATGCAGCGCATGCGCAACCCGCAGGCCGACGTGCAGGCCTGGTTCATCCTGGACCAGATCCGCGAGCGCTTCGAAGTGCGCACCATCCCGGACAACACGGAGAAGATCGAGGACGGCGTCGACGTGCTGATGGTCGTGCACCCGCAGGGCCTCTCGCCGCAGACGCTCTTCGCCATCGACCAGTACGTGCTCGGCGGCGGCAAGGCCGTCGTCTTCGTCGACCCGCTCTGCAACGCGCAGGAGGTGCGCAACGATCCGAACAACCCGCTGCAGGCGATGATGGCCGACCGCAGCTCGGACCTCGGGCCGCTGCTCTCCGCCTGGGGCCTGGAGTTCAAGAAGGACGACCTCGCCGGCGACATGGACAACGGCCTGCGCGTGCGGCTGCCGCAGGGCGGCGAGGCCGAGTACATCGTCTGGCTGGGCATGCGCTCCGCGCAGGGCGCGCTGGGCAAGGACGACTCGGTCAGCGCGCAGCTGGACAACATCAACCTCGCCACGGCCGGCATCCTGGGCAAGAAGCCCGACGCGACCACGACGATCACGCCGCTGATCGAGACCAGCAAGAACTCGATGCGCGTGACCAAGAGCGCGATCCAGTTCGGCGACGACCCGCAGAAGCTGATCGAGAGCTTCGTCTCGGGCGGCGAGAAGCTGATGATCGCGGCGCGCGTCAACGGCCCGGCCAAGAGCGCCTACCCCGACGGCAAGCCCAAGGCCGAGACGCCCGCGGACGGCTCCAAGCCCGAGGAGAAGAAGGACGCGGCCGACGCCGGCGCGCTCAAGGAGTCGAAGGGACCGATCAACGTGATCGTGGTCGCCGACGCCGACCTGCTGCACGACCGCTGGTGGACGCGCAGCCAGAACTTCTTCGGCCAGCGCATCGCGACGCCGACGGCCGACAACAACGGCTTCGTGCTCAACGCGCTGGAGAACATGTCGGGCAACAACGACCTGATCAGCCTGCGCGGCCGCGGGAACTCGGTGCGGCCCTTCGACAAGATCAACGAGATCCGGCGCGAGGCGGACAAGCGCTTCCTCGCCAAGGAGAAGGAGCTCGAGGACAAGCTCAAGGACCTCAAGTCCAAGCTGGCCGAGCTGCAGAAGGGCGGCGGCAAGGACGCCGACGCGCCGATCCTGACCGAGCAGCTGCGCAAGGACAAGGCCGACTTCATCGAACAGCAGGTCGCGACCGCCAAGGAGCTGCGCCGAGTCAAGCACGAGCGCAACCAGGAGATCGAGTCGCTGGGCACCAAGCTCAAGCTGATCGACACCTTCCTCGTGCCGCTCCTGGTGATCCTCGCGGCGATCGGCGTGGCCGCGCTGCGCCCCAAGCCCAAGGGAGGCTGAACCATGAAGCAGAAGACGATCCTGATCCTGGCCGTCGCGACGCTGGCCGTCGGCGGTGCGGCCGCGCTCAAGCTCTCGCACGACGAGTCCAGCGTGGCGCCCGTCGCCGCGCGCGAGACGCTCTTGCCCTCGCTGCTCGCTTCCGTCAACGACGCGGCCAGCGTGACGCTGACCCGCCACGGCGCGAGCTTCACGCTGGTGCGCACCGAGAGCGGCTGGGGCCTGAGCGAGAAGAGCTCGTATCCGGCCGACGCCTCGGCCGTGCGGCAGATGCTGCTCGCGCTGGCCGATCTCAAGCCGCTCGAGGCCAAGACCGACAACCCCGAGCGTTACGCCAAGCTCGGCCTGCAGGACCCCGAGACCGAGGGCTCGACCGCGACGCTGGTGACGATCAAGGACAAGGCCGGCAAGGAGCTGGCCAAGGTGCTCATCGGCAAGCAGAGCGAGGGCAAGGGCGGCCTGCCCTCGGGCAACACCTACGTGCGCCTGGGCGGCGAGAAGCAGTGCTGGCTCGCCAAGGGCGATCCGGCGCTGAAGGAAAAGGACGTCGACTGGCTCGACAAGAAGATCCTCGAGGTCAAGCGCGACCGCGTGCGCTCGGTCGACGTGTCGCATGCCGACGGCGAGCACGTGCACGTCGAGCGCGCCAAGCCCGAGGACCAGAACTTCGAGCTCTCCAACATCCCCGAGGGCCAGGAGCTGAGCTACCCCAGCGCCCCCGGCTCGATCGCCGGCGCGCTGGAGTACCTCAACCTCGAGGACGTGCTGCCCGCGGACAAGGTCGACTTCAGCAAGGATGCGGGCGCGACGAGCGAGTTCCGCACCTTCGACGGGCTCAAGGTCACCGTGCAGGTCAAGGAGGACGGCGACAAGTGCTACGCGCGCTTCAGCGCCGCCTACGACGCGCCGCCGGCGATCGGCCCGACGCCGCCGCCAGCGCCCGCCGAGGGCGACAAGCAGGACGCTGCGGATCCGGCCAAGAAGGACGAGCCGAAGAAGGACGAGAGCACCAGGAAGCCCGAGGAGGTGCAGAAGGAAGCGGCCGAGCTGCAGAAGCGCCTCGCTCCCTGGGTCTACGTCGTCCCGAGCTACAACAAGGCCTCGTTCAACAAGCGCGCGAAGGACCTGCTCAAGCCCAAGGCCCCGCCGCCTCCCCCGCCCGGCGCGACGCCGCCCGGCGGCGCGTCGTCGGACACGTACAAGATCCCCGACAACCTCCCGCCCGAGATCCAGGAGCAGATCAAGGCCGACCTCGAGAAGAAGGGCAAGAAGACCGAGATCGTCCCGGGCAAGCCGCCGATCGACGAGGACGCGCAGCCCGCGGGCGGCGAAACCAAGCCCGCTGGCGAGCCGCCGCACGACGCGAGCAAGCCCGCCGGCGAGGAGAAGCCGGCCCCGACACCGCCCGCTCCGCAAGGCACGCCGCCGCACGAGGCTTGACGCGGTTCGGATCGGCGCGCGCGCGGCGCCGGCGACGGCGCGCGCCGCGCAGCGCGACGAGCAGGATCCTCGGCCGCGGTCGACTCGACCGCGGCCGGCGCGTTTCAGGGCCGCGAGACCCAGGGCGAGCCCGCGACGAGGAAGCGCAGCGGCGCGTCGACCGCGCGGCTGATGCCGATGCGCGGCCGCTGAGCGATCCGCGCGGGCTCGAATCCGCGCTCGGGCGCCTCGATGCGCAGCGCGCCGCGCACAAGATCGACACCGTCGTGAGCGCGCGTGATCGCGAGCGCCTGCGTCAGCTTCGCCGGGCCGCGGCAGAGCTCTCTCACGTCGGACGTGCCGCGCCGCGCGTGCATGAGCTGCAGTCCCTCGAGCGGCTCGAGGGCGCGCACGAGCACCGCCTCGCCGACGCCCTCCGCGGCGCTGACGACGTTGAAGCACTCGTGCATGCCGTAGACGAGGTAGACGTAGGCGCGCCCCGGCGGTCCGAACATCGAGGCGTTGCGCGGCGTGCGCCCGCGGAAGGAGTGCGAGGCCGGATCCTCGCGGAGATAGGCCTCGGTCTCGACGATGCGGCCGATCAGGCGCCCCGCCTCGGTCTCGTGCACCAGGCGGCAGCCCAAGAGCGCCCGCGCGAGCTCGAGCGTCGGCTGCGCGAAGAAGCCGCGCGGCAGTCGCGATGCGCCGCTCGCGCGGATCGCTCGACGCGGCGAGTCCGGCACGGCGACCTCAGCGCTCGCGAGCCGCGCCGCGATCGCGCGCGGCCTGGCGGCTCGCGCCCGGGCGCGGCGGAGCCTCGCCGCGCTCCTTCTTGAAGATCAGGAGGTGGTTGAACCCGCGCAGGAAGAAGTTCCCCTCCTCGGCCGCGCGATGGAAGTTGGGCTTCTCCAGCTTGCGGTTGCCGCGCACGACCGCGACGTGGTCGACCGGCCGGAAGCGCGTGGCGAGCATCTGGAAGAACGTGGCGCCGATGCCGATGAAGCCGCGCTTCTTCTTGAACGAGTCGCTGCAGTACACGGCCAGGTAGCGCCGGTCGCGCAGCACGCGATCGGCCTCGGCGAAGACCTGCTCCATCGCCTCGAAGTAGCCGCCGCCGAAGGCATCGAGCTCGCCGATGCAGTCCTCGTCCCTGGAGTACTCCAGGTGCGTCGAGTACGGCGGATCCATGAAGACGAAGTCGGCCTTGGCGTCCTCGAGCGGCAGCTGGCGCGCGTCGGCACGGAAGATGTCCGGCCGCTGCGGCTGCAGGTCGTAGCCCAGCGCGCGGCGAGCGAGGCTGCGCGCGACATCGAGCGTCGTGCCGCCGCCGCAGAAGGGATCGATCACGAGATCACCCTCGCGCGTGTAGCGCTGCAGCACGTTCCAGATCACGTAGGCGGGCGTCGCGCCGGGATAGGCGGGCGTCCCCATCGGCGTGTCGGAGTACTGCTGCGAGGGGTAGTACCACAGCGTGGTGGTCTGCAGCTTCAGCCCCGGCTTGCCGCGCGGAGGCGGCGACGATCGATCGGCGTGCACGGGCTAGCCGTCTTCGCCGGGCGCAGCAGACATCGGCGCGGTCTTGGACGCCGAGGCGCCGGCCCGTTCGCCGGCGGAGGAAGGCACCGGCAGCTCGCCGGTCGGGACTTGCGTGGCACGCAATGCGGTCCAGCCCGACCGACCCGTGGAACGTGCCGCCTCGCGGGAGGGCGTGCGCGGCGCGGCGGGGTCCGCGCGCAGATCCTGCGCCTCCACCTGCGGCGTGCGCGCCAGGGTCGAGCTCTCGAGGTACTCGAGCACGGAGATCGTGATGCCGACGACCAGCACGGCCGCGACCAGCACCTGCGCACGGGCAGACGGGAAGCGGGGCAAGGGGTCGAATGCGGATCGGAACACGCTCTTCATAGCGGCAGCCTGCGGGCGGGCTACGCACAATATTGGAACGGAGTTGGCGCCAGGTAACAAGCCCCACGGCGCTCGTCCTGGTGGCTCAGGCCGGACGGGAGCGGCCCCGGGCGTGGCTGCGGGCATACTCCAGCAGCACCTGGAACTGGCGCAGGAAGTCGTGGGTGCCCCCCGAGAGGGGCGCCTTGAAGAAGCAGGCCGTCTGGGGCATTTCGCCGGCCTCGCCGCGGGCATGGGCGAAATCCGCCAGGCGCACCAGGTC
Organism: Planctomycetota bacterium; assembly: GCA_044229935.1. GTDB lineage: Bacteria > Planctomycetota > UBA1135 > UBA1135 > JADJLZ01. The sequence continues at coordinate 6,772 of JBGASC010000009.1, read as the reverse complement.
CAGGACCAGCGGGGCGGCCAGGGCCGAATCGCTGCCGGTCCAGGTGAACTGCAGCGTCATGCGCGCGCCGAGGAAGCCCTCGAAGTGCACGAAGTCCCAGGCGGTCTTCCAGTCCTGCAGCGAGGGCACGTAGTCGATGCCGACGTGCGTGTGCACGTGCTCGTCCCCCAGCAGGGCGCGCAGGGCCTCGTTCTTGTTGCGCACCTTGCTCATGCGGTGCGCGGAGTCGGAGAGCACCTCGCCGTCGCGGTTGCCGAGCATGTTGTAGCCCTGCCAGGCGAGCACGCGCAGGTTGCGGGCCGCGAACATCGGGGCCAGCGTGGTCTTGAGCAGCGTCTCGCCGGTCTTGCCGTCGTTGCCGCAGTGCGGGAGGCGCAGCGCGAGCGCTTGCTCTCGCAGCGCGGGCAGGCTCGAGCCGCGACTGGGCGTGAAGTTGACGTAGGGACAGCCCGCGAGGAAGGCAGCGTGCGCATACAGCACGGAGGCGGGCTGCGGCCGGCCGGCGTGCAGCGCCTGCTCGAACGCGCCGAGCGAGCTCCACTCCGGCTGGTCCTCGCGCCAGGCCTCGGTGCTGGCCAGGTTGACCACGACCACGCGCTCGAGTCCCTCGCGCTGGCGGAACTCCTCGAGGTCCGCCCGGATCGCGGCCACCTGCGCCAGCGGCGCCGATCCGCTCAGGCGCGCCGATCGCGGGTCGAGGTCCGCCATGCCGACGTCGGGCATGTCCAGCAGTCCCGGTCGCAGGCGCGCCTCGAAGCTGGTCGCTGCGCGCGCGCAGGCCTCGACCAGCGACGAGTCGAGGATGCGGTGCTCGACCAGTTCGCTCGCCGATTGCGAGAGCGTGCGCGTGCACACGTCGTGGCCGCCGAGCACGATCTCCTGGTAGGGCCGCAGGGCGAGCTCATCGAACGGCGCGCGCTCGGTGACGAGCCCCACGGGCTCGAGCAGCCCCTCGCGCAGGCCGTGCAAACCGTAGAGCAGGCAGGTCGAGATCGAACCGCGTGCGCCGACGAGCCAGACGCCCAGGCGTCCGCCTCGTGTTCCATTGTGGTCGTCCTTGGTCAACGCTTGCTCCGATCGCGCTGCTGCTGCTCGAGCCAGGCTTCGACGAGCGTGTCCTGCTCGCTGGGCCACCAGCGCGCGGAGAGCGAGGCGTGCAGCACGCCGCTCCCCACGCTGCCCGTCGAGCCGGCCGCGCTGGTCGCGGGTGCGGCGGCGCCGCCCGTCGAGCCGGCCATTGTGCCGTCCGGAGCGTCGCTCGGCACGCCTCGTCCGCCGCCGCCGGACGGACTCGCCCCCGAGCTCCCCGGGAGAGCCCCCGCCCCCGACGGTCGCTCGCGCTCGGCGGGGTACGCCGCGGTGAGGCGCTCGCCGGCCTCGCGACCGAGTCGGGTGCTCGACTCTCCCGCAGGCGCGCGCTCGAGCGCGCGGCGCGCGCGAGAGAGCAGCTCGCTCGCCTGCGCGCTCGACATCTCGCTCGAGCGTTCGCGTGCGCCGGCGGCGCGCAGTTCGGCGGCGAGCTCCGCCCCTTCCGCGCGTGCGCTCGCCTCGCGGCTCCCCGGCACGGCAGCCGAGGGCTGTGCCTCGACCGCAGCCGCCAGCGCCGCCCAGTCCTCGGCGCGCTCGAACGCCGGCTGCGCGGACCGCAGCGCATGCTGGCCGAGCTCACGCACACCGAAGGCGACCAGCAGCAACGCGGCACAGATCGACCAGCGCGGGGCGATCGAGCGCCAGAGCCGGGCGCCGTCCCAGAGCGCCAGCGCGCGCGCACCGAGCAGTTCGCGCCAGGCCGGCGCGTGCCGGGCCGCGGTCGCGTCCTCGAGCGCGGTCAGGATCAGCTCGTGCGCCTCGAGCGCGCGATCGGCGCGCCGCGCGAGCTCGCGCGGGCTGCGCCAGCGCTCGACCAGCCAGCTCGCACCGGCCAACGCTCCCGCGACCAGCGCCGGGACGAGCGCCGCGTCGTCGCTGCGCATGCCGGAGGACTCGGCCACTCCGAGGAGGATCCAGCTGCAGGCGGCCGCGATCGCCAGCGCCTCGAGCGCACGCGCCGCGCGCTCGAGGGCGCACAGGCGTCGGAAGCGCGCCGCGAGTCGCGGCTGGGCCGCGTCCAGTCGCACGGGTTCAGCGTCCATCGGCGAGGATCGTCGGTACGCGCGCCCGCAGCGCCTCGGGGCAGCAGTCGAGCACCTTGCGCGAGAAGACGAACAGCACCGGCTCGCCCGAGGGCGGAACCAGCGAGGAGTTGCCCACCCAGATGGTCTGCTGCAGGCACTCGGGCAGCGAACCGGTCAGCAGCGTGTTGCCCTGCTCGAAGAAGCACAGGTTGATCAGGTTGCCCTCGAGGTCCGCGACGTACAGCTCGCGCTTGGGGTCCTCGCGCGAGGGCACGCTGCGCGAACCGAGGTAGACCCAGCTGTGTCGGCGCAGGCTGCGCCCGCTCTGCAGGTTGCGGATCAGGTCCTCGAGGCGGAAGAAGAAGAGCTCGCCGTTCTCCTTCCAGGCGACATACATCAGGAAGCCGTCGCCCTCGGGGACCTGCACGTCGTAGGCCTGCGCGCCCGCCAGCATCTCGTCGCGCGTGGGCGGAGGATCGCGCGGCGTCCAGCTCGCGTTGCGCCCGGGCTGCACGCCGAGCGCGAGCAGGGCCACGTTCAGCTCGCTGGGCTGCGTGTCGGTGGCGAGCAGGCTCTCGTGTGCGTTGCCCGCCTGGTTGACGAGCACGTACTCGAGCGGGTCGGAGCGCACCAGCACGCGCGCCGGGATCGCGCAGGCGCCGAGCGCCGGCTCGAGCCAGATCGAATGCTCGGCGAGCGCCTTCCGCAGCGCGTCGGCGTTCTTCCCCGCTGCGGCCTGCGGGTTGACCTGCGGCGACGCGTCCGCCTGCGGCTGCGTTCCGGAGCGCGGAGCGAGCGTCGTGCACAGCGGGAGCAGGAGTCCCAGGAGCAGTCTCACGAGTGTCCTCCGACGAGGCTCTCCTTGCGGATCCCCAGCCGCTCGAAGTCGTGCCGCACGAGCTCGTAGACGCACTCGGCGTAGCGGCGGATCTCGTGCTGCGCGTCGGGCTTGAGGCGCTGCTCGAGGAAGTGCATCACGCCCTGCAGCGAGACCGTCCAGTAGGCCTGCGTGTAGAGGTTCTGCGGCAGGCACATGCGCGCGATCTCCTTGGCCACGCCGCGCTGGATGCGCTCCTCGTAGCGGCGGAAGGCCTCGCGGCACTCCTCGGCCATCAGCTCGTGCTCGCGCGCGTGGTCGAAGTCGGCGGGCAGGTCGAGCGAAGCCTGCTTGTTGCCGTGCGGCGGGTTCCCGCGGAAGACGCTCGGCAGGTAGAACTCGGGCGTCCACTGCACGTAGCGGCCGGAGACCTCGTTCCAGCTGCAGCCCTTGTCCGTGTCGAAGAACACGTCGAAGACCTCCAGCGAGACTTCGTGCCCGTCGACGGCGTACTCGCGCCAGCCGCTGCCGACCTGGTACTTGAAGGCCTGGCGGAAGACGAACAGCGGCGCTTTCCAGTGGAACGTGTAGAAGGAGTGGCGGTAGGGCGAGGTGTGCCCGTGCTCCCAGAGGAAGCGGCAGAGCTTCTGGTCCTTCTCGTCGAACTCGCGCTTCTTCTTGTCGTACGAGATGCGCGCGCTGTTGACGACCTTGAGCGCGTGGTCGACCTGCATGCGGTCGACCAGTGCCACGAACCCGATCTTGTCGCCGAGCGACTCCTGCGCCCCCTCCGGGAGCGCGATCTGCGAGAGCGTCATGCGCGTCAGTCTAGCTCGCGAGCGTCGCGGGCGACCTGTGCCGCGGGCAGGAACTCCACCAGGTCGCTGGCCACCAGTCCGCGCGTTCCGCGCACGCGGCGCGCGAGGTCGCCCGCCAGACCGTGCAGGTGCACGGCGCTCGCCGCGGCCTCGAAGGGTCCCCAGCCGTCCTCGGGAATCGTCACGCATGTCGCCAGGTGTGCGACCAGGATGCCGGCCAGCACGTCGCCCGCCCCTGCGGTTGCCATGCCGGCGTTGCCGGTCGCGTTGACATACACGCGTTCACCCCCGGCGACTACCGTCCGTGCGCCCTTGAGGCAGCAGACGGCGCCGCTGCGCGCGCTGATCTCGCGCGCCGCGTCCAGGCGCGCTCGCGGTCCCGCGCCGATCGAACGCCCGAGCAGGCGCTCGGCCTCGCCGGGGTGCGGCGTCAGCACCAGCGGCCTGGACACGCCACGCAGCCGGCCGAGATCGGTGCCGAGCTCGTTCAGCGCATCGGCGTCCAGCACCAGCGGGACCTCGACGCGCGCCGCGAGCAGCGCGTCGAGCAGGGCGCGCGTGCGTGCCCCGCGCCCGAGCCCGGGACCGCAGAGCCAGGCGTGATCCCCGCGGGCCGCGAGCGTGCGTGCGAACGTACGCATCCCGCGCGCATGCGCGGCCACGGCGTCCAGCAGCACGGCCTCGGGCGCAGCCACGGGCAACACGTTGAGCAGGTTCTCGGCCAGCGCCGCGACCGCGACGAGCCCCGCTCCCGCGCGCTGCGCCGCGCGCGCGGCGAGGACCGCGGCTCCGGGCATCGTGCGGCTGCCGCAGACCAGGATCACGCGCCCGGCGAGCCCTTTGTGCGCGTCGCGCGGCAAGGCAGGCGGCAGCGCGGGCGCGCGCGGCACGCGACGGCGGTCGAAGCGCGCGCTCAGACGAGCACCTCGGTTCGTCCGACGGCGAGACCGGCCCAGTTGCGCAGCGTGCGTTCCTCCCAGCCCTCGAGCGCGGCGAGCTCCTCGGCGTTCGCCAGCTGCAGGCGGCGCAGCAGCGCGACGATCACGGCGTGCAGCGCGCGGTAGCCGCCGTCGTCGATCTTGATCGCCAGCGCGCGCCCGCCTCCGCGCACGCCGATCGCGTAGATCGCCTCGCCTCCGAGCTTGGGGAACAGCCGTCCGCGCGTCACCCGCGCGATGTCGGTGCAGATGCGCTGGTGGTTGCCGGCGATCATCTCCGGGTGCGCCGCGACCGCGTCCAGCATGCGCTCGCACGCGCGCCGGCGCGGCTCGGGCAGGCCCTCGGGCGAACTCACGCGCGCGAAGGCCCGCGCCAGTGCCGTCAGGGGAATCCGGAACGTCGGCGCGCTGCAGCCGTCGATCGCCTGCCCGACCTCGTGCGGCGCGAGCCCGCACAGCTCGCTCAGCGCCTCGCGCACGCGCACCTGCGCGGCGCACGCCGGATCGAGGTAGCGCTCGGGCGGGACCCCCAGCTGCAGCGCGAGCGCGAGGAAGCCGGCGTGCTTGCCGGAGCAGTTGTTGTGGATCGCAGTGGCCTTCTCGCCGCGCCGCGCCAGCTCCGCGCGGGCGCGCGGATCGCCGGGCGACTGCGGCCCGCAGGCGAGATGCCTCGGCTCCAGACCCAGCCGGGCGAGGATGCGTTCCACGCCGGCCGTGTGGATCTCCTCCCCGTTGTGCGAGGCGATCACCAGCGCGATCTCGCGCTCGTCGAAGGCGAAGCGCTCGGCCGCGCCGCTCTCGAAGAGCGGGATGGCCTGCAGGCACTTGACCGAACTGCGCGCGAAGTACGGCGCCTCGAAGGAGCCCGCACCCTCCAGCGGCCGGCCCGCGGTGTCGGTCAGCACCCACGCTCCGCGGTGCTGCGACTCGACGGCGTCGCCTCGCCACAGGCGCACCAGCACCGGGTTCTCCGGATACGGGCGCGGCAGGGCCGCGGAGTGGGGTCGCTCGTGCACGCGTGTGTTTCGGTTCGGGGTGCGGTCGGCGCGACCTGCGGTCGCTGGCCGCCCGCATCCTACCGCTGCCCGCGCCGAGGCCGCCAACGGCGGCTCGTGGCGCGAGGAGCTAGGCCTTGGCGACGCAGCGCACGACGTCGGTGCTGGTCACGATGCCGAGCAGCTGCCCGTGCTCCATCACGAGCACGCGGTGGATGCCGTTGTCGACCAGGACCTTGCACAGCTCGGGCAGCGTGCACTCGGGACCGACCGAGATCACCTCGGGGTTCATCCAGTCCGCGACGAGCGGGCCGTTGGCGTTCTCCGGACCCCAGTCCTCGATCGAGAGCAGGTCCTCCTCCGCCAGTTCGTCATCCCACTCGTCGTCCCCGCCGCGCATCACCAGCGCACGCGATTCCGCCTGCACCGCCGTGGTGCCCAGGCGCTCGGCGCGCGTCACGTCGGTCGCGGAGAGCACGCCCAGCACGCGGCCGCTGGTGTCGACGACGGGCGCGCCGCTGATCTTGTGGTCTTCGAAGAGCTCCATCGCGCGCGGGATGGGCATGTTCGGCGAGAGCTTGAGCACCTGGGTGCGCATCACGTCCCGCGCGTGGGTCTTGGCGATCGGCTTCATCTGGGACCTCCTGTCCGCAGTGCATCCCAAACCCGCGCGCGAAGTACCGCCATGCGCCACCCTGGGGAGCACTGTGCTCCCGAGTTCGTACGCCGCCGACTCGAGCCGCAGGCGACGGCGCGCGAGGCACGTGGACGTGCACTCGCGCGCCGGGTGAATGCTCAGAGCTTGACGTTCTTCGCGTGCTTCGCGCAGGCCTTCTTGGCCTCGCCGCACTTGGGGCAAGCCGGTTCGAACCCGACCATGCCGCGATCCAGGATGCTCTTGGCACGCCCGGTCGCGACCGAGCCGATGCGGTTGTCGGCGTACTTCTTGGCAATGTCCTTGAAGGCGTTGAAGGCGGCCAGGACAGCCTGCGCCTCTTCCTTCTTGTCGGCGGCCTCGAAGGCCTCGCCGCCCTTCATCTCCTCGTCGAACTTCGCGCCGCCCTTCAGCTCGGCCAGCATGCGGCTGGCC